>NZ_JBITLI010000006.1:0-378069 GCF_044465085.1 Streptomyces sp. NPDC049813 | reverse complement strand
CGTCGCAATCCACACCGAACCGGAAGGCCCTCACCTGTTTCAAGATCCCTCAGCCGAGACCTGCCTCACCGTCCACAACCTCCCAGGACAGAACATCTAGGGCTGCAACCCCCTGAACTCGCCGACCACCTACGCGCTCACGCCCGATCGTGGCGCACCTGACGCCGCCGGCCGAACCTTGACGCGAGACCAGGCCGAGCACATCGATGCCGGCGGCACGCTCGGCACCGACTACCGTCCTTCCGCTGCTGTACGGCCCAACGCAAGAGGCCCCCGGATCATCTCCGGGGGCCTCTTACCTGTGTGCACTCGGCAGGATTCGAACCTGCAACCTTCTGATCCGTAGTCAGATGCTCTATCCGTTAAGCTACGAGTGCTTGTCTTTAGTTTTGGTCTTCGCTCTCCGGCCTTTCGGCCCGTTCGCGGCGACAGGAAGAACATTACATGACTGCCGCCGCCATGTGAAATCCGTTAGCCGCACCCGTTGTGACCTGCGCAAACGTGCGCCTGGGCGGGCGGGAACGACGAAGCCCCGGTCCGTGTGGACCGGGGCTTCGGATCTTGCTGCGGAGGCGGAGGGATTTGAACCCTCGATGGGATTTAAGTCCCAAACCGCATTAGCAGTGCGGCGCCATAGACCGGACTAGGCGACGCCTCCAGCACAACCGTGTCGCGCGAGCGCGAACCGGTGCGTGCAGATGATGACACAGTTCAGCGCCGTGTCACCAATCGCCCCCTACGGTACTAGGCGGTCAGGCCGGAGGGCAAAGCTTGGAGCGCGCGGCGCAACGTCCGGCCGGGTGCGCCGTTAAGCACGGCATGTTCATCCGACACCTCTCGTCCCGCCTGCTGCTCACCGCCGTCGCCTCGGTCGCGGCCTTCGCCGCCGTGCCCGGCGCCGCGCACGCGGACACCGGGCCGATCCGGGTCCCCCCGTCCCCGTTCGGCTCCCTCGACGGCTGGGACGGTGGCCTCGGTGCCGTCGGCGGCGACCACCTGACCGTCTCCGTCGTCGACGCGGGCGCCGGCAAGGACGGCACGTCCGAACTGCGGTGCGACCCCGACGGCGGGACACACGCCGACCCGGCGGGGGCCTGCCGGCGGCTCGGGGAGCTCGCCGGCGAGGGCCAGGACCCGTTCGCCCCGGTCCCCAAGGGCACGTACTGCACGATGCAGTACGGCGGGAACGCGACCGCGCACGTCACCGGCGCCTGGCACGGCCACCGCGTCGACGCCTCGTACAAGCTGACCGACGGCTGCGAGATCGCCCGCTGGAACCGCATGGTCCCCGTGCTGCCGACGACGACCCCATGACTACGTGACGACGTGACGACGTGACGACGTGACGACGTGACGACGTGGCCACGTGACCACGTGACTCGGTGACTCCGGGACTCGGGACTCCGGGACCCATTGACCCCGGGTCCCGCCATCACGCCGTCACACCATCGCGACCCGGCGCGCACGGGGTCCGCACATCCTCTACGTGGGCTCCCTCTCATCCGGCGCCGCGAGCGGGACCACTGCCCGTAGACTCCCTCCCGTGACACGCTGCGGGCCGCGAGGCAAGATGGCCCGCACGGTCGGCAAGTCGCGGTGAATCAGGGAGGAAGCGTCGTCGTGAGCAGCAGGCCATCCCGAGGCGCTGCTCGCCTCGCAGCCATACTCGATGCACTCCCGGACGCATTGGTGCTGGTCAACACCAACGGGACCGTCGTCAACGCCAACTCCATCGCTCTCGAGGCCTTCGAGGCCCCGGGCACGGCCCTGGTCGGGCGCGGACTGCTCGACCTGCTGCCGGAGTTCGACTCCCGGCTGATCCCCGGGTCGATGCGCAGGCCCGACACGGCGACCGACGAGCGCGGGCGCACCAAGCCGACCCGGATGATCGCCCGACGCACCGACGGCAGTGACTTCCCCGTCGAGGTGACCAGCGCGAACGTCGCCGACGGCGCCCGCGACGCGGTGGACCCGTACAGCACGGGCGGCGGTTCCTACAGCGGTTCCGAGCTGCTCATGCTCGTCGTCCGCGATCTGTCCGGCACGCTCGACACCGAGGCGGAGCTGGCCCGTTCGCAGCGGCAGACCGAGATGATCCTGCGGGCCGCCGCCGAGGGGGTCGTCGGCACCGACACGGACGGCCGGATCGTCCTCGTCAACCCGGCCGCCGCGCAGATCCTCGGCTTCCGCGCCAGCGACCTCGGCGGCCAGGAGCTGCACCCGCTCGTCCTGCACTCCCGGCCCGACGGCGAGCCGTTCCCGTACGAGGAATCGCCGCTCGCCGACACCCTGCGCTCCGGGCGCAAGCACCGGGTGCGCGGGCAGGTCCTGTGGAACAAGAAGGGCGAGAAGGTGCCCGTCGACATGACGACGGCACCCGTGCGCGACGGCGACCAACTGGTCGGCGCCGTCATGACCTTCACCGACCGGCGCCCCTTCGACAAGCTGGTCACCGAGCACGCCGAGGAGATCGCCCGGCGGGACGAGGCCGCGGAGCAGGAGCACGCGGAACACGCCGCCGAGCTGGCCCGCGTCCGCGACGAGCTGGGCGCCGAGCTGACAGCCACCCGCGAGGAGCTGACCGCCGAACTCGCCGCCGCGCGCGAGGAGCACGCCGAGGAGCTCTCCGCCGAGCGGGAGCGCGGTGCCGCGTTCGCCGAGCGCGAGAAGGACCGGTTCGAGGAGCTCGCCGCCCGGCACTCCCAGCTCCTCGCCGTGCTCGGCCAGTCGCTGCGCGGGCCGCTCGACGAACTCCGGCGCGAGCTGGGCCAGCTGGCCGCGGACGACGCCGGACAGCTGTGGCCCGAGGCCAACCAGGTCCTGCACCACCTCTCCGCGGGCTACTCGCGGATCACCACCCTCGTCGACAACGTGCTCGCCTACCAGCTCCTCGACGCGGGCGGCGAGCAGCTCGTCCGCACGCCGGCGATGCTGGACGCCGTCGTCGCCGCCGGTGTGGACGGGGCCGTGGAACTGATCGGACCCGGGCGCGTCCAGTTCGCCGTGCACGCGCCGCCGATCGAAGCCGAGGTCGACGCGGGACGGCTCGCCACCGCCCTCGCGCACCTGATCGCCGACGTGGCCGGGATCGACGCCACGGGCAACGCGCGGGTTCCCGCAGGTGCCGGGTACGTCGACTCCACCGTCGTCGTGGCCGCCGCGCAGCGCGGCGAGAGCGTACGCATCGAGGTGCGGGGCCCGTACGCGGGCGGCGACCCGGTGCACGAACCGATCGTCCAGGGCATCGTGCGGGCCCACGGCGGCGTGCTCCAGACGCACGAGATGCCGGGCATGAGCGGCAGCGCGTACGTGCTCGAAGTGCCGATCGGCAGCGGCGCCGGGGTCGTCGCCGTCCCCGTCGAGCCGTACGCCGAGCCCGTCCCCGAGGCCACCCCGAACCTTCCCGAGCAGGCCACCGCGGCCACCGGCGGGCGGCGCCGGGCCCGGCGGACCGCCGGGCCCTCGGTCGACTCGTTCCTGGACAGCGCGGTGCCGGACGGTGGCGCACCGGGTGACGGGCCCTCCGGCGGTACGGGCCGCAGGCGCGGCCGGCGTGCTCCTGAGGAACCCGCCGCCCCCGCCCCGCAGCCGGAGCTGCCCACGGCGGCGTCCGGTGGCGAGGGCCACAGCGGCGGGACCGGACGGCGTCGGGCCCGCGCCGCGGAGGCCGGTTCGGCCGCCGAGGGTTCCGTGATGACCGCGGCCGAACACGCCGCGGGCTCCCCGGCCCTGGGTCAGACGGTGCCGCCGCAGGGCGTACCCGCGCCCACCGGACGACGCGCCCGGCGCACGGGCGACGGTGAGCAGGCGGCGCTGCCCGCCCTGCCGTCGGGGCCCGCGCAGGGTGCCGAGGCCGCGGGCCACGGCGAGCTGGAACTGGCGGGCGCTGGTACGGGCTCCGGTGTCGGACAGCCCTCGGGCGGGCGACGGGCGCGACGCGCGCTCGCCGCCGCGCAGGCCGCCGCGGCCACCGAGGACGCGGCGCCCCGCGAGGTCTTCGCACTGCCGCCGGCCCAGGCCGACCGGGGGCCGGAGGCTTCGTCCGCGGCTTCCGTGAATCCCGCGGCTCCTGTGGATCCCATGGCTGAGGCGGCGGACGCGGGGGCGGTGCCTCAGGCTCGGGCTGCTCATGCGGGCGCGCCTGCCTCTGCCGCGGACGCCGGCCTGGACGTAGTGGACGGGGATGGGCAGGTGCAGCAGGGGCCTGCCGGTCGCGATGCGGCGCAGGCCGGTGGCGCGCACCAAGCGGCGCGCCACACTGCGGGTCCCCAGGCCACGGGGGCGCAGGCCGCCGGGCCGCAGGTTGCGGACCCCGGCACTGGATCACAGGTCGCAGGTCCACCGGCCGCGGGTCCGGACGCCGGGGGCCCGGTCGCCGCGGGTCCGCACCACGGCCCCGGACCGCAGGACGCGGGTCCGCATGTCCCCGGAGCGCAGGTCGGGGGTCCGCAGGCCGGAGGCCAGCAAGCCGGTGTCCCGCAAGCTGGGGTCCCGCAGGGCGGGGCCCCGCAGGCCGAGGCCCCGCACCCTGGTGGCCGGCGCCGCGCCGGTGCGCACGGGCCCGCCGCGTCGACCCCGCCGTCGCCGGACGAGGCGCAGCGGCATGACGCCGCAGCCGGGCACCAGGCGGAGGACCACACGCCGCCGCAGCCGCACCCGGCCGGGACGCCACCGGAGGGCACGCCCCGCCCGGCCGGTGCGCCGCCGCAGAACGCGCCGCGGCCGCGTGCCGCACAGCCGTTGCCCGCGGAGGCACCGCAGCCGCAGCCCCAGCAGCCGTCCGGGGACACGAACTCGACGCAGGGCCGCGCGTTCAGCGTGCGCACCCTCGGACAGGGCGTCCCGTTCGGGCGGCAGGCCACCGACCAGCAGCGCCGGTCGCACAGTGCCGCGCCCGTGCAGCAGCCTGCCCGGCCAGGCGCCACGCCGGCCCGGGGCGTGCCGCAGGAGGCGGGGACCCAGGGCGGCGGCGGTCGGCGGCGACGCCTTTCCACCCGGCCGGAGCAGTCCGAGGCAACTGCCGACACGCGCACGCCCTCTCCGGCGCCGGGGACGGCCCAGGCCGGACCGGGCGCGCCCCAGGGGGCGGCTCAGCCTCCGGCACGCGGAACGGCACAGGCCTCGGCGCCCGCCCCGGCACAGGCTCCGGGACGGGGCAACACGGCACGGCCGCACCCGCAGCCCCAGTCGCCCCGGCTCGCACCGAACTCCTCGGAGGGCCGCGGCCGTTCCTACGCGATCGGCGCCCCCGCCCAGGACGCCGACGAGGGGCCCGAGCCGCTGGACGGGCCGGGCGGGGCGGTGGAGATCGCCAACAAGCCGCAGCCGCAGCCCATGGACGACGAGCTGCCCCCGGAGCCCCTCGACAACCCACGCCGGCTCCTGGTCTGGCCCGCGCCGGACGTGACGACGCAGCAGGCGCTGAGTGAGCGCGGCTACCGGCCGGTGACCGTGCACTCGCGCGAGGAGGTCGACGCGCAGATCGCGGCGTTCCCGGCCGCGCTGTTCGTGGACCCGCTGACCGGGCCGATCACGCGCACGGCGTTGCAGTCGCTGCGGCAGGCCGCCGTCGCGGCCGAGGTGCCCGTGCTGGTGACGGCCGGCCTCGGGCAGGCCACGCGCGAGGCCGCCTACGGCGCCGATCCCGCGGTGCTGCTGAAGGCGCTGGCCCCGCGCGACAGCGAGCAGCACCCGCCTCGGGTCCTGCTCATCGAGGAGCACGAGGAGATCGCGCTCGCGCTGACCGCCACCCTGGAGCGGCGCGGGATGCAGGTCGCACGGGCGTCGAGCGACGCGGACGCGGTGACCCTGGCGGCGCAGATGCGGCCGAACCTGGTGGTCATGGACCTGCTCCAGGTACGCCGCCGACGCGCGGGCATCATCGACTGGCTGCGGGCTAACGGCCAGCTGAACCGCACGCCCCTCGTCGTCTACACAGCCGCCGTCGACCACGCCGACCTGCCGCGGCTCGCGGCGGGGGAGACGGTGCTGTTCCTGGCGGAGCGCTCGACGAGCACCGAGGTGCAGAGCCGGATCGTGGACCTGCTGGCAAAGATCGGCACGAACTGACCGGCATGCGTTGACCGGCATGCGTTGACCGGCACGCGTCGACCGGCACGCGTCGACCGGCAGGCGTCGATCGGCACGCAGTGGTCGGCACGAGCTGATCGGCGTGGACTGATCGTTGTGAATTGGTCAGTCTGGACTGATCTACAACTGACGAACGAGGGCCGCCCGTTGAGGACGGCCCTCGTTTCACGTGAAACAGGGCGCCGAGAACAGCGCCGACCCGACCAGGCCAGGCCAGGACCGGCCCGGCCCGGCGGAGGCTCAGAGCTCGGTGACGGCCAGTTCCCCGTCCGCGTACTGCCTGCGCAGCACCTTCTTGTCGAACTTGCCGACGCTGGTCTTCGGCACCGCGGGGACGATCGTCCAGCGCTCGGGCAGCTGCCACTTGGCGACCTTCTCGGCGAGGAACGCCCGCAGCGTCTCGAAGTCCGCGCTCGCCCCTTCCTTCAGCACGACGGTGGCGAGCGGCCGCTCTCCCCACTTCTCGTCGGGGACGGCCACGACGGCCGCCTCGGCGACGTCGGGGTGCGACATCAGCGCGTTCTCGAGGTCGACGCTGGAGATCCACTCACCTCCGGACTTGATGACGTCCTTGGCACGGTCGGTGAGCGTGAGGTAACCGTCGGGGCTAATGGTCCCGACATCGCCGGTCTTCAGCCAGCCGTCCTCGCTGAACTTGTCGGCGGGCCGCTGCGGCTCACCGTCCGTGCCACCGCCGTAGTACGCGCCCGCGATCCAGTTGCCCCGGACCTCCAGTTCGCCCGCGGACGTCCCGTCCCAGGGCAGGTGCTCGCCGCCGGGGCCGGTCAGGCGCGCCTCGACCCCGGCCGGGAACCTGCCCTGCGTGAGCCGGTACGCGAACTCCTCGTCGCTGCCCGGCTCGACCCCGGCCGGCGGCCGCGAGACCGTGCCGAGCGGCGACGTCTCCGTCATGCCCCACGCGTGACAGACCCGCATGCCCAGGTCGTCGAAGGCCGTCATCAAGGAGGGCGGGCAGGCCGAGCCGCCGATGGTGACCTGGGTGAGCGTGGAGACGTCCCGCGGCCTGGCGGTCAGCTCGGCGAGCAGGCCCTGCCAGATCGTGGGCACGGCGGCGGCGTGCGTGGGACGCTGCGACTCGATCATCTCGGCGAGCGGCGCGGGCTGCAGGAAACGGTCCGGCATCAGCATGTTCACGCCGGTCATGAAGGTGGCGTGCGGCAGCCCCCATGCGTTCACATGGAATTGCGGGACCACGACCAGCGACGTGTCGGCGTCGGTCAGGCCCATGGACTGCGTCATGTTCACCTGCATCGAATGCAGGTAGATCGAACGGTGCGAGTAGACGACACCCTTCGGGTCCCCCGTGGTGCCGGAGGTGTAGCACAGGGCCGCGGCCTGCCGCTCGTCCAGCTCCGGCCACTCGTACGCGCTCGGCTTCCCGGCGATGAGCTCCTCGTACTCGTGCACCTGCGGGCGGGCACCGTCGAGGACAGACCGGTCGCCGGGGCCCGAGACGACGACGTGTTCGACCGTGGTGAGGGCAGGCAGCAGGGACGCGAGCAGCGGCAGCAGCGAACCGTTGACGATGATCACCCGGTCCGCCGCGTGGTTCACGATCCACGTCAACTGCTGCGCGGGCAGCCGGAGATTGAGGGTGTGCAGGATCGCACCCATGGCGGGAACGGCGAAGTAGGCCTCGACATGCTCCGCGTTGTTCCACATCAACGTCGCCACACGGTCGTCGTCGCGGACCCCCAGGTCGTCCCGGAGCGCGTGCGCGAGCTGTGCGACGCGGGCCCCCACCTCGGCGAACGAACGGCGGTGCGGCTCGCCCTCGCCCGTCCATGTGGTGATCAGCGAGGTGCCGTGGACACGCACTCCGTGGTTCAGGAGGCGGGTCACGGTCAGCGGTACGTCCTGCATCGTGCTCAGCACGGCGTCCTCCCGGTGGGCGCTACGGAGCAGTAGGGTTCCGCCGATTCTTTCCACATACCGCGTGGTATGTCACTAGCTCCGGGAATGATCGATCACCGCGTACCGCCCACGGACCTCCTGCTCAGCCCCGCTCGGGCAGCAGCTCCGGGTCCTCGCGCAGCTTGCCGAGCGCCCGCGACACCGCGCTCTTCACCGTCCCGATGGAGACCCCGAGCACCTCGGCCGTCTGGGCCTCGCTCAGATCCTCGTAGTACCGCAGCACGACCATCGCCCGCTGCCGGGCGGGCAGCTTCATGATGGCCCGCCACATCGCGTCGTGCAGCGCCTGCTGCTCCGCCGGGTCCCCGACCACCGGCGTCATCGGCTCCGGCAGCTCGTCACAGACGAACTCGTCGACCTTGCGCTTGCGCCACTGCGACGTCCGCGTGTTCAACAGAGCCCGGCGCACATAGCCGTCCAGCGCCCGGTGGTCCTCGATCCGGTCCCACGCGACGTACGTCTTCGTGAGCGCGGTCTGCAACAAGTCCTCGGCGTCGCACGGGTTCGCCGTCAGCGACCGCGCGGTCCGCAGCAACAAGGGCTGGCGCGCCCGGACGTACGACGCGAAGGACGGGTACACCGAGTGCCCCGACTGCACGGGGTGCGACGGGTGCGTGGGTTGCGTCGCCGCGGAGGTACGCGTCACCGGCTTCGATGCGCTGGTGCAGACAGGCGCCAGGGTTGCGGTCATGGCTCCACGCTATGAGCGCCCCCTCCTCCTGCGGATCGGCCGGAGGTCCCTAAGCGACCTCCGCCTCAGGTTGTACGCGGGGTGGTGGCCCCACCTCCTGAAGGTGGAGGACGCGGTGAGGCCCCTGAGGGTTCAGCCCCGAGAGACGGGCCCTGCGGATGCGCGCCTGGGGCCGTCCGGCCGTGCTCCGGCTGCGGTCTGGCCGTTGTCCGGTCATAGTCCGGCCGGGGCCCGGTCGAGGTCGCCGTCCGGCCGCCGTCCGGTCGCAGTCCGGTCGGGGTCCGGTCGAGGTCGCCGTCCGGTCGCAGTCCGGCCTCGGTCCGGTCGAGGTCGCCGTCCGGCCGCCGTCCGGTCGCAGTCCGGCCGGGTCCGGTCGTGGCCGGGGTCCGGTCGTGGCCGGGGTCCGGTCGTAACGGGGGTCCGGCCGCCCTGCCTGCGGTCCGCCGGAGGCTGGACGCGGCCCGGGGGGGGCGGGCCGGGGCCCGGGGGCGGGCCGGGGCCCGCCGGTCTCCGGCCTGGGTCCGGCAGCGGTTCGGGCGGGTCCTGGCCGTCGTCCCAGCTCAGCCGATCCGGGCCACAGGCGCGTGCAGCAGGTTCCGGTCGATCACCAGGGTGCGACCCCCGTGCCGCTCTTTCACGTTCCCCGCGTACTGGTGGATCCTGCGCTGCGGATGCCAGGCGTTCCCCGCCAGCGCGGGCTCCCGGTAGAGGCGGGGCTTGGTGTGCCAGCGCGCGAACCACATCACCGACGGCAGATCCCGCACCCCCGCCCGCCGTGCCGCCTCCATGTGCCGCACCCCCGAATCGGCGCTGCTGTAGAACCCGGGCAGGTACCCCTGCCGCCGCACCTCCCTGCTCCAGGCCCGCACGAACGACAACGTCGCGTCCGCGCACTTCCGCTGCCGGTAGTCGTACGCCTCCATGTCCAGGTAGAGCGGACTCTGTACACCGATGAGCAGCGCCCGGGCCCGACTCACCGCGTCCCGCGCCTCGCTCACACCCTGCTGCCATGGGTACCGCCCCATTCGCACCTTCTTCTTGTGCTTCGACCGCACGCAGGGCGACTGCGACCCCACGTACACCGGCAGCACCCGCCACCCCATGCCGTCCACCTTCTGCATCCAGCTCTTGTTCAGCGCGGTCTGGGTCTGGCAGGCCCGGCCGCGGCCCCCGAAGTAGACCCCCACGGCCCGGTAGCCGGAGCTCCGCCAACGCCCCATGGTGTCCAGGGACTGCGCCCGGCAGATGTCGAACCCCCAACCCTGGAACGTACGCACCTGCGGGCCCCAGGCTCCCGTGCCCGCCGCCCGGCCCGTCCGAGCCCCCGCAACCGCCGTACCCGCCGCACCCGGCGTACCCGCCGCACCCGCCGCACCCGCCGCACCCGGCGTACCCGCCGCACCCGCCGCACCCGCCGCACCCGGCGTACCCGCCGCACCCGCCGCACCCGCCGCACCTGGCGTGCCCGCCACACCACCTATCGGGCCCGCCGCACCCGATGTGTCCGCCGCATCCACCGCGCCCCCGGCAGCCTCCGCGCTCGTCGCCGGCAGGGCGCCGATCCCCAGGAGGATCGCCACCAATCCCATGATCATCTTTTGCCGATACATGAACCGAGTGAAGGGGGCTGCCCGCCCACGCGCCCCCGGAACACCCGTCCCGTTCAGCCGTCCGCCCCCAGAATCAGACCCGATGTGGGGACTCCGGTGCCTGCGGTGACCAACACTCTGGCCGCGCCGGATATCTGGTTCACCGCCGTCCCCCGCACCTGCCGCACCCCCTCCGCTATGCCGTTCATCCCGTGCAGATACGCCTCCCCCAACTGCCCGCCGTGCGTGTTCAGCGGCAACCTCTCCTCGGCGACGAAATCGGCGGCCTCACCGGGTGCGCAGAACCCGAACTCCTCCAACTGCATCAGCACGAACGGCGTGAAGTGGTCATAGAGGATCCCCACATCCACCACCCCCGGACCGATCCCGGCCGTCCGCCACAACTGCCGGGCCACCACGCTCATCTCCGGCAGACCCGTCAGACCGTCCCGGTAGAAGCTGGTCATCTGCTCCTGCGCCCGCCCCGCACCCTGCGCCGACGCGACGATCACCGCGGGCGGGTGCGGCAGATCGCGGGCCCGCTCGACGCTGGTGACGACGAGTGCCTGCCCCCCGTCCGTCTCCTGGCAGCAGTCCAGCAGGCGCAACGGTTCGACGATCCAACGTGAGGCTGCATGGTCGGCGAGAGTGATCGGCTTCCCGTGGAAGTACGCCGCAGGGTTCGTCGCCGCATACTTGCGGTCCACCACCGCGACCTGGCCGAACGCCTCGGGGGTCAGACCGTACGTGTGCAGATACCGCTGCGCCGCCATCGCCACCCAGGACGCCGGGGTGAGCAGCCCGAACGGCAGGTTCCAGCCGAGCGCCACGCCCTCCGCCGACGCCTCCCGGTGCTGCACCCCCGAGCCGAAACGTCTGCCCGACCGCTCGTTGAACGCCCGGTAGCAGACCACCACCTCAGCCACCCCGCTCGCCACCGCGAGGGCCGCCTGCTGCACCGTGCCGCACGCGGCGCCCCCTCCGTAGTGCACCCGCGAGAAGAAGGAGAGTTCCCCCATCCCCACGGCCTGCGCCACGGTGATCTCCGGGCTGGTGTCCATCGTGAACGTGACCAGCCCGTCGACCTCACCGGGGGACAACCCCGCGTCGTCGAGCGCCGCCTGCACCGCCTCCACCGCGAGCTTCAACTCGCTGCGTCCGGAGTCCTTGGAGAACTCGGTGGCACCGATACCGACGATCGCCGCCTGCCCACCCAGCCGGTCCTTGCCACGCACGCTCATGACGGGCTCCCCTCGGCTCGGGGCACAGTGACGGACACCGTGCCGGTGACGTGGTTGCCCAGGCCGTTCTTCCCCACCACGTACACCTGGGCGGTGACGCCCCCGCCTCCTCTACCGCCCCTGCCCCCGTCTGGAGCCTGACCCGTGCCCTGGTGCGCGTCTGCGTCTGCATCTGCGTCCACGATTTCGGTGACCGTCCCTGTGAGCACCATCGTGTCCCCCGGATAGTTGGGCGCGCCCAGGCGTATCGCGACCTTCCGCAATACGGCCGTCGGACCGAAGTGGTCGGTGATGTAGCGGCCCACCAGCCCGTTCGTCGTGAGGATGTTCATAAAGATGTCGGGGGAGCCCTTCTGCCGGGCCAGCTCCGCGTCGTGGTGCACATCCTGGTAGTCCCGGGAGGCGATCGCCCCGGCGACGATCAGGGTCCGGGTGACCGGGATGGTCAGGGGCGGCAGCTCCGCGCCCACCTTCAGCAGTACCTCGCCCTCACTCATACGGCCTCCCTCACGATCAAGTCCCCCAACTCCTCCAGCACTTCGGGCCCGCTGCCGAGGTACCCGTCGAGCTGGCACCCCCACAGGAAGTGCCGGTGCACGGGATGCCCCAGGTCGGCGCCCGCACCGCCGTGCAGATGCTGGCCCATATGCACGACGCGGCGTCCGCCGTCGGAAGCCCACCACGCCGCGGTCAGCGCATGGCTCCGGTACGCGAGCCCCGCATCCCGCCGCCAGGCCGCCTCGTACGCGGTGACCCGGATCGCCTCGACGTCCATGTGGGCCTCGGCCGCACGCAGCTGCACCCCCTGCTTGGCAGCTAGCGGGCGGCCGAACTGCTCCCGCTGGTTCGTGTGCCACACCGCTCTGGCCAGAGAGCCGGCGCAGACCCCCGCCTGCAACCCGGCGAAGGCGGTCCGCGCCATCGCTCGTACGTCCTCGTACGCCTCCGGACCACCGATCCGCTCCGCCTCCGCCCGGTCGAGCACGAGCCGGCCCGCCGACCAGGGCGCGGTCAGCTCGACGGGTTCACCGTGCGGGCCCGGCGTGCCCGCGGCCGCGGTCGCAGGCGCAGTCGCGGTCGTATCGGCACCCGCACCCACATCCGCACCCCGCGCACCGGACACTCCGGAACCCGACCGCCCCGAGCCGCCCGCATCGAGCAACGTGCCCGGCGCTCCCAGCTCGTCCAGCAACCGCGCTCCCGCCATCCGCACCAGCCACAGGCTCGGGGCGCCGGCCGCGGGCCCACCCCGCACCGCCACCAGCACGTGGGTCGCGCCCTGCAACCAAGGCACCCACGGCACGACCCCGGTCAACCTCGCCCGCCCATGAACCGTGGTCGCCCTCGCCGTGACCCCACTGCCCGCCGGGAACGCCCCCGTCACCACGGTCGATCCGTCCCGCAGCCCCGGAAGCAGGCGCCCGCGCTGCTCGACGCTGCCGTGTGCCGCCACCGCGAGCACCCCGTACACCCCGCTCGCCGCGAAGGGGACCTGGGCGGTCGTCCGACCCTGCTCCTCCACCATCAGCACCAGCCCGAGCAGCCCGGTCTCTTCCACCGCCTCCAGCAGGCCGGCGTCGGCCAGGGCTCTCCACAACTTGCCGTCGGTGCCACCGCCGAGACCCGCGAGCCGGTCCGGCGTGGAGAGGTCGCCGAAGATCTGGGCGGCCAGTCCCTGGGCCGCCGCCTGTTCCGCGGTGGGAGTGAAGTCCATGTCACTCCTCACCACCCTCGGCAGCCCGGAACACCGGCAGCTCCAGCTCCTCGTCCACCCGCAGGAATTCCAGCCCGACCGGCATCCCGATGCGCACCTTGTCGTGCGGCACTCCGATGACATTGCTGACGATGCGCACTCCCTCGGTCAGCTCGATCAGGCCCACCGCGTACGGCGGGTCGAAGGCCGGGAAGGGCGGGTGGTGCATCACGACATAACTGAAGACCGTGCCCTCCCCGCTCGCCGGGACGGTGTCCCACTCCTGTCCTCCGCACGCATTGCACCCCGGCAGCCACGGGAAGCGCAGCGTCGCGCAGTCCTGGCACCGCTGGATGAGCAGCCGGTGCTCCGCGACGCCCTGCCAGAACCCGGCGTTGTCCCGGTTCACCACGGGGCGCGGGCGGAGCTCCTTCGCGGTGTGTGACTCAGCCGGGGAGGCTGACGCGGCCAGTGCGTCAGCCTCCCCGGGTGGGTCCGACGACGCGTCCGACGGCCTCCTGGTGCCGGGTGCGGGAGCGTCCAGATGCTCGAGGGCCCCCTGTTGGCCCAGGGGCGTCCGCGGGCCGGGGGCGCCCCGCCGCCCGTAGGCACCCGACTGCGCAGGCGCGTACTTCAGGATGCGGAACCGGTGTGTGCCCGCGAGTTCACCGCCCGCCCGCACGTTCATGCGTGTCGTGACGAAGTGGCCCGTCCCCAGTTTCGTCGTCTTCAGCGGGGAGACCGCTTCGATCACCGCGTCGAAGCTGATGGCGTCCCCGGGCCGTAGGGGACGCAGGTACTCCTGCTCGCAGTCGGTCGCGACGACCGATGTGTATCCGGCACCGTCCAGCAGCCTGAGCAGGTCGTCGTAGGGCCCCGACCGCCCCGCGTACCCGGACAGGCCCGCCATGGTCCACGCCTGCAACATGGTCGGCGGCGCCACGGCGTCGGACCCCTCATACGCGGGATTGGTGTCGCCCATGGCCTCGCACCAGTGCCGGATCATCGGCGCGTTGACCAGGTCCATGCCGTGCCCCGCCGCGCCGGCGGCCAGCCCTTCGAACGCCCGTAACCCCTCGTACTCCAGGACCTCTCGGCCCGCCCCCACCGACGCGCTCATCGCTTCCCCCGCTTCATCCCGAGCCGCATCGTGGCCACGATCTCCCGCTGCACCTCGCTCACCCCGCCCCCGAACGTATTGATCTGTGCCGCCCTGTTCATCCGCTCCAACTCCCCGTCCACCACCGCACGGTCACCGCCGCCCGCCCCTGCGAACGCCCCCGGCGACCCCCGCCGGATCCATCCGCTCTCGCCCGCGATCCGCTGACACATCTGATACACCGCGACCGTCGATTCGGTTCCCGCGAACTTCACGCCGCTGGCATCGCCGGGAGCCGGTCCGCCCGCGCCGACGTCTCCCACCAAGCGCCAGTTGAGCAAGCGTGTCGCCGCCAGGCGAGCGTGCACCTCGGCCAGCTGGGACCGGACCCACGGAGCGTCGACCCGGCGCTCGCCCGTCACCGGATCGGGCGTGCAGGCGGCGGCGAGGACCCGGGTGTAGAAGTCCTCCGCCTGCATCCCGATCGCGGCGAGCGCGACCCGCTCGTGGTTGAGCTGGTCGGTGATCAGGCCCCAGCCGGCGTTCTCCTCACCGACCAGGTGCGAGCCCGGGACGCGGATGCCGTCGTAGTACGTGGCCGTCGTGGTCAGCCCGCCGACTGTCTCGATCGGGGTCCACGAGAAGCCCGGGGTGTCGGTCGGCACGAGGATGATCGAGATGCCCCGGTGCCGGGGAGCGTCGGGAGCGGTGCGGCAGGCGAGCCAGATCCAGTCGGCGTGCTGGGCGTTCGACGTGAAGATCTTCTGCCCGTCGATCAGCCAGTCACCGGTGGCGTCGTCCCGGACGGCCCGCGTGCGCAGCGCCGCGAGGTCGGTCCCGGCCGACGGCTCGCTGTACCCGATCGCGAAGACCAGCTCGCCGCTGAGGATGCGGGGGAGGAAGTGGGCCCGCTGCTCCTCGGTGCCGTACTTCATCAAGGTCGGGCCGACGGTGTTCAGGGTGACCATGGAGATCGGCGCGCCCGCGCGGTAGGCCTCGTCGAAGAACACGAATTGTTCGTCGGGCCCGCGGCCCTGGCCGCCGTACGCGACAGGCCAGCCGAGTCCCAGCAGCCCCGCGGCCCCCATGCGGCGCAGGACGCGGCGCTGTCCGGCGGCGTCGTCCGCTCCTGGTGGGCCGTCCGGCATCAACGTACGGAAGTAATCGCGCAGTTGCTCGCGGAGGTCGCGCTGGCGCTCGGTGGGGGCGAGGTGCACGGTGGCGGCCCTCCCGGACCTCGTACGGACGGAGTTTTCTGACTGTCCGTCAGATATTGGAGGGTGTCAAGAGATCCACCGGCGCCCCCCGCCCGACCCCTGGGTCGACACCACAAGAGCAACTCGCCCGCTCGCACACGCGCCTGCGCGGCGGGGCCGAAGCACCGCCGCGCAGCCTGTCACGCACCCCAGGACGGGTCCCCGCCGAGCAGTCGGACTGCCGAACAGGACCCGCCGGCTCACCAGAGCTCGGTGAAGTTGACGACGTAGTTCTGGTTGGACTGGTGGATCGCCGTGAAGGCGGAACCGTTCACCTGAGCGGTGTTGCTCTGGTTCGAGGCGCCGTTGCCGACCGCCTGCTGCTGCGTGGTGGACGAGTTGCCGAAGTTGTCGTGGCCGACCCCACTGCCGTTGACCGTCGCCACCCCCGCGTTCGATCCGTTGCCCGCGAAGGAGCCGTTGTCGGCGATCGCCACCCCGGAGAACAGGGCCGCGGCGAGGGGCAGAGCGGCGATGGCGGCGACAGCGCGGGCGGTACGGATGGAAGCCATGTCTTTTCCTCCAGAAGGCGGTACATCGGGGTACGGACGGATGTCCGGTGCCCGGTAAGTACGGGTTTCTCCAAGGCAGTTGGCCGACCGCCTCGGCGTTGTTCACGACGTCGCGAGACCAGAGTTGCCCACCGCATCCCCGGCGAACCACCCCGGAAGGCACCTTTCGCTCGCAAGCGTGAGTACATGTCGATAAACCTGCTTCCGGCTCATTACGCCCCAGGCCACCCTGTCGCGGACCCTTCCGGCGATCACGGACCGGACGCCCTCTGGGATGAAGCGTTTCGGCACATTTTTGGTGAATAGCCCCCGGTCGGCCCTCCCCCCTTCCCTAGTTCGAACGTCTGTACGAAAATGACGCCATGGCCACCACCGACCGACACACGCCGCCCTCCGTACCGACCGCATCCCTGGCGACCCTGGCCCTCGCGCACGCGCTCTCCGCCGCCGCGCGCGGGTTCGCCGTCATCCCGCTCTCCCGCACCAAGCTCCCGGCGCTGCCCTCGCCGCACCGGAACGACCCCCCGACGACCCCGCGCTGCCACGGCGAGTGCGGCCTCCCCGGGCACGGCGTGCACGACGCGACGGTCGATCCGCACCGGATCCGCGCGCTCTTCGCCGCCGCGCCCCGGGCCACTGGCTACGGGATCGCCTGCGGTCTGCCGCCCCACCACCTCATCGGCGTCGACCTGGACACCAAGGCAGGCACGAACTCCTCTGCGGCCCTGCGGGAACTGGCCTTACGGCATCTGTTCACGATCCCCGACACCGTGGTGGTGGCCACTCCCAGCGGCGGCCGGCACCTGTGGCTCTCCGGTCCGCAGCACGTCGTGGTGCCCAACTCCGCGGGCCGCCTCGCCCCCGGCATCGACATCCGCGGCGCCGGCGGCTACCTCGTAGGACCCGGCTCCCGCACCGAGCGCGGCGTCTACGCCACAGTGCCCGGCACCGCCCACCTGGCGCCCGCGCCGTGCCCGCCGGAACTCCTCCGGCTGCTCACGCCCCCGCCGCGTCCCCAGCACGCCGATCCCGGCCGGGCCGGGCAGCACGGGCTCGGTCTCGTCCAGTTCGTCCTCGGCGCCCAAGAGGGCCAGCGCAACACCCGGCTCTTCTGGGCAGCGTGCCGCGCCTACGAAAGCAACCTCGGAGCCACCCTTACGGAGGCTCTGGTGGACGCTGCTGTCCGCACCGGCCTCACCGAACGCGAGGCCCGCTCCACGATCGCCTCCGCGGCGCGGCTGACCTCGGGGTCGTAGCGAAGTCAGCCGCGGCCGCCGCACCGGACAGCAAGCATCCGGCTGCCGCCGAAACACGTCACTACTAGGGTCGCTACTTGGGCCGCTGCTTTGTCCCTGCTTGGGTTACTACTAAGCAGCTAATCCGGACCCAGTAGGTGGGCGAGAGGGTCCTCGGCGAGCAGGACCGGCGCGGCCAGGGACGCCTCGTAGGCCGGGCGCGCGAAGGTGTACGGGCCGAGGGGCAGTTCGCCCCACTCCGGCCGGTGGGGTTGATGGAAACCGGACCAGATCACCTCTGTCTCCGTGACGTGGACCGTGGCGTTCAGGGGCCAACATGCGTCAATCCCACAGCAGCAGCCCAGGAGGTACCGGGCGCCCGAGGCCAAGTCACGGAGAGCCGCCGGGCCGGCGCCCAGGAAGTGGGCCCGGGCCTGGGCGTCGTCCTCCAGGTACAAGGGGGCGTGCTGCTTCAGCAGGAACTCCTCGCGTTCCTGCGGTGTGTCGTCGTCCTCGTCGAGTTCCCGGTCCCAGAGCGAACGTGTCGCCTCCGCGACCAGCACGCGCAGGTCGGTCCCGTCGACCCGGATGCCCCAGGCCATGAGGTCCGGCCGGTCGGGGTGCGGTTGGCGGAGAAACTCCACACGGTGTGTGCCGGTCGGGACGCGCATACGCCCCATCCTCGGGAAGCAGCCCTCCCGGTTCCACCGAGTTTTCGCGGCGAGAAGGACGCACAGCTCGCCGACAGACCGCCGCACAGTTCACGCGCAGTGGGCATTGAACAGGGGGCAGTTGAAGGTGGCCGTCACAATGGTGACTACTAGTACTTCTTCCCCTGCCTCATCCGGCGATTCCGCCAGACTCCGATCCCGCCACAGATCAACGTGATGACGACGAGCATGATCGCGCCGGTGGGCCAGAACGGCGTCGGGTTGTCGGCAGCCACATGAAGGTGCTCCACGGTCTGACCTCCTCCGTCGGCATCCGGCTGGGCACGGTCGGGCCGCGACCGCTGCCGACCGGTTACCCGCGTTCTGCTGTGCCACTGCACTGATGCGGAGCCGAACACTCGTCCGCCCTCCGAGCCACGCGGATACGTTGTCCGGCATGGCCACGCAGATCCTCACGCTCATCGGCGTTCTCATCGGCGCCTTGACGTCCTACTTCGTGACGACAGCCGCCGAACGGGCAAAGTTCCGTCGGGAGATGCTCACGCGCTGGGACGAGCGAAAACTGGACACGTACATCGAGTACGTGACGTGCATCAAGGAGATCCAACGAGCCGCCATGGACGCCGGGCGGGCACGCGACCAGGGAGCACCCGCCGCTGAAGCGTTGCTGGCGATGGAGGAAGGCGAACGCCGGCGATCGATCCTCTTCGAGACCTTCGTCCTGCTGAGCCACGAGAAGGCCGCTGCCGCCGCGCACATGGCAAACCAGCGAACGTGGGAACTGTTGCGGGCAGCTCGGGACCCCGCTAGCGGTGTGGCCGAGCTCCGCGTGGTCCCCCTCGTAGAGGCGCTCAATGTGCTGCACGAGGCAGCGCGATCGGACTTGGCGATAGCGGGCCTTACGGCTGCTCGGTGAGGGCACTGGAGTTCCGCCGGGGAGCTACAGCGGCTCCGCCTCCGGGAGGGGTGATCACCAGGGTCGGCGCAGACGCCGAAGGCCCCCGACCGTCGTTCCCGGTCGGGGGCCTTCGATGTGCGCGGTGGGTGTGGGATTTGAACCCACGGTGACTCTCGCCACGACGGTTTTCAAGACCGTTCCCTTAGGCCGCTCGGGCAACCCACCTCAGCCCTGTCCACCTGGGAAGGAGCGGGTACAGCCTACCGGGACGAGACGGGGTCGTGGGGGCCCGGCCCACACCGCGTGCGCCAGCTCTGTTCGTCCTACGGGGTTCAGCCCTGCTTCACTCATGTTCCTCGGCACCATCGCCTCTGTTGCCACCCCCACCGGAGTGCCACTCTCTACGCATGACGGCATCGAACGCCTTGGACAACAGCGCTAGGGAGTTCTTCGAGACGAACCGTGACAGGGCGGCCGGAAAGGCGAAGGGCGCAGAGCGCCGACTCAGGTTCTGGAACGTGGCTCACGTAGCCCTCGGAGGTACGGCCGCCATGACTGCCGCGGCGGCAGGCGGCACGGGCCTCGCCGATGCCGGGATGAGGGTCCTGGCAGGGATACTTGCGCTCGTGTCCGCGTCCCTGACCGCCGCATTGGGCTTCGTCAGGACAGATCAACGCATCGCGAACAACAAGCGATCACTCAAGGCCTGGTCTGACGTCGAACGTACTGCCCACGCCGAGCTGGCCAAGCTCCCTGCCCTGTCCACCGAAGAAACGAAGACCGCGATGGACAGGTTGGCTGCGCTTGCCGACTCCGCGCATGACGCAAGCGGAGCGACAGTTCCGCAACCGTAGCCACGACGGAGGCCCTTCCCTTTGGCCACTCGGGCAACCCGGCCCGCGGCCCCGGAACGCCGCCTGGCGATGTTCCGGGGCCGCGGGATCAGGATTCGTCAGCTGTCGCCCTTGCGCTCGCCCAGCGTCACGTCCGTCGTGCGCTCCTTGCCGTCGCGCGTGTAGGTGAGCTTCACGGTGTCGCCCGGCTGGTGCGTCCAGATCTGGCCGATCAGGGTCGGGCCGGAGTCGATCACCGAGTCGTCCAGTTTCGTGATGACGTCGCCGGGCTTGAGGCCGGCCTTGTCCGCGGGACCGTTCGCCGTGATCGCCGCGGAGCCGCTCGTGCCCTGCTCGGTGATCTTCGCGCCGCCGGTGCCCTCCTCGATGGAGACGGAGGCGCCGATCACCGGGTAGACCGGCTGGCCGGACTTGATGAGCTGCTGGGCGACCATCTTGGCCTGGTTGATCGGGATGGCGAAGCCGAGGCCGATCGAGCCCGCCTGGCCCGAACCGCCGCCCATGCCGCCGCTGGAGGCGGACTGGATGGCCGAGTTGATGCCGATCACGTTGCCGTTCCCGTCGAGCAGCGGCCCGCCGGAGTTGCCCGGGTTGATCGACGCGTCGGTCTGCAGTGCGCTCATGTACGAGGCCTTGCTGCTGCCCGTGCCGTCGCTGGAGGCCACCGGGCGGTCCTTCGCCGAGATGATGCCCGTGGTCACCGTGTTCGACAGGCCGAAGGGCGCGCCGATCGCGATGGTCGAGTCCCCGACGGCCACCTTGTCGGAGTTGCCGAGCACGAGCGGCTTCAGGTCGTTCGGCGCGTTCTTCAGCTTGATCACCGCGACGTCGTAGCCCTGTGCGTGCCCGATGACCTCGGCCTCGTACTTCTTGCCGTTCGAGAACGTCGCCGACAGCTTGCCGCCGTCCACGGCCTCCGCCACCACGTGGTTGTTGGTGAGAATGTGGCCTTCCTTGTCGTACACGAAGCCGGTGCCGGTGCCGCCCTCGCCGTTGTTGCCCTCGGCCTCGATGGTGACCGTGCTTGGCAGCGCCTTGGCGGCCACGTTCGCGACGGTGCCCGGGTCACGCTTGAGGTCGGCGGGGTTGGAGGCGGAGACCGTCGTCGAACCGGTGCTGGAGTCGTCGCCCCGCTCCGCGGCCCAGTAACCGACGCCGCCGCCGACGGCGCCCGCGATCAGGGCCGCCGCGATGACGCCCGCGAGGAGACCGCCGCGCCGGCCGCCCGGCTTGGGCTGCGGCGCCTGGTAGGAGGCGCCCCACGATCCGTTGCCGCCACCGCCCGCGTACGACGGGACCGCCGGCGGCGGCGGGGGCCAGTCGCCGGCCGGGGCGGATCCGGCGGGGCCGGCGGGCGCCCCGGCCGCGGCGTACGGGCCGGCAGCCTCGTGCGGACCCGCTCCCTCGTGCGGCCCTGAAGCCCCGAAGGCCCCGGACCCCTCTTGCGGACCCGTGGACCCGTACGCCCCAGACCTCTCGTGCGGCCCGGAGGCTCCATACGCCCCGGATCCCTCATGTGCCCCGGGAGCCTCATACGCCCCGGGCGCCTCATGCGTGCCGTACCCCGCGCCCGCAGGAGCCTGGTGCGCGCCCTCAGGAGCCGGGTGCGCCGCCTCGCGCCCCGAGCTCTCCGGGGCGGCCGGGGCGGGCCCGGCCGGTGTCGGTGCGGGAGCAGCGGGAGCGTCCACCGGCACGGGAGGTGCGGACGGGGCCGGGGGGACCGCAGTGCCCTCGTTCTCGGTGCTCACAGCTTTCTCTCCTCGATCCACGGCTGTCTCAGTAAGGCTGTATTCGTGCGACTGCCATCGGCGCCGGTGCCGTGCCAGTGCCAGTCCTGGGCCTCGCACTGCTGTTCCAGGTACGACTGCCCTCGATGTGGCTGTCCTTGCCAAAACGCTGTCCTTGCCAAGACCACCGTCAGTACGGCGCTCTTCGCGAGGACCGCCTCCAGCGAGAGCGGATGCGGGCGGACGCGGCACGCGGCCGACCGCTCCCACGTGCCGTTCCGGCATGGTCCTGTCACGGTCCAGTTGTGTGTGCAGTTGTACGCGCTCAGCTTTTCCCACGAGGCGTCAGGGCACCATAAGGCGTTCCTGTGCGTCCGCCGCCATCCTTTATGCCGGACGAAACGGACGCATCCGCTAGGCCGAACTTTCTCGGTGGCCGGCCGCACGGTGGCACCATGTCGCGGTGACCCACGCACGACAGCAACGCATCCAGGTCGTCGCCCACCGCGGTGCCTCGCAGGACGCCCCCGAGCACACTCTGGCCGCATACAAGAAGGCGATCGAGGACGGTGCCGACGCCCTCGAATGCGATGTGCGGCTCACAGCGGACGGCCATCTCGTCTGTGTGCACGACCGGCGCGTCAACCGTACGTCGAACGGTCGTGGCGCCGTCTCGGCCCTGGAGCTCGCCGATCTCGCCGCCCTCGACTTCGGGTCCTGGAAGGACCTCGGCGGCTCCTGGCGGGACCAGGCGGAGGGCCCGGACTGGGCGGGGTCCTCCGCCGACACCTCCGTGCTGACCCTGGAGCGGCTGCTGGAACTGGTCGTGGACGCCGGACGCCGGGTCGAACTGGCCATCGAGACCAAACACCCCACCCGCTGGGCGGGTCAGGTCGAGGAACGGCTCCTGCTGCTCCTCAAGAGGTTCGGCCTGGAAGCACCAGTTCCGGACGAGCCCTCACAGGTGCGCGTCATGAGTTTTTCGGCCCGTTCCTTGTTGCGCGTCCAAGAGGCGTCACCCACGCTGCCGACCGTCTACTTGATGCAGTTCGTCTCACCCCGCCACCGGGAAGGGCGCCTGCCACAGGGCGTCCACATCGCCGGCCCGGGCATCCGCATCGTGCGCAACCACCCCGCGTACATCGAGAAGCTCACACGCGCGGGCCACCAGGTCCACGTCTGGACGGTGAACGAACCGGAGGACGTCGACCTCTGCGTCCGGCTCGGCGTCGACGCGATCATCACCAACCGGCCCGCCGCGGTCCTCGACCACCTCGGCCGGGGGTGACTTCCGGCCACCCACGCTCCGCACCGTCACGGGGAGTGCTCCGGCGCGTTCGGTACGTGTTCGACTGTCGCGAGTGCGTCACCGGGGGCTGTTTGGCCGGTTTCCGGTCCAGTCCATTGGGGCATCCACACCGTGGCGTGGGGCAAAGGAGGTTTCGGGGGTGGCGTTGGTGGTGGCACAGGAGGTGCCTGCGTCGTCGAGCATGGCCGTACCCCATGGCCCTGCGGGCGTCGGCGAAGCACGACACAGGATGCGTGATCAGCTACGGCGCCGCGGGGTCTCGGACCCGGTGGTGGACGACGCGGTACTCATCCTTTCCGAACTGCTCAGCAACGCCTGTCGGCACGGCAGGCCACTGGGCGACGACATGACGGGCGACGGCGACGTACGCGTCGCGTGGCGCGTGGACGACCGGGGTTGCCTCACGGTGGAGGTGACGGACGGCGGCGGGCCCACGCGCCCGGTTCCCGCCACTCCCTCGGTGACGGCGCGCGGCGGCCGCGGGCTGAACATCATCACGGCGCTCGCGGACGACTGGGGCGTACGCGACGACGCACGGGGCGAGGTCACCGTCTGGGTGGTCGTGCACAAGGATGTCCACGCGGAAGCGGCGTCGCACCGGCGCGACGACTTCGCGGCCCGCATCACCGCGCCACCCGCCGCGGACCTGGTGGGCCTGGATCTCGCGGACGCCTTCGACGAACTGGGCTGAGGCACGGCCGCGCGAGGGCCGCCCCAGTCGCGTCCCACCCTTGTCAGTACGAGCGGATAGGCTCGCGCCCGTACGTACGAGAGCCGTAGCCGGGAGACGTCCAAGATGGCCAAGAAGCGCCCGCAGACCAAGGGCAAGCCGCAAGTCACCAGTGGAGAGATCCCGGTCGTCGGCGCCCGCGAGCCCTGCCCCTGCGGCAGTGGCCGCCGGTACAAGGCCTGCCACGGCCGCGAGGCCGCCCACGCGGTGACGGAGCTGGTGCAGCGTCCGTTCGAGGGCCTGCCGGGCGAGGGTGACTGGGTCGCGCTGCGCGAGCTGGTGCCCGCGGCCACCGCCGCGCTGCCCCTGAAGCAGAAGCTGCCCCAGGGCGTCCCCTCGGTGACGCTCGCGACGGTGCTGCCGATGGCGTGGCCCGCACTACGCCGTGACGACGGCTCGATCCTGCTGGGCCTGCAGAACGACACGGCGTCCGGCGACATCAGCCGCGACCTGGCCGACACCCTCCAGCGTGCGCTGACGGCCGAGCCGGGCAGCCCGGTGCAGGCCCGCCGCGCGCCCGCCGACGGCCCGCGCCTGCAGGACCTCCTCGACCCGGAGGGCGCTTTCGAGCCGGTCGTGCACACGGGCTTCGAGTTCTGGGTGCCGGACTCGGAGAACGCGTCGGGCGAGGTCGCCGCGTCCCTGGAGCGGGCGAACGCCGCGGCGATCCCCACCGTGAAGCTCACCGGCGTGGACAGCGCCTACTGGTGCGAGACGCCGGAGAAGAACCACCTCCGCTGGGTCATGCCGTACCCGGAGGAGAAGCTCCTGGACGCGCTCGCGCGGCTGCACGCGGCGGGCACGTCCTCGCTCGGCGAGGGCACGCGCCTCGTCGGCTCGTTCCGGGCGCACGGCCTGACGGTGCCGGTCTGGGACCTGCCGAGCGCCGTCACCGCGGAGGACGTCGAGAAGCCGGCGGCCGCGTTCGCCGAGCGGCTCACCGCCGCGCTCGCCACGGACGCGCCGCTGACCGCGGACGAGCGTCGCGCGCGTGGGGGCCTCACCAACCGCCAGGTGACGCTCAGCTGACGTGGGCCGCCCGTCGGACGGGAAGCGACTTCCGGAAGTGGTGACTCCGGTCACAACTCCCCGTAGTTGCAGGTAAATCCATGTCCGAATAGAAGAGATCGAATTTGCTAACTGCCGATCTCTTGTTACCGTTCAGGTAGCCCGGTTGCTGGTGCATCCCCCGTCGCCAGCAACCGGGCGCTTTCATGCCCGCGACCGCGGCCGAGGGCTCAACGCCCGTACGCGGGCGCGGAGTTGCTGCCCAAGCGGAGCAACAGCGGACCGTCACCGGCGGCCGCGTACTCCGCCACCGCTGCGTACCGGGCGGGCTCCGCCCGGCTCCGGCCGCGCGGCGTCTCGCACATCCCCGGCTCGTCCTCGGCGCCCACCGCACAGGTGATCTGCACGGTGCGCCCCTCGGGCGCCATGAGCGTCAGTACGGCGCTCAGGCCCCCGCCTGTCGTGTTGCGGTAGTAGGTGCGCGCCCAGGTCTCCCGCTCCTGGCGCAGCACACAGGTCTGCGCCTCGATGCCTTCGGGAGAGGTGAGTTGGGGGCCGCACTGGGCGGCGGCGGCCGACCCCAGGCCGGCCAGGAGCGAGGTGGCGGGCCGGTCGACGACGACGGCCGGTTCCTTCCCCGTGCCGCCGCGCGGCTCCCCCGCCGCGGCCCCGGCCGGCTTCTCGTCCACGCCGCGGTCCACGCCGCCGTCCGCGGCGTCCCTCGCGGCGTCGGCCAGGCGGGCCTCCGTCGCTTCCCGCGTCGTGCCCGAAGGCTGCTGGGGCGGCGGCGCGGCCGGGCGGGCGGAACGGTCCCCCAGGACCCCCGCGGAGGCACCGGCCAGCGGCAGGGCGGCGGTCAGCACGATCACGGAGAGCAGCCCGAACAGCCGAAGACGCGAAGGGCGCCTTTCCTGCTCGGGCCCGGTCGGAACCTCGGGAAGCGGGGGCGCGGCGGGCATGCGCCGAAGATATCGGCGCACACCCGTCCCGGCGGCTCGCCGCGCGCCGCGTACCGCTACAACTCGGGTGCGCTCACACCCGTACGAGTGAGTGCGTCCACGGCCGTGTCGACCACGGCCTCCACATCAGGTGTCCAGGGCGCCGCGGAACCGGGCAGCGGCGCGCGCTCCCAGCGGACCTGCCCCGCGCCCGTGGCGGACGGCGGAAGGGCGAGATAGCCGCCCTCACCGTGGAACCTGAGAGAGCCGGGGACGTGGTCCTGCGCGTACAGAAGCTCGCCGAGCTGCTCCATGCCGTACGGCGCCACGAGGATCGCGAGGCGCTCCGGGGTCGCGATGACCGGGCCGAGCCGCACATCGGCGCGGTCGAGCGCGGCGAGAGCGCGGGCGCCCGCGACAGCGGGGAGGCTCACGGCGCAGGGCGCGCGCCCCCCGGACGCACCGGACGAGGCACCTGTGGCCAGCACGATCGGGGCTCCCGGCCGATTGGCCCACCACCACCGGACCAGCCGCTCGTCGGTCGTCGCCGCGAGCAGGCCCGGGTCGAAGGGGTGCGCGCCGGGCACGGTGCATTCCGGGTCGGGGCAGGCGCACCGGACGCCGTCGCGGCGCCCCGCCTCGGCAAGTCCTATGCCCGGCAGTACCGGCCACCGCCACGATGTCGCGTACGTGAGGGCCGCGCCGATCTGGTCAGACTTCCCGCTGTCCCGCCTGGACAGGAGCCTGCGTCGCCTTCCGAGGATCTCGCGCATGAGCGCTCGTTCCTTTCCGTTGACCGAAGAGAACGCTTAGGGCCACATCACACCTTGTACCGAACAGTCGCTGTGCGTACGTGCTGCGGCGCTTCACCACAGCTCTGGTCGCCGGCCCGAGGCAAGGGTGAACCCCTATAGTCCGAGCGCCTGCTGTGTGCTTCGAAAGCCTGGCGTGGGGTGGCGGCGCCTGGCGTTTGCCATCCCGCGTATTTCTCGTCGCCTCCCCCACGGGAGGATGGGGCACGGTCGTCGATGGTTAAGACGTCCGGTTCCGTCACCAGGTTCCGGGTGGATCCCAACTGCCCCTGGCCTTCACCGACTACGTACCCACCGCGGCCGCTATGACGCTCCGTCGAACCATGCCAGTCGACCCCAATGCCCCGTTCCCCGAGTCGGTTTCTGGCCAAGTTGGAACGATCTGGACCGGTCGATGATCACGGACGAGAACAGAGATCGCATTACCGCAGAAGCCACTTGAGCACCACCAACACCAGGAATTCCCGCAGGACAATGCTGGACATCCCCTCTTCAGTGCGTGTAGATGTGGAGACATTGCCGGGCGGCGCAGAATGACATGGGGGTTTGCGATGCTATTGAGCAATACGCGCCGGTCAGAGAGCCGGACGCCATGACGACCCCACATCTGCCGAAAGTGGCTGGAATCGATTCCCCTCCTGGACAGGTTCCCCCTCCCGCCCACACTGTCGCGCCCGCGCCCGCCGTCTCACCGGCCGCTTCCGCCCCCGTGGCCCCCGGCGCCCTGATCCAGGACAAACTCGCCGGCTGGGTCTCCGACCTCACGACGCTGCACGAGCTCACCGAGCGCCTGGCCCGCACCGCGACGCTCGACGACGCCCTGCACGAACTGCTGCGCGCCGGAGCCGCCCTCGTGGGCGCCCGGCGCGGTCTCGTCGTCCTGGAGCCGGGCGACGGCCTCGGCCCGGACCGCACCCTGGCCCTCGGCCTCTCCCGCCCCGACCTCGGCCACATCGAGACGGTGCCGCGCGGTGCGACCTCCTACGGGCGCATCCTCGACGGCCTGAGCGCCGAGGACGAGACCCGCGCCGACCTCTTCGCCGAGGACGGGCTCGACCCGCGCCACCGCGAGGTCGCCGCCCGCCTCGGCTACGCGGCGAGCTACGCGCTGCCGCTCGCCACCGACGGCGCCGGCCGCCTGGGCGCGGCCGTCTGGTTCTACGACGAACCGGCCGCCCCCGCCGAACGCGCGCGCCACCTCATCGGCCTGTACGCGCGCTACGCCACCGAGCACCTGGGCCGCCTGCGCGAACTGGAGCGCACGCGCGCGTGGTCGCGCACCGTCTCCGACGAACTGCTGCCCGCCCGGCTGCCCCGGGTCCCCGGCGTCGAGCTCGCCGTGCGCCACCGCTCCGGGCCGCGCGGCGGCGGCGACTGGTACGACGCGCTGCCGCTGCCCGAAGGGGCCCTCGGCCTCGCCGTCGGGTCCGTCACCGGCTCCGGCGCCGACGCGCTCGCCGCGATGGGCCGGCTGCGGGCCTCGCTGCGCGCGTACGCCGTGATGGAGGGCGAGGACCCCGTCGCGGTCCTGTCCGACCTGGAGCTGCTGCTGCGCCTCACCGAGCCCGCCCGCAGCGCCACCGCCTGCTTCGCCTACTGCGAGCCCACGCAGCGCACGATCCTGCTCGCGGGCGCCGGGCACACCCCGCCCCTGGTGATCGGGGAGCGGCGCACCGAGTTCGTGGAGACGACGCTCTCCGCGCCGCTGGGGATGCTCGCCTGCTGGGAGGCGCCGAGCGTGGAGATCGCGCCGGACCCGGGCGAGACGGTGCTGCTGTACACGGACGGCCTCCTGCACCGCACGGGCGACCCGATGGACCGCGCCTTCGCCCGGCTGCACGCCGCCGCGGCGAGCGTCCCGAGGGCGCTGCGCGAGGACCCGGGCGCCGTCGCCGACCACGTCCTGCACACGGTGCTGCCGGACGGGCTCGACGCCGCCGGCAGCGACGAGGACGTGGTGCTCCTCGCGGCCCGCTTCGCGTAGGCGGACCCCCACGCTCGGTAAGAGGCCATCCGGCCCTGGACCCCCTTCCGTACGCTCGTACGATGGAGGGGGTCCACTGCCATATCAGGCCATACCCCGGTCATTCACCGGACCCGTCGAGGAGGAACCGTGTCGGAGGAGCTCACCCCGGAGAACCCGGAGGCCCCGGAGGGCGACGAGCCCATCAAGCAGCGCAAGAACGGCCTCTACCCGGGCGTGTCCGACGAGCTCGCCGAGAACATGAAGTCCGGCTGGGCCGACACCGAACTGCACGACCTGCGGCCGATCGCCCAGGCGGCCGAGACGGCCGCCCGGCGGGCCGCCCTGTCCGCGCGCTTCCCGGGCGAGCGGATCGTCGTGCCCGCGGGCAACCTCAAGACCCGCTCGAACGACACCGAGTACGCCTTCCGTGCCTCCGTCGAGTACGCGTACCTGACCGGCAACCAGACCGAGGACGGCGTCCTCGTCCTGGAGCCCGTCTCCGACGGCCACCGCGAGACGATCTACCTGCTGCCCCGGTCGGACCGGGAGAACGGCGAGTTCTGGCTCAGCGGCGACGGCGAGCTGTGGGTGGGCCGCCGGCACTCCCTGGCCGAGGCCGAGAAGCTGCACGGCATCCCCGCCGCCGACGTGCGCGACCTCGCCGACCGGCTGCGCGAGTCGACCGGCCCGGTACGCGTCGTGCGCGGCTACGACGCCGGCATCGAGGCCGCGCTGACCGACAAGGTCACCGCGGAGCGCGACGACGAGCTGAAGACCTTCCTCTCCGAGGCGCGGATCGTGAAGGACGCGTTCGAGGTCGGCGAGCTGCAGAAGGCCGTCGACTCGACCGTCCGCGGCTTCGAGGACGTCGTCAAGGTGCTCGACAAGGCCGAGGCGACGAGCGAGCGCTACATCGAAGGCACGTTCTTCCTGCGCGCCCGCGTCGAGGGCAACGACATCGGCTACGGCTCCATCTGCGCCGCCGGCCCGCACGCCTGCACCCTGCACTGGGTGCGCAACGACGGCCCGGTCCGCTCCGGCGACCTGCTGCTGCTCGACGCCGGTGTGGAGACGCACACGTACTACACCGCCGATGTCACGCGCACGCTGCCGGTCAACGGCGTGTACAGCGAGATCCAGCGCAAGATCTACGACGCCGTGTACGAGGCCCAGGAGGCCGGGATCGCGGCCGTGCAGCCGGGCGCCAAGTACCGCGACTTCCACGACGCCTCGCAGCGCGTGCTCGCCGAGAAGCTCGTCGAGTGGGGGCTCGTCGAGGGCCCGGTCGAGCGCGTCCTGGAGCTGGGTCTGCAGCGCCGCTGGACCCTGCACGGCACCGGCCACATGCTCGGCATGGACGTGCACGACTGCGCCGTCGCGCGGACCGAGAGCTATGTGGACGGCACGCTGGAGCCGGGCATGGTCCTCACCGTCGAGCCGGGCCTGTACTTCCAGGCCGACGACCTGACGGTGCCCGAGGAGTACCGCGGCATCGGCGTGCGGATCGAGGACGACATCCTCGTCACGGAGGACGGCAACCGGAACATGTCGTCCGCGCTGCCCCGGCAGGCCGACGAGGTCGAGGCGTGGATGGCTCGCCTGAAGGGCTGACCCACCGACCCCCTGGGTCCCTCGCACCACAGACGGGCGGGGCCGCCATACGCACAGCGCGTATGGCGGCCCCGCCCGTCTGCAAGGCGTCAGACCGCCAGGAGCGGGGTGTCCGTGCGCCACTTGAGGATCTTGTCGAAGCTGACCACCACGCCCGACCTGCCGGGCCTGTTCACGACGTGCACGTGGTCGGCGAGCTCATGGATGAGGCACAGGCCCCGGCCGCTCTCCGCGTCGTCCGGCGCCTGCTGGAGCGCCGCGCGGCCCTTGCGCGCGGGAATGCCCGGACCGGAATCCGCGACTTCGATGCGGCACATCTCGCCGTCCAGGTAAGCGGTGACCCGGTAGGCGGCGGACGACTCGTTCGCGGCCGCGTCGCCGCCGTGCTCGACCGCGTTCGCGCACGCCTCGCTGAGGGCGACGGAAAGGTCGTAGGAGATGTCCGGGTCGACGCCCGCGGTCTCCATGGCGCCGACGAGCAGGCGTCTGGCGAGCGGCACGCTCGCAGCCTCGCGCCGCAGATGGAGTGACCACCAGATGCTCATGCTCCAGCCTCCTGGGCGCGGCTCGACATACCGATACGTATTGCCATCACCGACCCGCCGCAATCGCTCAGTTGACGTGAGACCGCCCATATGGCCGACGCGGACGAGGCACTCGGCGCGGTAGGGGAGATTCCCGACCTTGTGGACCTGCCGTATGGGACGGGTAAGGCCAGTGGGATGATGACCCCGCCATGTCTGCCCCCCGCAAGCACACAGTGCGCAGCGCGGCCGATCTCCGGCTGCTGAGGGCCGCGGTGTTCGCCGCGGTCTGCGTCGTGCTGTCCGCGGCGGGGCACGTCCTCGGTTCGACGGCCACCGTCCCGCTGTGGACGCTGTCGCTCGCCTTCGTCGCCGTCTTCTGTGTGACGGTGCCGCTGGCCGGCCGGGAGCGCACGCTGCCGGGCATCGCCGTCACGCTGGGGATCGGGCAGATCGGCCTGCACAGCCTCTTCGCCGTCGGGCAGCACGCGCCGATGGCCATGGACGCCCGGGCTCCCTCCGTCGTGGAGCGGGCCGCGCACCTGATGTGCGGGGCGGGCGCCTCCGCGATCAGCCCGGTCCAGGCGCAGCGCATCCTCGACCAGGCGCGGGTCCCCGCGGGAGCCACCGGCGGGATGCACCACGACGTGCCCGCCATGACGGGCTCCCCGATGCCGCTGCTGCCCTCGCTGCCGATGCTCATCGGGCACCTGCTGGCCGCCATGGCCGCCGGGTGGCTGCTGCGCCGCGGCGACCTCGCCCTGGGCCGGATCGTGCGGCTCTCCAGGCTGTCGGCCGGGTCGGTCGCCGAAGCAGCCCTCGTCCGCTCCCTGCGGGCGGCCCTCGCGCTCGTGCGTGCCCTGTGGGCGGGCCTTCCGGGTGCGCCCGGGGCCCTGCCGCACGTCGCTCGCACAGCCTTCCCCGCCCGGCCCGCGTTGCGGGCGGCGGCACTCCAGCACTCCGTGATCCGGCGCGGTCCGCCCTCCGCCACCGAAGCGTTCCTTCTCGCTGCCTGACACAGCATCCGTACTCCTGCGTGGCTCCAGTGGTCCCGCGTGGGATGAGGCGTGCTGTGCGGCACACGCGCGTACCCGCGTTTTTCGCCGCCCTGTAGTGCGTCGCTCTGTGGGCCTGCGCTGCGTAGTGCGGTCCTGTTCCGTGCGGCTCCCTGTGGTGCGGTCCCGCGTGGACGCGCCCCTCACCCTTCGTTGGATCCCGCTGAACGTGGAGTTCTCTCAGTCATGAAGAAGATGTCCCGCGCCGCTCTCGTCGGTGCCGCCGCCGTCTCCTCCGTCGTCCTCGTCTCCGCTCCCGCCTTCGCGCACGTGAGCGTGCAGCCGGAGGGCGCCGCCGCCAAGGGCGGCTACGCCGTGGTCGACTTCAAGGTCCCGAACGAGCGCGACAACGCCGCGACCACCAAGCTCGAGGTGAACTTCCCGACGGACCACCCGCTGGCCTCGGTGATGCCGCAGCCGATCCCGGGCTGGAAGGCCGAGGTCACCAAGTCGAAGCTGGACAAGCCGCTGGAGATGCACGGCGAGAAGATCACCGAGGCCGTCTCCAAGGTCACCTGGACCGCGACCGGTTCCGGCGCCGACAAGGGCGTCCAGCCGGGCTATTTCCAGAAGTTCCCGGTCTCCATCGGCGCCCTGCCGACCGACGCCGACGAACTCGTCTTCAAGGCCATCCAGACGTACTCCAACAAGGAGGTCGTGCGCTGGATCGAGCCGCAGCAGGAGGGTCAGGAGGAGCCGGAGAACCCGGCGCCCGTCCTCGCGCTGACCGCCGCGGCCGACGACGAGCACGGCGCGTCCGGTGCCTCCGGCGCCTCCGATGACGACCACGGCGACGACAAGGAGGCCACCGCGGCCTCGACGTCGTCGTCCGACGGCTCCGACAGTGACACCACCGCCCGCGTCCTCGGCATCGTCGGCATCGTCGTCGGTGCCGCCGGTGTGGCGTTCGGCGTCCTGGCGGGCCGTCGGCGCACCGCCAGCTGATCCACCCGCGGCGGCTGCCGGGGTCGCGGTGGGCGACCCCGGCAGCCGCCGGCCCCCTCACCTCTGGGACATTCCTCTATGCGCAAGACCATGAACAAGACCCTGCTCGCCGCCGCCGGCCTGGCCACCGCGGCCACCCTCACGCTGACGGCCTGCGGCAGTGGTGACGACGGCGGCAAGCCCGTCGCCGACGTCTCCTCCCAGACCGGTTCGCAGCAGGTGGCGACCGTCCTGGACCAGCCCTTCAAGAAGCCGGACCTGGTCCTCACCGACACCCACGGCAAGAAGTTCGACCTGCGCGAGCGGACGAAGGACAGGCCGACGCTGATCTACTTCGGCTACACGCACTGCCCGGACGTCTGCCCGCTGACGATGAGCAACATCGCCGTCGCCAAGAAGTCGCTGCCCAAGGCCGAGCAGGACAAGCTCCAGGTCGTCTTCGTCACCACCGACCCCGACCGGGACACCCCGGCCGTGCTCGGCAAGTGGCTCAACGCCCAGGACCCCGACTTCATCGGCCTGACCGGTGACTTCACCACCATCCAGGACAGCGCCCGCACGCTCGGCATCTCCATCGAACCGACGCAGAAGGACAAGAACGGCAAGCTCGTGTCGATGCACGGCACGCAGGTCATCGCCTTCTCACCGAAGACGAACGCCGGTTACGTCCTCTACGGCGAGGACGCCACCGTCGACGACTACACCAAGGACCTCCCCAAGCTCATCACGGGAGCGAAGCCGTGAGGCGGCGCGCACTGGCTCCCGGAGCCGTGGCCCTGGCCCTGGGACTCGCGCTCACCGCGTGCGGCTCCGACGGATCAGACGACGCGCCGGATCTGAAGGTCGAGGGCGCGTTCATCCCCGCACCCGCCTCCGGCTCGATGGCGGCGGGGTTCTTCCTCGTCCACAACAGCGGCGGCACCGACACCCTCTCCTCCGTCGACAGCCCCATCGCCGGACAGGTCACCCTGCACAGCACCGAGGGCGGCGTGATGAAGGAGCAGAAGTCCTTCGCCGTGCCCGCCGACGGCGAACTGGACTTCGAACGAGGCGGCAACCACCTCATGTTCGAAAACCTGAAGCACCTGCCGAAGGAGGGCGACAAGGTGTCGGTGACGCTGCACTTCTCGAAGGCCGGCGCCGTCACCGTCTCCTTCCCCGTGAAGGCCGCCACCTACAACCCGACGTCACACGCGTCGGACGCTTCTCACTGAAGGGGCTGACCCGTACGTGAAGACCATCGCTCCCCGTTTCCGGCACCTGGTGCTGCTGCTCCTCGCCGTCACCGGCGCGCTCCTGGCCGGTGCCGCCCCCGCCTCCGCGCACGCCGCGCTGACCGGGAGCGACCCCAAGCAGGGAGCGGTGGTCCAGACGGCGCCCGAGCAGGTGTCACTGACCTTCTCCGAGGACGTCGCCATGTCCGACGGCGCGGTGCGCGTGCTCGACCCCGCGGGCAAGCGCGTCGACGACGGCAAGGCGGGCCACCCCGGGGGCACGACCTACTCGGTCGGGCTCCACTCCGGGCTGCCCGACGGCACGTTCACCGTGGCCTACCAGGTCGTCTCCGCCGACAGCCATCCCGTCTCCGGTGCCTTCACCTTCTCGATCGGGGCCCCGTCCAAGACCACCGCCGTGGTCGGCGACCAGAACGCCGGCGGCGGTGTGGTCGGCGCGCTCTACGGCGTCGCGCGCTACGTCTCGTACGCCGGCTTCGTGCTGCTCGTGGGCGGCGCCGCGTTCGTCCTCGGCTGCTGGCGGCGCGGCGCCGGGATCAAGCCCGTGCAACGGGTCGTCGTCGCCGGCTGGACCGCGCTCACCACCGCGACCCTCGCTCTGCTGCTGATGCGCGGTTCGTACACGAAGTCGGGGAAGCTCGGCGACATCTTCGACATGACGCTGCTCGGCGAGGTGCTGCAGACCAAGAGCGGCGCCGCGCTCACGTCCCGTCTGCTGCTGCTCGCCGCGGCCGCCCTGTTCATAGCGGTGCTCTTCGGCGCCTATGTGAAGCGGACCGAGGACGGTGACGAGAAGGAGGTCAAGGACCTCACCTTCGGGCTCGCCATCGGCGGTGCGGTCGTCGCCGCCGGGCTCGGCGCGACCTGGGCGATGGCGGAGCACGCCTCGACCGGTATCCAGGCCGGTCTGGCCATGCCCGTCGACGTGCTGCACCTCTTGGCCGTGGCGGCGTGGCTCGGCGGTCTGACGACGCTGCTCGTCGCGCTGTACCGGGCCCCCTCCATCGAGGCGTCCGCGGTGCGCCGCTTCTCGCGGGTGGCGTTCTCCAGCGTCGTCGTGCTCGCCGTGACCGGGCTCTACCAGGCCTGGCGCCAGGTCGGCACCTGGTCGGCGCTGACCGGGACGCGGTACGGGCAGCTGCTGCTGCTCAAGGTCGGGCTGATCGCCGTGCTCCTGGGCATCGCCTGGTTCTCGCGCCGGTGGACGGGACGGCTCTCCGAGGGGCTCGTCTCCGAGGGGACCGAGACGCCGGAGGACGCGGAGGCCTCCGCGTCCTCCGCGGCCCCGGTGGCTGCCAAGCCCTCCGCGACGAAGAAGCCGGTCCCGGTCGGTGCGGGCGCCCAGGGCGACGGCTCCGACGCGGGCGCCGGCGAGGGGTCCGGCGCGCGGGGCGAGGACCCGGAGCGGGCCGCGCAGCTCGCCCGGCAGCGGGCCGCGGTCGCCACCGCCCGCCAGAAGCGGGTCCGCGACGCCGATCCGCACCGCTTCGGCCTGCGCCGCTCCGTGCTCGCCGAGGCAGGCGTGGCGGTCGTCCTGCTCGCCGTCACCACGGTCCTGACGACGACCGAGCCGGGCCGCACCGAGGAAGAGGCCACGTCCGCCACTTCGGCGGCGCAGGCGCAGTCCGGGCCGCTCTCCCTGAAGCTGCCCTTCGACACGGGCGCCAAGGAGGGCAAGGGCACGGTCGTCGTCGAACTCGACCCCGGGCGCACCGGCAACAACGAGATGCACCTCTACGTGGAGCGCCCCGGCGGTCAGGCCTTCGACGTCCCCGAGGTGAAGATCGCTTTCACCCTGGAGGCCAAGAAGCTCGGCCCGCTGCCCGTCGTGCCCGACCACATCGCCACGGGACACTGGACGGCGAGCGGTGTGCAGCTGCCCGGCGCGGGCGACTGGAAGATCGCGGTGACCGTGCGCACCTCCGACATCGACCAGGTCACGGTCACCAAGAACGCGAAGATCGGCTGAACCACCATGGCTGACACTCAGAGCCGGACGGCACCGGAGACGGGCTCCCCGTCCTCCCCGGGCATCACCCGGCGGCGTCTCCTCGGCACGGCCGGTGCCACGGGCGCCGCCCTCGGCGTGGCCGGAGCGGGCGCGGGATACGCCGTCGCCGCGTCGAACACCCCCGAGCAGCCCGCCGCGCTGGCGTCGCTGGGCAGCGAGGCGGTGATGTTTCACGGGAAACATCAGCCCGGCATCACCACGCCGATGCAGGCCAGTGGCCACCTCGTCGCCTTCGACCTGACCGCGGGGGCTGGCCGCAAGGAGGCCGCCGCGCTGCTGCGGCGCTGGTCGGCGACGGCGGAGCGGCTGATGGCGGGCGAGCCGTCGCCTTCCGACGACACCGACGTCGCCCGGGACGCCGGGCCGTCCTCCCTCACGGTCACCTTCGGTTTCGGCCACAGCTTCTTCGCGCGCACCGGCCTGACCGCGCAGCGCCCCGCCGCGCTCGACCCGCTGCCGGACTTCTTCTCCGACCACCTCGACAAGGCGCGCAGCAACGGCGACCTGTGGGTGCAGATCGGCGCCGACGACTCCCTCGTCGCCTTCCATGCGCTGCGCGCGCTCCAGAAGGACGCGGCCGGTGCGGCGAAGGTGCGCTGGCAGATGAACGGCTTCAACCGCTCGCCCGGCGCCACCGCCCGCCCCCTGACGACCCGCAACCTCATGGGGCAGATCGACGGCACCAACAACCCCAAGCCCGCCGAGGCCGACTTCGACCGGCGGATCTTCGTCCCGGCGTCGGGTTCGCCCGCGTGGATGGCGAACGGGTCGTACGTCGTCGTCCGCCGGATCCGGATGCTGCTGGACGACTGGGAGAAGCAGTCGCGTACGGCCCAGGAGGCGGTGATCGGGCGCAAGAAGTCGACCGGAGCCCCGCTGTCCGGCGGGGACGAGACGACCGAGCCCGACCTGGAGAAGACGGACGCGCGCGGCGACCTCGTCGTCCCGATCAACGCGCACGCCCGTATCAGCCGCCCCGACCAGAACGGGGGTGCCGCGATGCTGCGCCGCCCGTTCTCCTTCCACGACGGCTTCGACGCGGACGGCGCCCCGGACGCCGGGCTGCTGTTCGTCTGCTGGCAGGCGGACCCGCTGCGCGGCTTCGTGCCCGTGCAGCGCAAGCTCGACCGCGGGGACGCCCTGTCCTCGTTCATCCGGCACGAGGCGAGCGGCCTGTTCGCCGTCCCCGGCGGGGCACGCGAGGGCGGATATGTGGGCCAGGAGTTGCTGGAGGGCTGACCGGCCGCATGCGTGAGCCGGGCCGCACAGGGCCCATTAGGGTGACCTCATGCCAGCCAGCTACGCGTATCTCGGACCTGAGGGCACCTTCACCGAAGTCGCCCTGCGCACGCTCCCCGAGGCGGCCACCCGGGAACTCGTTCCCATGCTGTCCGTGCCCGCGGCGCTCGACGCCGTCCGCGGCGGCGAGGCCGAGGCGGCGTTCGTACCGATCGAGAACTCCGTCGAGGGCGGCATCACCACGACCCTCGACGAGCTGGTCGCCGGCCGGCCGTTGATGATCTACCGCGAAGTGCTGCTCGACATCACGTTCGCGCTGCTCGTGCGTCCCGGTACCAAGCTCGACGGCATCAAGACGGTCACCGCGCACCCGGCCGCCCAGCCCCAGGTGCGCAACTGGATCAAGGCCCACCTGCCGGACGTGACCTGGGAGTCCTCGGCGTCGAACGCCGACGGGGCGCGCCTGGTGCGGGAGGGCCGCTACGACGCGGCCTTCGCGGGGGAGTTCGCCGCCGCGCGCTACGGCCTGGAGCCGCTGGTCACCGAGATCCACGACGCGGAGAACGCGCAGACCCGGTTCGTGCTGGTCGGCAGGCCCGCCCGGCCCGCGGCCCCGACCGGAGCGGACAAGACCTCGGTGGTCATCTGGCAGCGCGAGGACCACCCGGGCGCGCTGATGGAGCTGCTCCAGCAGTTCGCGATCCGCGGGGTCAACCTGATGCTGTTGCAGTCCCGGCCCACGGGCAAGGGCATCGGTGACTACTGCTTCGCGATCGACGCGGAGGGCCACATCTCGGACCGGCGGGTGGCCGAGGCGCTGATGGGCCTGAAGCGGGCCTGCCCGGAGGTGCGCTACCTCGGTTCGTACCCGCGCGCGGGTGTCGCCGTCGAGGACGTACGGCCGCTGCGGACGGGGACCTCCGACGGCGAGTTCGTGACGGCGTCCGACTGGCTGGCGCGCTGCCAGGACGGCCGGTTCTGACTCTTCCGCGGCGCTGTGCCTCTGGCGGTCCTGCGCGCCCGTGCACCCGGTCCGACCAGCGGATTTTCTTCGTCCACAAGAGTTATCCACAGCACGCCATCTCGACCTGGGGACAAGTCGACAGGAAGGTGTGACATGGTCGACAAATCGCCCTCCAGGCCCCAAGAGTGTCCACAGCCCCGCAGGTCACCCCTCGTCCACCCTTTTCCTTTGATCAACCCTTTGGAGTGAAGCATTTCCACCCGAAAGTGAGCATGGAGGCGGTTTGGAACGGGAATCCTTCGCGATGGATGCGGCTTTCGGAACGCGCCCTTCCGGTGTCCACACCCTTTTCTCACAGCCTGTGGATAACCGATCGGAACCGCGACTTCCTGTGGACAACAGGGAGTCAAGTTCCGCCCGGCGCAAGGGAGTCCGGTCAAGACATCACGCCCCACCTGTCCCTTTCGGGGAAAACGGGCGTTCCTCTTGACGTGCCCCCACAGGCGTCCGTCCTGATCTTTTTCGGCCAGGTTCCGCTTTTAATTCTCATTCCGGCAAATAGGGCATAAAGCTACGCAACGGATATCGGGTCGAGAGCCGGAACGCCGCACCGGTAGCCTGGAGGGGTGATTGACCTTCGCCTGCTCCGTGAGGACCCCGACCGTGTTCGCGCCTCCCAGCGCGCCCGTGGAGAGGACGTCGCGCTCGTCGACTCCGTCCTGTCCGCCGATGAGCGGCGCAGGTCGTCCGGGCTGCGCTTCGACGAACTGCGCTCCGAGCAGAAGTCGCTCGGCAAGCTGATGGGCAAGGCCACGCCCGAGGAGCGCGCCGAACTGCTCCAGAAGGCCGAGGGCCTCAAGCTCCGCGTGAAGGCCGCCGAGTCCGAGCAGCGCGAGGCGGAGGAGGAGACCCAGCGCCTCGCCCTCCAGCTGGGCAACGTCGTGCACCCCGACGTCCCGCGCGGCGGCGAGGAGGACTTCGTCGTCCTGGAGACGCACGGCACCATCCGCGACTTCGGCGCCGAGGGCTTCACGCCCAAGGACCACCTGGAGCTCGGCGAGGCGCTCGGCGCCATCGACGTCGAGCGCGGCGCGAAGGTCTCCGGCTCGCGCTTCTACTACCTGACGGGCATCGGCGCGCTCCTGGAGCTGGCGCTGGTGAACGCGGCGATCGCGCAGGCCACCGAGGCCGGCTTCACGCCGATGCTGACCCCGGCCCTGGTGCGCCCCCGCGCCATGGAGGGCACGGGCTTCCTCGGCCAGGCCGCGGAGAACGTGTACCACCTGGAGAAGGACGACTACTACCTCGTCGGCACCTCCGAGGTCGCCCTCGCCGGGTACCACATGGACGAGATCCTCGACGCGAGCCAGCTGCCGCTGCGCTACGCCGGCTTCTCGCCGTGCTTCCGGCGCGAGGCGGGCACGTACGGCAAGGACACCCGCGGCATCTTCCGCGTGCACCAGTTCGACAAGGTCGAGATGTTCTCCTACGTCGCCCCCGAGGACGCGGAGAACGAGCACCAGCGCCTGCTGGACTGGGAGAAGCAGTGGCTGACCGGCCTCGAACTGCCCTTCCAGGTGATCGACGTCGCCACCGGTGACCTCGGCTCCTCGGCCTCCCGCAAGTTCGACTGCGAGGCGTGGATCCCGACGCAGGGCAAGTACCGCGAGCTGACGTCCGCGTCGAACTGCGACGGCTTCCAGGCGCGCCGCCTGTCGATCCGGATGCGCGACAACCGCGACGGCAAGAAGGTCCTGCAGCCGCTCGCGACCCTGAACGGGACGCTGTGCGCGGTACCCCGCACGATCGTCGCCCTGCTGGAGAACCACCAGCTGCCCGACGGCTCCGTGCGCGTGCCCGAGATGCTGCGGCCGTACCTCGGGGGCCGTACCACGCTTGACCCCAAGTAACCGCAGCCTGGAGCCGAACACCAAGTGAGCCACCCCGCCCCCGCGTTCCCGTACAAGCTCGTCGCGACCGACCTCGACGGGACGCTGCTGCGCCCCGACGACACCGTCTCCGGGCGGACCCGTGACGCGCTCGCCGCGGCCACGGCCGCGGGGGCCGCGCACATCGTCGTGACCGGCCGGGCCGTGCCCTGGACCCGCCACATCCTCGAGGACCTCGGCTACGACGGTCTCGCGGTGTGCGGCCAGGGCGCGCAGGTCTACCACGCGGGGGAGCGGCGGCTGCTGACCTCGGTGACGCTCGACCGGCAGCTCGCCGGTCTGGCGCTCGCCAAGATCGAGGCGGAGATCGGCCCGCTGGCGCTGGCCGCGAGCCGGGACGGGCTGGACGGCGAGGTCATCGTCGGCCCCGGTTACCGCGAGGGCGGTGGTCTGCCCGCGACTCCGTTCACGGATGTCGCGGAGCTGTGGGCGGCCCCGCTCAACAAGGTGTACGTCCAGCATCCCGGCCTGAGCGACGACCAGTTGGCCGAGGTCGCGCAGAGCGTGGCCGGCGGCCTGGTCGGCGTCACGATGGCGGGCGAGGGCATCGTGGAACTGCTCCCGCTCGGCCTCTCCAAGGCCACCGGGCTCTCGCTCGCGGCCCGCCGCCTCGGGGTGAAGCCCGCCGAGACGATCGCCTTCGGCGACATGCCCAACGACATCCCGATGTTCGCCTGGGCCGCGCACGGCGTGGCGATGTCCAACGCCCACGAGAGCCTGAAGGCCGTGGCGGACGAGGTCACGGCGTCGAACGAGGACGACGGCATCGCCGTGGTGCTCGAACGCCTGCTGGGCTGAGCCCCGCCGGTGCCATGGGGACCCGGTCCTGCGGTGGGCGCCGCCATGTATGCGCCCGGGCAGTACGGACGTGCGGGGCTGCGGTGCGGAGGATGCGCGGATCGAACGCGCGCGGGGCGTGCACCCCGACGACGGCTTAGCAAGCCGCTGCCTTACCACTCGGCCAATCCTCCGGGTGGGCGGCCCGCGTGCCACTGAGGACACGCGCTCGAAGCGGCCGCCCCGGGCAAGGCCCCTGGGCGGGGCTCGACGGAGGGTGGTGGCTACTCCGGAGCCTGCCTCGGGCCGCCCTGCAGGGAGCTCGACGGACTACTGACAGACATCGTCGCGCTCCTCTCCCAGTGGACGGACACCGGCGGGTCGGCCGGTGCGGTGTGACAGCAACTACTGTGCCGTGGCGCCCGGTTCGCCGCCACCGAATTACTTCGGAGCCGCGACCGGCGCCACCGTGGGCGGCAGGGCCCGCGCCCCTCGGGGCCGCGTGCGCCCGCCCAGGACCGCTACTCCTCCCCCGCCAGCTTCAGGGACCGCAGCCGCTGCCCCGCGTACCAGGTCGCCACCACGGTCACGCCCACCAGCAGGATCGTCGCCAGCGGCAGCCCCACGTCCGAGGTGATGAGGTCGCCGCCGGCCACCTTGTGGGCGACCGCGAGCGACCACTGCTGCACGCTGAGGGTGCGGGCGCCCGACACCAGGGAGCCGAAGAGCGCCTCCCAGACGAGCGCGTAGACCAGGCCGAAGACGACCGCGTGCCGGGTCACCGTGCCGAGCAGCAGGAAGATCGCGGCGTACGCGATGGAGGCGACCAGCGCGGCGATCGTGTAGGCGACCGCGATCTGCTGCCCGTTCCCGTTCAGGATGAGGCCCGCGATCAGGGTCGGGACCGCCGAGAAGACCATCGTGACGGCGACCGCCACGATGAGCTTGGTGAAGATGATCGTGGGGCGCTTGACCGGCTTGGAGAGCAGATAGACCACGGAGCCGTCGTCGATCTCGGGGCCGATGGCGCCGGTGCCCGCGATGACGCCGATCAGCGGCACCATCGTGGCCAGCGCGAATCCGCCCAGGACGTCCGAGGCGGTCTGGTCGTCGGCTCCGGTGAGGCCGCGCACCAGCGCGGAGATCACCACGAGCAGGACGGGCAGCGCGAAGAGGATGAGGGCCCGGCGTCGGCCGAGCAGGGCCCGGTAGGTAAGCCGGGCGACAGTGGGGTCGTACATCAGGGCCTCCTACGCCGCGACGAGATACGAGAAGACGGACTCGAGGGATTCGTCGGACGGCGAGACCGTGAGCAGGCGGATGCCGTGCTCCCGCGCGACCTTCGGAAGCAGTGCCGTGAACCGGCCGAAGTCGACGGCCTGGATGCGCAGGGCGCCTTCCTTCAGGTCGACCTCGATGCCCGCGGTCGACGGGTCCGCGATCAGCGCGGCGGCCAGGGCCCGGTCGTCGCTGGAGCGGACGAGATAGCGGTGCGGGCGGTCGGTCATCAGCCGGCGGATCTTGCGGAAGTCACCGCTGGCCGCGTGCCGGCCGGCGACGATCACCTCGATGTGCGAGGCGAGTTGCTCGACTTCTTCGAGGATGTGCGAGGAGAAGAGCACGGTGCGCCCCTCGGCCCCCATACGCCGCAACAGGTCCATGAGCTGCATGCGCTGGCGCGGGTCCATGCCATTGAACGGCTCGTCCAGGAGCAGCACGGACGGGTCGTGGACGAGGGCGGACGCCATCTTCACGCGCTGCCGCATGCCCTTGGAGTACGTCGAGATCTTGCGGTCCTGCGCGTACTCCATCTCGACGGTGGCGAGCGCCTGGTCCGCCGCCTTCTTGCCGAGGCCGTGCAGTTCGGCGTTGGCGACGACGAACTCCCTGCCTGTGAGGAAGTCGTACATCGCCTCGCGCTCGGGGACGATCCCGATGTGCCGGTAGATCGTCTCGTTGCGCCAGATCGGCCGGCCGTCGAGGGTGACCGAGCCGTTCGAGGGGGCCAGGAAGCCGCCCATCATGTTGATCAGGGTGGACTTTCCCGCGCCGTTCGGACCGAGCAGGCCCGTCACGCCGGGGCCGATCGTCATCGTGACGTCGTTGACGGCCACGACGTTGCCGAACCAGCGCGAGACGTGGTCGATGTTGATGGCGGTCACATTCCGACCTTCCGGTAGCGGCGCATCAGCAGCCCGTAGGAGCCGGCGATGAGCCCGAGGACGACGAGCAGGTAGACCACGCCCTGGCCGGTGGAGGGGCCGTGGGTCCCCGGGAACGCGGACGTGGCGCCGAGGAAGGCGGACCCCACGCCGTCGATGAGGGTGATCGGCGAGAACAGGCCCAGCCAGGAGACCGCGCTGCCGTTGTCCTGGGTCTCGGCGATCGCCTGGACCGTGGAGACCGCTCCGTAGGAGATGGTCAGGACGGCGATCACGGCGGCGATGCCGAAGCCGCGGCGGGGGGTGACAGCGGAGACGACGAGCCCGATCCCGGCGAAGAGCAGCGACAGCAGCACCACGGAAACCAGTCCTTGGCCGAATCCCTTGGTCTGCTCGGTGAAGTCCAGCTTGGCGAGCAGAGAGCCTACGTACAGGACGAGGAGCGGGGCCGCTGTGAGGATGAACAGGGCCGACGCCATCGCGGCGTACTTCGCGGCCACATAGTCCACCCGCTCGATCGGGCGCGAGAAGTACAGCGGCACCGACTTGAAGCGCAGGTCCCGGGAGACGGCCTGCGGCGCCTGGGACGCCACGTACAGGCCGATCACCGCCTGGAGGATGATCGCGTAGCGCGTGTAGTCGACCGGCAGGTCCTTCGCCTTGGTGGCGACGGCGACCGCGACCATGATCAGCGCGGGGACGCACATCACCACGAAGAGCAGCATCGGCAGCACCTTGGACTTGGCGGAACGCCCGAGTCCGTAGGCGCCGCGCAGGCTCTGCGAGAACAGTGAGCGGCGCGCGTACGCCCGGCCCAGGCGAGGGCCGTCGTAGTGGCGGTAGCCGATGTTGTGGATCTGGGTGGACGCACGGTCCGTGGCCATGGGCTCAGTGGTCATCGCGCGAGCCTCCCGTCTGCTGTGCGGCGGCGGTGGCCGCCCAGGCGACGGCCCGCTCGGAGCTCTGCTCCCGCTGCGGCTCGTCCTGCTGGTCGGCGGGGCGGAAGACCTCCGCGATGTGGTGCCTGCGCTGCTCCATGCGGATCAGGCCCAGGCCTAGGTCCGCGACGACGTCGCGGACGATGTCGTACGTCTCCTCGCCTTGTGCGGTGAGGAGCACGGTGTGGCCGGCACCGGGCAGCTCGCCGCCGGTGGTGGTCTCGATGCCGCGCCGGGCGAAGGCCTCGCGCAGCGCGCTCGTCCCGTCGGGGTGCTCGTCGCTGTCGGTGACCTCGATCGCGAGCGTGGCGGTGCTCTGCGTGAAGTCGGTGGTCGAGCTGGAGCGCAGCAGCTTGCCGCCGTCGATGACGACGACGTGGTCGCAGGTGCGCTCCAACTCGCCGAGCAGGTGCGAGGTGACCAGGACCGAGATGCCGAAGTCCGCGTGGACGCGGCGGATCAGGTCGAGCATGTCGTCGCGGCCGACCGGGTCCAGACCGTTCGTCGGCTCGTCCAGGAAGACCAGCTGCGGGTCGTGGACGAGGGCCTGGGCCAGCTTGACCCGCTGCTTCATACCCGTCGAGTACCCGCCGATGGGGCGGTAGCGCTCCTCGTACAGGCCGACGTGGCGCAGCGTGTCGGCGGTGCGCTCGCGGGCGGCGGTGGGCGGCAGTCCCGACATGCGGGCCATGTGGACGACGAACTCGGTGGCCGAGACGTCGGGCGGCAGGCAGTCGTGCTCCGGCATGTACCCCACGCGCTCGCGGATCTCACCGCCCTTGGTCGCGACGTCGAGGCCGAGCACTTCGGCTCGGCCCTCGGACGCGGGGGACAGACCCAGCAGGATCTTGATCATGGTGGACTTGCCGGCACCATTGGCTCCGACGAGTCCGGTCACCCCGGGCCCGATCTCCATGGTCAGCCGGTCAAGCGCGGTCACCCGGGGGAACCGCTTGCTCAGGCTTTCGGTCGCGATCACAGTCACGGTTCGACCGTAGTGGCGCAGCACACACGAAATCGTCAGACCTCAGGGTCAACCTCTGATGAGACCTGAGTATTACGGGACCCTAAGGGTCCTCCCTGAGTAGCCCTCGACAGCCCGGACTTCGCGCAGGTCACCGCTGCTCACCCGGCACGGTGGTGCCGTTGTGCACATCGCCGGGGTTCTCCACAGTCTGCCGCGGACCCCTTGACGCCGCCGCCAGCCATTGTCACATTCATCAGTGTCAAGTTACGAGCGCGTACGGCGACGGTCCGGTCACGGACGGCCCTGGCACGGACGGACGGTGGCATGTCCCCAGCAGTGGTTCGGGAACTCTCCGCGGAGCTGCGGGGGTTCAGAGCGGTCCAGCGCCTCGCGTACGAGTGCGCGGAGGCGGTGGCCGCGCAGCTGAAGCCCGGTGTCACCGAGCGGGAAGCGGCGCGGATGCAGCGGCAGTGGCTGCGCGAGCGCGGCGTGCGGGACTGGTTCCACCTGCCCTTCGCCTGGTTCGGGGACCGCACGGCGTTCACGGGCTTCCGGATACCGTTGCAGTTCTTCCCCACGAACCGCGCGCTGGAGCCTGGGATGCCGTTCATCCTCGACATGGCCCCGGTCCTGGACGGCTGCACGGCGGACATCGGGTACTCCGGCTGCCTCGGCCTCAACCCGGTGCACGACAAGCTGCTCGCCGATCTGGAGGCACATCGCGCGCTGCTCCTGCGCGAGGTGCGCGAGCGCCGCCCGCTGCGCGAGATCTATGAGGACGTCGACCGGTTGATGGTCCGGCAGGGCTATGCGAACCGGCACCGCGCGTACCCCTTCGGCGTGATCGCTCACAAGGTCGACCGCGTCCGGCAGCGGCGGATCAATCCGACCCTCTTCGGCTTCGGCACCCAGTCGCTCAGGGGCCTCGCGAGCGACGCGCTGCGCGGGCACCGGGACGGCTGGTCGCCGCTGTGGTCGCCGTACCGGTTCTCCGACCATCCCCCGCAGCCCGGTCTGTGGGCGGTCGAGCCGCATCTCGGATTCCGCGGCACGGGCGCCAAGTTCGAGGAGATCCTCGTGGTGACGGACTCCAAGGACCCCGAGGAGCACGCTTTTTGGCTGGACGACGATCTGCCGCACGTGCGGCGCTGGGCGGAGGGCATCTGATGACGGACCTGATGGGCATCCACGGCGCGCGCGAGCGCTGGGTACGCACCGGCGGGATCGAGCTGTGCGTCGTCGAGGCGGGTGACGCGGCGCGGCCGACCGTCGTCCTCGTCCACGGCTACCCGGACTCCAAGGAGGTCTGGTCCGAGGTGGCCACGCGCCTCGCGGACCGCTTCCATGTCGTGCTGTACGACGTGCGCGGGCACGGCCGCTCCACGGCGCCGACCCCGCTGCGCGGCGGCTTCACCCTGGAGAAGCTGACCGACGACTTCATGGCCGTCGTCGACGCCGTGAGCCCGGACCGGCCCGTCCATCTGGTGGGCCACGACTGGGGGTCGGTGCAGTCCTGGGAGTTCGTCACGGTCAGCCGCACCGAGGGCCGCATCGCCTCCTTCACCTCGATGTCGGGGCCCTCGCTCGACCACTTCGGGCACTGGATCAAGCAGCGCGTGAAGCGGCCCACGCCCCGCAAGGTGGGCCAGCTGATCGGGCAGGGCGCCAAGTCCTGGTATGTGTACATGCTGCACACCCCGGTCCTGCCCGAGCTGGCCTGGCGCGGACCGCTCGGCAAGCGCTGGCCTGCGATCCTGGAGCGCACGGAGAAGGTCCCGGCCGGCGACTACCCCACCGCGTCGCTGCCCTCGGACGCCGCGCACGGTGCCTGGCTGTACCGGGACAACGTGCGGGCGAGGTTGCGCCGGCCGCGCGAGGACGCGTACGCGCACGCGCCCGTGCAGCTCATCACGCCGCTGGGAGACGCCTTCCTCTCCCCGCGCCTGTACGACCGGCTCGAACAGTGGGCGCCGCAGCTCACCCGCCGGACGCTGCCGGCCAAGCACTGGGTCCCGCGCACCCGGCCCGACCAGCTCACCGCCTGGATCGGTGAGTTCGTCACGGCCCACGAGGAGCAGGAGGCCGGGGTTCCGGCTCCGCGCAAGGCGGCCGACGGCCCGCACGCGGACCGGTTCGGCGGACAGCTCGTCCTGGTCACGGGCGCGGGCAGCGGCATCGGGCGGGCCACCGCGTTCGCCTTCGCCGAGGCGGGGGCGCGCGTGGTCGCCGTGGACCGGGACGCCGAGAGCGCGGCCCGCACCGCCGAGATGGCCCGGCTCATCGGGGCGCCCGAGGCCTGGGCCGAGACCGTGGACGTCGCGGACGAACAGGCCATGGAGAAGCTCGCGGCGAAGGTCGCCTCGGAGTACGGCGTGGTCGACGTGCTCGTGAACAACGCGGGAGTAGGCCTGTCCGGCTCGTTCCTCGACACGACGCCGGAGGACTGGAGAAAGGTCCTCGACGTCAACCTGTGGGGGGTCATCCATGGCTGCCGCCTGTTCGGCAGGCAGATGGCCGAGCGCGGGCAGGGCGGCCACATCGTCAACACGGCCTCCGCCGCCGCGTACCAGCCGTCGAAGGTCCTGCCGGCCTACTCCACCTCCAAGGCCGCCGTGCTCATGCTCAGCGAGTGCCTCCGCGCCGAGCTGGCCGGACAGGGCATCGGGGTCTCCGCGATCTGTCCCGGCCTGGTCAACACGAACATCACCGCGACGGCCCGGTTCGCCGGGGTGGACGCCGACGAGGAGAAGCGCCGCCAGAAGAAGTCCGCCCGCCTCTACGGTCTGCGCAACTACCCGCCGGAGAAGGTCGCCACGGCGATCCTGGACGCCGTCGCGCACGACAAGGCGGTCGTTCCGGTGACGCCGGAGGCCCGCGGGGCACGCCTCCTCTCCCGTTTCGCTCCCAGAGTCCTGCGGGCGGTCGCACGGGTGGAGCCGCCGCTGTAGCGGAGGGAGCAGCCGAGGTGAGGTCGGGCAGTACGGAGCGCCGCCGCCGCGGGGTGGGTCCCGGGGGGAGCGGGGCCACAGGCGGGGCCGGGCGCCGGCAGCGGCCGTACCATCCCTCGCAGGAGGGTTCGCTCCACCGGGCCGGCGGGTACCTGGTGACCCGGCCCGGGCTCGGTGCGGTCGGCAGCGGGGCCAAAGAGCGTGCGGACCGGGCGGTTCGCGTGGAGGACCACGTACGGCCGAGGGGCGTGAGGTGTGACGGAGCAGCAGTCGGTCGTCGAGTACCGGATCGAGGACCTGGCCCACCACAGCGGCGCCACGGTCCGCACGATCCGTGCCTACCAGGACCGCGGGCTGTTGCCGCGGCCCGAGCGCCGCGGCCGGGCCAATGTGTACACGGCCGCGCACCTGTCCCGGCTGCGCCGGATCGCCGATCTGCTCGACCGCGGGTACACCCTGGCCTCCATCAAGGAGCTTTTGGAGGCCTGGGACGCGGGCCGGGGCCTGGGCGGCGTCCTCGGCCTGGTCGCCGAGGTGGACGGGCCGTGGACGGACGAGCGGGCGGGACGCATCACGCGGGCGGAGCTCGACGAGCGGTTCGGCGGCCGGCCCGACGACGCCGCGGTGCGGGACGCGCTCGACCTCGGCGTACTGGAGCAGGTGCCCGGGAAGGACGACGAGTTCCTGGTCCCGAGCCCGCAAGAGCTGTCCGTAGCAGTGGAGTTGCATGCTGCCGGTGTGCCGCTCACCGCGATTTCGGGCCATCTGCGGGAGTTGAGGGGGCAGGTGGAGCATATTGCCGCCCGATTCCTGGAGTTCACGACCGAGCATGTGTTCGCGCGCTACTTGGGACCGCATCCGCCCACCGACACGGAAGCGGTCGAGGCCGCGTCGCTCGTCCGTCGGCTGCGTCCGCTCGCCCAGCAGTCGGTCGACGCGGAACTGGCGCGTGCCATGCGGTTGTTCGCGACTCAGCACCTGCATCGACACCTGGCGGAGGGACCGGCGGTACGACCCGCCGACGAACACCATCTGGTCGCCCTGCCGGCACGGACAATGCGGGCTGTCCAGGCCCTGGTCGGCTCGGAAGGCGCTGCGGAGTTCGTCGCGGCGGCTGCCGAACGGGAAGTGCAGGCACGGACTTTGGACGCATTGGTGTCAAAAGGTGCAAACACTGCCATAGTTGAATAACAGGGCCTTACCAGGCGCCAGTTGTCCACAGAATCGTCAAGTTGCCTGTGGATAACCACAGTTGGCTGTGGATCAAACCTGGGAGCTTGTTCTCACGGATGAAATCTGCGTGCACGTGAGGCGGCCCGCCGGGCACCCTGGCGCCATGAGCGAGCAGCGCACCGTCAAGGTGTCGAAGTACCTTTCGAAGCATCTGCGCCATCAACCGGAGCGCATCGGGCTGTCGCTCGACGAGGCCGGCTGGGTGGAGATCGACGAACTGCTGGCCGCGGCCGCCGCGCACGGGTTCCCGGTCAGCCGGGCCGAGCTGGACCGCGCGGTCGCGGAGAACGACAAGCGGCGCTTCGCCGTCGACGGCTCCCGCATCCGCGCCAACCAGGGCCACACGGTCCAGGTCGACCTGGGTCTTGCGGCGGAGCAGCCGCCCGCGTACCTGTACCACGGGACCGTGGGCCGCTTCCTCGACGCGATCCGCGCCGAGGGCCTGCGGCCCATGGACCGGCACGACGTGCACCTCTCCGCGGACCGGGAGACCGCGACCCGGGTCGGCGCCCGGCGCGGCCGGCCCGTCCTGCTGTCCGTCGACGCGGGGACGATGCACCGCGACGGCCACACGTTTCGCGTCAGCGCCAACGGAGTCTGGCTCACCGCCGCCGTCCCCGCGCGCTACCTGCGCTTCCCGGGCTGAGACGAGCCCGCGCCCCTGGCGCCCAGCCCCGGCCCCGGCCCCGGCCTCGTCCCCACGCCACCCCACCCCCGGCGGAGCCCTCCGCATACGCTCACTGGCATGAACGACACGGCCCGCACCCCCCAGTCCCCGTTCCGCCTGAGCACCGTGATCCTGCCCCACCGCCGCTGGCGCGAGGGCGCACGGGAGACCTGGCTGCGCGCCGAGGAGCTGGGCTTCCACACCGCGTACACGTACGACCACCTGTCCTGGCGCGTACCGTTCCGCGACGGCCCGTGGTTCGGCGCGCTCCCGACCCTGACCGCCGCGGCCGGTGTCACCGAGCGGATGCGCCTGGGCACCCTCGTCACGTCCCCGAACTTCCGGCACCCGGTCACCCTCGCCAAGGAGCTGATCACGCTCGACGACCTCTCGGACGGCCGGATCACGCTCGGCATCGGCGCGGGCGGCACCGGTTTCGACGCGAGCGCCCTGGCCCGGAGCGACCAGGAGGCATGGACGCCGCGCGAGCGGGCCGACCGGTTCGGCGAGTTCGTGCCCCTGTTGGACCGGCTGCTCACCGAGGACACGGTCTCGTACGACGGCACCTTCTACTCGGCGGGCGGCGCGCAGAACGTTCCCGGCTGCGTGCAGCGCCCCCGGCTGCCCTTCGCGGTGGCCGCAACCGGGCCCCGGGGCCTCAAGCTCGCCGCCCGCCACGGGCAGGCCTGGGTGACCACGGGCGACCCGAAACTGTACGAAAACGGCACCCCCGAGGAGTCGGTTCAAGCCATTCGCGGTCAGGTGCGGAAGCTGGCCGACGCGTGCGACGCCATCGGCCGTGACGTGTCCGAACTCGACAAGATCCTGCTCACCGGGTTCACCCCGGACCGCGGCGGGCCGCTGGAGTCCGTCGACGCCTTCGTGGATTTCGCGGGCACCCACCGTGAGCTGGGCTTCACCGAGCTCGTCGTGCACTGGCCGATCCCCGACACCGCCTTCGCTGCCGACCAGAAGGTCTTCGAGGCCATCGCGACGCAGGCCCTCGCGCAGCTCGGCTGATCGGCGGGTTGCGACAGGGCGGGCCGGGCGGGACGCGCGGACCGGTACCTACTCATCTGCGCGCCCCGCCGCACGCCCGTGCGCGCATATGCGCGACCATGGCCCGGTGACCTCATCGACTTCTGGGCCCCGGCCCCCGGCTCCCACCGCCCCCGCGCCCCGGCTGATCGCCACGGATCTCGACGGCACGCTGCTGCACGACGACAAAACCGTTTCCCCGCGCACGGTCGCCGCGCTGGCCGCCGCCGAGGAGGCCGGCATCGAGGTCTTCTTCGTGACCGGCCGCCCGGCCCGCTGGATGGACGTCGTCAGCGATCACCTGCACGGCCACGGCCTGGCCATCTGCGGCAACGGCGCCGCCGTCGTGGACCTGCACGGCGGCCCGGGCAACCACCGCTTCGTCACCATCCGGGAGCTGGCCGTCCCGGACGCGCTCGACGTCGTCCAGGTGCTGCGCGCCGCGGCCCCCGGCACGTCGTTCGCGGTCGAGCGGACCGGCGGCCTGCACCACGAGCCGACGTACCCGCCCCTCCACCTCGACCAGGGCGAATGCGTCGCCCCCGCCGAGAAGCTGCTGAGCGCGGACTTCGAGGGCGGCGCCGTCGCGGAGCAGCCCGTCCTCAAGCTCCTCGCCTACCACCCGGAGCTCGGCCCTGACGCTTTCCTGGCGCTGGCCCGCACCGCCGCCGGCGACCTGGCCTCCATCACGCGCTCCAGTCCGAGCGCCCTCCTGGAGATCAGCGGCCGGGCCGTCTCCAAGGCGAGCACCCTCGCCCTGTGCTGCGCCGAGCGCGGCATCTCCCCCGCTGAGGTCGTCGCCTTCGGGGACATGCCCAACGACATGGAGATGCTGACCTGGGCGGGCGCTTCCTACGCGATGGGCAACGCGCACCCCGACGTGCTGGCGGCGGCGACCGGCGTCACGGCCAGCAACAACGAGGACGGGGTGGCCCGCGTCATCGAGTCGATCCTGGCGGCCCGCTGACCGCAACCGCGCCCGGCGCCCGCCCGGCCACCCCGCGCCCGGTGCGGCTCTCACCCGGCCGAGCCGCGCCGCAGCGCGGCACCTCCCGGCCGCGCGCCGTGCCTCAGCGCAACACCTTCCGGCCGCCCGCGCCTAGTGCGCGGCCCGCCCCACCCGGACGCCCCGCTCCGCCAGCCACGGCACCGGATCCACCCCCGAGCCCAGATACGGCGTGAGCCGCACCTCGAAGTGGAGGTGCGGCCCCGTCGAGTTGCCGGTGGTGCCGGACTGCCCGACCCACTGCCCCGTCCGCACCTTCTCGCCCTGGTCGACGGTGACGGCCGCGAGATGGGCGTACTGCGTGTAGTAGCCGCTCCGGTGGCGCACGACGACCTCGATGCCGAAGGCGCCGCCGCAGGAGACGTGCACCACGCGTCCGGCGCCCGCGGCCCGCACGGGCGTGCCGATGCCGACGGCGAAGTCCTGCCCGGTGTGCCGGTGCGCCCACCGTTCGCCCTTGCTGTCGAAGCCCGCGGAGAGCGTGTAGGTCTGCACCGGGGCCACCCACGCGCGCGTGGTGCGCGTTCGTGGCTGGGCGAGGCGGACGGCACCGCGGCACTTCCCCGCCGCCACCGAGCGGTCGGCGTCGCCCTGCAACTTCCACTGCGCCTGTACGAGCTTGCTCGCGATGTTCCTCTTCAGCCGGGCGAGCCGCTTGTTGCGCGCCTCCAGGGCGTGCCATTGCGCCGTCGCCCTGCGCTGACCGTCGGCGAGCCTCCGCTCGGCGCGGCGGCTCTTGCCGACGGCGTTGTTGAGCGCCAGGTCGGCCTGCCACACGGCGTGCTGCCCGTGCAGCAGGTCCGCGGGCTCGTCCGCGAGCAGCATCTGCGCGGTCAGGGGGAGGTCCCCGCCGTTGCGGTACTGGGCACGCGCGATGCGGCCGAGGTCGTCGTGGAGCACGGCGATCTCGCGCCGCTCCCGCACGAGCAACCGCTCGGTCCTGCGCGCCGCGGCCCGCTGCGTCCGGGCGGCCCGGCGCCCCTCTTCGTAGCGCTGCGTCGCCACGGACGCCTCCTCGAAGAGGCGGGCCACGTCCTCACTGGTGCGAGGTCCCTCCGCGCCCTGGGAGAGCGTGGGCGGGCCGCACAGTGCCGCGAGAGCGCACAGCAGCGCCAGGACGACAAGGAGGCGGCGAGGTCGTGGGCGCATGTCCCGGATGGTTGCCCGCGGCGCGGCCGCCCTCCCAGGGGACTCGTGCGGCCGGGGGAACGCGTGCCCCGTACGGCGCAGGAACGTACCGCCGAGTCAGCTACCACCCGGCTCCCCGGCGCTCGCTCACCTAGTAGGGCGCCTGCCAGACCACCGTCGTGCCGCCCCCGTCGTCCCCGAGGCCGGGCCCGTACCAGCTGTCGCCGCCGAGCGACTCCGCGCGCCGCTTGAGGTTGCGCAGGCCGCTGCGCCGTCCGCCGTCGGGGATGCCGACCCCGTCGTCCGCGACCGTCAGCCGGACGCCCCGCCGGCCGTCCGGCAGAGTGACGGAGGCGTCCACGACGACGTCGATGCGCGAGGCGCCCGCGTGCCGGAACGCGTTCGACAGGGCTTCCCGCAGGGCCGCGATGAGGTTCTTGCCGGTGAGTTCGCCGACGGTCGCGTCGACGGCGCCGACGAAGCGGTGCGCGGGCTTGAAGCCGAGCGCCACGGCCGCCGTGTTGATCTCCCGCAGCACGCGCGTGCGCAGGCCCGACAGCGCCTCCGCGGGCCCTTGTTGCAGGGCGAAGATGGCCGTGCGGATCTCCTGGATGGTGACGTCCAACTCGTCGACGGCCTTGCCGACACCGTGCTGCACCTCGGGGACCTCGGAGCGGCGCTGCGCCGTCTCCAGCATCATTCCGGTGGCGAACAGGCGCTGGATCACCAGGTCGTGCAGGTCGCGGGCGATCCGGTCGCGGTCCTCGAAGACGGCGAGCCGCTCCCGGTCGCGCTGCGCCTCGGCCATCATCAGCGCGAGCGCGGCCTGCGAGGCGAACTGCGTGGCGAGCGTGCGCTCCGCTTCCGTGAACGGACGCTGCCCACGCGCGCGGGTCATCACCAGCGTCCCCAGCACGCGCCCGTCGCTCTGGAGGGGGAGCAGCATGGCCGGACCGTAGTCCCGCGCGAGACCGGTCATCACGCGCGGGTCACTGGCCGTGTCCTCCATGAAGACGACGTCACCGGCGAGCAGTTCGGCGACGATCGCGCTCTCCGGCGGGACGATCAGGCCGAGCGCCCCCGAGGGCTGGTCCGCGGCGACGGCGACGATCTCCAGGCCGCCCTCCTCGGCGGGCAGCAGCACGATGCCGGCGGCCGACTCCGAGAGCTTGCGGGCCTGTTCTGCGACGACCTGCAGCGCGTCGTCGGCGTCGCCGCCCGAGAGCAGCGCGGTGGTCACGGCCACGGACCCGTCGATCCAGCGCTCGCGCTGCCGGGCGGCCTCGTACAGGCGCGCGTTGCCGATCGCGATGCCCGCCTCCGTGGCCAGGACCCGGACCATGTTCAGGTCGTAGTCGTTGAACTCGCCGCCGCCGTGCTTCTCCGTCAGGTAGAGGTTGCCGAAGATCTCGCCCTGGACGCGGATGGGGACGCCGAGGAAGGTGCGCATCGGCGGATGGTGCGCGGGGAAGCCGCACGCGCGCGGGTCGTCCGCGAGGTTCGCCAGGCGCAGCGGTACGGGGTCGTGGATGAGCGCGCCGAGCAGCCCCCGGTGCCCGTCGGGCAGCCGCCCGATGCGCAGGGCGGTCTCCTCGTCCATGCCGTGCCAGACGAAGTCCGCGAGCCCGGCGCCGTCCTCGGCCACGACGCCGATCGCCGCGTACGCGGCGCCCGCCAGTTCGGCGGCGGTCTCGCAGATCCGGTCCAGTGTGGTGTGCAGTTCCAGGCCCGTCCCCACGGACCGCATCGCGTCCAGGAGCTGGGGGACCCGCGCGGTCAGCTCGGTGGAGAGCCCGTGCAGGCTGCGGGCGGCCTCGCCCGAGGTCGGAGCGGGGTCCGCGGTGGGCTCGGTGGGCTGCGAAGCGGCGGGTCCCCTGGGTGTGGCCATGCCTTTGAGCCTAGTTAGTCCCATTTACGGACGAAAGTCGGTGCTTGCGGCGGGGGCGCGCCGTGGTCACCGGCCCGCCCCCGCGCCGACCAGCAGCTCCGCCGCGCTCTCCCGGTCCCGCAGCTCCCGCAGCGGCCCGTCGACGGCGGTCAGCTCGGCATAGGAGCCGCGCTGGACGACCCGCCCCTGGTCGAGCACGATCACCTCGTCGACGGCGTCCAGACCGGCGAGCCGGTGGGTGATCAGCAGGGTCGTCCGTCCGCGCGTCGCGTCCAGCAGGTCCGCGGTGAGCGCGTCCGCCGTCTCCAGGTCGAGGTGCTCGGCGGGCTCGTCCAGGACCAGCACCGGGAAGTCGGCCAGCAGCGCCCGGGCCAGCGCGAGCCGCTGCCGCTGCCCGCCGGAGAGCCGCGCGGCGTGCTCGCCCACCAGGGTGTCGAGCCCGTCGGGCAGCGCGTTCGCCCACTCCAGGAGATGTACGCGGGCCAGCGCCGCCCGCAGTTCGTCCCCGGTGGCGTCCTTCTTGGCGAGCAGCAGGTTCTCGCGGACGCTGCTGTCGAAGAGGTGGGCGTCCTGCGCGCAGAGTCCGACGAGCTCGCGCACGGCGTCGCTCTCCAAAGCGTCCACGTCGACGCCGCCGAGCGTGTACGTGCCGGCCTCCGCGTCGAGGAAGCGCAGCAGCACCTGGGCCAGCGTCGTCTTGCCCGACCCGGAGGGGCCCACGACGGCGATCCTGCGGCCCCGCTCCAGGGTGAGCGCGGCCCCGTCGAGCGCGGGCCGCGGCTGCCCTGGGTACCGGGCGGTGAGGTCCCGTACGACGAGCGGGAAGGGGTCCTGCGGCGCCGGGGCGGGCCGCTCGGGCTCCCGTACGGGTTCGGGGGCGTCCAGGACCTCGTAGACGCGCTCGGCGCTCTTGTGGACGCGCTGGCGGTACTGGACGGCGAGCGGCAGCCCGAGCACCGCCTCGAAGGCGGCCAGCGGGGTCAGGACGACCACCGCCATCGTCACGCCGTCCAGCTGGCCCGCGCGGACGCCCTGCACGCCGGCGAGGGCGGCCGCGGCCACGGTCAGGCCGGTGATCAGGGCGGTGAGGCCGTTGCCGAGCGCGGTCGCGGTGGCCGCGCGCGAGGCGATCCGGGTGAGGACCGAGTCCGCGGCGCGCGCCTCCCCGGTCCGTCGCACGAGTGCGCCGGAGACGGTCAGTTCGGCCGTGCCGGTGAGCAGTTCGGCCGCCCGGACCGCGAGCAGTCCGCGCGCGGGCGCCAGCCGCCGCTCCGCGCGGCGGGCCACGGCCCCGGACAGCAGCGGCACGCCGACCCCGGCGAGCAGCAGGCCCACGGCGAGGGCGGCGCCGGCCGCGGGCAGCAGCCAGGCGGTGAAGGCCACGGAGGCGGCGCCCACGAGCGCCGCGACCGACGCGGGCAGCAGCCAGCGCAGCCAGTAGTCCTGGAGCGCGTCCACGTCGGCGACGAGCCGGGAGAGCAGGTCGCCGCGGCGCGTCGTGCGCAGCCCGGCGGGCGCGAGGCGCTCCAGGCGCCGGTAGACGGCGACCCGGGTGTCGGCCAGCATCCGCAGCACGGCGTCGTGCGACACGAGCCGCTCCGCGTACCGGAAGCAGGCCCGGCCGAGGCCGAACGCGCGCGTGGCCGTCACCGCGACCATCAGGTACAGCACCGGCGGCTGCTGCGAGGCCCGGGAGATCAGCCAGCCGCTGGTCCCCATCAGGCCCACCGAGCTGCCGAGGGCGAGGGCGCCGAGGAGCAACGCGAGCGCCAGCCGCGACCGGCGGGGGCGGGCCGCGGCGCGCAGCCGGGTGAGGACGTGGCGCCGGTCGGCGGACCGCTCGGGCCGGCTCGGCCGCTCGGCGGGCACGAGGTCGCTCTCGGCCTGCGCGGGGCTGCCCGGCGCGGCGGTGAGGTGCGGGCTCGGCTGTCGGCCGGTGTCCGGTGTCCGGAGCCGGACCACCCGGTCCGCGAGGGCCAGCAGGGCCGGGCGGTGCACGACCAGCAGCACGGTGCGGCCCACGGCCAGCCTGCGGACCGCCTCCACGACGCCCGCCTCGGTCGCGCCGTCCAGCGCGGCCGTCGGCTCGTCGAGAAGCACCACGGGCCGGTCCGCGAGGAACGCGCGGGCCAGCGCGAGGCGCTGCCGCTGCCCGGCCGACAGGCCCGCGCCGTCGTCGCCCAACTCGGTGCGGACACCGTCGGGCAGCGCCGCGACGAACTCCAGCGCCCCGGCCTCGCGCAGCGCGGCCAGGACCGCGGCGTCGTCGGCGTCGGGCCGGGCGAGCCGTACGTTGTCCGCGATGGTCCCGGCGTACAGCTGCGGGCGCTGCGGAACCCACGCCACGCGCGCGTGCCACTGCTCCCGCTCCACGGTGGCGAGGTCGACGCCCCCGACGAGGATGCGCCCGTCGCGGGGGCGGGCGAACCCGAGCAGGGCGTTCAGCAGCGTCGACTTGCCCGCGCCGCTGGGCCCGACCAGGGCCACGGTCTCGCCGGGCGCGACGCTGAAGGAGGCGTGGGAGACGGCGTCGTCGGTGCGCCCCTCGTAGCGGACGGACACGTCGTCGAAGACCACGCTCGTGGTGGCGGGGACCGGCCGCGTGCCGGCCGGCGGCAGGGGCGTCTCCAGGACGGCGAAGATCTCCTCGGCCGCGGCGAGCCCCTCGGCCGCCGCGTGGAACTGCGTCCCGACCTGGCGCAGCGGCAGATACGCCTCGGGCGCGAGGACCAGGATGACCAGTCCCACGTAGAGGTCCATGGAACCGTGCACGAGCCGCATGCCGACCGTGACGGCGACGAGGGCGACCGACAGCGTCGCGAGCAGTTCCAGGGCGAAGGACGACAGGAAGGCGACGCGCAGGGTCCGCATCGTCGCCGTGCGGTACTGCCCGGTGATCGTGCGGATGGATTCGGCCTGCGCCTTGGCGCGGCCGAACACCTTCAGCGTGGGCAGCCCGGCGACCACGTCGAGGAAGTGGCCCGACAGCCGGGACAGCAGCCGCCACTGGCGGTCCATCCGGGACTGCGTGGCCCAGCCGATGAGGATCATGAAGATCGGGATGAGCGGCAGGGTGCCGACGATGATCGCCGCCGACACCCAGTCCTCGGTGACGACGCGGGCGAGCACGGCCACCGGGACCACCACGGCGAGCCCCAACTGCGGCAGATAGCGCGAGAAGTAGTCGTCGAGCACGTCCACGCCGCGCGTGGCGAGCGTCACCAGCGACCCGGTCCGCCGGCCGCTCAGCCACTCCGGGCCGAGCCGGACGGCCCGCCCCAGCAGCCGCCTGCGCAGCTCCGACTTGACCGCCGCGCCGGCCCGGTGCGCCGCCAGTTCGGTCAGCCAGGAGACGAGACCCCGCCCGGCCGCGACGACCACCAGGAGCAGCAGAGGCGTGCGCAGCTGGGCCGCGTCGAAGCCGTGCTGGAATGCTCCCACCACCACTTCGGCGATGAGCATCGCCTGCGCGATGACCAGCCCGGCCCCGGCGGCGCCGAGGACGACCACGGCCAGCAGGAAGAGGCGGGTGGCCCGGGCGTACCGGAGCAGGCGCTGGTCGATCGGTTTCACGTGAAACACACCCTCACGTAGGCACGAAGGTCCGGGGACAGGCCCTCACGTAGGCACGAAGGTCCGGGGACAGGCCCTCACGTAGGCACGAAGGTCCGAGGACGGGGCAGGGTTCAGTGCGCGGCGTCGGCGATGTGCTTGGTGCCGATCCGCTTGCGGAACACCCAGTAGGTCCACGACTGGTAGAGCAGCACGAGCGGGGTCGCGATCGCCGCCAGCCACGTCATGATCTTCAGCGTGTAGGGGCTCGACGAGGCGTTGGTGACCGTCAGGCTCCAGGCCGGGTCGAGCGAGGACGGCATGACGTTCGGGAACATCGTCAGGAAGAGCATCGCGAAGACGGCGGCGATGGTGATGCCGGAGAGCGCGAAGGACCAGCCCTCCCGTCCCGCCTTGATGGCCCCGACCGCGCCGAACAGCGCGACCACCGCAACGATCAGCGCGATGAGCGACGTGCCGTCCCCCTTGCCCGCCTGGGTCCAGAGCAGGAAGACGAGCGCCAGGGCCGCGGTCACCAGGCCGAGCGTCAGGGCCAGCTTCCGTGCCCGCGCCCGGATGTCACCGAGCGTCTTGAGCGAGGCGAACACCGCGCCGTGGAAGGTGAACAGCGTCAGGGTGACCAGGCCGCCCAGGAGCGCGTAGGGGTTGAGCAGGTCCCCGAGGCTGCCGACGTACTCGAAGTCCTTGTCGATCTTCACCCCGCGCACGATGTTGCCGAAGGCCACGCCCCAGAGCACGGCCGGGACGAGCGAGGTCCAGAAGATCGCGTGCTCCCAGTTGGTCTGCCACCGCTCCTCGGGGCGCTTGGCGCGGTACTCGAAGGCGACCCCGCGCACGATCAGGCAGACCAGGATGACCAGCAGCGGCAGGTAGAAGCCGGAGAACATCGTCGCGTACCACTCGGGGAAGGCGGCGAAGGTCGCGCCGCCGGCCGTGAGCAGCCACACCTCGTTGCCGTCCCAGACGGGGCCGATCGTGTTGATCAGGACGCGTCGCTCGGTGCGGTCGCGCGCCAGCAGCTTGGTGAGGACGCCGATCCCGAAGTCGAAGCCCTCCAGGAAGAAGTAGCCGATCCAGAGGACCGCGATGAGGACGAACCAGACATCGTGGAGTTCCATGACTTGTGCGCTCCCTCGGCCTAGTAGGAGAAGGCCATCGGCTTGTCGGCGTCACGGTCGCCGCCGATCCTGGTGGGCGGGTTGAGGTCCTCGTCGGTGAGATCGGGCGGTCCGGCCTTGATGTACTTGACCAGCAGCTTGACCTCGATGACGGCGAGCACCGCGTACAGCAGGGTGAAGACGGTCATCGAAGTGATGACCTCGCCCTGCGAGACGCTGGGGGAGACCGCGTCGCGGGTCTGCAGGACGCCGTAGACGACCCACGGCTGCCGGCCCATCTCGGTGAAGATCCAGCCCCAGGAGTTGGCGATCAGCGGGAAGCCGATGGTCCACAGGGCGGCGATCCAGTAGAGCTTGGTGAACTTCGGGCTCAGCGCCTTGTTCTTGAAGAGCACCAGGTTCGGCACCTCGTCCTCACCGGTCCGCATGGCCTGCGGCAGCATGAACTTCTTGCGGGTGAGCCACAGACCGAGGAGTCCGAGGCCGAACGACGCCATCCCGAAGCCGATCATCCAGCGGAAGGCCCAGAAGGTGACGGGGATGATCGGCCGGTAGTCGCCGGGCCCGTACTTCTCCTGCTCGGCCTTGTTGGTGTCGTTGATGCCGGGGATGTGCGAGGTGAAGTTGTCGTCGGCGAGGAAGGACAGCACGCCGGGGACGGAGAACTCGACGCTGTTGTGGCCCTTGCTCACGTCTCCGTAGGCGAAGATCGAGAACGGTGCCGCGTCCTGGCCGTCCCACAGCGCCTCGGCCGCCGCCATCTTCATCGGCTGCTGCTTGAACATCACCTTGCCGAGCTGGTCGCCGCTGATCGCGGTGAGCATGCCGCCGATGACGAGGGTGACCAGACCGAGCCGGAGCGAGGTCCGCATGGTCGCGACGTTCTTCGGCTTCTTGCGCGCCAGGTGGAAGGCGGCGATGCCGACCATGAACGCGCCACCGGTCAGGAACGAGGCGGACAGCGTGTGGAACGCCTGGGTGAGCGCCGTGTTCTGCGTCAGCACCTGCCAGAAGTCGGTCAGCTCGGCCCGCCCGGACGCCTTGTCGTACCGGTAGCCGACCGGGTGCTGCATCCAGGAGTTGGCCGCCAGGATGAAGTACGCGGACAGGATCGTGCCGATGGACACCATCCAGATGCAGGCCAGGTGGATCTTCTTCGGCAGCTTGTCCCAGCCGAAGATCCACAGACCGATGAAGGTGGACTCGAAGAAGAACGCGATCAGCGCCTCGAAGGCCAGCGGCGCTCCGAAGATGTCGCCGACGAAGCGCGAGTAGTCGGACCAGTTCATGCCGAACTGGAACTCCTGCACGATCCCCGTCACGACGCCCATCGCGATGTTGATCAGGAAGAGCTTCCCCCAGAACTTGGTGGCCCTGAGGTACTTCTCCTTCTCGGTCCGCACCCAGGCGGTCTGCAGCCCGGCGGTCAGTGCCGCCAGGGAGATCGTCAGGGGCACGAAGAGGAAGTGGTAGACGGTGGTGATGCCGAACTGCCATCGCGCCAGGGTCTCCGGCGCCAGAGCCAGGTCCACTGCGTCATCTCCTTACATCACCGCGGCCACACGCCAGCGATTTGTCCCGTGAATCCCTCTCATATCCGGAGGAACCGGGATGCGCTTGTGAACGCGTTCACATTCACAAGCATTATGTCGTACCGGCTGTCGGAAACCGAAGCGGGGCCCCCTTACTGCGAGCAACGCCACAGTGAGCCGCCTGCGAGCCGCGTGCGCGAAGACAGAAGGGACGCAAGGCGGCCACTGCCGCCTCGCGTCCCTTTTCCCGCACGCGCCGCCTGTGGGCGCGGTTCACAGCTCCTTGCGGAACGCCTCCGCCGTCTGCAGGAAGACGTCGTTGGCCTCGGTCTCCCCGATCGTCGCCCGCATCCCCTCGCCGGCGAACGGGCGCACGACGACCCCGGCCCGCTCGCAGGCGGCCGCGAAGTCCGTCGTCCGCTCGCCGAGCCGCAGCCACACGAAGTTGGCCTGCGTCTCCGGCACGGTCCAGCCCTGGGCGCGCAGGGCCGCCAGGACCCGGTCCCGCTCGTTCACCAGGCAGCCGACGCGGCCCAGCAGCTCGTCCTCCGCCCGCAGCGAGGCCACTGCCGCGTCCTGCGCGAGCTGGCTGACGCCGAAGGGGACCGCCGTCTTGCGCAGGGCCGCCGCCACCGGCTCGTGCGCGATGGCGAACCCGACCCGCAGCCCCGCGAGCCCGTAGGCCTTGGAGAAGGTCCGCAGCACCGCCACGTTCGGCCGGTCCCGGTAGATCTCCACGCCGTCCGGCACCTCGGGGTCGCGGATGAACTCCCGGTACGCCTCGTCGAGCACCACCAGTACGTCGGACGGCACCCGGTCGAGGAACCGTTCCAGCTCGGGCCGGCGGATGGCGTTGCCCGTGGGGTTGTTGGGGTTGCACACGAAGATCAGCCGCGTCCGGTCGGTGATCGCGTCGGCCATTGCGTCGAGGTCGTGGTCCTCGTCCGGCGTCAGCGGCACCTTCACCGAGGTCGCGCCGCTGATCTGCGTGATGATCGGGTACGCCTCGAAGGACCGCCACGCGTAGATGACCTCGTCGCCCGGCCCGCTGGTCGCCTGGAGCAGCTGCTGGGCGACGCCGACCGACCCCGTGCCGGTGGCCAGGTGCGTGACCGGCACACCGAAGCGGTCGGCCAGCTCGGCCATCAGCCCGGTGCAGGCCATGTCCGGGTAGCGGTTGAACGTGCCGGCCGCGGCGATCGCCTGCTCCATGACCCCTGGCAGCGGGGGATAGGGGTTCTCGTTGGAGGAGAGCTTGTACGCCGCAGGGCCCCCGGCAGCCGCGGGCTTGCCCGGCTTGTAGGTGGGGATCCCCGCCAGCTCCGCACGCAGCTTGGGGTTGGTCTCGCTCACCGCAGTCCTCCTTGTGGCCACCGTTCCAATACTGCTCACCTTAAGAGGATTGAGCCGCCGTCCCAATGGGTCGGTCCTCCCCGCGCGCGAGCGGCCGCCGACGGCGTACCGGAACGGGGGGAGCGCTCGCGACCCTGGCGCGCGCCGGTGGCTCGCGCCGTGGCGCGCATCACCCGTGAAGGTGAGTTGAGACCTATCCGCAACCTCGCCGACGTGGCAGGCCCGTCCGTACCGATGCATGACGTAAGCCGATGAAAACCACTAACTCCCTTGCATTCACAGGGTGTTGAGGGGGAAACGCCTTGCAGAAACGTGCCTGTCAACGCGTGCATATGCGCCCCCGCCATGCAGCCGCATGAGCCCTACTATCGGCTCGCCATGACAGCAGCAGGGAAGCACCAGGTGAGCCGGGCGGAGACGACCCGCAGGGGCACCCGGCCGGGCCGGGCAGGCATCAGAGACGTTGCCGCCGCCGCCGGGGTCTCGATCACGACTGTCTCCGATGCGCTCAACGGCAAGGGCAGGCTCCCGGACGCCACCCGACGCCATGTCCGCGAGGTCGCCGACCGGTTGGGCTATCGCCCCTCCGCGGCCGCCCGCACCCTCCGTACCGGCAAGTCGGGCCTGATCGGCCTGACCGTGACGACCTACGGGGATGAACCTTTCACCTTCACCGAATTCGCGTACTTCGCGGAGATGGCGAGAGCCGCCACCTCCGCCGCGCTGGCCCGCGGCTACGCGCTCGTCATCCTGCCCGCCACCTCACGCCACGACGTGTGGTCGAACGTCGCGCTCGACGGCACCGTCGTCATCGACCCCTCCGACCACGACCCCGTCGTCAGCGAGCTGGTCCGCCAGGGCCTGCCCGTCGTCTCCGACGGACGCCCCGGGGGCACGCTGCCCGTGACCGCCTGGGTCGACAACGACCACGAGGCCGCCGTCCTCGGCATCCTCGACCACCTCGCCGAGGCCGGCGCCCGCCGCATCGGCCTGCTCACCGGCACCACCACGGACACCTACACCCACCTGTCCACCTCCGCCTACCTGCACTGGTGCGAGCGGATCGGGCAGGAGCCGGTCTACGAGTCCTATCCGGCGCACGACCCGTGCGCGGGCGCCGTCGCCGCCGACCGGCTGCTCGCCCGCCCCGACCGCCCCGACGCGGTCTACGGCCTGTTCGACCCGAACGGCACCGACCTGCTCGCCGCCGCCCGCCGCTACGGACTGCGCGTGCCGGAGGACCTGCTGCTGGTGTGCTGCAGCGAGTCGACGGTGTACGCCACCACGGAACCGCCGATCACGACCCTCTCGCTCAAACCGCGGCGGATCGGCACGGCCGTCGTCCACCTGCTCATCGACGCCATCGAGGGGGTCGACCCGGACCAGCCGGTCGAGCAGGTGATACCGACCGAACTGATCGTCCGTACCTCCTCGCAGCGCCGCCCGCAGCGCACCACGGTCAGCCCTCCCCGCTCCCCGCGGCAGGGCTGACCGCCCCTGCCCACCGCCCGCCGCCCTGCCGCCGCCCGCGCGGACGAGAGGAAAAGTCCACACCAATTCGGGAGAAAAGCGTGGTGAACAGCCACCCGTCACCGATTCACCACCCCTGGTGCATCACACAGCGCGAGCCGCATTCCTATGATGGGCGGACGACACCGCGGGCCGCTGCGACCAGGCAGTCCGATCCGGTGCACAGGCGGCGCAATGGTGGAGGGGTCGATGACTCAGGGGGCCGGTCAGGGACCCGCAGCGCGCACGGAGACGCTGCGCGACTTCCGCGTTCCCGCGTACGTCCATGACGTACCGGCGAACGTGATGGCGACCGAGCCGGGCCCCGACTCCCCCGAGCCGGCGCCGTTCCCCGACGGATACACGCCGACCGAGCGCGATCTGCCGGTCATCAGCCGGGGGGACACCGTGCCGGTCGAGACCGTCCAGCCGGGGCCGCGCCCGGACGAGGGGATGGGCCCGCTCTTCGTCGTCGGCGACGTGCACGGCTACCTGGACGAGCTGCTCGCCGCGCTGCACGCCAAGGGGCTGGTCGACGCGGAGGGCACCTGGGCGGCGGGCAACGCGCGCCTGTGGTTCCTCGGCGACTTCACCGACCGCGGCCCCGACGGGATCGGCGTCATCGACCTGGTGATGCGGCTGAGCGCCGAGGCGGCCGCGGCCGGCGGCTACTGCAAGGCACTCATGGGCAACCACGAGCTGCTGCTGCTCGGCGCGAAGCGGTTCGGCGACACCCCCGTCAACTCCGGCGCGGGTACCGCCACCTTCCAGGCGGCCTGGTTGCTCAACGGCGGCCAGAAAGCGGACATGGACCGCCTCCAGGACGTGCACCTGCAGTGGATGTCCCGGCTCGACGCGATCGAGATCGAGGACGACCACCTGCTCATGCACTCGGACACCACCGCCTACCTCGACTACGGCGACTCGATCGAGGCGGTCAACGACACGGTCCGCGAGACGCTCACGCGCAACGACGCGGACGAGTGCTGGGACCTGTTCCGCAAGTTCACCAAGCGCTTCGCGTTCCGGGACGGGGAGTCGGGCCCGGGCGCCGTACGCGAGCTGCTGGGCGCCTTCGGCGGCTCGCGCGTCGTGCACGGCCACAGCCCGATCCCCTACCTCCTCGGCGAGGTCGGCACCGAGGACGCCGACGGCGAGGACAGCAGGCCCGCCGTCGAGGGGCCGCATGTGTACGCGGGCGGTCTGGCCATCGCCATGGACGGCGGCGTGACCATGGCCGGAAAGCTGCTGGTCCAGCAACTCCCCATGGATATCTGACAGTTCGGCGGGCAGGCGCGAAGGACAAAGGGTCCGGCGGGCCGGGGGGCAATTTTCGGAAACCCCCTGTCACCGCGCGCCGTGACCGCTCTACCATCGGCCTATCCGTAGCAGGCTCCCCTCCGTTTCTGCCCGACGGCTCGTAACCATGCGGGCCACCAAGCCCTACGGAGCATCGGGGGATGCACATGAACAGCGCTCCGCATTTGCTGAACGAGGACCGCCCCGAGTTCGAGCGGATCCTCGATGAGGCGCTGCGTACCGCACCGAACCGGCCTGATCTCGCCGCCGTCGGCCAGCGGCTCAACCCCGAACAACTGCGCACCATGGCACTGAGCGCGGCCGCGGTCATCAGCACGGCGGCCGCCGCCGAGTACGAGCACTACACCACGGTCCGCGACGAGCTGCGCGCCTCGTCGGGCCGGGCCCGTCCGCCGAGCGAAGGAGGCACCTCCGGCACGGCCGAATCAGGCGGCGGCAACCCTCTGGGGTTCGCCGCCACGGTGGGCGAGGTCGCGGAGACCACGGGCCCCGGGGTCGCCGCGGTCGCCGTCGTGCTGGCCCCGGTCCTCGCCGGGACCGCGGCCGCGATCTTCCTGCTGGTCGGCTACATCCTGAAGATGCTCAGCCCGCCGCCGGACTTCGCCGACGCGCTGCTGTCGGCCGGCTGGGTCTTCGGCGCGCTCACGGCCGCGGGGATCCTCGTCGCCGCGGTCTGCCTGCTCCTGACGGCCCTGCGCAACGGATCGACCTCGCTGCCGGCCCATGCCCACAGCGAGGCCGACGAAGAGGTGGAGCGCGCCAGAGAAGCCTGGGGGACCGCCCTGCTCGAACGCGGCATCCTGCCGTTTCTGCGGGACGCCCAGGCGGGCCCGGCACCCGGTGGGGCGCTCGGCGGCCGGGGCGGCGGCAGCGCGTCCCGGATGCCGCAGCTCGGCTACAACCGGCCGGGATTCAGCAGCCCCGACGGGGGCGGCACCGCCACGGGCCAGCGCGCGGGCTTCTCCAGTCCGGACTTCACCAGCCCGGACTACGGCGGCCCGGAACACCGGCCCGACTGAGGTCGGGCCGGGGCAGGGGCCGTGACCGGGCTCGGGGCAGCAGCACCGAGCCCGTGGTCAGGGCTCCGGGCAGGTCAGTTGGCGAGGGGCAGATAGACGCGGTTGCCCGCCTCCGCGAACTCCTTCGACTTCTGTTCCATGCCCGCCTCGACCTCCGCCTTCGTGGTGCCGTGTTCGCGGCGGATGTCCTGCGAGATCTTCATCGAGCAGAACTTCGGACCGCACATCGAGCAGAAGTGCGCGGTCTTCGCCGGTTCGGCGGGCAGCGTCTCGTCGTGGAACTCCCGGGCCGTGTCCGGATCGAGGGCCAGGTTGAACTGGTCCTCCCAGCGGAATTCGAAGCGGGCGTCGGAGAGCGCGTCGTCCCAGTCCTGCGCGCCCGGGTGCCCCTTGGCGAGGTCCGCCGCGTGGGCCGCGATCTTGTACGTGATGACGCCGGTCTTCACGTCGTCGCGGTTGGGCAGCCCCAGGTGCTCCTTGGGCGTGACGTAGCAGAGCATGGCCGTGCCCCACCAGGCGATCATCGCGGCGCCGATCCCGGAGGTGATGTGGTCGTACGCGGGAGCGACGTCCGTGGTCAGCGGGCCCAGCGTGTAGAACGGGGCCTCCTCGCAGATCTCCTGCTGGAGGTCGATGTTCTCCTTGATCTTGTGCATCGGGACGTGGCCCGGGCCCTCGATCATGGTCTGGACGCCGTGCCGCTTGGCGATGCCGTTCAGCTCACCGAGCGTCCTGAGCTCGGCGAACTGCGCCGCGTCGTTGGCGTCCGCGATGGAGCCCGGACGCAGCCCGTCCCCCAGGGAGTACGTGACGTCGTACGCGGCGAGGATGTCGCAGAGCTCCTCGAAGTGCTCGTAGAGGAAGCTCTCCTTGTGGTGGGCGAGACACCAGGCGGCCATGATCGACCCGCCGCGCGAGACGATGCCGGTCTTGCGGTCGGCGGTCAGCGGGACGTACGGCAGCCGGACGCCGGCGTGGACCGTCATGTAGTCCACCCCCTGCTCGGCCTGTTCGATGACCGTGTCCTTGTAGATCTCCCAGGTCAGCTCCTCGGCCTTGCCGTCGACCTTCTCCAGTGCCTGGTAGAGCGGCACGGTGCCGATGGGGACGGGGGAGTTGCGCAGCACCCATTCGCGGGTGGTGTGGATGTTGCGGCCGGTGGAGAGGTCCATGACGGTGTCGGCGCCCCAGCGGGTCGCCCAGGTCATCTTCTCCACCTCCTCCTCGATGGACGAGGTGACCGCGGAGTTGCCGATGTTGGCGTTGACCTTCACCAGGAACCGCTTGCCGATGATCATCGGCTCGATCTCCGGGTGGTTCACATTGGCGGGCAGGACGGCGCGGCCCGCCGCGATCTCCTCCCGCACGACCTCCGGCTCGACGCTCTCCCGGATGGCCACGTACTCCATCTCCGGGGTGATCTCGCCCCGCCGCGCGTAGGCGAGTTGAGTCACGGGTTCGCCGGTCCGGCCGCGGCGCGGCTGGCGCGGGCGACCGGGGAAGACCGCGTCGAGGTTGCGCAGCCCGCCGCGCGGCGAGGTGTGCTTGATGCCGTCGTCCTCGGGGCGGGCGGGGCGCCCCGCGTACTCCTCGGTGTCGCCCCGGGCGATGATCCAGTTCTCCCGGAGGGGGGCGAGCCCCCGGCGGACGTCGGTGTCGACGGTCGGATCGGTGTACGGGCCGGAGGTGTCGTACAGCGTGACGGCCTGGCCGTTGGTGAGGTGCACCTGGCGGACCGGCACGTTGAGGTCGGGGCGCGAGCCCCGGATGTACCCCTTGTGCCAGCCGATGGACTGTCCGGCCTCCGGCTCCGAGCCGTTGGAGGCAGGCGTGCGTGCGTCCGTTGTGGTCATGAGACCTACTCCCTACGCCGGCATTACCCGGTAACAGGTTCGGCGGTCGACGCAGCGATGTTCGTCGGCGGCGCTCCACGCTGTTTCACGTGAAACGCGCTGGGACGAAGGTCAGCGCCCTCTCAGCCCGGTGCTCCGAGCTCCCGCGTGTGCAAAGGTGGCTCCACGCTAGCGCCCCTTCGGACGCGTTGAACAGAGGGCCCCTGCCGTTCTTGCGATGATCGGGCGGTGACCACCACCCAGCAGCCCCCGCCTCCGCCGCCCCGACCGCCGCACGGACCGGGCCCGTCGGGCCACGGCAACGGCGGTCACGGGCACGGTCATTCCCACAGCCACGGCCCTGCCGCGCCCGTCTCCCGGCACCTGCGCAAGGTCATCGCGGCCATCCTCGTGCCGTTCTCCGTCGCGGTCGTCGTCGGCCTCGCCGTCCTGTGGCCCGGGGGCGCCCCGGCGCACGAGCGCACGGGTGTCGGCTTCGACCGGCAGACGCAGCAGGCCACGGTCACCAAGGTCGACAAGGTCGCGTGCGCGTCGGTGAACGCCTCGGGGGAGACGCCCACCGGTGACACCTCCACGGCCGAGGGCTCGTCCGCCCAGCAACAGGCCACCGGTACCTGCGGCAAGGCGTCGATCCGGATCGACACCGGCAAGGACACGGGCCGCACGTTCACGGAGGTCGTCCAGCCGGACTCGCCGCGCCAACTGCACGGCGGCCAGCAGGTGATCGTGGCCTACGCACCGGACGCGCCGGAGAACCTCCAGTACTCGGTCACCGATGTGAACCGCAAGTTCCCGATGGCGCTGCTGGCCGGGATCTTCGCCGTCGTCGTGGTGGTCGTGGGCCGCCTGCGCGGAATCATGGCGTTGGTCGCGCTGGCGGTGAGCTTCCTGGTCCTGACGCTCTTCATCCTCCCGGCGATCCTCCAGGGCTCGAACCCGCTGGTGGTGGCGGTCGTCGGGGCGAGCGCGATCATGCTGATCGCGCTCTACATGTGCCACGGCCTGACGGCCCGGACCTCGGTCGCGGTCCTCGGTACCCTCGTATCGCTGCTGCTCATCGGCCTGTTGGGCTCGCTGTTCATCGGCTGGGCGGCGCTGACCGGCAACACGGACGACAACACCGGCCTGATCCACGGCCTGTATCCGCACATCGACATGAGCGGTCTGCTGCTCGCCGGCGTCATCATCGGCTCGCTCGGCGTCCTGGACGACGTGACGGTGACCCAGACGTCCGCGGTGTGGGAGCTGCACGAGGCCGACCCCACGATGGGCTGGCGCGGACTGTACCGGGCGGGGATCCGGATCGGCCGCGACCACATCGCGTCCGTCGTCAACACGCTGGTCCTCGCCTACGCGGGTGCGGCGCTGCCCCTGTTGCTGCTCTTCTCGATCGCGCAGAGCAGTGTGGTCGACGTGGCCAACAGTGAGCTGGTGGCCGAGGAGATCGTGCGGACGCTGGTCGGCTCGATCGGCCTGGTGGCCGCGGTGCCGGTGACCACCGCGCTGGCCGCCCTGGTGGTCAGCGCCGACCGGCCGGAGTCCCGGAAGCTCGCGCCCCCGGCTTCAGCTCGCGGCGGCCGGGGACGGCGGCGTAAACGCTGAGCGGCGCGGAGCGGCTCGGGTGCACCGCGCTGCTGAAGCGTTACGCCAACGGCCCCTGGTGACGGTGGGTGATCAGCCGGCGTTCTGCTCCTCGGCGAGGATCCGGTCGAGTGCCTCGTCGAGTTCGGCCTCGTAGTCGCTGAGGGCCTGCTCCTGACCGAGCGGGACCAGCTTGTCGGTGCGGTCGAGGAACGCGATGAGGGGCGCGACGCCCGCCCGGAACAGCGCGTGATCGCCGCCCACCTGGAGCCGGATGTGCACCTCGCCCGGCAGCTCGTCGGTGGCGCCGCCGCTCGCGCAGGCGACGGGAGAGATCCGGACATCGCCGTCACCGGTCGCGCCGTTGACCCCGTCGACGAGGAGCTCCCGGCCGAACGCCCAGGTCACGGGCGCGTCTCCGGGGAGATGGAAGGTGAGGCGCACCGCGTAGGGATCCCCGGGCTCGTAGCGAAGCTCGACCGGGATGCGGAACGAGAGTTCCTCGGAGACGAGGAAGCTCATCATGACCTCTGCCTGGACTGCTTGGACCGACTCGCGCATCGCCTACCCCGTCAACTTGCCGTCGATTGGCCAGGAATGACCTTCCTGACATTGCTCCGCATCTTGCTCAACGTACACGAGGGATCACAAGGAGTGAGTTTTCAGATGCTGATAGAGAAGGAGAGTGTCCCTACGAGCTTGCCGAGCTCCTCCTGCAACTGACGGGCAGCAGGTAGCAGTTTCTCGGCTTGATGGATAGGGAGAGAAATGGCCAAAGCGGCTGCGGTCGCCCCGATGGTGACCGGGAACGCGGCGCAGGCCGTGCCGAGCGCGTACTCCTGCCGCTCGACGACGGGTTCCATCCGCCCCACGGTGCGCAGCCTGCGCAGCAGAGCCCGGTCGTCACGCACCGAGTACGGGGTGAGGGACCGGGCCGGGTAGCGGTCGAGGTGATCGCGGCGGGCCTGCTCGTCGAGTTGGGAGAGCAGGCACTGGCCGATCGCGTGGGCGTGGCCCGTCTCGCGGAAGTCGGCCCACTCCGCGACGGCCGGGGCGGCCGGGGAGTCGGCGACGGCGATGATCTCGATCTCGCCGTCCCGGTAGATCGCGAAGTAGACCGGGACGCCGAGGACGTCCCGCCAGTGCCGCAGCGCGTCGGTGATCATGGTGCGCCGGCTCTGCCGCGCTCCGCTGCTGCTCAGCCGCTCGGCCGCGTCACCGAACACGAAGACGCCCCGCTCCTTGCGGAGGTATCCCTCGTGGGCGAGCGTGCGCAGCAGGTGGTACGCCGTCGGGAGGGCCACCCCGGCCTCCCGGGCCAGTTGCTTGGCGGGAGCGCCTTCTCCGTGCGCGGCGACCGCCTCCAACAGGCGCAGGGCCCGCTGGACGGAGCCGATGAGCGTCTGCGGGGCGGCAGGTGGGGGATCAGCCGTGGCCAAGGTGCACTCCCGCTGCGGTGGGGCCCCCGCGTACCCCCGGGCCCACGGGGGTGGAGCCGTCGGAAACCGGACTTTAACCCTTGGCCACCGCTTGGCGCGGGCCTCGAACGGAAACTTCCCCCGGTCGTGCGAACGGTCGCATCGCACAACCATCCGGGTCCGCCCCCGTGTCCGCGCCGCGCACGTCCGCTCCCGTGCCCGCGCCGCCGCTCACCAGTCGCTGCGCGAGGACGACCCCGCCATGAACCTCCGCACGACGTAGATGAGACCGCCCACGAGGGCGGCGAACACCAGCACCTTGAAGAGCAGACCGATCACGAAGCCGACGACGCTGGCGATCAGCCCGCCGAACACGACCAGGGCGATGACCGGCACCGCGACCCACTTCACCCACCACGGCATGCCCGCGAATATCTCTCGCACTGCCCTCGCTCCTTCGCTGTGAGCCCCGCACCGGGACTCTTCTGACGTCCTGCACTCGATGCTGACATGCCGGGAGGCCGTGCGGGGCGTCGCGATCCCTTGCCCTCCCCTGACCCGACCCTTAGGGAACCCCGGGGTCCAGGTCAGCTCTCCGGGGGAGAGAAGACCACCAGAACCCGCAGGTCCTCGCTGATGTGATGGAACTTGTGCGCGACGCCCGCCGGCACGTAGACCACGCTGCCGCGGCCGACCTGGGTGGTCTCCATCCCCACGGTGATCGAGGCGCGCCCGCTGACCACGAGGTAGACCTCGTCCTGCCCGTGCGGCTGCTGCGGGTCGTGCTCCCCCGCGTCCAGCGCGTACAACCCGACCGACATGTTCCGCTCGCGCAGGAACTGCAGGTACGCGCCGTCGTTGGCGACGCGCTCCGTCTCCAGTTCGTCCAGCCGGAATGCCTTCATCGACCTCGTCGCCTCGCCGTCCACACTTGTCGCCGGCCTTCACACCGGCCCCGTCTGCCACGATCAGACACATGATGAATTTCGTAGTCAAGACGCTCGCCAACGCGGGAGCCCTGGCCGTCGCGGTCTGGCTGCTCGACAAGATCACGCTGACCGGGGACAGCACCTGGAAGGAGGCCGGCACCCTCATCCTGGTGGCGCTGGTCTTCGGCCTGGTCAACTTCCTCGTGAAGCCGGTCGTGAAGGTCCTCACCTTCCCGCTCTTCATCCTCACGCTGGGCCTGATCACGCTGGTCGTGAACGCCCTGATGCTGCTGCTCACCTCGTGGCTCGCCGACAAGCTGGACCTGAGCTTCCACGTCGACGGCTTCTGGACGGCCGTCCTCGGCGGCCTCATCATCTCGGTCGTCTCCTGGGCGCTGAACGTCGTCCTGCCCGACAACGACTGAGCCCGCGCCATGACTCTCCGCGTCTGCTTCGTCTGCACCGGCAACATCTGCCGCTCGCCGATGGCCGAGCACGTCTTCCGCACCCGCGTCGAGGAGGCCGGCCTGTCCGGCGCCGTCGAGATCAGCAGCGCGGGCACCGACGGCTGGCACGTGGGTGAGGGCGCCGACCCCCGCACCGTCCACGTACTCCAGGAGGGCGGCTACCCCACCGCGCACACGGCCCGCCAGTTCCATCGCGACTGGTTCCGCCACCTCGATCTGGTCCTCGCCCTCGACGCGGGACACCTGCGCATCCTGCGCCGGCTGGCCCCGACACCGCAGGACGCGGCGAAGGTGCGCCTGCTGCGCTCCTACGATCCCGCGGCCGCCGCCGACGAACAGGACGTCCTGGACCCGTACTACGGCGATCCGGACGGCTTCGAGGAGTGCCTGCGCGTGGTCGAGGCGGCGAGCGACGGCCTGCTGGACGCCGTGCGGGGCAGGCTCGATGAACGGCCGCCCGCGCCGGACAATGCTTAGTACCGCGCTCCGTACGACGGACGGCCCGAGCCTCCCCCCTCGTGGCTCGGACCGTCCCGGTTCTGCGCGCGAAGAACCGCGCGCACAAGGCTAGTTGACTGTGTGTCAGTGTCCAATCACGGTAGCGACAGAGACTCATCGACTTATTTATAGTTGGCGGCGGATCCGGGCCCTGAGGGGAGGCGCGTCACGATGGACCTCGCTCTGCTGCGCACCTTTGTGACGGTCCACCGCGCCGGGTCATTCACCCGCGCCGCCGCCCTGCTCGGCCTCTCGCAGCCCGCCGTGACCTCGCAGATACGGACGCTGGAGCGGCAGTTGGGCCGCCCGCTGTTCCTGCGCCGGGCGCGGGGGGTGACCCCCACCACCATCGGCGACGAACTCGCGCACAAGGCGGCCCCGCACCTCGACGCCCTGGTCGAGATCGCCGAGGTCGGCCTCGACGAGGAGTCCGCCGTCCGTACCCTGCACCTCGCGGGCCCCCCGGAGTTCACCGCGGAGCGCGCCCTGCCCGCGCTCACCGCACTGACCAGGGACGACGGCCACAGCATCGCCCTGCGCGCCTCGTTCGGCACCGCCGAGGAATCCGTCGAGGGCCTGGCCGCCGGACACCATGATCTGGCCATCACCACGGCCCGTCCACGCGGCGGCCTGCTCACGGCGACTCCGCTCTGCGACGAGGAGCACGTGCTGGTCGCCGGGGCCCGCTGGGCCGCACGGATCGGCTCCGGCACTCTGCACCGGGACGCCGCTCCCTCGCTGGAGAAGTTCCCGATGGTCGAGGTCCATGAGTCCCTGCCACTGGTCTCCCGCTACTGGGCCGCGGTCTTCGACTCCCGCCCGGCCGTCTCCGGCACGGTCGTGGTGCCGGATCTGCGCGCGGTCCTGGCGTGCGTGATCAGCGGGGCGGGCCTCGCCGTCCTGCCCCGCTACCTGTGTGCCCCGGCTCTGGAACGCGGCGAGATCGTGGCGTTGCTGGACCCGCCGGTGCCTCCTCTGCGCACGTACTTCCTCGTCGTCCGCACCGGCACACTCGCCCTGCCGCACATCGCGCGGGCGCACGAGTGGCTGTTGCGCGCTGCCGTCGACTGGTCCTGAGAAAGGGACGGACCTGGCGCGGAATGTTTCACGTGGAACCGGCCGGGCCACATTTCTCCCATGACCGTCCGACCCGTGGTCAAGCGCACCGCACGTGCCGTGCTGCTCGATGGCAACGACCTCGTCCTGATCAAGCGGACCAAACCAGGCGTCGATCCGTACTGGCTGACGCCCGGGGGCGGCGTCGAGCCGGAGGACCCGACCGTCGTGGACGCCCTCCACCGCGAGGTGCACGAGGAGCTCGGGGCCAAGGTCACCGACGTGGTGCCCTGCTTCGTCGACACCGTCGAACACATCGGCGAGGACGCGACGACGACCGGCGTGAAGGTCCAGCACTTCTTCGTCTGCCGACTGGAGTCGATGGACCTCACCCAGCGCCACGGCCCCGAGATCGACGAACCGTGCGGCGAGTACGAGATCGTTCGGGTGCCGTTCACGCGCGTCGGCATCGCCTCGGTCCACCTGGTCCCGCTCTCGCTCCGTCACTATCTGGACGGCAACATCGAGGGGGTCCGGGCGATGCACGCGCCGGACCTGGGCTGACCGGCCTACGGCAACCCGCACGGGTGCCGCGGACCCGCCCGGAGGTCAGTCCGCGACGCCGGCCAGCTCCGGTCCGGATTCGGCCGGCTCGGCCGGCATCGTGGTCGCAGCGTCCATGCTGTGCCTCGTCGCGCCCGTCTCTGGTCGGTGACCTGATCCGCAGTCTCCTCGCCGCAGCGTGCCACCCGGCATTCCGCCGGTGAACGCAGAACGGGAAGTGCGGGTTCTCGATCTCCTCGCGCACATGGGCTTCGGGGGCCTACGTGCGTGCCTCCCCGCCCTGTGGTGGCGATGTTCGCCGGTGTCCGTACGCCGAGCCGAGTAGCCCGGGTTACTCCCGCTGTCAGACGCCCGCCGAGGCACTCGTAGGCATCGTGTTTCACGTGAAACTTCACCGCCGCCCGCGCCGGGCTCTCCTCGTCGTCCACGTGACCGCGTCGGCCTGCTGGCTGGGGCTCACGCTCGGGCTGCTCGCCCTGGCCGTCACGGCGACGACCACCGGGTCGGGCCCGGCCGTGGAAGCCTCCGCCCGGGCCATGAAGCTCTTCGCGGACTGGCTGGTGCTCCCCCTCGCCCTGCTGACCCTGCTGAGCGGCCTGCTGCTCTCGCTCGGCACTCCGTGGGGGCTGGCCCGGCACCGGTGGGTCTACGTCAAGTTCTGGCTCACGCTCGCCACCACCGCCGCGTCGGCCTTCGCTCTGCGGCCCGGCGTCGACGACGCGGTGGCGACGCTCTCCGCCGGCGGGACACCGGCCCGTCCGACCGATCTGCTGGCCGGCCCGATCGTCTCCCTGGCCTCGTACGTCTTCATGACGGTGATCTCGGTGCTCAAGCCCTGGGGCCTGACCCGGCGTGGCCGAAAGCATCGGGCCAGTGCACGCAAAGCGGTGGACGCCACCGGGCTCCGTCCGACAGCCTGACCTGCGTGTCGACACCTTCCCTCTCCGATCTGCCCATCCGCCGCCTCACGCGGCGTGACGTCCGCGTCTGCGCCGACCTCTCCGAGAACCGTGGCTGGCCACGCGAGGAGCACAAATGGGGTCTGCTGCTCGCGGCGGGCACCGGCTACGGCATCGACGACCCGGCCGGCGGGCTCGTCGCCGTCAGCGTCCTGACCGAGTACGGCCCCGCGGAGCGGCCCGAACTCGGCGCGATCGGCATGGTCCTGGTCGCCGAGCGGTACGCGCGCAGAGGAATCGGCCGACGCCTGATGCGGTACGTGGTCGAGCAGGCGGGCACCACGCCCCTGACGCTGCACGCGACGCCGTACGGGCAGCCGCTCTACGAGGAGCAGGGTTTCAAGATCGTCGGTCGGGCCGAGATGGTGCGGGGGCGGTTCGTCGCCGGGGGCTCGGCGCCCGCGGGGTCGACCCGTCCGGCCGCCGCCGAGGACCTGTCGGCGATCCTGCGCCTGGACGCCGAGGTGTTCGGCGCCGACCGCACGCACATCATCGCGCGCCTTCCCGCCTTCGCGGACCAGCTGCGCGTCGCCGAGGACGGCGGGCAGCTCGTCGGGTACGCGGCCGCCTGGCCCAACATGGACACCCACGTCATCGGCCCGCTGATCGCCCGTGACACCGAGACCGCGAAGTCCCTGGTCGCCGATCTCGCCGCCGGTACTGACCGGCCGCTGCGGACCGATGTCGACGTCCGCCACACCGCTCTGCTGACCTGGCTGAAGGAACGCGGTCTGGAGGGCATCGCCGAGAACGCGGTGATGAACTACGGCGCCGCGGAACTGCCCGGCGACTGGACGCGCCGCTTCGCACCGCTGACGGTCGCCGCGGGCTGAGAAGCGGCAGGGGCCCGCCCACGAGCGTCGCTGTGAGGCGACGTTCGGGGGCGGGCCCTTCGCTGGGTGCGGCGGACCGATCGGCCACCGTGGTCAGCAGCAGGCCGAGCCCGGTGCCACAGGTGCCGGGTTCGACCAGCGCTCCGCGGGTGCTGGGGCGTGATCAGTGATGGACGGGTTCGGCGTGCCGCTGCGCGGTGCCGGTGTCGATCACGCTCGGCCGGGAACCACGGCGCTCCAGGGCGGCCGAAACGACGGCCAGGACGAGGGCGCCGGCGGCGAGGAGCGCGCCGACCCAGTTCGGGGCGGTGTACCCGAGGCCCGCGGAGATCACCAAGCCGCCGAGCCAGGCGGAGAGGGCGTTGCCGAGGTTGAAGGCGCCGATGTTGACCGCCGAGGCGAGGGTGGGTGCCCCGGAGGCCTGGTCGAGGACGCGCTTCTGCAGCGGCGGCACCGTGGCGAAGCCGAGCGCGCCGATCAGCGCGACGGTGACCGCGGCGAGGATCTTGTGGTGCGCGGTGACGGTGAAGAGGCCGAGCACGAGCGCGAGGGCGCCCAGGGAGACGTACAGCAGGGGCATGAGCGCGCGGTCGGCGAGCCTTCCGCCGACGAGGTTGCCGGCGACCATGCCGAGACCGAAGAGGACCAGCAGCCAGGTCACCGACCCGTCGGCGAACCCGGCGACGTGCGTCATCATCGGCGCGATGTACGTGATGGCCGCGAAGACGCCGCCGAAACCGAGCACGGTCATCGCCATGGCGAGCAGGACCTGCACGTTCTTGAACGCTGCCACCTCGTGGCGGAGCTGGACCCCCTCGGGCTTGGGCAGGTCCGGTACGAGCTTGGCGATGCCGAAGAGTCCGACCACCCCGAGCGCCGCCACGATCGTGAAGGTGAAGCGCCAGCCGGCGGCCTGACCCACGAGCGTGCCCAGCGGTACGCCGACGACATTGGCCACGGTCAGGCCGGTGAACATCATGGCGATCGCCCCGGCCTTCTTCTGCGGGGCGACCAGTTCGGCCGCGACGACCGCGCCGATGCCGAAGAAGGCGCCGTGGGCGAGTGAGGCGATCACCCGGCCGATCAGCATCACGGCGAAGACCGGTGCGACGGCGGAGAGCAGGTTGCCCACGATGAACAGGCCCATGAGCAGCATCAGCATGCGTTTGCGGGAGATGCGGGTGCCCAGGACGGTCATGAGCGGGGCGCCGAACATGACACCGAGGGCGTAGCCGGTCACCAGGAATCCGGCTGTCGGGATGGAGACTCCGAAGTCACCCGCGACCTCGGGGAGCAGCCCCATGATCACGAACTCCGTGGTCCCGATACCGAAGGCCCCGATCGCGAGGGCGAGGAGCGCGAGAGGCATGGGGGGTTCACCTTCCAGGATGTTGCGGGTGCGCTTTACGAGACCTCACAATAATTGCAGACGCCGACTAATTGCAAGCGCGGGCAATCGCGGCCATCGACTACCCTGGTGTACAGCCGCGCCGGGACGGAGGATCCACGAGCCATGACCGCGACAGACCCCGCACTCACCGCCCTCTCCCAGGGCTGGTGCGCGCTCTCCCTGCTCCACGGAAAGATCGAGGCCCACATCGAGCGGGCCCTGCAGGCCGAGCACGACCTCAGCGTGCGCGAGTACTCCCTGCTCGACGTCCTCAGCCGACAGCACGACGGAGAGGGCGGCCACCTGCAGATGAAGCAGGTCGCCGACGCCGTCGTCCTCAGCCAGAGCGCCACCACCCGCCTGGTGACGCGCCTGGAGGACCGCGGGCTGCTGCTGCGCTACCTGTGCCCCACCGACCGGCGCGGCATCTACACGAACGTCTCGGAGGCGGGCCTCGAACTGCTCCGGGCGGCCCGCCCCACGAACGAGAAGGCCCTGCGCGAGGCCCTGGACACCGCGGCCGAGAACCCCGAGCTCACCCCGCTCGTCCGGGCGGTCGAAGCACTGCGCGTCCCCGCCTGAGCTCGCACGCCCCCCGGCCACCCGGGCCGAGCGGGCGGTCGGCCTAGGCTGCCGCCATGGAAGATCTTGAGATAAGGGCAGCCGCGGCCGAGGACGTCCCGGCGATCGTCGCCATGCTGGCCGACGACCCGCTGGGCGCCCGGCGCGAGTCCCTGGAAGACCTCGCGCCCTACCTCGCCGCCCACGCGCGGCTCTCCGCCGACCCGAACCAGCACCTCATGGTCGCGGTACGCGCGGGCCGCGTCATCGGCACTCTCCAGCTCACCGTGGTCCCGGGCCTCTCCCGCAAGGGGGCCACCCGCTCGATCATCGAGGGCGTCCGGGTCCACTCCGACGAGCGGGGCAGCGGGCTGGGCACGCGACTCATCGAGTGGGCTGTCGACGCATCGCGGCGCCAGGGATGCCAGTTGGTGCAGCTGACGTCCGACGCGTCCCGCACCGACGCCCACCGCTTCTACGAGCGGCTCGGCTTCGCGGCCTCGCATGTGGGATTCAAGCTGCAGCTGTGACGCGCCTGCCCCGTGGGGGAAGGGCTCGTTTCACGTGAAACGAGCCCTGCTGGGGGTGCTCTTCACCGCGGCACGTCCCGTCGGCCTTTCAACGCGGCACGCCCCGCCAGCCCTCCGGGTCCACTCCACCCGGTACGGGGGCGCCGGCCCCGTAGGGCTCCCGCGTGAAGACGAACGACCCGAGGTCCAGATGGCTCAGGGAGCCGTCCGGCCGCCGTACGGCCTGGAGCACCTCCCCCGCGTAGTACCCGTCGATGCCGGTCCAGGTGCCGTCGCCGTTCGGCCGGAACCGGGAGCGCCGTCCACCTCCGGCCGCCGGGCCCAGATCCACGCCGCCATCGGCCGACAGGCGCAGCGCCACTACCTGGGTGCCCCAGTACCAGGGGCCTGCCAGCTCCAAGGTGGCCGTGTCGACCTCCGCCAGCGGGCGCCACGGCGCGGGGATGCGCGGCTCGGCCGCCGCGACGATCCGCAGGAGGTCGGCGGCGACCGTGGGCGCCGGCACCCCTGAGGTGCAGTTGACGAGCGTGACCGCCGCCAGCCCGTCTTCCTCGCTCAGCCACAGCCCCGCCACGAACCCGGGCAGCGAACCGGTGTGCCCCACCAGCGTCCGCCCGTCCCTGCGCAGCACCTGCGTCCCCAGCCCGTACGACGCCTCCCAGTCGCCCGGCACGACCGGAGCGGCCGGCGTCCGCATCTCCCGTACGGACTCCGCGCTCAGCACGCGCTCGTCCCCCGTCGTCAGGAAGGCGGCGAAGGAGGCCAGGTCCCGGGCGGTGGACCACAGTTGCCCGGCCGGGGCCATCAGACCGAGATCCTCGCTGGGCTCCGGCAGCAGCACGTCGGCGTACGGGTGCACGGCCCAGCCTCCGGCGTGCGGAGCCTGAGGCGCGCAGCTGGTGCGGGTCAGGCCGAGCGGTTCGAGGACCTCGCGACGCAACGCCTCCTCCCACGGGACCCCGCGCACCGCCGCCACCAGCGAGCCCAGCAGCGTATAGCCGGGGTTGGAGTAGTGGTGGCGGCGCCCGACGGGGTGCCGGAAGGGCTGCTCGCCGAGGACCTCGGCGAGGGTCGGACGGAGTGCGGCGGACGACCGCTCCCACCACTCACCCGGCGTCTCGGCCGCCAGTCCGGAGGTGTGCGCGAGGAGTTCGGCGACCGTGACCTCCCCCGCGCCGGTCCCGGGCAGATGCTTCTCCAGCGGATCACCCAGATCGAGCAGGCCCTCGTCGCGCAGCCGCAGGATGAGCACGGCGGTGAAGGTCTTGGTGATCGAACCGATCCGGTACTGCACGTCCGCGTCCGGCCCGTGTCCCTCGACCGAGGAGCGCGAACCGGTCCACACCAGCTCTCCGTCCCGGGCGACGGCGGCGACGAGGGACGGGGCACGCCCGTCGCGCTGCGCGACGGCGATGCGGTGCAGAAGGGCGCGGCGAGTGGCAGGCAACAGCTCTGCGGGTGAGGTCATGCCCCTAGTCCATCGCGCGCCCCCGGTTCACGTCGAACCGATTCGGGCGAGGCGCCGCGGCGTCGGGGGATCAGGCGCTGAGCAGGTCGGTCGAGACCGCCCAGAGGCGCTCGGCGAGGGCGGGATCGAGTGCCCACTCCTTGACGCCGTGCGGATGGTGGGCGAGGTCGGCGTCGTTCGGCACGGTGTAGGCCTCCCGCGCATCGTCGAGGTAGTGACCTCCGGAGCGGGCGTACTCAGGGGCGACGGCCGCGACCATCGTGGTGGCGGCCCCCTGTTGGACCGTCTTGTACGTGAAGACTCCAGCGGCCTCGGCAGCATCGAGTGACCGCTTCTGCTGCGCGGTGAAGTTCCGCTGGAGGCCCGTGGCGACACCGCCGGGATTCACCGCGTTGGCGACGATGCCGTCGGACGACCACAGACGGGTCGCCTCGACGGCGAACAGGGAGTTCGCCGTCTTCGACTGGGCGTAGGCGATCTGCGGATCGTAGGGGCGTCGCTCGAACTGGAGGTCGTCGAAGTCGATACCGGCACGCATGTGCGCTGTCGAACTGACCGAGACGATCCTTGCACCGTCCCCCTCGGCGGCTCCGCGGGCCAAGGCGTCGTGCAGGCCTAGGGTGAGAGCGAGATGCCCCAGGTGGTTGGTGGCGAACTGCAGCTCCCAGCCCTCACGCGTCCGTTCGAGGCCGCCGGTCACCACGCCCGCGTTGTTGATCAGCAGGTGCAGCGGGCCGCTCCACGCGTCGACGAACGACGCCACGGCGGCCCTGTCGGCGAGGTCAAGCCGGGCGACCCGCGGGCGGATCCGTCCTGTCGAACTCTCGATCGCTGCGGCCACGGCGTCACCCGCGATCGTGTTCCGCACGGCGAGCGTCACCCGCGCTCCGGCCGCGGCCAGCACCCGAGCCGTCTCGATCCCGAGGCCGGAGGAGGCTCCCGTCACGATCGCCCGGACACCGGCGAGGTCGACGTCCCGCGCCACCTCGGCAGCCGTGGTGGCAGCGGTGAAGGACGCGGAAAGGGGCCCGTGCGCAGTCATGGCAGCGAGGCTATACAGGATTTACCAAACTTGTATAGCGCGTCTTCCACCCTCTACGCTCGCCCCATGAGCAGTCCTGAGGCCGGGCCCCTGGCACCGTCGACCACCGAGACCGACCGCCGGACCGCGGTCCTGGACTCCGCCCTGGCCACGTTCGCCCGCTTCGGTTACCGGAAGACCTCCATGGAGGAAGTGGCGCGGGCGGCACACATCTCCCGCCCGGGGCTCTACTTCCTCTTCTCCTCGAAGGAAGCCCTGTTCCGCGCGGCGGCCACGCAAGCCGTGGAACGCGACATCGCGGCGGTCGCACACGTCCTGGCCGAGGCCGACCGCCCGCTCCCGCAACGTCTCCTCGAAGCCTTCGACCGATGGGCAGGCCGCTACGTCGGCCCGCCGGCCCGCGACATCGCCGCGGTCGTCGAGGACAACCCCGACCTCATCGGCCGCATCGCACAGGCCGCTCCACAGCGGTTCGAGGAGCTGATCATGGATGCCATCGCCGTCGACGCAGGCCGGGCGAGGGCCGTCCGCGTCGCGCAGACGATGATCAGCACATCGATCGGCCTCAAGTACCAGGCCGAGACGCGGGAGTTCTACCTCGAACGCCTGAAAGTCGCCATCGACCTGCTGGTGCCCTGAGACCGCGCGCGCGACCGCTCAGGTCTGAGCCATGTCCACGAAGCGCGAGTAGTGGCCCTGGAACGCGACCGTGATGGTGGCGGTCGGGCCGTTACGGTGCTTGCCGACGATGATGTCCGCCTCGCCCGCGCGCGGGGACTCCTTCTCGTACGCGTCCTCGCGGTGGAGCAGGATGACCATGTCCGCGTCCTGCTCGATGGAACCGGACTCACGCAGGTCGGAGACCATCGGTTTCTTGTCCGTGCGCTGCTCGGGCCCACGGTTCAGCTGGGAGAGCGCGATCACCGGGACCTCGAGCTCCTTGGCCAGCAGCTTGAGGTTTCGGGACATGTCCGAGACTTCCTGCTGACGGCTCTCGGACCGCTTCGAACCGCCGGCCTGCATCAGCTGCAGATAGTCGATGATCACGAGCTTGATGTCGTTGCGCTGCTTGAGCCGACGGCACTTCGCGCGGATCTCCATCATCGACAGGTTCGGCGAGTCGTCGATGTAGAGCGGCGCGGCCGAGACCTCCGGCATGCGGCGCGCGAGCCGCGTCCAGTCCTCGTCCGTCATCGTGCCGGACCGCATGTGGTGCAGGGCCACGCGCGCCTCGGCCGAGAGCAGGCGCATCGCGATCTCGTTGCGCCCCATCTCCAGGGAGAAGATGACGCTGGGCAGGTTGTGCTTGATGGACGCCGCCCGCGCGAAGTCGAGCGCGAGCGTCGACTTACCCATGGCCGGGCGGGCCGCGATGACGATCATCTGGCCCGGGTGCAGGCCGTTGGTGAGCGAGTCGAAGTCCGTGAAACCGGTCGGCACACCGGTCATCTCACCGCTGCGCGACCCGATCGCCTCGATCTCGTCGAGGGCGCCCTCCATGATGTCGCCGAGCGGCAGGTAGTCCTCGCTCGTGCGCTGCTCGGTGACCGCGTAGATCTCGGCCTGCGCCTTGTTGACGATCTCGTCGACGTCGTCGTCGGCCGCGTATCCCATCTGCGTGATCCGCGTACCGGCCTCGACGAGGCGGCGCAGGACGGCACGCTCATGGACGATCTCCGCGTAGTACTCGGCGTTGGCCGCCGTCGGGACCGTCTGGACGAGGGTGTGCAGATACGATGCGCCACCGACCTTGTTGATCTCCCCGCGCTTGGTCAGCTCCGCGGCGATGGTGATCGGGTCGGCCGGCTCGCCCTTGGCGTAGACGTCCAGGACGGCCTGGAAGATCATCTCGTGGGCCGGCTTGTAGAAGTCGGCGCCCTTCAGGACCTCGACGACATCCGCGATCGCGTCTTTGGACAGAAGCATGCCGCCGAGGACCGACTGCTCGGCGCCCAGGTCCTGCGGTGGCACCCGCTCGAAGGTGGCCGGCCCGTCGTCCCAGGCTCCGCCCTCGCGCCCGCGCTCATGCTCGTCGCCCTGGCCGCGGCCCCCACCGCGGCTCTGCCGGGAAGAAGGCAGGCGGTCACTGGGACCGCTGTCGGCCCAGGGGTCGTCCAAGGGCTCGGAAATACTCACCGGGCCACCTCCTCCCGTCCGCCGAGCGGACCTCGCCGTGCCTCACATTCCTACGGCACGACACTGACAAAACAAGGAGCCCGATTCCGGTTCTGACGCGACGGTTTTCAGAGGTTTCCGGGGCCGGAGGACACGGTGGGCGCCGCCCCACGGTAGGCCCGTCGGCACCGTCAGCCAATCTGGTTATCCACAGGCACTGTGGACGACGGGCCTCACGCTGTGGAGAACTTGGGAAAACCTGTGCACGACCCGGTGGACAGCCCTGTGAACAAGCCCTCAGGAGTTTCCGCACAGCGCCACTGACCTGCATGTATCCCGTCCACCGGCTGTGCAGAAGAAAAACTTTCCCGGTCGGCCCAAGATCATCGAAAGACCGGTTCCACCCCGCGCGCGAGCCCGGCTCAAGTAAGGGTCTCAATGCCATTGCATCTCTTACCTGTGGAAGATTAGATTGGTGCCCATGACACAGGCTTCCGTGACACCCCGCGCCGCCCGGCGACGGCACGACCGAGAGATCGTCGCCCTCGCCGTTCCCGCCTTCGGCGCACTCGTCGCGGAACCCCTCTTCCTCATGGCCGACAGCGCCATCGTCGGCCACCTCGGCACGGCCCAGCTGGCCGGGCTCGCCATCGCCTCGGCCCTCCTCACGACCGCCGTCAGCGTCTTCGTCTTCCTCGCCTACGCGACCACGGCCGCCGTCGCGCGCCGCGTCGGATCGGGCGACCTGCGCGCCGCGATCCAGCAGGGCATGGACGGGGTCTGGCTCGCCCTCCTCCTGGGCGCCGCCGTCATCGCGGTCGTCCTGCCCACCGCCCCCGGACTGATCGACCTCTTCGGCGCCTCCGACACAGCCGCCCCCTACGCGGTCACCTACCTGCGCATCTCCGCGCTCGGCATCCCCGCCATGCTCGTGGTCCTCGCCGCCACCGGCATCCTGCGCGGCCTGCAGAACACCAAGACCCCGCTCTACGTCGCCATCGCCGGCTTCGTCGCCAACGCCGTGCTCAACGTCGGGCTGGTCTACGGCGCCGACCTCGGCATCGCCGGCTCCGCCTGGGGAACCGTCATCGCCCAGCTCGGCATGGCCGCGGTCTACCTGACCGTGGTCGTCCGGGGAGCCCGCCGCCACGGCGCCTCCCTGCGTCCGGACGCCGCGGGCATCCGCGCCTGCGCCCAGGCCGGAGCGCCCCTGCTGGTCCGGACGCTCTCGCTGCGCGCGATCCTGATGATCGCCACGGCCGTGGCGGCCCGGCTCGGTGACGCCGACGTCGCCGCCCACCAGATCATCCTGTCCCTGTGGAGCCTGCTCGCCTTCGCCCTCGACGCCATCGCCATCGCCGGCCAGGCCATCATCGGCCGGTACCTCGGCGCCGACGACGCCGATGGCGCACGCGACGTCTGCCGACGCATGGTGCAGTGGGGCATCGCCGCCGGGGTGGCCCTCGCGGTGCTGGTCCTCGCCGCCCGCCCGGTGTACGTCCCGCTGTTCACCAGCGACCGGACCGTCCAGGACGCGGCCCTGATCGCGTTGATCGTCGTGGCCGTCGCCCAGCCCGTCTGCGGCATCGTGTACGTGCTCGATGGCGTCCTGATGGGTGCGGGGGACGGGCCGTACCTGGCCTGGGCCATGCTGGCCACCCTGGCGATCTTCACCCCGGTGGCCCTGCTCGTGCCGACACTCGGCGGTGGCCTCGCCGCGCTGTGGGGAGCCATGACGCTCATGATGGCGGTCCGCATGGTCACGCTCTGGACGCGCTACCGGTCCGGCCGCTGGGCCGTCACAGGCGCCACGCGCTGAGCGGCCCCGTCCAGGACAGTTGTCCCGTCCGGAACAGTTGGGCGTGCCGTTTCACGTGAAACGGCGCCCCGAGCCGGCCCGACCACAAGCGTGTGGGGCCGCACCCCGAAGGGTGCGGCCCCACATCTGCTTCAGCTCTGCTCAGGGCAGGGCTCAGGCAGCGACGACCTCGACGTTGACCTTGGCGGCAACCTCGGGGTGCAGACGCACGGACGTCTCGTGGGCGCCCAGCGTCTTGATCGGCGAGCCCAGCTCGACCCGACGCTTGTCGATCTTCGGGCCACCGGCAGCCTCGATCGCCGAAGCGACGTCGGCCGGGGTGACGGAACCGAAGAGACGACCGGCGTCGCCGGAGCGGACGGCCAGACGGACGTTCACACCTTCGAGCTTGGCCTTGATCTCGTTGGCCTGCTCGATCGTGGCGATCTCGTGGATCTTGCGCGCACGACGGATCTGCGCGACGTCCTTCTCGCCACCCTTGGTCCAGCGGATCGCGAAGTTCCGCGGGATCAGGTAGTTACGGGCGTACCCGTCCTTGACGTCGACGACCTCGCCGGCGGCACCGAGGCCGGAGACCTCGTGGGTAAGGATGATCTTCATGTTTCGGTCACCCTTTCCTTATCGCGCGGTGGACGTGTAGGGCAGCAGCGCCATCTCACGGCTGTTCTTCACGGCCGTGGCGACGTCACGCTGGTGCTGCGTGCAGTTGCCGGTCACGCGGCGGGCACGGATCTTGCCGCGGTCGGAAATGAACTTCCGCAGCATGTTCGTGTCCTTGTAGTCCACGTACGTGACCTTGTCCTTGCAGAAAGCGCAGACCTTCTTCTTCGGCTTGCGCACAGGCGGCTTCGCCATGGTGTATCTCCTGTGTGATCAAGAAGTGGGGGTACGGCCCACCTTCGGCCCGAGGGCTAGAAGGGGGGCTCGTCCGAGTAGCCGCCGCCGGAGCCGCCGGAGCTTCCGCCCCAGCCGCCACCGCCGCCGCCCTGCTGCTGGCCGCCGCCGGCAGGAGCACTGGTCGCCCAGGGGTCGTCGGCGGGAGCACCGCCGCCACCCTGCTGCTGGCCGCCGCCGGAGCCACCGCCCCAGCCGCCGCCCTGCTGGCCGCCGCCACCGCCGCCGCCGTAACCGCCCTGGCCACCGCGGCCGCTGGTCTTGGTGACCTTGGCCGTGGCGCTGCGCAGGCTGGCGCCGACTTCCTCGACGTCCAGCTCGTAGACCGTGCGCTTGACGCCCTCACGGTCCTCGTAGGACCGCTGCTTCAGCCGGCCCTGCACGATGACGCGCATGCCTCGCTGGAGCGACTCCGCGACGTTCTCCGCCGCCTGACGCCAGACCGAGCAGGTCAGGAACAGGCTCTCGCCGTCCTTCCACTCATTGGTCTGCCGGTCGAAGGTGCGGGGAGTGGACGCGACACGGAACTTCGCGACCGCCGCACCGGAGGGGGTGAAGCGCAGCTCGGGATCGTCGACAAGATTGCCGACGACCGTGATGACGGTCTCGCCTGCCATGGGGTACCTCTCGGCGGGTTTGCTGCGGACTGCTTGCTGCTACTCGAAATCCCAGGACCGCTGAACTAGGAAGTTCAGTGGGTCTCGGGACGGAGGACCTTGGTCCGGAGGACCGACTCGTTCAGGTTCATCTGCCGGTCGAGCTCCTTGACGACCGCAGGCTCCGCCTGCAGGTCGATGACCGAGTAGATGCCCTCGGGCTTCTTCTTGATCTCGTACGAGAGACGACGACGGCCCCAGGTGTCGACCTTCTCGACCTTTCCGTTGCCCTCACGGACGACGGAGAGGAAGTTCTCGATCAGCGGGGAGACAGCACGCTCCTCGAGATCGGGGTCGAGGATGACCATCACCTCGTAGTGACGCATGTGGAACCCACCTCCTTTGGACTCAGCGGCCACGGTCGTTCCGTGGCAGGAGGGTTGTTATGCGTGAGCGACGGTATCGGCGACCACTGACAATCCGCCCTCTCGGAGGAGAGTCGAGCCGATCAGTGGGTACTGGTCCTTCGTAGGGACAAGTGCAGACACCGTTGCAGACGGTACAGACTACCCGCACCGCGGCTTCCGGTTGAAATCCGGCAGCAGAGGACCGCAACCTGTACACGTCGGGTGTGTATGGCGCTACGATGCGCCGCCTTCCGCAGGAGGTGCCCTCATGGCACAAGCAATGCGACCGAACAGCACCAGCGCAGGCTCTCTCTTCGCCACGGACGGGAAGTCCCATCCGGTCCCGGACACCTTGCTCTGGGTGACCGCGGTGCTCGGCATCCTCGCCCTCGTCACCTCGCTCTGGCACAACCTCCACCTGCTCAGCTCCTGGGCCGGCCTCATCGGCATCTTCACCGGCGCCTACGGCCAGTACGTCTCCGTGACGACCCGGGAGCGCTTCGCCCTGATCATGGGTCTCGGCGCGTCCGCGGTCGGCTTCTTCATCGGTATGGCCCATGGCGGCCTCTTCGGCGGCGTCATCGGCTGAGGTCAGCCCTCTCAAGGGGCTCGACCTCCCATACGGCCAGTCGGGGCGCTCACAGGGCGCAGTAGGCTTCGCGCGAGAGCCGGAGCCCCTGTACCCATGGGGACACACCAGCCCGAGGAGCGCCCCGAATGAGCCTGACCCTGAGGACCATCAGCCGTGAGCAGCATCTGGCATACCTCCAGAGCCTGCCCGCGGCTAGCCACATGCAGGTCCCGGCCTGGGCTGATGTGAAGGCCGAATGGCGCTCGGAGAACATGGGCTGGTTCGACGACCGCACCGGCGAGATGGTCGGCGCGGGCCTGGTCCTCTACCGCCAGCTCCCCAAGATCAAGCGGTATCTCGCGTACCTCCCCGAGGGACCGGTGATCAACTGGTTCGCGCCCAACCTCGACGACTGGCTCCGCCCGATGCTGGCGCACCTCAAGCAGCAGGGCGCCTTCTCCGTGAAGATGGGCCCGCCCGTCATCATCCGGCGCTGGGAAGCCACGTCGATCAAGAAGGGCATCCAGGACCCGGATGTGAAGCGCCTGCGCGACATCGAGGCGGACTTCATCGAGCCCCGCGCCTTCGAGGTCGCCGACAAGCTGCGCCGCATGGGCTGGCAGCAGGGCGAGGACGGCGGCGCCGGCTTCGGCGACGTGCAGCCGCGCTACGTCTTCCAGGTGCCGCTCGCCAACCGCTCGCTCGAAGAGGTCCACAAGAACTTCAACCAGCTGTGGCGCCGCAACATCAAGAAGGCCGAGAAGGCGGGCGTCGAGGTCGTCCAGGGCGGCTACCAGGACCTCGCCGAGTGGCAGCGGCTGTACGAGATCACGGCCGTGCGCGACCACTTCCGGCCCCGCCCGCTCTCCTACTTCCAGCGCATGTGGACGGCTCTCAACTCCGAGGACCCCAACCGCATGCGGCTGTACTTCGCGCGCCACAACGGGGTGAACCTCTCGGCGGCGACGATGCTCGTCGTCGGCGGACACGTCTGGTACTCCTACGGCGCCTCCGACAACATCGGGCGCGAGGTCCGGCCCTCGAACGCGATGCAGTGGCGGATGCTCCGCGACTCCTACGCGCTCGGCGCCACGGTCTACGACCTGCGCGGCATCAGCGACTCCCTCGACGAGACCGACCACCTCTTCGGCCTGATCCAGTTCAAGGTCGGTACGGGTGGCGAGGCCGCCGAGTACCTCGGTGAGTGGGACTTCCCGCTCAACAAGCTGCTGCACAAGGCGCTGGACATGTACATGTCCCGACGCTGACCGCGGGCCGGGCACGACGTCCCGCGCGACCCGTCCCGGCACACCCCGCGCCGCCTTCCCGGCGGACCCGGCACAATTCACGTAGCTCCAAAGACTCTTCATACCTCTGATACACCGCAGCCACGAGAAAGGTTCCGGGACCGGCCATGGCGCTCACGCTCTACGTCGACACCGCGCGCTGGCGGGCACACCACAAGCACGTGCTCGAGCAGTTTCCGGGGCTCGTGCCCGTTTGCAAGGGCAACGGATATGGCTTCGGCCACGAACGGCTCGCGGAGGAGGCCACCCGCCTCGGCTCCGACATCCTCGCCGTCGGAACCACGTACGAAGCCGCCCGGATCAAGGACTGGTTCAGCGGCGACCTGCTGGTCCTGACCCCGTTCCGGCGGGGCGAGGAACCGGTTCCGCTGCCCGACCGCGTCATCCGCTCCGTCTCCTCCGTCGACGGCGTGCACGGCCTCGTCGGCGCCCGCGTCGTCATCGAGGTCATGTCCTCGATGAAGCGGCACGGCGTGACCGAGCAGGACCTGCCGCAGCTCGCCCACGCCATCCAGGACGTGCGCCTGGAGGGCTTCGCGATCCACCTGCCGCTCGACCGCACCGACGGCTCGGACGCCGTCGAGGAGGTCATCGGCTGGATGGACCGGCTGCGCGCGGCCCGGTTGCCGCTGCACACCATGTTCGTCAGCCATCTCAAGGCCGAGGAGCTGGCGCGGCTGCAGCAGCAGTTCCCGCAGACCCGCTTCCGTGCGCGGATCGGCACGCGGCTGTGGCTGGGCGACCACGAGGCGACCGAGTACCGCGGCGCCGTCCTGGACGTCACGCGGGTCGCGAAGGGCGACCGGTTCGGCTACCGCCAGCAGAAGGCGGCCTCCGACGGCTGGCTCGTGGTCGTGGCGGGCGGCACGTCGCACGGCGTGGGCCTGGAGGCCCCGAAGGCGCTGCACGGCGTCATGCCCCGCGCCAAGGGCGTCGCCCGCGCCGGCCTCGCGACGGTGAACCGCAACCTCGCGCCGTACGTCTGGTCCGGCAAGCAGCGCTGGTTCGCCGAGCCGCCGCACATGCAGGTGTCGATCCTGTTCGTGCCGTCGGACGCCGCCGAGCCGAAGGTGGGCGAGGAGCTGGTGGCCCATCTGCGTCACACCACCACGCAGTTCGACCGGCTCGTGGACCGCTGAGCCGCCTTCCACTGAAGACGAACGACATCGGGGCCGGGCACCTAGGAGGTGCCCGGCCCCGATGTCGTTCCCTGCGTGCGGGGTGTTCGCTCAGAGCGAACGACCCGGATCCTTGCCCCAGTTCACCGGCGGCGCCTGGTCCGCGCCATGGTCCGCGTGCCGTGGCGGGTGGGCGGCGTACCCCAGGACGAAGGCGTCCTCCGCGCCGTCCAGGACGCCGCCCGACGGGTCGTCCCCACCCGAGCGGCGCACCACGTCCCGGTCCGGCAGCCAGATGTCGCGGATGACGACGGCACACAGGTAGAGCGTCCCCACCAAGTGGGCGGCGATCGCCAGTTGATAGCCGTCGGTCGGCAGCCCCTGGTGCTTGTCCCCGCTGGTCGTGTAGGCGAGGTACAGCCAGATCCCCAGGAAGTAGGCGACCTCGCAGGCCTGCCAGATCAGGAAGTCCCGCCACTTCGGCCGCGCCAGGGCGGCGAGCGGGATCAGCCACAGGACGTACTGCGGCGAGTACACCTTGTTGGTGAGGATGAACGCGGCCACGACCAGGAAGGCCAGCTGGGCGAAGCGCGGGCGGCGCGGCGCGGTCAGTGTGAGGGCCGCGACGCCGAGGCAGGCGAGCACCATCAGGAGCGTGGCCAGCGTGTTGACCACGTCGGTGTCGAGCGGTGTGTCCCGGTGCTGGGAGATGATCAGCCAGAAGGAGCCGAAGTCCACGCCGCGCTCCTGGCTGAACGTGTAGAACTTCGACCAGCCGTCGCGCGCGAGGAGCATGACCGGCACGTTCACCACGAGCCACGAGAGCGCCGCACCGGCGGTCGCGACGACGAAGGACCGCCACTTGCCGGCCCGCCAGCACAGCACGAACAGCGGCCCGAGCAGCAGGACGGGGTAGAGCTTGGCGGCGGTCGCGAGTCCGAGCAGGACACCGAAGGCGAGCGCGCGGCCCCGCGACCACATCAGCATCGCGGCCGCTGTGAGCGCCACAGCGAAGAGATCCCAGTTGATGGTGGCCGTCAGCGCGAAGGCGGGCGCCAGGGCCACCAGAAGGCCGTCCCAGGGCCTGCGGCGGTGCGTGCGGGCGACGCAGACGGCGATGACCGCGGCGCAGATCATCAGCATCCCGGCGTTGACCATCCAGTACACCTGTTCCTGGTGCTGGATGGTGCCGCTGCCCGGCGTCAGCCAGGAGGCGACCTCCATGAAGACGCCGGTGAGCACCGGGTACTCGAGGTACTCCATGTCGCCGGGGAGCTTGTCGAAGTACGGCACCAGGCCGTCGGCGAACCCACGCCCCTGGTAGAGGTGCGGAATGTCCGAGTAGCACGCGTGCGTGTACTGGGAGCTCGCTCCGTAGAACCACGATCCGTCGTAGCAGGGGAACTTCTGGATCATGCCGAGCGCGAACATGCCGAGCATCACCAGGGCGATGACGCGGACCGGCGTCCACCACGAGCGGCCGATCAGCGCCCGCCGTCCGACGGGGCCGCCGATGAGCTCGCTGCCGGCCGCGGCGACCTCGTCCTCCCGGGTCGGCCGGACCGGCTCCGGCTCCTGTCGGCTCACATACGTCGTCTCAGCACTGGGCATGCCGCACATCCTGCCGTACGCGGCTGAGAAGACGGCGAGGGCCGGGCACTGACGGCGAGGACCGCTCCATCCCGCCTTGGGCCCCACCACCCGCCCCAGCAACGACTGAGGGCCGTGCGCGGGTTCCCGTCCGGGATCCGCGCACAGCCCTCAGGGCCTAGGTTCGAAGGGTCTATCCCGTCCCTCCGAAGAGGCCGCCGCCGTTCTGCTGGCCTCTGGGGTTCCCTGGCCCTTCGGTGGCGCTCTCCGTCGGCGACGAGGTCACCCCACCGTCCGTACCGCCGGCGTCGTTGCCGCCATTGGTCGTGCCGCCGTCGTCCTCGCCGCAGTTCCACGCCCACTTGCTGCACGACTCGCTGGTCGTCGGCGTCGGGCTGGTGGACGGCGTCGTGGAGGGCTCGACCGTCTTCGTCTCGGTCGGGGACGGCTTCACGGTCGGGGTCGGCGTCGGAGTGGGCGTCGGCGTGCCGACGATCTGACCGATCTTCTCGGGATCGGGGAAGTCCTTGTGGTCGACGCCCTTCAGGGCGGCCGCCGTGTAGTCCTTCCAGATCTGCGCCGGGATGTCACCACCGTGGATGGAGGTGACGCCACCCGTGCCGTTCATGGACAGCAGCTTCTTGCCGTTGGACCGGGGGTCGGTACGGAAGAGCGTGACGGCCGTCGAGAGCTCCGGGGTGTACCCCACGAACCAGGCCGACTTGTTCTCGTCCGTCGTACCGGTCTTGCCGGCGACGGGGAAGCCGATGTCGGCCACCTTCTTGCCCGTACCGTTCTTCACCACGTTCTGCAGGACATCGGTGACGTTGTCCGCCACGGACGCCGGCATGGCCTCGCTCGACTTCGGCTTCTCGAAGCCCGGAAGCGCGCTGCCGTTCTTGTCGACGGCCTTGGTGACGGAGTACGGCTCATAGTGCGTGCCTGACGTGGCGAACGACCCGTAGGCGTCCGCCATACGGATGGCGGACGGCGTGGAGGTACCCAGGGAGAAGGAGGCGTTGTTCAGGTTGCCCTGGTCGAAGCTGGACTCCAGGATGCCGGTCTTCGCGGCAAGCTCGCGTGTCTTGTCCAGGCCCACGTCGATGCCGAGCTGGACGAACGGCGAGTTGACCGACTGCTCCATGGCCTTGCGCAGGGTGATGTCGCCCCACGCCCTGGTGCTCTCGTTCTTCTGCCGGAACGGCGTGCCGTCGGCCGCCCGGATGGGCTCGCCGTTGCGGTCCTTGATCACGACGAGGTCGTTGCCGTTGTACAGGCTCATCGGCGAGATCGGCTTCTCGTCCGACTTGTAGGTGCCGTACTGCATCGCGGAGGCCAGTACGAAGGGCTTCCAGGTGGAGCCGACCGGCACACCCGCGGTGTTGGCGTTGTTCGTGTAGTGGTCCTGGTCGTAGCCCGCGCCGCCGTACAGGGCCACGATGGCGCCAGTGTTCGGATCGACCGAGCCGGCACCGAACTGGACGTACTTGTCCTTCTCCCGGTGCTTGGGGTCGAGGAAGGTGTCCTCGGTCGCCTTCACTGCCTTCTGCATATCTTCGACCTTCTTCTTGTTGAAGGTCGTGTAGATCTTGTAGCCGCCCATCTCCAGGGCCTCGGGCGTGATGTGGCTCTTCTTGGTGACGTAGTCCTTGGCGATGTCCACCAGGTAGCCGGTCTGCCCGGAGAGCGCGGACTTCTGCTTCTTGGTCTGCGGGAAGCCCTTGAGGCTGCTGCGCTCGGCCTCGGTCATGTTCCCGACCTCGACCTCACGGTCGGCGATCCACTTCCAGCGCGACTCGGCACGCGCCTTGTTGGCGGCCGGCGTCGCGGCCTCGCCGATGCCCCCGTCGGGGTTGTAGAGGTTCGGGCCCTTGAGCATCGAGGCGAGGAAGATGCTCTGCTCGGGCGTCAGGTCGCGGGAATTGGTGTCGAAGTAGGCGCGCGCAGCCGCCTGGATGCCGTAGGCGTTGCGCCCGAAGTACGCGGTGTTGAGGTACCCCTTGAGGATGTCGTCCTTGTCGACCGTGGCGCCGACCTTCACCGAGATGAAGAGTTCCTTCGCCTTACGGGAGATCGACTGCGACTGGTCGTCCAGCATCGCGTTCTTCACGTACTGCTGGGTGATGGTCGAACCACCCTGCGTCTGGCCGCCGCGCGCCATGTTGAACATCGCGCGCGCGATGCCCATCGGGTCCACGCCGGAGTCGTCGTAGAACGAGGCGTTCTCCGCCGAGATGACCGCGTTGCGCATGGACTTCGGGATCTCGTCCAGCGGCACGATCTGGCGGTTCTGCTTACCGCCCGTCGCGGCCATCTGCGTGCCGTCGTCCCAGTAGAAGACGTTCGACTGGGCCTGCGCCGCCTGCGCCTCGATCGGCACGGAGACGACCAGCAGGCCGATGCCGAACGCGCCGATCCCGAGCAGCATGAAGCCGAAGCACGTACCGACGACCTGCTTCCAGGACGGCACGAACCGGGCGGCGCCGTACTTGCCCGCGCGCGGGTAGTCGATGAACCGCTTCTTCTGCGGGCGCCCCGCGCCCCGGCCCCTGCCGCGGCCCGGGCCCTCGGGACCGCCGCCACCGCGGCGGCCTCCTCCGCCGGCGCCACCGCGCCCAGCCCCGCCCCCCTCGGGGGCGCCCCGGCGACGGCCTCCAGTGCCGCGCTGGGCGGCCCGGCGGGCCTCCGCACGGCCTCCCCAGGGCCGGTCCTCGTCGGGGCTGCCGTACGAGCCCGAGGAACTCGGGGGATCGTAGGAACCGGAGGGCGACGCGGTGCTGCCGCGGGGCGCCGCACGGCGGCCCGGCGGTTCTGCTGACGCTCCGCGTCGGGCCGCGGCGCGCCCGCCGCCCTGCGGCTGCGGCGGTTTGCGACGGTGCTCGCTCATCGAACGACTACTCCTCGGGCAGGCGCGGCCACGCGCGCCTGGAAACGGCGTCTGGTTTCCGGTCCCCCCGGAGTACGGATGCGCCGCTCCCGGCACTCACCCGCACTGCACCTGGGACAACGACGCCCCCAGGCATCACATGGTTCCCGGTGGTCTGCATGGCGGACAGACTACGCACCGTCAAAACCCACCGAGGGTCGAAGTTCACCCCAAAACAGGCAAGTTGCTTCCTTTGAATCCTTGATGTGACGCCGTTCACCGTGATCCCCCTTGTCGCAATCGGAGGGTCGTTCTATCGTCGAGATGTATCGAGCCGATACATCAGCACGACATAAAGAGTCGATACATGGGACCGCGACAGTGAGGAGGCGACGATGAGCCGGCGCTCCGGCATCCTTGAGTTCGCCGTACTCGGCCTGCTCCGCGAGTCCCCGATGCACGGCTATGAGCTGCGCAAACGACTCAATACGTCACTGGGCGTCTTCCGCGCCTTCAGTTACGGGACGCTGTACCCCTGCCTCAAGACGCTGGTCGCGAGCGGCTGGTTGATCGAGGAACCGGGTGCGGGTCCCGCTGACGGGCCCGCGGCACTCACGGGGCGTCGCGCCAAGATCGTCTACCGGTTGACGGCAGAAGGTAAGGAGCACTTCGAGGAACTGCTCTCGCAGACCGGCCCCGACGCCTACGAGGACGAGCACTTCGCCGCGCGTTTCGCCTTTTTCGGGCAGACGTCACGCGACGTACGCATGCGCGTGCTCGAAGGCCGTCGCAGCCGGCTGGAGGAGCGACTCGAAAAGATGCGCCTCTCCTTCGCCCGCACCCGGGAGCGCCTGGACGACTACACGCTCGAGTTGCAGCGCCACGGCATGGAGTCCGTGGAGCGCGAGGTGCGCTGGCTGAACGAGCTGATCGAGAGCGAGCGCGCGGGCCGCGACCAGCGCCGGCCGGGCCCGGGGGACGCAGCTCAGCAAGACACATCTGGAGAGACGGGCGGCCTGCCCCGGCACCGGGACAGCACCCGGCCGGATCCGTCCGACGACACCGCCACGTGAAGTCCGCTCAGGACTTCACCAGTACACACAGGGAGCAACCGGAATGGGTTCGGTTCGCGTAGCCATCGTTGGCGTGGGCAACTGCGCCGCCTCGCTGGTGCAGGGCGTCGAGTTCTACAAGGACGCAGACCCGGAGACCAAGGTCCCCGGCCTCATGCACGTCCAGTTCGGCGAGTACCACGTCGGTGACGTCGAGTTCGTCGCCGCGTTCGACGTCGACGCGAAGAAGGTCGGCCTGGACCTCGCGGACGCCATCGGCGCCTCCGAGAACAACACCATCAAGATCTGCGACGTCCCGAACTCGGGCGTGCAGGTCCAGCGTGGCCACACGCTGGACGGTCTGGGCAAGTACTACCGCGAGACGATCGAGGAGTCCGACGAGGCCCCGGTCGACGTCGTCCAGATCCTCAAGGACAAGCAGGTCGACGTTCTCGTCTGCTACCTGCCCGTCGGTTCCGAGGACGCGGCGAAGTTCTACGCCCAGTGCGCCATCGACGCCAAGGTCGCCTTCGTCAACGCCCTTCCGGTCTTCATCGCCGGCACCAAGGAGTGGGCTGACAAGTTCACCGAGGCGGGCGTCCCGATCGTCGGCGACGACATTAAGTCGCAGGTCGGCGCGACCATCACGCACCGCGTGATGGCGAAGCTGTTCGAGGACCGCGGTGTCCGTCTCGAGCGCACCATGCAGCTCAACGTCGGCGGCAACATGGACTTCAAGAACATGCTCGAGCGGGACCGCCTCGAGTCGAAGAAGATCTCGAAGACGCAGGCCGTCACCTCGCAGATCCGCGACCGTGAGCTGGGCGAGAAGAACGTCCACATCGGCCCGTCCGACTACGTCGCGTGGCTCGACGACCGCAAGTGGGCCTACGTCCGCCTCGAGGGTCGCGCCTTCGGCGAGGTCCCGCTGAACCTGGAGTACAAGCTCGAGGTCTGGGACTCCCCGAACTCCGCGGGTGTCATCATCGACGCCCTGCGCGCCGCGAAGATCGCCAAGGACCGCGGCATCGGCGGCCCGATCCTCTCCGCCTCCTCGTACTTCATGAAGTCCCCGCCGGTGCAGTACTTCGACGACGAGGCCTACGAGAACGTCGAGAAGTTCATCAAGGGCGAGGTCGAGCGCTGACCTTCCTCCGGACGCGGTGTTTCACGTGAAACACCGCGTCACCTGAGGGCTGTCGAGGCCCCCGGACCGCACCCTCCGTGCGACCCGGGGGCCTTCCCCTATGTGAGGCTGTGCCCATGGCTGTCGTTGGTGACCTGCGCGTCCTGTTGCGCCTGCGCGACTTCCGGCGTCTCCTCGCGCTTCGCCTGCTCTCTCAGGGCGCGGACGGCGTCTACCAGGTCGCCCTGGCCACGTACGTCGTCTTCTCCCCCGAGAAGCAGACCTCGCCCGGCGCCATTGCCTCGGCGATGGCCGTCCTGCTGCTGCCCTACTCCCTCGTGGGCCCCTTCGCGGGCGTTCTCCTCGACCGCTGGCGCCGCCGCCAGGTCTTCCTCTACGGCAACCTGCTGCGGGTACTGCTGGCCTCCGCGACAGCCGCCCTCATGCTGAGTCACGCGCCGGACTGGCTGTTCTACGCCTCCGCCCTGTGCGTCACCGCGGTCAACCGCTTCGTCCTCGCCGGGCTCTCGGCCGCGCTGCCCCGCGTCGTCGACGCCGACCGCCTCGTGGTGGCCAATTCGCTCTCACCGACAGCGGGGACCCTCGCCGCGACGCTCGGCGGCGGGCTCGCCTTCGTCGTGCGCCTCGTCGGCCCGGACTCGGACGCGGCAGTCGTGCTGGCTGGCGCCGCCCTCTACCTCTGCGCCGCACTGGCCTCGCTCCGCCTCGGGACAGAGCTCCTCGGGCCGGATCCGGAACTGGTGCGGCCACGGCTCGGGACGGCGCTGTCAGGCACAGCACGGGACCTGCGCGACGGCGTACGCCATCTCGCCTCCCGGCGCCCCGCGGCGCGCGCACTGGCCGCGATCACGGTCATGCGGTTCTGCTACGGCGCCCTGCTCGTGATGGTCCTCATGCTGTGCCGGTACGCCTGGTCGTCCACGGAGTCCGAAGGGCTGGCGCTCCTCGGCCTCGCCCTGGGCATCTCAGGAGCGGGGTTCTTCGTCGCGGCGCTCGTGACCCCCACCGCCACAGGGCGGTTCGGAGCGGGCGGCTGGATCGCGGTCTGCGCCGGGCTGGCCGCCGTCCTGGAGCTCGCCCTGGGGCTTCCCTTCGAACCCGCCCCCACTTTGGTGGCTGCCTTCGTCCTGGGACTCACGACTCAAGGCGCGAAGATCGCCACCGACACGGTCGTGCAGTCCTCGGTCGACGACGGCTTTCGCGGACGGGTCTTCTCCGTCTATGACGTGCTCTTCAACATCTCGTTCGTCGGCGCGGCCGCAGTAGCCGCCCTGATGCTGCCGCCCGACGGGCGCTCGGTGCCCTTGGTGGCGCTCGTCGCGGGGCTCTACGGCGCCGTCGCCCTCATCACGGTCCGCTTCGACTCCCAGGTGAAGAACACCGTCTGACACGGACGCCGACGCACATGTTTCACGTGAAACATCGGCGCGCTCCAGGAAGGTTCATGACACGTCGGGGCTGTTTCACGTGAAACAGCCCCGACGTGTCACCCGGTGCCCGTCCTAGTCCTGCGGACGCTCCGCCCACCACTCCTTGAGCGCCGCAACGGCCGCTTCCTGCTCCATCGGCCCGTTCTCCAGGCGCAGCTCCAGCAGGAACTTGTACGCCTGGCCGATCGCGGGGCCCGGCCCGATACCCAGGATCTCCATGATCTGGTTGCCGTCGAGGTCCGGGCGGATCGAGTCCAGCTCCTCCTGCTCCTGCAGCCGGGCGACGCGCTCTTCGAGTCCGTCGTAGGCGCGGGACAGGGCATTCGCCTTGCGCTTGTTGCGTGTCGTGCAGTCGGACCTGGTCAGCTTGTGCAGCCGCTCCAGCAGGGGACCGGCATCCCGCACGTAGCGACGTACCGCGGAGTCCGTCCACTCACCGGTGCCGTACCCGTGGAAGCGCAGGTGCAGCTCGACGAGGCGCGAGACGTCCTTCACGAGCTCGTTGGAGTACTTGAGCGCTGTCATGCGCTTCTTCGTCATCTTGGCGCCGACCACCTCATGGTGGTGGAAGGAGACGCGCCCGTCCGGCTCGAAGCGGCGCGTCCGCGGCTTGCCGATATCGTGCAGCAGCGCGGCGAGGCGCAGCGTCAGGTCGGGACCGTCGGTCTCCAGGGCCATGGCCTGCTCGAGCACGATCAGCGAGTGGTCGTAGACGTCCTTGTGCCGGTGGTGCTCGTCCCGCTCGAGGCGCAGGGCGGGCAGTTCGGGCAGGACGTGGTCGGCCAGGCCCGTGTCGACCAAGAGGGTCAGGCCCTTGCGGGGGTGCGTGGAGAGGATCAGCTTGTTCAGCTCGTCCCGCACGCGCTCCGCCGAGACGATCTCGATCCGTCCGGCCATGGCCGTCATCGCGGCGACGACGCCGGGATCCACCTCGAAGTCGAGCTGCGCGGCGAAACGCGCGGCCCGCATCATGCGCAGCGGGTCGTCGGAGAAGGAGTCCTCGGGCGTGCCCGGTGTGCGCAGGACGCGCGCCGCCAGATCCTCGAGACCGCCGTGCGGGTCGATGAACTCCTTCTCCGGAAGGGCCACCGCCATCGCGTTCACGGTGAAGTCGCGCCGCACGAGGTCTTCCTCGATGGACTGCCCGTACGACACCTCGGGCTTGCGCGACGTGCCGTCGTACGCCTCGGACCGGTACGTCGTGACCTCGACCTGGAAACTCTGCTCGACGTCGCCGACGCGGGCGTCCTTCTGGCAGCCGACGGTGCCGAAGGCGATCCCGACCTCCCAGACCGCGTCGGCCCACGGTCGGACGATCTTCAGTACGTCCTCGGGCCGGGCGTCCGTCGTGAAGTCCAGGTCGTTGCCGAGCCGGCCGAGCAGTGCGTCCCGGACCGAGCCGCCGACCAGGGCGAGAGAGAACCCGGCCTCCTGGAATCGGCGGGCGAGGTCGTCTGCGACAGGCGAGACCCGCAGCAGCTCGCTGACCGCGAGGCGCTGCACCTGGCTCAGGGCACTGGGGGTGTCTTCATTGGCGTTCGGCACAACAGGACAGGGTACGTGCCGCGGAGCACCCGGACCGAACCGTTTCCCGGGGCCGTGGCACGGCCCACCGCGGCGGCCCCCTACCCTGGCTCCACGATCTTGTGGAGCGGACCGGGGCACTCAGCCACAGTGCGCCTCGTTACCATGCGTGGACACATCTGCGACCACTGACGACGACGAGGGACGGACGAGCGCGTGGCCGAGGCGGCAGACTTCCCAGGGATGAGTCCCTCTCCTGCCCGCCGTCTGCTGCGGCGCACCGGCGTACTGCTCGCCGCGGCGCCGCTCCTGACCGCGCTGCCCCTGCTGTCCGGTGCCGCCCCCGCGGCGGCCTCCGCTCCCACGACCGCCGCCGCGAAGGCGAGCGGCACGAGCACGGTCGACGTGGCCGTGAACCAGCTCTCGCCCACCGCGCCGACCGCGCAGGACACCCTCACGGTTCGCGGCACGGTCAAGAACAACGGCAAGCAGGCCGTCACCGGCGCGCATCTGGGCCTGCGGGTCGGCACCTCCTACGGGGCGCGCTCGTCGCTCGACGCCGCCGCGAAGAGCGGCACGGGCGGCTCCCCCGACGGCACGGAGGTCGCCAGCAAGTACGCCCGGAAGGTCGCGAAGCTGGCGCCCGGCGCCACGCAGGACTTCGCCCTGTCGGTGCCGGTCAAGGAGCTGCACCTCGGCGCCGACGGGGTCTACCAGATCAGCGTCGCCCTCATGGGCCAGACGGCCGCTCTGCCGTTCCAGCAGACGCTCGGCATCCAGCGGACCTTCCTGCCCTGGCAGCCCTCCGGCGGCGGCACCAAGACGCGGACGACGGCCTTGTGGCCGCTGATCTCCGACACCCACCTCACCGCCGAGACCGGCACGAACGAGCAGCAGACGCCCGTCTTCAACGACGACAGCCTCGCCAGGGAGATCGCCCCCGGCGGTCGCCTCCAGCAGATGCTGGCGCTCGGCGACGACCTCGACGTCACCTGGGTGATCGACCCGGACCTGCTCGCCTCCGTCGACGCGATGACGGAGACGTACAAGATCAAGGGCGCCGACGGGGAGTTCACGACCGGCAAGGACCAGGCGATCGCCAAGGAGTGGCTGGCCGACCTGCAGAAGGCCGTCGAGGACCGCAAGGTGGTCACCCTGCCGTTCGCCGATCCGGACCTGGCGTCCCTCGCGCACTCGGGCACCAAGATCACCGGCTCGCTCGGCCACCTCAAGGACGCCACGGACGCCGCCGTCTCCACGGTGGACACGATCCTGCACGTGAAGGCCGACACGTCCTACGCATGGCCCGCCGAAGGCGCGGTCGACCCGGACATCGTCCAGGTCGCCACCTCCGCGGGCGCCGACAAGATCATCGCGCGCAGCGACTCCTTCCGGGAGACCGGCGGCCTCACGTACACCCCGTCGGCCGCGCGGCCCATCGGCGGCGGCGCCACGGCCGTGGTCGCCGACGCCCGGCTGTCCACGGCGTTCCAGGGCGACATGACCCGCGCCGAGAACTCCACACTGGCCGTCCAGGAGTTCCTGGCCCAGAGCCTGATGCTCACCAGGCAGACGGACCGGCAGCGCAGCGTCGTGGTGGCCCCGCAGCGGATGCCCACCACGAGTCAGGCCCACGCGATGGCCAAGGCACTGCACGCGCTCCAGGACAGCACCTGGTCGCAGCCGCAGAGCCTGTCGGCCGCCACCACGGCCAAGCCCGATCCGGGCGCGACCACACGGGTCCCCAGGACCTACCCGAAGTCGCTGACCGGGCAGGAACTGTCGGACGCGGCGTTCCGGCAGATCCAGGGCACCCAGGACGACCTCGAGAACTTCAAGGTCGTCCTGACCGACCAGTCGCGCGTGGTGACGCCCTTCGGACGGGCGATGGACCGCGAGATGTCCACGTCCTGGCGGGGCAGGGCCGGCGCCTCCGCGTCGTTCCGCGACGGTGTCGCGGCGTACCTCTTCGACATCACCAATCAGGTCAAGCTGATCGACAAGTCCGGGATGCGGCTGTCGGGGCGCAGCGCGACCATCCCGGTGTCCGTGCAGAACAACCTGTGGCAGGACGTCGACCACCTCGTCCTGCGCCTCACGTCCGCCAACGGCACCCGCCTCAAGATCGGCGACGGCATCTCCGAGGACCAGGCGGTGAAGATCGCCAGTGGCCACAGCCAGTCAGTGAAGTTCACCACCACCGCCAAGGCCACCGGACCGATCACCGTCCACGCCCAGCTCTTCACCGAGGACGGCCGGCCCTACGGCGAAGAGATCGACTTCAAGGTGGACGCCACCGAGATCACGCCGACCGTGATGCTCGTCATCGGCGGCGGCGTCCTCCTGCTGGTCCTGGCCGGTTTCCGCATGTACACCCAGCGCAAGCGCGCCGCGGCCGCGCAGCAGCCTGCGGACGGCCCGCAGGACGCAGGAACCGCGGCAGCGCCGGACGAGTCACAGGATGCGAAGTCTCCCACCGCGCTCGCGGACGTTCCGGAGCAGCCGAGTGACCCGACGGCGGACACCGCTCCGGAAAGCGCGGCCCCGTCGGGCCCGGGTGAGAGAGTGGACCGTTGAGCGATGTCGTGGCCGGTGGGCCGGGGACGATGAGGTGGGGTATCCATGAACGCGCCGTACGACGGTGACCGTGGGCAGGGCTCGGGTGGCTCCGCCGCGGGCGACGGCCGCCCGTACGCCGACCCCCGCGGGGACGGCGGGCAGGTCCCGCCGCCGCAGCACGCCCCTGACGCCTATCCGCAGGACGCGTACCTCCAGGACGCGTACCAGCAGGACCCGTACCGGGCGCACGACCTCTCCGCCCAGGACCCGGTGACCGAGGCGCTCTACGACCGCGCCGCGCACCCGCCGCCGCCTCCGGGCACCTACCAGGCACCCGGCCCGCTGTACGCCCCGCCGCCGGCCGGCCAGTACCAGCCCGACCCCCGGGTGTGGGCACAGACGCCGGCACCGGAGCCCGAGGGGCCCTCCCAGTACCTGCCGTACGGGGACGACGCGCGGACGACGCAGTTCGTCGGCGTCGACGACCTGGTGACGCAGGCCGGTGAGGAGCGGCACGAGCCGGACGCCTTCGCGCACCTCTTCCGCGACCAGCAGCCGGGGTACGGCGGAGGCCGCGCTCCGGCACCGCAGTCCGGCTACGGCGCGAACGGGGCCCCCGCGCCCCAGTCCGGCTACGGCGGGGCCGGTGCTCCGGCGCCGCAGTCCGGCTACGGCGGGGCCGGTGCTCCGGCGCCGCAGTCCGGCTACGGCCAGGGCCACGCTCCGGCCGAGATGCCGGTCGACGACCCGACCCAGTTCCTCGGCCAGGCCCCGCTCCAGGCGCCCGCGCCCGCTCCCGTACCCGCCGCCGCCCCCAAGAAGAGCGGCCGCGCGTCGAGCCTCATGAAGTCGAGCGCCGTGATGGCGGCAGGCACGCTCGTCTCCCGACTCACCGGCTTCGTCCGCACCATGGTGATCACCGCGGCGCTCGGCGCCGGCCTCCTCGGCGACACCTGGACCGTCGCCTACACGCTGCCGACGATGATCTACATCCTGACCGTCGGCGGCGGCCTGAACTCGGTGTTCGTGCCGCAGCTGGTGCGTTCCATGAAGGAGGACGAGGACGGCGGCGAGGCGTACGCCAATCGCCTGCTCACCCTCGTGATGGTCGCCCTGGCGGTGATCGTCGCCGTCGTCGTGTTCGCCGCGCCGCTGCTGATCCAGCTGATGTCGAACACGGTCTCGGGGAACACGGCCGCCAACAGCGTCGGCGTCACCTTCGCCCGCTACTGCCTGCCCACGATCTTCTTCATGGGTGTGCACGTCGTCATGGGCCAGATCCTCAACGCCCGCGGCAAGTTCGGCGCGATGATGTGGACCCCGGTCCTGAACAACATCGTGATGATCTTCACGTTCGGCATGTTCATCTGGGTCTACGGGACCGCGGCCGAGTCCCACATGGGCGTGACGACGATCCCCGCGGACGGCGTCCGGCTCCTCGGCATCGGCACGCTCCTCGGTCTGACCGTGCAGGCGCTGGCGATGATCCCGTACCTGCGCGAGACCGGCTTCCGCTTCCGGCTCCGCTTCGACTGGAAGGGCCACGGCCTGGGCAAGGCCGTCAAGCTCGCCAAGTGGACGGTCCTGTTCGTGCTCGCGAACCAGGCCGGTGTCATCGTCGTCACCCAGCTCGCCACCGCGGCGGGCGAGGCCTCCCCGGTCAAGGGCACCGGCATCCTGGGCTACTCCAACGCCCAGCTGATCTGGGGGATGCCGCAGGCCATCATCACGGTCTCGGTCATGGCCGCGATGCTGCCGCGCATCTCGCGCTCGGCCCATGACGACGACCCGGGCGCCGTGCGCGACGACATCTCCGCCGGTCTGCGGACCTCGGCCGTGGCGATCGTCCCGGTGGCCTTCATGTTCGTGGCGCTCGGCGTCCCGATGTGCACCCTGCTCTTCGGCTCCAGCGGCATCGAGGCCGCCCAGTCCATGGGCTACATCCTCATGGCCTTCGGGCTCGGCCTCATCCCGTTCTCGGTGCAGTACGTGGTGCTGCGCGGCTTCTACGCGTACGAGGACACCCGGACCCCCTTCTACAACACGGTCATCGTCGCCGCCATAAACGCCGCCGCCTCGGGCCTGTGCTACGTGATCCTGCCCGCTCGCTGGGCGGTCGTCGGCATGGCCTTCTCGTACGGTCTCGCGTACGCCATCGGCGTCGGTGTCGCCTGGCGGCGGCTGCGCATGCGGCTCGGCGGCGACCTGGACGGCGCCAACGTGGTGCGTACGTACGCCCGGCTGTGCCTCGCGTCGGTGCCCGCTGCGATCATCGGCGGTGGAATCGGGTACGCGCTCATGATGGTGCTCGGCCACGGCGTGGTCGGTTCCATCGCGGCGCTGGTCGTCGGCGGTGCGGGGCTGCTGGGCTCCTTCTACGTGGCGGCCCGCAAGATGCGGATCGAGGAACTGAATTCGATGGTCGGTATGGTGCGCGGTCGACTTGGCCGCTGATCGGACCCCCGGCGCGCACAACCATCAGCGACCACCGCGTGTCGTGCATAGCGTCGGACTGTGGGCACAATTGGCTTTGGCGTCGGAGTGAGTGCAACGAATGGGGAGGCAGGAACGACGGTGGCGGAACGGAGCACGGCTGCCATCGACGTGGCCGACAACAGTGGTGACGATCCGCTGACCGCGAAGGCAGACAAAGCGGACAAGGCGGAGCAGGCCACGGGCGACACGGTGGCCGACCCCGGCGAGCGGGCCGCCACGACACGTGGGGAGACCGCGGACACGGCGGAGACGGGGACCCATGTGAGCCCGCGTACGTCCTCACCGCCCGAGTTGCACAGCGGTCACAAGCTCGCCAGGCGCTACCGCCTCGAAGAGTGCGTCACTCGTCTGGACGGTTTCAGCAGCTGGCGTGCGGTCGACGAGAAGCTCCGTCGTGCCGTCGGCGTGCATCTGCTGCCGGCGGACCACCCGCGCGCCCGCTCGGTCCTGGCCGCGGCCCGCTCGTCGGCCCTGCTCGGCGACCCGCGGTTCGTCCAGGTCCTGGACGCGGTCGAGGAGAACGACCTCGTCTACGTCGTGCACGAGTGGCTGCCCGACGCCACCGAGCTGACGGCGCTGCTCGCGCTCGGCTCCCTCGAAGCGCACGACGCGTACCAGATGGTCAGCCAGATCTCCTACGCGATGGCCGCCGCCCACCGCGAGGGCCTCGCGCACCTGCGGCTCACGCCCAGCGCCGTGCTGCGCACCTCCACCGGGCAGTGGCGCATCCGCGGCCTCGCCGTGAACGCGGCGCTGCGCGGCATCAGCTCCGATACCCCACAGCGCACGGACACCGAGGCGATCGGCGCGCTCCTGTACGCCTCGCTCACCCAGCGCTGGCCGTACGAGAGCGACGCTTACGGCCTGTCGGGGCTGCCCAAGGGCGTCGGCCTCATCGCACCCGACCAGGTGCGCGCCGGTGTCCACCGCGGCCTCGGGGAGCTGGCCATGCGCGCGCTCGCCAACGACGGGGCGACGGCGTCCCGCCAGGAGCCCCCGTGCACCACGCCGGAGGACCTGGTCAAGGCCATCGGCGAGATGCCCAGGATCCGCCCGCCGGAGCCCGCCTTCACCGCGCCGCCGGAGTACCAGCGGACCACGTACCAGCAGGGGTCGTACGGGCGGGTCGCCGCGCCCGGCGCCACGCAGCCCGTGCCGACGCCTCCGGCCCCGCTCCAGAGCCGCACCGGCAAGGTCCTCAAGTGGGCCGTCTCCGCCCTGCTGATCGCCGCTCTGGGTCTCGGCAGCTGGCAGCTCGCGGACGCGCTCATGGACCGCAACAAGCCCGACGGCACGGAGGAGACGCACACCACGGACGGTGACGGCGGCGGCAACGAGGACAAGAAGCCCGTCAAGCCGATCACCATCCAGGACGCCAAGGAGTACGTCGCCCAGGGCGACGCGCAGGCGCCGGAGAACGTCGCGCAGACCTACGACGAGGACAGCTCCACTTTCTGGCGGACCAAGTCGTTCCTGGACGGCCCGGAGATGGTCATAAAGCCGGGCGTCGGCATCGTGTACGACCTCGGCTCGGCCAAGGACGTCTCCGCCGCCTCGATAGGGCTCCGGTACGCCGGCGATCACACCACCGTCTCGCTCTACGCGGCGGACTCCCTCACGCCGGCCTCGGTGGACGGCCTGAAGCACATCGGGTCCAAGACGCGGACCACGACCGACGCGGCGAGCATCAAGGCCGACAAGCCGGTCAATACGCGCTATGTCCTCGTCTGGCTGACCGCGTTGCCGCATGCGGACAAGGATGGGTACAGCAACGCCGGTTACAAGCAGGGCGTCACGGATGTGAAGTTCACCGGCTGACGACGCACAGGGGAGGGGGTTCCACAGTGGACGACGCCTACGGCGAAGTGAGCGACCAGGACCTCCTCTCCCGGCACGTCGCGGGCGACAAGGACGCTTTCGGGGAGATCGTGCGGCGCCACCGGGACCGGCTGTGGGCCGTCGCCCTGAGAACGCTCGGAGACCGCGAGGAAGCCGCCGACGCGGTGCAGGACGCCCTGGTGTCCGCCTACCGGGCGGCCCACACCTTCCGCGGCCAGGCCGCCGTGACGACGTGGCTGCACCGCATCACCGTCAACGCCTGCCTGGACCGAGCCCGCAAGGCGGCCTCCCGCAAGACCTCGCCGGTGGACGACACCGAGCGCCTCGACCAGCTCCTGGAACCGCACGAGTCCGCCGCCGCCCCCGCTGAGCGCAACGACCTCCACCGCGAACTCCTCCAGGCCCTGGGGTCCCTGCCGACGGACCAGCAGGCCGCCCTCGTCCTCGTCGACATGCAGGGTTACCCCGTGGCGGAGGCGGCCCGAATACTCGACGTCCCCGTCGGCACCGTCAAGAGCCGCTGCGCACGCGGCAGAACGCGGCTCCTGCCGCTACTGACGCACCTGCGGACCGGGGACGACAGCCGAGGACGTGACGAGAACGGACCTTCCGCAAGGAACCGGAGACCGGGGACATCCGTCCCACCCGCAGCGGGGCCTCAGGACGAGGCAGGACCAAGTGACACGGCTGTCGTGAAGGGCGGAGGTGGACGAGCATGACGTCGACGACCGACACGGCAGAGCACCCGGAGGTCGCCGAGATCTCCGATCTTGCCGAGGGGCTGCTGCCCGCCTCCCGTACGACCGACCTCAGGCGACACCTCGACGGCTGCCCGCTGTGCGCCGATGTCTACGCCTCACTGGAGGAGATCCGCGGTCTGCTCGGCACGCTGCCGGACCCACCCCGCATGCCTGCGGACGTCGCCGGTCGCATCGACGCGGCCCTCGCCGCCGAAGCCCTCTTGGACAGCCTCGCCGTGCACCCGGACCCGACAGCCGCCCCCCGAGTGTCGGCAGATGACACCTCCGACGCCTCGGAAGAAGTCCGGCTAGCGGCCTCGCGGACAGCGCCCACGTCAGGCACGCGTGAAACAACCGACTCTGTTTCACGTGAAACATCGCCCGCTGACCCCACCGCCAATGAACCCGCCGTGCGCTCCGTGGAACGGCCATCGGGCCGTCCTCGCGGTGCCGTCGGCCCGGGCCGCAAGAACCGCAGCCCACGGCGACGCACGGGCGCGGCCTTCGGAGCCGTCCTGACCGCCGCGGCCCTCGGCGTCGGTGTCCTGCTCCTCCAGCAGGACGGAGACGACGCTCCGACCGCGCACCGGAACGGGGCCCGCGACACCTTCGCCGAGGGGTCCTTGGACACGAAGGTCTCCGAGCTGCTCGGTACCGGCCCCAGTGCATTCGCGTCTCCCTCTACGGAGAAGCCGTCCTTCGGCACACAGGACAGCGGCCCCAAGACGCCCCAGTCCGTCCCTCTGCCGAAGCGGGCCACCACCGTCCCGGCCTGCGTCCAGCTCGGGACGCACCGCAACGAGGATCCACTGGCGGCAGAGAAGGGCACCTACGACGGCAAGAGCGTCTACCTCGTCGTGCTGCCCCACAAGACGGACCCGGCACACCGCGTCACAGCGTTCATCGTGGACTCAGCCTGCACCCAGCAGGCCGCCTCCGCCACGGGCGAAGTGTTGTACACCCACGACTACGCCCGCGGCTGACGGGCACCCGAAGGCACTCGCGGCGTGCACCCGGACACGTCGGGAATGCGCGCCCCGTAGGATCCGTTGGGTGGGGTGAGAGTCCTGAGAAGAGGCTCCCCCGGCAGTACGCAGCAGTCCCGCAGAGACGAGGAATCAAGCCGTGAGCGACGTCCGTAACGTGATCATCATCGGCTCCGGGCCCGCCGGCTACACGGCGGCGCTCTACACCGCGCGCGCGTCGCTGAAGCCGCTGGTGTTCGAGGGGGCCGTCACCGCCGGTGGCGCGCTCATGAACACCACCGAGGTGGAGAACTTCCCCGGCTTCCAGGACGGCATCATGGGCCCCGAGCTCATGGACAACATGCGGGGTCAGGCCGAGCGCTTCGGCGCCGAGCTCGTCCCCGACGATGTCGTGGCCGTCGACCTGTCCGGTGAGATCAAGACCGTGACGGACACCGCGGGCATCGTGCACCGCGCGAAGGCCGTCATCGTCACCACCGGCTCGCAGCACCGCAAGCTCGGCCTGCCGAACGAGGACGCGCTGTCCGGCCGGGGCGTCTCCTGGTGTGCGACCTGCGACGGGTTCTTCTTCAAGGACCAGGACATCGCCGTGATCGGCGGCGGCGACACCGCGATGGAGGAGGCCACCTTCCTCTCGCGCTTCGCCAAGTCCGTGACGATCGTGCACCGCCGCGACACCCTCCGCGCCTCCAAGGCGATGCAGGAGCGCGCCTTCGCCGACCCGAAGATCAAGTTCATCTGGGACAGCGAGATCGCCGAGATCAAGGGCGACCCGAAGCTCGCCGGTCTGACGCTGCGCAACCTCAAGACGGGCGAGACGTCCGAGCTGCCGGTGACGGGCCTGTTCATCGCGATCGGCCACGACCCGCGCACGGAACTCTTCAAGGGTCAGCTCGACCTGGACGACGAGGGGTACCTGAAGGTGCAGGCTCCGTCGACGCGGACCAACCTGACCGGTGTCTTCGGTGCCGGCGACGTCGTGGACCACACCTACCGGCAGGCGATCACGGCGGCCGGGACCGGCTGCTCCGCGGCCCTCGACGCGGAGCGCTTCCTCGCCGCGCTGGCCGACGGCGAAGCGGCCGAGCCCGAGAAGACGCCGACCGTCAACGTCTGATCCTGAACCTCCCCCTCCCGCAACCCCCCAAGGAAATGAGGAGCCTGCTGTGGCCGGCAACCTGAAGAACGTGACGGACGCCTCCTTCGACGAGGACGTCCTGAAGAGCGACAAGCCCGTCCTGGTCGACTTCTGGGCTGCCTGGTGCGGCCCGTGCCGTCAGATCGCGCCGTCGCTCGAGGCCATCGCGGCCGAGTACGGCGACAAGATCGAGATCGTCAAGCTGAACATCGACGAGAACCCGGGCATCGCCGCCAAGTACGGCGTCATGTCGATCCCGACCCTGAACGTCTACCAGGGTGGCGAGGTCGCCAAGACCATCGTCGGCGCCAAGCCCAAGGCCGCCATCGTGCGCGACCTCGCGGACTTCATCGCCGAGTAAGGGCGCTATCGCCGTCCTCGGACGGCAGCGTCGTTTCACGTGAAACACGAAGGGCCGACCCCGGCTGGGGGTCGGCCCTTCGGCATGACCAGGCAGCGGCTTCGAAAGACCGGTGCGGAGGGGCCTAGAGCGGCCGCAGCGCCGGTTCCTTCTGCACGGCTCCCAGCAGCCGGTCCAACGCCATCTCCACATCCTCTTTCCAGGAGAGCGTCGTGCGCAGGTCCAGGCGCAGCCGCGGATACGCAGGATGGGGCCGGACCGTCTTGAAGCCGACCGCCAGCAGATGGTCGGCCGGGAGCAGGCAGGCCGGCTCTTTCCACTGGGCATCACCGAAGGCCTCGATCGCCTTGAAGCCGCGGCGCAGCAGATCCTTGGCGACGGTCTGCACGATGACCCGGCCGAGTCCCTGGCCCTGGTAGGCGGGCATGACCCAGGCGGTCATCAGCTGGACGGCGTCGGGGGAGACGGGGCTGGTGGGAAACGCCGTCGCCCGAGGGACGTACGCGGGCGGGGCGTAGAGCACGTAGCCGACCGGAACGTCATCGACGTAGATGACACGGCCGCAGGAACCCCACTCCAGGAGGACGGCGGAGATCCATGCCTCTTTCTCCAGCTCGGGCGTACCCGCTCTTACCGCGGCCTGACCGGTGACCGGGTCGAGCTCCCAGAAGACACACGACCGGCAGCGCTGGGGAAGGTCCGGAAGGTTGTCCAGCGTGAGCGGTACGAGCCGGCGCCCCATGTAGGCAGATCCTCGCTTCCTCCACCCGCGGCGGCGCGGGCGGCTGTCAGAGCGCCCCGTTCCCTGAGCAGGCTGCCGACGAAACCGCCGACCGCGCCGAGTCCGATACCTGCGGTCATCAGTCCGGTGCGACTCACCGATCGCATGGCCCCGCCTCCCCTTGCGGTGCTGTCAGGTGACTGCGCTCTTCCCGGTTCGCATCGTAACCACGATGCGATTGCCCCGATACCGTAGGAAAGCAAAGAGCGGGCCGTGTTCCGGTACACACCGGACACGGCCCGCTCCGCGCTCACGTGCGGCCGGTCAGTCCTGCTCGTCGCTCTCGTCGCTCTCGCCGGTCTCGGAGAGACCGTTCTGCAGAACCGGTCCTTCCCCGGGGGCGAGCGTGCCGAGGATCCGCTCCAGATCGTCCATCGAAGCGAACTCGACGACGATCTTGCCCTTCTTCTGCCCGAGGTCGACCTTGACCCTCGTCTCGAACCGGTCCGAGAGCCTCGTGGCGAGCACGTTCAGCGCCGGGGAGACGCGGCCTCCGGCCCTCGGCCCCTTCCCCCGGGCGGGGCTCGAGGGTCGCGAACCCATGAGGGTCACGATCTCTTCGACGGCCCGCACCGAGAGTCCCTCGGCCACGATGCGGTGGGCCAGCCGGTCCTGCTCCTCCGAGTCGTCGACGGAGAGCAGCGCCCGGGCATGTCCGGCGGAGAGCACCCCGGCCGCGACCCGACGCTGCACCGACGGGGACAGCTTCAGCAGGCGCAGGGTGTTGGAGACCTGCGGACGCGAGCGGCCGATGCGGTCGGCCAGCTGGTCGTGCGTGCAGTTGAAGTCCTTGAGCAGCTGGTCGTAGGCCGCGGCCTCCTCCAGCGGGTTCAGCTGCGCGCGGTGCAGGTTCTCCAGGAGCGCGTCGAGAAGAAGCTTCTCGTCGTCCGTGGCCCGCACGATGGCCGGGATCCGCTCCAGCCCCGCCTCACGACAGGCCCGCCAACGGCGCTCGCCCATGATGAGCTCGTAGCGTCCCGGCGCCACCTGCCGAACGACGACCGGCTGCAGCAGGCCGACTTCCTTGATGGACGTGATGAGCTCCGCGAGCGCGTCCTCGTCGAACACATCACGCGGCTGCCGCGGGTTGGGCGTGATGGAGTCGAGCGGCAGCTCAGCGAAGTACGCCCCGGCGGGAGCGTCGAAGCTCTCCACCGCGCTCTTGGCCGGCGCCTCGGTTTCCCGTGAAACCTGGGCGGGCGGCAGCGAGGCCACCTTGGCCGCCGCCACTCCGCGCTCCGCTGTCAGCGTCGGCATCGCGGAGGGAGAAGCCGAGGCTCCGCCTGCCGCGCTCGCCGGTGCCGACTTCTCCGGTGTGGGGGCAGCCGGGATCAGCGCGCCCAGCCCACGGCCCAGTCCCCTCCGTCGATCGCTCACTGAATACCCTCCGGCGTGCTCTGCTGGTCAAATGGTGTGCCCGCGTGTGCGTGCTGGGCGTCGTAGTGGATCCCGACCCCGCGCAGCGCCATCTCGCGTGCCGCTTCGAGGTAGGAGAGCGCACCGCTCGACCCTGGATCGTAGGTCAGCACCGTCTGCCCGTAGCTCGGCGCCTCCGAGATACGGACCGAGCGGGGGATGCTCGTCCGCAGGACCTCTTCGCCGAAGTGGCTACGGACCTCGTCGGCCACCTGGGAAGCCAGGCGCGTGCGGCCGTCGTACATCGTCAGCAGGATCGTCGAGACGTGCAGGTTCGGGTTGAGGTGCCCCCGCACGAGATCCACGTTGCGCAGCAGCTGACCGAGGCCCTCCAGCGCGTAGTACTCGCACTGGATCGGGATGAGCACCTCGGCCCCGGCGACGAGAGCGTTGACGGTCAGCAGACCGAGCGACGGCGGGCAGTCGATGAGGATGTAGTCCAGCGGCTGCTCGTAGGCCTGGATGGCTCGCTGAAGCCGGCTCTCGCGGGCGACCAGCGAGACCAGCTCGATCTCCGCACCGGCGAGATCGATGGTGGCCGGAGCGCAGAACAGGCCCTCGACATCGGTGACGGGCTGGACCACTTCGGAGAGTGGTCTGCTGTCGACCAGCACGTCGTAGATGGACGGCACGTCCGCGTGGTGGTCGATCCCCAGAGCCGTGGAGGCGTTGCCCTGTGGGTCGAGGTCGACCACCAGGACCCGCGCGCCGTGCAGCGCGAGCGAGGCGGCGAGGTTGACCGTCGTCGTCGTCTTGCCGACGCCGCCCTTCTGATTGGCCACCACCATGACGCGGGTCTGCTCGGGACGTGGCAGGCCTTCGCCTGCACGGCCCAGAGCTTCTACTGCCAGTTGGGCAGCACGACCGATGGGGGTGTCGTCCATCGGGGGCGGTGTTTCACGTGAAACATCCTCCCCCACCGACTCGGTGCGGGGACCGGGGACCGGATCGGTCATCGGTCCCGCGATGTTGGCGTCGGACCGCAAGGATTCACTCTCCTCGACTTCAGGCTCGCAATGAACAGAGCCTCCCATGCCGTCGGGGTCGAGAACCAGCGAGGCCCGGTCTTCTGTGGACGAATCCCCTTCTGTGGACAACTCCGTGCCCGAATCGAGGGATCCAAGGGGTCTACGGTCGCGGGGAGCGGCCGCTTCGCGGCCGCGACTGATGATGCCCTGCAGCAGTGAGCGACGTTTCACGTGAAACACGATGCACGGCCGTCGGGCGCACTCCCGGGCGACACCCCGTGATGCATACGTTTGACAGCTTTTGTGGAGTACTGCCGACCCGCGGAGCCGACCGGCAGTACGCGTCGGGACAACGGCCGATCAACGCCGCCGGCGGGTCCGCCCGGTCCGGGCCGCCTTGGCCCGCTTGGCGGCGAAGCGCACACCGCCCGGGCTCTCGCCCACCTCCACCCGCACCACCGTCGAGAGCGGATCGACCACGCCCTCGCCCACGTGCAGGACCGAGGTCTCCACCGCACCGAGCTTGCTCAGCGCGGCACCCGCGCCCTTGAGCTCTTCCTCGGCGGTGTCGCCCTTGAGGGCCAGCATCTCGCCGTACGGGCGCAGCAGGGGCACGCCCCATGCCGCGAGCCGGTCCAGCGGGGCCACCGCGCGCGCCGTGACGACGTGGACGGGGGTCAGCTTGCCGAGAACCTCCTCGGCGCGACCACGGACCACCGTCACATGGTTCAGCCCGAGCAGCTCGACCACCTCGGTCAGGAAGGTCGTACGGCGCAGCAGCGGCTCAAGGAGTGTGATCTTGAGGTCAGGGCGGACCAGGGCCAGCGGGATGCCCGGCAGCCCCGCACCCGAGCCGACGTCGCAGACGGTGACGCCCTCCGGGACCACTTCGGAGAGCACCGCGCAGTTGAGGATGTGCCGCTCCCACAGCCGCGGCACCTCGCGGGGGCCGATGAGACCGCGCTGCACCCCCGCGTCGGCGAGGAGCTCCGCGTACCGGACGGCGTCCGTGAAGCGCTCGCCGAATACCGTCCGGGCCTCCTCCGGAGCCGGGGGGAGTTCTGCTGCCTCCGTCACGGGGACCGTCCTTCCGTACCGCACTACCGCGCTGGGTGGCTGACTATCAGGCTGACAAAGACCGGCCCCGTCTGCGGACAGACGGGGCCGGGAAGCAACGTACCGATCAGGCAGGAAGCACGACGACGAAGCGCTGCGGCTCCTCGCCCTCGGACTCGCTGCGCAGGCCGGCGCTCTTGACGGCGTCGTGCACGACCTTGCGCTCGAAGGGCGTCATCGGCTTCATCTTGACCGGTTCACCGGTGTTCTTCACCTCGGCCGCGGCCTTGGCGCCCTGCTCGGTGAGCTCGGCACGCTTCTGGGCGCGGTACCCGCCGATGTCGAGCATCAGACGGCTGCGGTCGCCGGTCTCGCGGTGCACCGCGAGACGGGTCAGCTCCTGGAGGGCTTCCAGGACCTCTCCGTCGTGGCCGACCAGCTTCTGCAGGTCGCGGGCGCCGGCGTCACTGACGATGGAGACGGCGGCACGGTCGGCCTCGACGTCCATGTCGATGTCACCGTCGAGGTCGGCGATGTCCAGCAGACCCTCGAGGTAGTCCGCGGCGATCTCACCCTCCTGCTCGAGGCGGGTCAGGGTGTCGCCGGCCTCGGGAGCGGCGGAGGTGGTGCCTTCCGTCACGGGATGGGCTCCTTCTTGCGTCGAGGGTTACTTCTTGGACGAGGACTTGGAGCGCTGCTGGCCCTTGCGCTGGCCGGACTTGGCCTTGCTGCGGCCGTTCGCACCGGTGGCCGTCGAGCCGCCGGCGGGCTTGGCCCCGGTCTGCTTGGCCTGCGGAGCGGCGTCCTGCTTCTCCAGCGAGGGCTTCGCGGGCGAGGCGGGCTCGGCCTTGGTGCCGGGGGCGGCGGTGACACCCGTCTGCCGCTGCGACTTGGACTGCCGCTTGGGCTGCTGGCGCTTGGGCGTACCGGCGGGCGTGCCGTCCTCGTCCAGGACCTCCGTGGCGGCGGAGCTCTTCACCACGGTGCCGTCGGCCTGCGCGGCGAGCCCGGCCTTGCTCAGGCCGTTGATGAACTTGCGCTCCTGCTCGTTGCGGTCGCGGCCCTTGGCGACGATGCCCTTGACGATGTTGCGCTCACGCTTGGTGCGGGTGGCGCTGTGCGTGACGACGTGCTTCTGCAGGCCTTCGAGCATCTTGGCCTGGGCCTTGCTGCCCGGCGTGGGGTTCCTGCTGATGACGTACATCTGCTGGCCCATGGTCCACACGTTGGTGGTGAGCCAGTAGACGAGGACACCGACGGGGAAGTTGATACCCATGAACAGGAAGATCAGGGGGAAGACGTACATCAGCATCTTCTGCTGCTGCATGAACGGCGTCTTCACCGTGAGGTCGACGTTCCGGGTCATCAGCTGGCGCTGCGTGTAGAACTGCGACGCGGACATCAGCACGATCATGATCGCGGTGACGACGCGGACGTCGGTCAGCGAGGCGCCCATCTTGGCCAGCTCGCTGGCGCTGTCCGTGAACTTGGCGGCCAGCGGGGCACCGAAGATGTGCGCCTTCTGGGCGCTGTCCAGCAGCGACTGGTCGATGACGCCGATCTTCTTGTTGTCGGCGATGCCCGAGAGCGTGTGGTACAGCGCGAAGAAGAACGGCGACTGCACGAGGATGGGAAGGCACGAGGAGAGCGGGTTGGTACCCGTCTCCTTGTACAGCTTCATCATCTCTTCGGACTGGCGCTGCTTGTCGTTCTTGTAGCGCTCCTGAATCGCCTTCATCTGCGGCTGGAGCAGCTGCATGTTCCGGGTCGCCTTGATCTGCTTCACGAAGAGCGGGATCAGGCAGATCCGGATCAGCACCACCAGGGACACGATCGACAGACCCCAGGCCCATCCGGTGTCAGGGCCGAAGACGGCTCCGAAGACCTTGTGGAACTGGACGATGACCCAGGACACCGGGGTCGTGAGAAACGCGAAGACACCGGAAATCGCGTTGACGATATCGGAAATCATGTCCCTGATCAGGCTCCTTGGGCATTGGGCGAAGTCGCTGCGGACGGGCCGTCCTGGGCAGAGGGGCTGTCGCCCTCAGCGACGGGGGTCGCTTTCTTGTCCCCGCGCAAGGCGTCGCGGAGCATCTCGTGCCAGCGCGGACGCTTGCGTGGTGGAACGTGGTCGACACCGCCGGGCGACCAGGGGTTGCACCGAAGGATGCGCCAGGCGGTGAGGGCGGTTCCCTTGATCGCACCGTGCCGGTCGATGGCGGTGAAGCCGTAGTGGGAACACGACGGGTAGTACTTGCACACCGGACCGAGCAGCGGACTGAGGGTCCACTGGTAGATCTTGATCAAAGCGAGCAGTGGGTACTTCATCGCGCGCCCCCTCCCAGCAGCCGCTGTAGGGCGGCGTCCAGGTCTCGGGCCAGCTGTGCGTGGGAGGCGTCGCCCGCTCCGGGCAACGCGCGTACGACTACCAGGCTACCTGGGGGCAACAAGGCCATTCGGTCTCGCATGAGGTGGCGAAGTCTGCGCTTGACCGTGTTGCGTACAACGGCTACGCCCACGGCTTTGCTCACGACGAAACCCGCACGCGATGGGGGAACGCTCTCCCCCAGCGCGTGCGGGTCCGTGGAACCGCTGCGTAGATGGACGACGAGGAGCGGGCGGCCGGCCCGGCGTCCTCGGCGTACCGCGGTCGCGAAGTCCTCGCGCCGCCTCAGCCGATGCTCGGTAGGCAGCACGTCATGACCTGATTACGAGATCAGGCGGACAGGCTGGCGCGACCCTTGCCACGGCGGTTGGCGAGAATCGCACGACCGGCGCGGGTCCGCATGCGGAGGCGGAAACCGTGGGTCTTGGCGCGACGACGGTTGTTCGGCTGGAAGGTGCGCTTGCTCACTCGGGGGCTCCAGAAAATCGTGTGGTGGCGGGACATCGCCTGGCTGTCACCGTGCGCCCACGAGTAGCTCGCAATACGCCCGAGTGCACCGCTATACGGCTCTCGGAAGGAGAGACCGTGTTCTTGCCCATCGGAGGCAGGCGGCAGCAGCCATCGACAACTCGACCTGGTCACGGTACGCGCGGCTACGCCATTCGGTCAAACCGGCTTCACGCGCGAGACACTGTCCACAGGCTGGGGACAACAACTTGAACCGCAGCGGTCGCGCTGACTACCGTGGCTGAACTCCGATTCGTTCCCTTCTCACCGGCCCACCCGATTTTCCTCCGGAACCGGCTTCGAGCCTCCCACCCAACCCGTCCCAGGAATCACACGTTCGTGGGACCAGCGAGAGAGCGTGCCCTGTGGCTGACGTACCTGCCGATCTTGCCGCAGTGTGGCCACAAGTTCTGGAGAAACTCCTCGGTGAAGGTCGCGGGCAGGGCGTCGAGACGAAGGACGAGCACTGGATCCGGCGCAGCCAGCCCCTGGCCCTCGTCGCCGACACGGCCCTGCTCGCCGTCCCCAACGAGTTCGCGAAGGGTGTCCTCGAAGGCCGGCTGGCCCCGGTCGTCACCGAGACGCTGAGCCGCGAGTGCGGCCGCCCCATCCGGATCGCGATCGCCGTCGACGACTCCGTCGGCGAGGCGCCCGTCCCCTCCGCATCCCCGGCCGCCCAGCTGCGCTACGAGGACACCGAGCCGCCCCTCGCCCCCGGCCAGAGCCGCGACGGCTACGAGAGCCGGGACGCCTACGACGTTTACGAGCGGCGCGGCCCGGAGGAGCACGGCCAGGGTCCGCGGGGCGAGCAGCAGGTGCCGCGCGGCGACCAGCTCCCGGTCGCCCGGCCCGCCTACCCGGACTACCAGCGCCCCGAGCCCGGCGCCTGGCCCCGGCCGCAGCAGGACGAGTACGGATGGCAGCAGCCGCGCCTCGGTTTCCCCGAGCGGGACCCCTACGCGTCTCCGCCGCAGCAGCACGACTACCGGCAGCAGGAACGCCCCTCCTACGAGCAGCAGCCGTACGAGCCGGATCGCAGCCGCTACAACCAGCCGGAACGCTCCCCTTACGAGCAGAAGCAGGGGGAGCGCTCCTCTTATGAAGACCGCTCCTCCTACGAGGAACGGTCCCCCTACGAAGAGCGCTCCCCGTATGACGAGCGGCCCTCTTATGAAGAGCGCGGTTCGTACGACTCACCGCGGGAGCGCCAGCAGCGGCGGGACACCGGCGACGGACCGCGGGGCGGACGCCACGGCCAGGACGGCGGCCCTGCGGGGCCCGGTCCCGGCGGCCCGGGCGGCCGCGGAGTGCCCACCGGCGCTCCCGGGCCGCTGGCCGCTCAGCCCGCGCCCGCGACGGGCCCCGGCGAGCCCACCGCCCGCCTGAACCCCAAGTACCTCTTCGACACCTTCGTGATCGGCGCCTCGAACCGGTTCGCGCACGCGGCCGCGGTCGCCGTCGCCGAAGCGCCGGCCAAGGCGTACAACCCCCTCTTCATCTACGGGGAGTCGGGGCTCGGCAAGACGCACCTGCTGCACGCGATCGGGCACTACGCCCGCAGCCTCTACCCCGGCACGCGCGTGCGGTACGTGAGCTCCGAGGAGTTCACCAACGAGTTCATCAACTCCATCCGCGACGGCAAGGGCGACAGCTTCCGCAAGCGCTACCGCGAGATGGACATCCTTCTTGTCGACGACATCCAGTTCCTCGCGGACAAGGAGTCGACGCAGGAGGAGTTCTTCCACACCTTCAACACCCTGCACAACGCCAACAAGCAGATCGTGCTCTCCAGTGACCGGCCGCCCAAGCAGCTGGTGACGCTGGAGGACCGGCTCCGCAACCGCTTCGAGTGGGGTCTGATCACAGACGTCCAGCCGCCCGAGCTGGAGACCCGTATCGCGATCCTTCGTAAGAAGGCGGTGCAGGAGCAGCTGAACGCGCCGCCGGAGGTGCTCGAGTTCATCGCGTCCCGCATCTCGCGCAACATCCGCGAGCTGGAAGGGGCGTTGATCCGGGTCACGGCCTTCGCGTCGCTCAATCGGCAGCCGGTGGACCTGGGGCTCACGGAGATCGTCCTCAAGGACCTGATCCCCGGCGGCGAGGACGCGTCCCCGGAGATCACGGCGACGGCCATCATGGCGGCGACGGCCGACTACTTCGGGCTGACCGTGGAGGACCTCTGCGGCTCCTCCCGCAGCCGCGTCCTGGTGACGGCCCGCCAGATCGCCATGTACCTGTGCCGTGAGCTGACCGACCTGTCGCTGCCGAAGATCGGCGCTCAGTTCGGCGGCCGCGACCACACCACGGTGATGCACGCGGACCGCAAGATCCGGGCCCTGATGGCCGAGCGACGCTCGATCTACAACCAGGTAACCGAGCTCACCAACCGCATCAAGAACGGCTGACAGCCGGCCACCTCGTCCCTCCAGGGCGCTTCGGGATCGACTCCCGGGGCGCCCTTCTTCGTCCTCAGGGGCGCCCCGGGACGGCGCCGGTGTTCGATTCCGCGGCACGTTACGGGTGTTCTCCACAGATGTGCCGGGTTTTTTCGCTCCACAGCCTGGGGACCGGAAAGTTGTCCAGACTGCGTCCACAGGGCCACCCGCCCGTACGACAACACACCAGGTCAGACGGGTGTGGATTCGTGGACAGAAGATCTCCACAGGCTGTGGACAGACTTTTCCTCCACAGGCTGTGCGCAGCGTTGTCCACCGTCGACCCACAGGATGGCAGCTGTTGTGCACAGCGATCAGGTGCTTCTCCACACCGCTGTCCACTGTTCGGCAACCCGACGCGTCTCATCACCTCGGCGAGTGAAAGGCGTCACACCAAGGTGGTCGGTTGGCCTGTGGGGAACGGGGGTAAAGCTGGGGACGACGCTGGGGAGAAGTGGCCCCTGCCTGTGCATCGAATGTGCAGAACTTTTCGCCGTCCACAGAAGAGGGCGGTTGTCCACGGGCTCGGCCCACAGGCGCGGTGGACAAAAAACCGGCTCTGACCTGCGGATACGAGGTTATCCACGGTTTCCACAGCCCCTACTACTACTCCCAACTAGAGAGAGCTGGGAATCCGTTTCGAAGTGGGGGCTGTGCACAACTCGCTGTCGGCGCCTCGGCTGCCGCTCGGTGCGACTTGACCCCGACAGGCACCGACTGTCAGTGCGGTGCGTCAGACTGGTCCCCGGTGTTCTCCCCATCGGTGGGCCGAGCGACACCACGTCTGACGACGAGACCGATGACCACGCAGGGCGAGAGCAGCCAGCAACACGCAGGAGGCGGCTTACGGTGAAGATCCGGGTTGAACGCGACGTACTCGCGGAGGCAGTGGCCTGGGCGGCGCGCAGCCTCCCGGCGCGACCGCCAGCGCCTGTCCTCGCGGGCCTTCTCCTGAAGGCCGAGGAGGGCGCACTCAGCCTGTCGAGCTTCGACTACGAGGTCTCGGCACGCGTCTCTGTGGACGCGGAGATCGACGAAGAAGGCACGGTTCTCGTTTCCGGCCGCCTTCTTGCCGACATCTGCCGCGCTCTGCCGAACCGTCCGGTGGAGATCTCCACAGACGGTGTACGAGCCACCGTGGTCTGCGGCTCGTCGCGGTTCACACTCCACACCCTGCCTGTGGAGGAGTACCCGGCCCTGCCGCAGATGCCGACCGCCACGGGCACGGTCCCTGGCGAGGTCTTCGCCTCGGCCGCCCAGCAGGTGGCCATCGCCGCCGGCCGGGACGACACGCTGCCCGTCCTCACCGGTGTGCGCATCGAGATCGAGGGCGACACGGTGACGCTGGCCTCCACCGACCGGTACCGCTTCGCCGTCCGCGAGTTCCTGTGGAAGCCGGAGGACCCGGAGGCCTCCGCGGTCGCCCTGGTGCCCGCCAAGACGCTCCTGGACACCGCCAAGGCGCTCACGAGCGGTGACACGGTCACGCTGGCCCTGTCCGGCTCGGGTGCGGGCGAGGGCCTCATCGGCTTCGAGGGCGCCGGGCGCCGGACGACCACGCGTCTCCTCGAAGGCGACCTGCCGAAGTACCGCACGCTGTTCCCGACGGAGTTCAACTCCGTGGCCGTCATCGAGACCGCCCCCTTCGTGGAGGCCGTCAAGCGTGTGGCCCTGGTCGCCGAGCGCAACACCCCGGTGCGGCTCAGCTTCGAGCAGGGCGTGCTCATCCTGGAGGCCGGCTCCAGCGACGACGCACAGGCTGTGGAAAGGGTTGACGCGAACCTGGAGGGCGACGACATCTCCATCGCCTTCAACCCGACGTTCCTGCTGGACGGCCTGAGCGCGATCGACTCCCCGGTCGCCCAGCTGTCGTTCACGACGTCCACCAAGCCCGCGCTGCTCAGCGGCAGGCCGGCGGTGGACGCGGAGGCGGACGACGCCTACAAGTACCTGATCATGCCGGTGCGGCTGTCGGGCTGAGTCGGCGAGGGACCGGGCCGCCCGCACGTGGGGCGACCCGGGTCCACAGGGTGTGCGTGAGCTGCCCTCCGCCCGAAAGGCGTGGAGGGCGCCCCCCGGTTTAGGGTCGGAAACAGGTACGTACGTATGCACGGCGATGTGTCGTCACGTGCCCCCTCCACGCCCTGTCGCAACGTAAGGAACCACTGATGGAGCTCGGTCTCGTCGGCCTCGGCAAGATGGGCGGCAACATGCGCGAGCGCATCCGCCGCGCCGGCCACACCGTCATCGGCTACGACCGCGATCCGGACCTCGCGGATGTCCACAGCCTCGAAGAGCTTGTGGGCAGCCTCAAGGGCCCGCGCGTGGTGTGGGTGATGGTCCCCGCGGGCGCGGCGACCCAGTCCACCGTCGACGAGCTGAAGGAGCTGCTCTCCGAGGGCGACGTCGTCGTCGACGGCGGCAACTCCCGCTGGACGGACGACGAGAAGCACGCCGCCGAGCTGGGCGTGAAGGGCATCGGCTTCGTCGACTGCGGCGTCTCCGGTGGCGTCTGGGGCCTGGAGAACGGCTACGCGCTGATGTACGGCGGTTCGGCCGAGGACGTGGCGAAGGTCCAGCCGGTCTTCGACGCCCTGAAGCCCGAGGGCGACTTCGGCTCCGTGCACGCGGGCAAGGTCGGCGCCGGGCACTTCGCCAAGATGGTCCACAACGGCATCGAGTACGCCATGATGCAGGCCTACGCCGAGGGCTGGGAGCTGCTGGAGGCCGTGGACTCGGTGACGGACGTGCGCGAGGTCTTCCGGTCCTGGCAGGAGGGCACCGTCATCCGCTCGTGGCTGCTCGACCTCGCGGTCAACGCCCTCGACGAGGACGAGCACCTGCACGAGCTGCGCGGGTACGCCCAGGACTCCGGTGAGGGCCGCTGGACCGTGGAGGCGGCCATCGACAACGCCGTCCCGCTGCCGGCGATCACCGCGTCGCTCTTCGCGCGCTTCGCCTCCCGGCAGGACGACTCGCCGCAGATGAAGATGATCGCGGCGCTGCGCAACCAGTTCGGCGGCCACGCCGTCGAGAAGGCGTGACGCACCCGCGCCACGAGCCCGTACGCACTGATCCACTCGCTGATCCACAGCAGTAGGCGAAATCTGGGGGAGGTCGGCCCACGACCATGCACGTCACGCATCTGTCGCTGGCCGACTTCCGCTCGTACGCCCGCGCCGAGGTCGCTCTCGACCCGGGCGTCACCGCGTTCGTGGGCCCGAACGGCCAGGGCAAGACCAATCTCGTCGAGGCCGTCGGTTACCTCGCCACCCTGGGCAGCCACCGCGTCTCCTCGGACGCCCCGCTCGTGCGGATGGGCGCCGAGCGCGCCGTCGTGCGGGCCCAGGTGCGCCAGGGAGAGCGCCAGCAACTCGTCGAGCTGGAACTGAACCCCGGCAAGGCCAACCGCGCGCGCATCAACCGCTCCTCGCAGGTCAAGCCGCGTGACGTGCTGGGCATCGTACGGACCGTGCTGTTCGCCCCCGAGGACCTCGCGCTGATCAAGGGGGACCCCGGTGAACGCCGCCGCTTCCTCGACGAGCTGATCACCGCCCGGTCGCCGCGGATGGCCGGCGTCCGCTCCGACTACGACCGCGTCCTGAAGCAGCGCAACACCTTGCTGAAGTCGGCGGCGCTCGCCCGGCGGCACGGCGGCCGCTCCATGGACCTGTCCACGCTCGACGTATGGGACCAGCACCTCGCGCGCGCGGGTGCGGAGCTGCTCGCGCAGCGGCTCGACCTGATCGCCGCGCTGCAACCACTGGCCGACAAGGCGTACGAACAGCTGGCGCCCGGCGGCGGGCCGGTGGCGCTCGACTACAAGCCGTCCTCGCCGGAGATCGTCGGGCACGCGCGCGAGGAGCTGTACGAGCAGATCCTGGCCGCCCTGGAAGGCGCGCGGAAGCAGGAGATCGAGCGGGGGGTCACCTTGGTGGGCCCGCACCGCGACGAGATGCTGCTCAAGCTCGGGCAGCTGCCCGCCAAGGGGTACGCGAGCCACGGCGAGTCCTGGTCGTACGCGCTGGCCCTGCGCCTGGCCTCGTACGACCTGCTGAAGGCCGAGGGGAACGAGCCGGTGCTCGTCCTGGACGACGTCTTCGCCGAGCTGGACGTGCGCCGCAGGGAGCGGCTCGCGGAGCTCGTGGCGCCCGGCGAGCAGGTCCTGGTGACGGCGGCGGTCGACGACGACGTGCCGGGTGTGCTGACCGGCACGCGGTACGTCGTCTCCGAGGGGACGGTGGAGCGGCAGTGAGCGAGAACGTGCCGGGCGGCGAGAGCCCGGGGAGCAAAGGCCCCGGCGATCCGCGGGAACCGAAGGCGGCCCCCGAGCCTTCAGGTGTCGATCTCGCACGCGTCGCCCTCCGTGCGGCGAAAGAGGCCGCACGCGCGCGCGGTGCCGCGGCGCAGCAGAAGAAGCACGTCCGGCGCGGCGGTGGACTGCGGTCCGGGGCCCGCGCCGACGGCCGCGACCCGATGGGGCTCGGCCCGGCCATCAACCGGCTGATCACCGAGCGCGGCTGGGAGACGCCCGCCGCGGTCGGCGGTGTCATGGGTCGCTGGCCGGAGATCGTCGGCGAGGAGCTGGCCAGGCACTGTGTGCCGCAGAAGTACGACGAGGACGAGCGCGTCCTGGTCGTGCAGTGCGATTCGACGGCCTGGGCGACCCAGGTGCGGATGCTGGCCGCGCAGCTCGTCAAGCGCCTCAACGAGGACCTCGGGCACGGCACCGTCAGCCGGATCGACATCAGGAATCCCGGTGGTGGCCCCCGCCGCTACGGCCCCTTGCGCGCCCCCGGAAGCACAGGTCACGACGGCACCTTCGGGTGAGACCGCGGCCACGGTTGCGGGGGGTTGACACCTCGAAGCGCTGAGTGCCGCTGTGAGCCTCTTGGAGCCCCGCTCCGCATATGGGGAGTCGGCCGAGACCGGTTGAGGGCGGCACATGCGGACTCAGGTACCGCCAAACCCCCATCACTGTCGGCGCTACCGGTAGACTGGGAGCCAATCCCGCCCCACTTGTGGGACGCACCGAGCAACGCTGACAAGGGCTTACCGAACCAACACGCCGCAGCCGCACCGGCCACCAACCGGGAGCTTGGCTTGTGCTGTGCCAGAAAGGGCGCTTCGTGGCCGATTCCGGCAACCCCAACGAGAACAACCCGTCCACCGACGCAGGCGCGCACGCGCACGTAGGGGCAACAGAGGCCTCCTACGACGCCAGTGCGATCACCGTCCTCGAAGGGCTGGACGCGGTCCGCAAGCGACCCGGCATGTACATCGGCTCGACCGGTGAGCGTGGCCTGCACCACATGGTGCAGGAGGTTGTGGACAACTCCGTCGACGAGGCCCTGGCCGGCCACGCGGACACGATCGACGTCACGATCCTGCCCGACGGCGGCGTCCGCGTCATCGACAACGGCCGCGGCATCCCCGTGGGCATCATCCCGTCCGAGGGCAAGCCGGCCGTCGAGGTCGTGCTGACCGTCCTGCACGCGGGCGGCAAGTTCGGCGGCGGCGGTTACGCCGTCTCCGGCGGTCTGCACGGCGTGGGCGTCTCCGTGGTGAACGCGCTGTCCACCAAGGTCTCCGTGGACATCAGGACCGAGGGCCACCGCTGGACGCAGGAGTACAAGGCGGGTGTGCCGACCGCGCCGCTCGCCAAGCACGAGGCCACCGAGGAGACCGGCACCACGGTCACCTTCTGGGCCGACGGCGACATCTTCGAGACCACCGAGTACTCCTTCGAGACGCTCTCGCGGCGCTTCCAGGAGATGGCCTTCCTCAACAAGGGCCTGACGATCAAGCTCACGGACGAGCGCGACTCGGCCAAGGCCGTCGTCGGCGCCGACACCGCCGACGCCCCTGAAGAGGGCGAGGCGCGTTCGGTGACGTACCACTACGAAGGCGGCATCGTCGACTTCGTGAAGTACCTCAACTCCCGTAAGGGCGAGGTCGTCCACCCCACCGTGATCGACATCGAGGCGGAGGACAAGGAGAGGCTCCTTTCCGTCGAGGTCGCGATGCAGTGGAACACGAGTTACAGCGAGGGCGTCTACTCCTTCGCGAACACGATCCACACGCACGAGGGCGGTACCCACGAGGAAGGCTTCCGCGCGGCGCTCACCGGTCTCATCAACCGGTACGCGCGCGACAAGAAGCTGCTGCGCGAGAAGGACGACAACCTCACGGGTGACGACATCCGCGAGGGGCTGACGGCCATCCTGTCGGTCAAGCTGGGCGAGCCGCAGTTCGAGGGCCAGACCAAGACGAAGCTCGGCAACACCGAGGCGAAGACCTTCGTCCAGAAGGTCGTGCACGAGCACCTGACGGACTGGCTGGACCGGAACCCGGTCGAGGCCTCGGACATCATCCGCAAGTCCATTCAGGCGGCCACCGCGCGCGTGGCGGCCCGCAAGGCGCGCGACCTGACGCGCCGCAAGGGCCTGCTGGAGTCGGCGTCCCTGCCGGGCAAGCTCTCGGACTGCCAGTCGAACGACCCCACCAAATGCGAGATCTTCATCGTCGAGGGTGACTCCGCCGGCGGTTCGGCCAAGTCCGGCCGCAACCCGCAGTACCAGGCGATCCTCCCGATCCGAGGCAAGATCCTCAACGTCGAGAAGGCGCGGATCGACAAGATCCTGCAGAACCAGGAGATCCAGGCGCTGATCTCCGCCTTCGGTACCGGTGTCCACGAGGACTTCGACATCGAGAAGCTCCGCTACCACAAGATCATCTTGATGGCGGACGCCGACGTCGACGGCCAGCACATCAACACCCTGCTGCTGACGTTCCTCTTCCGCTTCATGCGGCCGCTCGTCGAGGCGGGTCACGTGTTCCTCTCCCGCCCGCCCCTGTACAAGATCAAGTGGGGCCGGGAGGACTTCGAGTACGCCTACTCGGACCGCGAGCGTGACGCCCTCATCGAGATGGGCAGGCAGGCCGGCAAGCGCATCCGTGACGACTCGGTCCAGCGCTTCAAGGGTCTGGGCGAGATGAACGCCGAGGAGCTGCGCATCACCACGATGGACCAGGAGCACCGCGTCCTCGGCCAGGTCACCCTGGACGACGCCGCCCAGGCCGACGACCTGTTCTCCGTCCTCATGGGCGAGGACGTCGAGGCACGCCGCTCGTTCATCCAGCGTAATGCCAAGGACGTCCGCTTCCTCGACATCTGAGTCGGTCTCAGCTGACCGCCGCAGAAAGGATCTTCACCAGCAATGGCCGACGAGAACACCCCGAGCGTCCCTGAAGAGGGCAGCGACATCGCGATGCGGATCGAGCCCGTCGGGCTCGAGACGGAGATGCAGCGCTCCTACCTCGACTACGCGATGTCCGTCATCGTCTCCCGCGCGCTGCCGGACGTGCGCGACGGACTCAAGCCCGTCCACCGCCGCGTCCTGTACGCCATGTACGACGGCGGCTACCGGCCCGAGAAGGGCTTCTACAAGTGCGCCCGCGTCGTCGGCGACGTCATGGGCAACTACCACCCCCACGGCGACTCCTCGATCTACGACGCCCTGGTCCGCCTCGCGCAGCCGTGGTCGATGCGGATGCCGCTGGTGGACTCCAACGGCAACTTCGGCTCCCCGGGTAACGACCCGGCGGCCGCCATGCGGTACACCGAGTGCAAGATGGCGCCGCTGTCCATGGAGATGGTCCGCGACATCGACGAGGAGACCGTCGACTTCACGGACAACTACGACGGCCGCTCCCAGGAGCCGACCGTCCTGCCGTCCCGCTTCCCGAACCTGCTGATCAACGGCTCGGCCGGCATCGCGGTCGGCATGGCGACCAACATCCCGCCGCACAACCTCCGCGAGGTCGCCGCCGGCGCCCAGTGGTGCCTGGAGAACCCGGAGGCCTCGCACGAGGAGCTCCTGGAAGCCCTCATCGAGCGCATCAAGGGCCCCGACTTCCCGACCGGCGCCCTTGTAGTGGGCCGCAAGGGCATCGAGGAGGCGTACCGGACCGGTCGCGGCTCCATCACGATGCGCGCGGTCGTCGAGGTCGAGGAGATCCAGAACCGCCAGTGCCTGGTGGTCACCGAGCTGCCCTACCAGGTCAACCCGGACAACCTCGCCCAGAAGATCGCCGACCTGGTGAAGGACGGCAAGGTCGGCGGCATCGCGGACGTCCGCGACGAGACGAGCTCGCGTACCGGGCAGCGCCTGGTCATCGTCCTCAAGCGGGACGCCGTCGCCAAGGTCGTGCTGAACAACCTCTACAAGCACACCGACCTCCAGACGAACTTCGGCGCCAACATGCTGGCCCTGGTCGACGGGGTGCCGCGCACGCTCTCCCTCGACGCGTTCATCCGCCACTGGGTGAGCCACCAGGTCGAGGTCATCGTCCGGCGCACCAAGTTCCGGCTGCGCAAGGCCGAGGAGCGGGCGCACATCCTGCGCGGCCTCCTGAAGGCCCTGGACGCCATCGACGAGGTCATCGCCCTCATCCGGCGCAGCGACACCGTGGAGATCGCGCGAGAGGGCCTCATGGGCCTTCTGGAGATCGACGAGATCCAGGCCAACGCCATCCTCGAGATGCAGCTGCGCCGGCTCGCCGCCCTGGAGCGCCAGAAGATCGTCGCCGAGCACGACGAGCTCCAGCAGAAGATCAACGAGTACAACGCGATTCTGGCCTCGCCCGAGCGGCAGCGCCAGATCATCAGCGAGGAACTGCAGCAGATCGTCGACAAGTTCGGCGAGGACCGGCGCTCCAAGCTGGTGCCGTTCGACGGTGACATGTCCATCGAGGACCTGATCGCCGAAGAGGACATCGTCGTCACCATCACGCGCGGTGGCTACGTGAAGCGCACCAAGACGGTCGACTACCGCTCGCAGAAGCGCGGCGGCAAGGGCGTACGCGGGACGAAGCTCAAGGAAGACGACATCGTCGACCACTTCTTCGTGTCGACCACGCACCACTGGCTGCTCTTCTTCACCAACAAGGGCCGCGTGTACCGCGCCAAGGCCTACGAGCTCCCGGACGCCGGCCGCGACGCCCGTGGCCAGCACGTGGCGAACCTGCTCGCCTTCCAGCCCGACGAGGCGATCGCCGAGATCCTCGCGATCCGCGACTACGATGCGGCGCCTTACCTGGTCCTCGCCACCAAGGCGGGCCTCGTCAAGAAGACGTCCCTGAAGGACTACGACTCCCCGCGGTCCGGTGGCGTCATCGCCATCAACCTCCGTGAGACGGCGGACGGTTCGGACGACGAGCTGATCGGCGCCGAACTGGTCTCGGCCGAGGACGACCTGCTGCTCATCAGTAAGAAGGCGCAGTCGATCCGGTTCACCGCCACGGACGACGCACTGCGTCCGATGGGCCGTGCCACATCCGGTGTCAAGGGCATGAGTTTCCGCGAGAGCGACGAACTGCTCTCGATGAATGTCGTCCGCCCAGGTACGTTCGTCTTCACCGCCACCGACGGTGGGTACGCCAAGCGCACCGCCGTCGACGAGTACCGCGTCCAGGGCCGCGGCGGCCTCGGCATCAAGGCAGCCAAGATCGTGGAGGACCGCGGCTCGCTCGTCGGCGCGCTGGTGGTCGAGGAGACCGACGAGATCCTCGCCATCACGCTGTCGGGCGGTGTGATTCGTACGCGAGTCAACGAGATCAGGGAGACGGGCCGTGACACCATGGGCGTTCAACTGATCAACCTGGGCAAGCGCGATGCCGTCGTCGGCATCGCTCGGAACGCCGAGGCCGGTCGGGAAGCCGAGGAGGTCGAGGGTGACGCCGCGGACGCGGACGACACCGTGACCGACGTAGCGGCCCAGGACGAGACGGCCGTCGGAACGGACGAGGGCGAGCAGTCCTCGGCCGAGTAGCGCGAGGAGAGAGTCATCGTGAGCGGAGCCACGGGCGCAGGCTCTACCGGGACATCCACCGGTACGGAAACCGAGGGCGGCCGTGGCTCCGCTCATGACTCGAAGGACTCGCACGAGTCTCATGGATCCCAGGGGGGAACTGTGACGGACACCCGAGGTCCGCAGACCCAGCCGTACATGGACGGTGGCGGCGCGCTGCCCGGCGAGCGGCAGCAGCCGCAGCAGGCGGCTCAGCCCTACCACCCGCCGCAGGCGTACCAGAGCGCGCCGGCCGGAGCGGTCCGCAGGCCGCGCACGGGGGCACGCACCATGCCGCGCACCCGCAAGGCACGCCTGCGCGTGGCCAAGGCGGACCCGTGGTCGGTGATGAAGGTCAGCTTCCTGCTGTCCATCGCGCTCGGCATCTGCACGATCATCGCGGCCGCGGTGCTGTGGATGGTCATGGACGCCATGGGCGTCTTCTCCACGGTCGGCGGCACGCTCTCCGAGGCCACGGGCTCGAACGAGTCCAACGGCTTCGACCTGCAGTCGTTCCTGTCGCTGCCGCGGGTGCTGATGTTCACGACGGTCATCGCGGTCATCGACGTCGTCCTGGCGACGGCCCTCGCGACGCTCGGCGCGTTCATCTACAACCTCTCCGCGGGCTTCGTCGGCGGCGTCGAGCTCACGCTCGCCGAGGACGAGTGAGCGCTCCTCCGGGCTCGTAAGAGCCGCTGGTGGGCGGGCCAGGACTATCGATTTTGGGACTGGCCCCCTGGTGCGCTAATCTTCAGAGGTCAGCGCGCGGGACACACACCGCAGAGCGCGGCGGGGCTATAGCTCAGTTGGTTAGAGCGCATCCCTGATAAGGATGAGGCCACAGGTTCAAATCCTGTTAGCCCCACAAGTACAAGAACCCTCAACCAGTCATGGTTGGGGGTTTTTGGCGTCTCTGGCTTCTCCGGACGCCTTGCAGTCGGTCGGTGCTGAGCCCCCGCCGTGCGTGGCCGGCATGTGCGGGGTGACACGCACTTTTGGGCGTGCAGTGCGGCCCGTGCGGAAGCAGGCACGCGAGAAGGGCCCTCTCAGCCGGTGTTTGGCTGGGGCCTCGTGTCTGGTGCTGGGGGACTGCCTGCGTGGCGGGCGGTCTGCGTGCTGGGGTGCCCGCACGGCTGTGTGTGCGGGTGCGTCTTTGGTGACAGTGGCTTCATACGGAGCCATGTGGCTTTGGTCTACGTAGGCGGCCCCTGCAGATGCCGCCTTCCTTGCGCGAGGTCTGCGTCCTTGGGCGGGCCCATGGTTGCTCTGGACTCGTATGTGGGGCTCGCGTGCCCCAGGAGTCCTTGTCCTCGTCGTGCTGCCTCTGTTGTGTTGCTTCTGCCTACTAGGTACGGCGTCCTGCTGTGTGGCTTGCAGGCTGGCGCGACTCGCTTACGGTGCCGCTTGCTGCTGGTCGCTCGGTCAAGGGCGTTGCCTACCGCTGGAAGGCGTCCCCTGTACGGAGTACCGCTCGCACTGCGTACTGCTGGTGGTGCTGCTGTTGCGTGTTGCTTCTTGCTCTGTCTGCTGCACTTGCTGAGCTGACTGTTCGGGCTGTGCTGCCCGGTGTCCTGCCGCGTGAGCTGGACGGGTGGTCCGGTCGGGTGTTCCGACCCGACTGCTGCTACGACGTCAGCGCTTCCGACTGCAGGTCCGCATCGCTCTCGGACTGCTCCGTGTCGGCCGGCGGACGGTGGCGGCAGCTGGGGGACGAACCGTGGGCCTCGGCGCGGATCCGCTGCTTCATCGTCGGTGGCAGGGACCGCTTGAAGGTCCAGGCCGGCCGGACCGACGTGGCGGCGGGGGCGCTCACCGCGGTGCTGCGGGCGGCCTCCTCGGTCTGCTGGACGGGAGCGGCCGCTGCGGCCGGGCTGACGAGTCCGAGCGCCGAGAAGAGCGCGATGAAGGCAGAGATGACGACTGTCCACAGCGTCATGACCCGGTTCTTGGTCATGATCCCTCACTTTCGGGTTGGGCGATTTGCGTACTTTCCTCATGATGTGTACGCAGCGCCGAGAGTGAAGGACCGACGCTCGCGGCACGTCGATCTTCAGATCAACACCACTCGGATGGGTGCAAAGGCTGAAAAACTCCCTTAGTAGGGAGGTAGTGGTCTTCTGCGGACCAAGAGGACGGGCGGTCCAGGAGTGTGATCATCCGGTTCTACTGCTCTGTCGCGGCCCGGAGTTGAGGTCGATCCAGGTCACCGATCGGTATCGGTCGGTGTGTATAGTCGGGCGCCAGAAGTCCTCTATGCCAAGGAAAGACGAGGTCGCGCGGTGAAGAAGCTTCTCCTGGTCGCACTGGCCGCCATCGGCGGGCTCCTCGTGTACCGCCAGATCCAGGCGGATCGCGCCGAGCAGGATCTGTGGACGGAGGCGACTGACTCCGTGCCCACGGGTTCGTGAGCTGTCTCCAACAGTCTCTTCGCAAGCCCCGGTCGCACCAGCGGCCGGGGCTTTGTGCTGCCCGGGGGCGACCGCCCCGCGTTGCGGGTGGCGAGCAGTAACGGTATTCACGGATGCGACGGCATCGCTCGAACAGCGAATGAGTGGCGGGATTCCGGCGCACGGCGGACAGTACGCACCCCGGAACGGCAGGATGGCCCCCCATGGGGAGACTCATGAGGCGTTCGGCGGGGGAACGGTGCGGGCGGAGCATGGCGGCGGTCGCCGCCGGTGCGGGCGCGGGCGTGGTGCTCGCGCTGCCCGGGGCGACAGTGGCGGCAGAGCCGGGTGCGGCAGACCCGTATGTCTACGCCAAGGGCGCCCAGCAGGTGGCGGGGGCGCGGAACAGTACGGACGCGCCGCGGCTGGGAACGGGAAGCACGTATCGGAGTTCGCTCGGCGCCGGAGCGAGCGGCGCCGTGTACTACCGCGTGGACCTGGACGGGGCCGCGAACGCCTACGTGTCGGCGGTCGCCGTACCGCCGCTCGGGCCGGACGTGAAGGCGGCTTACTCGGACGGCATCACCGTGACGCTTCAGGATCGCAACGGCAATCGCTGTGACTCCGAACGCGCCACGTTCCGCTCCGGCGCCTACCCGCGGCCCCTCGCTGCCGCGGCCGAGCGCCTGGTGCGACCGGGCGGGCTCCGCTGCCAGACCGCGGGCACGTACTACGTAGTGGTGGAGCGGAAGAGCGATGCCGCGTCCACACAAGAGACGTGGGGGCTCGAACTCAAGGTGGCCACCGAACCGGGCCTCGTCTCCGCGACGCCGACCGAGGGGCCGAAGGCCTGGCCGTCGGCGTCGGTGCCGCCGCCGACAGGCAAGGCGGTGCGGCGCACCGGAGGCACCGGGTTCAACGACGCGGTGGCGATGCGGGCCGGGGTCTGGAAGGACGGCATCCGACCCGGCGAGAGCCACTTCTATCGCATGCCGGTGGACTGGGGGCAGCAGCTGTTCCTCGACGCGGAGTTGGGGAGTTCCGCGGGGGACGGCGCGCGCCGGGGAATCGTGACGGGGGCGCTCGCCATGGAGCTGTACAACCCGGCACGGGCGGCTGTTGCCGCGCAGGACGCGTCGTACGCGGGGAAGCCGACGTCCGCCGTGTTCGACCCGCTGCCGCCCGTGGCGTACGAGAACCGCTACCTGATGCGCGACGACCAGGCCGCGATGCGGCTGGCCGGCTGGTACTACCTCAAGGTCACGCTCAACCCGGCGATGGCGGAGAAGTTCGGCGGCAAGGAATCCGGGGTGACGCTGCGCGTGACCGTCGACGGGGAGCAGGGGCAGCAGCCCGATTACGTACGGGACCCGGGGGAGTTCCAGGTCACCGCCGCGGACCGGGCGGCGGCGGAGCGGGGTGAGGGAGGCGCCGTCTGGGGCGATTCGGACGGGGCTGGTGGTAGGGATGGCGGCGGAGCAGGGGGAGGGAGTGCGGCGGAGAACTCCGGGGGTGCGGGTGATGGGGCCGATGGTTCCGGTGCCGGGGGGAGTTCTTCGGGTTCGTCCTCTTCGTCCTCGTCTGCTTCCGCTTCGGCGTCTACGTCGTCGGTGGACGGGCGGATGGTGCTGCTGGGGGTCGCGGGGATCGGGGTGGGGACGGTGTTGGTGCTGTGGCTGGGGGTGTGGCGAGTGGTGGCGGTGCGGCGGGTTCGGGGGTGAGGGGGGTTGAGGGGTGAGGCGGGTTGAGGGGTGAGGTGGCCCGGCGCGGGGCGGGGCAGGGGGACGGAGGGCCGGATTCACCGCGTTGGCCGCTGGTTCGGTTTGTTCGGGTCTGCCGCTGGGGCCCTCTGATTCCGCGTTCGGCTGGGATCCGCCTGTCTGGGATCCGCCTGTCAGGCCTGGGTCAGTGCCCAGATGCCGAGGGCGAAGCAGAGCATGGCGATGAACAGGACCGGGACCGTCACCTTCGGGGGCGGTCCCGGTCGGCGTGAGCGGGGTGCGCGGGGCGTGCGGGGTGTGTGATGCGCGCGGCGGCCGGAAATTTCTCGGGCCTCGGGCGGAACCTCTCGGGCGCGAGCGGTGTACAGAGAGTGACGGTCAAGGTCGAGCGAGGTCTGCGGGACCACGGTGGTCATCGCGTGCGCGGGGTGAGGGGTCGAGGAATGCGGGGACGAAGGATGAGGGGACGAGAGATGAGGGGACAGCGAGAAGTCATGGGGGACGGGGAAGTGTGGGGCGGGCCGCGTTTCGTCCGCCGGGCTCGGGACGGATTCCTGCGCAGGATCGACGGATGTCCGTGCGGGCGGCGGTTGGTGCCGAGGGGGCTCGGGCAGCGGGACCGCGGGGGTGGGGCGGCTCGGCGGCATCGGGGGAGCCGGGGGCTGCAGGAGGGGCCGGCCCTCGGTCGCGGGCTGGGCCGGGTCCGGTGCCCCGGCCGGGGATGGGTGCGGCGCCGGGGATGGGGCCGGGGGCGGGAGGTGGAAGCTGCCCGTCTCCGACATGGAGGTCAGCAGTGTTTCAGGTGGCGTCTCCGACGGTGGGGCGACGTCTGCGGTGCGGCCGGGGTGTGCCGGGCTGACGCCGAGGCCCGATCCCGAGCCGACGGAGCCACCGCTGCTGTCTCCTGGCCCGGCCCCTGTCCCGGCCTCGGCCCCAATCTCGGTCCCTGTCCCGGCCCCGCTCCCAATGCCGGGCCCGCCGCTGCCCTCGGCCCTGGAGCTGAACGCAGCCTCGGACCCACCCGTCCGCGGCTCACTCGTGGGGAGAGGCGGGGCTCCATGCGGCGCCGGTACGGGAGGAGCCTCGCTCGCGCGTGCAGGCGGCGGCGCGAACGTGGGTATGGGCGGAGTCTCGGCCGGAGGTACGACTGGCGGCTCGGCCGCAGGCAGGAGCGGCGGCTCGAACGCGGCAGGCTGCACCGAAGCGGGGCCGGGCGGGTGACCCGGGCCACCCCGGGCTGCCTCCCCGCTCCAGGCCCGGTCACCGGGGCCGCCCCGAGCATCCTCTCCGGGGCCGTCCCCGGGCCAGGCTTCATGCCCCGGCCCAGGCCTACCCCGACCCCCCACATCGCCCCCCTCGAACCACGCCGGCCGAGTAGGCGTACCCGTACCCGTACCCCCCGTGGCATGCAGGGGCCGGGCCCGGCGGCCCCGGACGGCGGGGCCGTTCGGGCCGAACCCGGGCGGCAGCGGGCCGAGTTGGTCGAAGACCTCGATCAGCTCGTCGTCGGCGCTCGGCTCCGGCAGGAGCTCGGCGGCGTCGAGAAGCGCCCTGCGCGCTCCTGTCGCGGTACGGAAGCGGGCCTCGGGGTCGGGCTGCAGCAGCGCGGCCAGGACGCTCCACAGCGGGCCGGGGACGCCCGCTGGGGCACCAGGAGTGCCATGGTCGGCAAAGTGTTCGATCAGGGCCCGGGCGTCGGGCTTGGCGCCTTCGAGGAGGTAGAGGGCGACCAGGCCGGCGGCGAAGAGGTCGGCGGGGAAGTCGGGCTCGGCGCCCATGGCCTGTTCGGGGGCGAAGTAACCGGGCGTCCCCACCACATAGTTGGTCTCCGTGAGGCGGGGCTCGCCCTTGCGCATGGCGATGCCGAAGTCGGAGACGCGCAGGTGGGGCAGGCCGGTGCCGGTGGCCTCGAGCAGGATGTTGGCCGGTTTGATGTCGCGGTGCACCACCCCCTCGGCATGCACGGCCGACAGTCCGGAGAGGAGCTGGTCGAGCAGGACGCAGACGAACGGCGGTGGCAGCGGCCCGTAGTCGCCGATCAGGTGGGCCAGCGAACCGCCCGCGACCAGGTCCATGGTGAACAGGACCTTGTCGTCGTCCGCGGCCCAGCTCGCCGGGGCGAGAACGTGGGGATGGTCGATGCGCAGGGCCTGTTCGCGCACGAAGCGCAGGAGTGTGTGGGCGTCGCTCTGCTGGAGGACCTTGGCCGCGACATAGCGGCGGCGTCGGTGGTCCCAGGCCCGCCATACCGCGCCCACTCCCCCGCGGCCGATCGGATCGGCCAGTTCGTACCGGCCGGCGAAGACCTCACCCATGGTCGTGCGACGCTCCCCTCCCGGGCCTGCGCTGCAGAAGGCCCTCACGGACATCACGCAAGGAAGTCCGGTCCGCCCCGCGACCGCCGACGACGGCGGGGCGGGTACCAGAACCAGAACCGGTGCCGGTGTGGCGCCCGTCCGGGGTCAGTTCTGGTGCGCCTGGTAGTGGGCGACCGCGTCGGAGGTACGGCCCGCGCCGTACACCCGGAGGAACTCTGCCAGTTCCGGGTGGGTGGGGGCGAGGGTGTCCGCGGCGTCGATGATGTCGCCGGCGGCCGAGACGGAGCGGAGCAGGGACTGGATCTCCCGCACCACGCGCTTCACGGTGGGGGCGCCGGAACCGGACGCGGTCTGGCCGGTGTTGGTGAGGACGGAGCCGCCCTGCGACTTGCGGATCTCGTCCATCCGCTCGGTGGCCTCGGCGGCGCTGACGCTGCCGTCGGCGACCTGGCTCGCGAGGTCCTGCAGGAGCTGCACGCGCTGCACCACGGCGGGGTTGCCGATCTTGGCGCGCTGGCCGCTCATCAGCTGGGAGAGCATGGGGGCGGAGAGCCCGAGGACGCCTGCCAGGCGGGCCTGGTTGAGTCCGAGGTCCTCGATCAGCCGGCGGAAGAGCGCCCCCAGCGGCTCTCCGTACCAGCTGCGCTGGAGCTCCCGGGCTCTTGCGGTAGCTTCCTGCTGTGCGGCGTCCATTGCGTCTCCCCATCGCTTCCCCAATACGGTGCTTCGCTGCCGCGAAGCACGTGGGGCATCTTACGGAGAGTGGTCGCCCGCCGGGACCCCCAATCCTTTTGCGAGATCCGGGGGGAGACCCGGTACTCTGGTCCGCGTGCTCGCCCGAGGAGCCTTCCTCCGGTGAAGTGCACCGTTTTCGGGGCCTTAGCTCAGTTGGTAGAGCGCTGTCTTTGCATGGCAGATGTCAGGGGTTCGACTCCCCTAGGCTCCACAGCCCGAAGCCCCTGCCGCATCCGGTGTCACCGGATGCGGCAGGGGCTTCGTCGTGCGGGGCGCCGACGGGTCAGCGGCTGTCCTTCGGGTCGGTCTCCGCCTCGGCCTGCTTGGCCTGGACCTCCGGGTCGAGGATGTCCTCGCCGGTGCCGTCGACCGAGGCGAGCGGGGCGCCGTCCGGTACTTCGGTGGCGGCCGGCGGCTCGACGAGCCAGTCCGGGTTGGCCTGCTTGTCCCACCACTTCCATGCGGCGTAGGCGCCACCCGCGACGAGGCTCACCACGGCCAGGCCCTTCACGAGGCGGCCCGCGCGAGCACGGCGCTCGTGCTTGCGCACGATCTTCTGGATCTCCTTCGGGGAGACCTGCCCGCGCAGTGCGGCGAGCGCGGCGACGCTGCGGGACGTCGCCTCCTCGCGCACCGGCTGGGCCGAGGCCACGGCCTGTTCGATGCGCGGCTTCGAGTACTCGGCGGCCTGCCGGGCGGCCTGGCGGGTACGGACGGCTGCTTCGTGCGCGGCGTGGTCGACCTTCGGCGGGACATGCGTGCGGGCCTGCTCAAGGCGCGGGGCCAGGTGGGCGCCGTACTGGGCACGCGCCTGCTGGGCGGCCTGCGAGACCTTGGGGCCGAGCACGACGCGCGCTTCGTGCGCGTACTGCGTCGCACGGTCCTTGGCCGTCTCGGCGTAGGGCGCCACCACGTCCGCGGCGTGCAGCACGCTGTCCTTCGCCGAGCCGGTCGCGGCGCGCACGCTGTCAATGCGGGTCACGGGATCCTCCTCCTCGGTGGCGTACAGGTGATTCACCTTTCCACCCTTATGCGGATCATGCCTGCCAGGTACGTCAATGCGGTGGAAAGGCTTGCCAGGACTTGAAAAAGGAGCAACAAAGGGCCTGGCGACGACAATGCCACGGAATGTGGCGGGCCGCGCCTCTTCCGTTACGAGTAGACCGGTTCTGCCCGGCTGAAACCTCCGGGGCCCCACCGGGCCGTGGGAGGATCGGCAGGGCACCGAAGACGACGGAAGGCAGACCGTGGCCGAGCAGCTGTACGCCACCCTCAAGACCAACCTGGGCGACATCGAGGTCAGGCTCCTGCCGAACCACGCGCCGAAGACGGTCAAGAACTTCGTGGAACTCGCCAAGGGCGAGCGTGAGTGGACCGATCCGGAGACGGGTGAGAAGACCACCGCCCCGCTCTACGACGGGACGGTCTTCCACCGGGTGATCGCCGGTTTCATGATCCAGGCCGGTGATCCGCTGGGCAACGGCACGGGCGGTCCCGGGTACCAGTTCGGGGACGAGTTCCACCCCGACCTGGCCTTCACCAAGCCGTATCTGCTGGCCATGGCCAATGCGGGGCCGGGGACGAACGGGTCGCAGTTCTTCATCACCGTCTCGTCGACGAACTGGCTGACGCGCAAGCACACCATTTTCGGTGAGGTCGTCGACCCGGCCGGGCAGAAGGTCGTCGACGCCATCGCGACCACGCCGACGAACCCGCGGACCGACCGCCCCGTCACGGACGTGGTCATCGAGTCCGTCGTGGTGGAGACCCGCTGATACGTTCCGGCGGCGACCAGGGAACCAATTCGCCCCGCCCGTCCGTAAGGATGAGCGGGGCGCGGCGTTGTCCGAAAGCGGCCGCGCCCGTGCACGACACCGCATGACGTGCACGACACCGCATCATCGGAGGGGACGACCGTCATGGACCAGGCGCCCGGCAGCCCGCAGGAACCGCAGGGCGCCCAGGAGCTGCCCGGCTGCTACCGGCATCCGGAGCGGCAGACCGGCATCCGCTGCGTCCGGTGCGAGCGGCCCATCTGCCCCGACTGCATGGTGAGCGCCTCGGTCGGGTTCCAGTGCCCCGACTGTGTACGCGGGGGCTCCGGGACCGGGCACGCGCCCGGTGCGAACCAGCCGCGGACCATGGCCGGCGGCACGGTCGTCGCGGACCGGCGGCTGCTCACGAAGATCCTCATCGGGATCTGCCTGGCCGCGTTCGTGGTGCAGCAGACGGCCGGGGACGCGTTCACCTTCCGGTTCGAGATGCTCGGTCACGCCTTCGTGCCCGGGGAGAGCGAACCGCAGGGGGTGGCCGAAGGCCAGTGGTACCGGCTGCTGACCTCGATGTTCCTGCACGGCAGTGTCATGCACATCGTCTTCAACATGCTGAGCCTGTGGTGGATCGGGGGCCCGCTGGAGGCGGCGCTCGGCCGGGCCCGCTATCTCTCCCTCTACGTCGTCTCCGGGCTCGCGGGCAGCGCGCTGACCTATCTGCTCGCCGATCCCGCGCAGCAGTCGCTCGGCGCCTCCGGCGCGATCTTCGGTCTCTTCGGCGCCACGGCCATCCTGATGCGGCGGCTCAACTACGACCTGCGGCCGCTGATCGTGCTGCTCGTGATCAACCTGATCTTCACCTTCACCCCGTCCTTCAACATCGCCTGGCAGGCCCACATCGGCGGCCTGGCGGGCGGTCTCGTCGTCGGGTACGCGATGGTGCACGCCCCCCGGGAGCGCCGCGCCCTCGTGCAGTACGGGGCCTGTGCGGTGGTCCTCGTCGCGGTGCTGGTCATGGTCGTGGTGCGCACCGGACAGCTCACCTGAGCCAGGTTGCCCACCGATGGTGACCGGCGTTGTCCACAGCGTGTGCCGGTTCCTGTGCATGTAGTGGAGAACAACTGTGCCCCTCGTCCCTGAGCTGGGTTTTCCCAGGAGGGACAAGGGGCGAACAGATGACCTAGCGTGTCCTCACCGGTCACACCGGCGTCAACACCCAGAGGGTTATCCACAGATCGTCTGACCTTTTCCCCATGTGGAAAACCTGTGGATAACTCAGTGGATAGCTCGGGGCAGAGCTGGTGGGGAGCGGTGGCCCGGGGCCCGGGCTACTTCCACTGCGTGGAGACGCCGAAGCCCGCGGCGATGAAGCCGAAGCCCACGACGATGTTCCAGTTGCCGAGGGCGTCGATCGGCAGTGAACCGTCGGTCACATAGAAGACGACGATCCAGGCGAGCCCGATCAGGAACATCGCGAGCATCACCGGGGCCACCCAGCCACGGTTCGTCAGCTTGATATTGGCTGCCTGCTTCGACGCCGGCGGCGGCGTGTAGTCGGCCTTCTTGCGGATACGTGACTTCGGCACGAGGGTTTCTCCTGTCGATGCGCTGCGTGGCCGCGCAGGGGACGTGGGCTGGCTCCGGAGCAGCGTACAAGGGGAAGCTTTGATGAATCCGAACACTCCCCCGGGCGTCCGTTAGCGTAGTGCTTCCGCGGCGTCGAAGGAGATACGGGTACGTTGAGCAATTCTGCCGAACCCGACAACAGGCCCCCGCGCGGCCGCTGGCGGCCCGTGCGCCTGCTCACCGTGGGCGTCTTCGCGCTCGCCGGGCTCATCTTCTTCACCAGTTTCAATACGGCCAAGGGCACCAATATCCGTACGGATACGTCCTTGTTGAAGCTCTCCGACCTCATTCAGGAGCGCAGCCACAAGAACAAGGAGCTCGAAGAGGGCAACAGCGGGGTGCGGGACGACGTCGAGGCGCTGGCCGAGCGCGACGACGGTTCGACCAAGGCCGAGGACGAGAAGCTGGACGGCCTGGAGAAGGCCTCGGGGACGAAGAAGCTCAAGGGCGAGGCCGTCTCCGTCACCCTCGACGACGCCCCGCCGAACGCCACCGCCAAGCTCCCCGGCTACCCCGAGCCGCAACCCAACGACCTGGTCATCCACCAGCAGGACCTCCAGGCCGTGGTCAACGCCCTGTGGCACGGTGGCGCCAAGGGCGTGCGGGTGATGGACCAGCGCCTCATCTCCACCTCCGCCGTGCGCTGCGTGGGCAACACCCTGATCCTCCAGGGCCGCGTCTACTCGCCCCCGTACAAGATCACCGCGGTCGGCGACCCGGAGAAGCTGAAACAGGCCGTCGCGGCCTCCCCCCAGATCCAGAACTACATGCTCTACGTCAACGCGTACGGGCTCGGCTGGAAAGTGGACGACGACGGGACGGTGACTCTTCCCGCGTACTCGGGCACAGTGGATCTCCACTACGCGAAGCCGGTGCAGTAACACCCGGACGGGGGGAGCCGTCGGTGTCGGTGCGAGTCTCGGCGCGGGCCGTCGTCAGGACGGTGAGCGAACTGTGCATCACCGTCGGCGCCGTGATCGTGCTGTTCGTCGTCTACGTGCTCTTCTGGACCGGGGTGAAGGCCGACAGCGCGATGGACCGGCAGATCGACGACCTCCAGGACCAGTGGGCGAAGCGGCCGGTGGCCACCGGCGCCCCCGCGGCCCCGTCCTCGCCGCCGAAGCCGGTCGCGTACAGGAGCGGCAAGCCGTTCGCCGTGATGTACATCCCGCGGCTTGGTTTCACGTGGAACAAGCCCGTGCTGGAGGACACGGAGGTCGCCACCCTGAAGAAGGGGCTCGGGCACTACTCCGGCACGGCGCGGCTGGGGCAGCGCGGGAATTTCGCGGTCGCCGGGCACCGCCGCACGTACGGAGACCCCTTCAAGGACTTCCCCCGGCTCCGGCGCGGGGACGCCGTGGTGCTGACCGACGGGACCACCTGGTTCACGTACCGGATCGACAAGGGGCCGTACAAGACGTTGCCCGCCGATGTCGCGGTCGTCGACCCCGTGCCGCGCGCTTCCGGGTACGTCCAGCCGGGCCGCTATCTGACCCTCACCACCTGTGAGCCGGAGTGGGGCCACAGCCACCGGCTGGTCGTCTGGGCGCATTTGGATGCCACTCAGCCCGTGGAGGCCGGGAAACCGGAGGCGTTGCGCCGTTAGTCTGGTGCCGTACGGCGACGGCTGAGCCGTACGGCGATGGAGTTGGGACTGTCAAAGGGGAGCGACCGGCATGTACGGCTGGATCTGGCGGCATCTGCCGGGGAACGCGTGGCTGAGGGCGGCGATCTCGATCGTGCTGGCCCTGGCCGTGGTCTACGTCCTCTTCCAGTACGTCTTCCCCTGGGCCGAGCCGTTGCTGCCCTTCAACGATGTGACGGTGGACGGCCAGTGAGCACGCGTGAGACCGGAGAATCCCGCAGGACCCGCATTCTCGTCGTCGACAACTACGACAGCTTCGTCTTCAACCTCGTCCAGTACCTGTACCAGCTGGGCGCCGAGTGCGAGGTGCTGCGCAACGACGAGGTGAGCCCGGCACACGCGCAGGACGGCTTCGACGGCGTACTGCTCAGCCCGGGCCCGGGCGCCCCCGAGCAGGCCGGCGTCTGCATCGAGATGGTGCGGCACTGCGCGGCGACCGGCGTCCCCGTCTTCGGCGTCTGCCTCGGCATGCAGTCGATGCAGGTCGCGTACGGCGGAGTGGTCGGCCGGGCGCCGGAGCTGCTGCACGGCAAGACGTCACTGGTGCGGCACGAGGGCGCCGGCGTCTTCGCCGGGCTGCCCGACCCCTTCACCGCGACCCGCTACCACTCGCTCGCCGCCGAGCCCGGCACCGTACCGGATGCGCTGGAGGTGACCGCGCGGACCGAGGACGGCATCGTGATGGGCCTGCGCCACCGTGAACTGCCGGTGGAGGGCGTCCAGTTCCACCCGGAGTCCGTCCTGACCGAGCACGGGCACCTGATGCTGGCGAACTGGCTCGCCGCATGCGGGGACAAGGAAGCGGTGGACCGGTCGGCCGGGCTCGCGCCGGTCGTGGGCCGGGCCTCGGCGTGACCGCGCTGCGCCCCGAGCAGGACGGCGCCGGCGGGTTCGAGGACGCCGTCAGGGGCCTCGACGACCCGCTGAACGACCCGTTGCCGGGGCAGCATCCGTCGCCGTGGTTCCGGGCGGCGGAGGCTGATCAAGAGACGGAACCGGCGGCGCGGCCGGAGCCGGAGCGCGCCGCGGCCGAGCCGGAGTGGTACGACCCCGAGGGGTACGCCCAGGACTGGTACGGCGGGGCCCCGGCCGGGCAGCGGCCGCCCGCGCGGGACGACGAGACCGTGGCGCTGCGGACCGCCGACACGCGGCGAATAGTGGAGTCCGAGCCCGAGCCGCCCGCGACCGGGAGCGGTACGGAGCGGGAGCGGGACTCCGGGACGCCTGCCGTCACCGGAGGCCGTGCCGCACGCCGGAAGGCCGCCAAGAAGGGTGGCGGCGGCAGACGGCGGGCGGGAGCAGGGGCGCCGCAGGCCGCTCCCGCCGAGGACGACGGGAAGCCGCTGACCCGGGTCGAGGCGCGACGGGCCGCGCGGGCCGCCAGACCCACCGCCGGGGTCCTCGTGAGCCGCGCGATCGGCGAGGTCTTCATCAGCATCGGTGTGCTGATGCTGCTGTTCGTCACCTATCAGCTCTGGTGGTCGAACATCCGGGCCCACAACCTCGCCGGCAACGCCCGCCACCACCTCGAGGACGACTGGGCCAACGGCAAGGGGAAGCCGGACTCGTTCGAACCCGGGCAGGGGTTCGCGATCCTCTACATCCCGAAACTGGACGTCGTCGTCCCGATCGCGGAGGGCATCAGCAAGACGAAGGTCCTCGACAAGGGAATGGTCGGGCACTACGACAAGGACAGCATCCCCACCGCGATGCCCGACGCGAAGGCGGGGAACTTCGCGCTGGCGGGTCACCGCAACACCCATGGCGAGCCGTTCCGGTACATCAACCGGTTGCAGCCCGGTGATCCGATCGTGGTCGAGACGCAGGACAAGTACTACGTGTACAAGATGGCGAGCATCCTGCCGCAGACTCCCCCGTCGAACACCGCGGTGATCAATCCGGTCCCCGTGGGCTCCGGGTTCACCCAGGCGGGCCGCTACATCACGCTGACGACCTGCACGCCGGAATTCACCAGTACGTATCGCATGATCGTCTGGGGCAAGATGGTCGAGGAGCGGCCGCGCAGCGAGGGCAAGCCGGACGCGCTCGTCGGGTGAGCGGGCAGCGCCAACAGGCACATCGGCACAGGGACGGGGCAAGAGGCAGTGGCAGCGACGACCGACCACGAGGAAGAGGCCGACACGAAGGCCGCCGTGCCCCCGCCCCGCCGTGGGCGCATCGCGGCGGCCGTCAGCGTCTTCGGTGAACTGCTCATCACCGGCGGCCTGCTGCTCGGCCTGTTCGTCGTCTACTCCCTGTGGTGGACGAACGTGGTGGCCGACCGGGCCGCGCACAAGCAGGGTGACAAGGTCCGCGACCACTGGTCCCAGAACACCGGTCCGGGCTCCCTCGACACCAAGGACGGCATCGGCTTCCTGCATGTGCCGGCGATGGGCAAGGGCGAGGTGCTGGTCGAGAAGGGCACGACGTCCAAGGTCCTCAACGACGGCGTCGCCGGGTACTACACCGACCCGGTCAAGGCCACGCTGCCGACCACGGGCAAGGAGGGGAACTTCTCGCTGGCCGCGCACCGCGACGGGCACGGCGCCAAGTTCCACGACATCGACAAGATCAAGAAGGGCGACGCGATCGTCTACGAGTCCCGGGACAAGTGGTACGTCTACAAGGTGTACGACATCCTCCCGGAGACGACGAAGTACAACGTGGACGTCCTGGGGCAGGTCCCGAAGGAGTCCGGCAAGAAGAAGGCCGGCCACTACATCACGCTGACGACGTGCACGCCGGTCTACACGTCCCGCTACCGGTACGTGGTCTGGGGCGAGCTGGAGCGGGTCGAGAAGGTGGACGGCGACCGGACGCCGCCGAAGGAACTGCGCTGAGCCGTCGCGCCGACCGCGCGCACGGACCGGTGTGACCGAACGACGGAGCCCCGATCCCCTCACCGGGATCGGGGCTCCGTCGTGCGCGGGCGGTGGTGCGGTCAGCCGTCGTTGCCGAAGCCGCCGATGAAGCCGCCGTTACCTCCGTTGCCTCCGTTGCCTCCGTTGCCGCCATTGCCTCCGTTGTCCCCGCCGCCGCCACCGATCGTGGTCAGCGTCACCGTGGTCTTGGCGGGGTCGGACGGGGTGTTGGCGGCCGGGTCCTGCTGGATGACGCGGGCGTCGTCGCCCTGGTCGCTGCCGCCGGCGAACTGGATGTTCGTGAAGCCGGCGTCCTGGAGCATCTTCTTGGCGTCCTTGACCTTCTGGCCGATGACGCCCGGGACCGCTTTCTGCGCGGGCGCCTTCGCGGTCTTCAGCTGGACCGTGGAGCCCGGGTCGGCCTTGGTGCCGGCGGTGAGGTTCTGGAAGAAGACCTTGCCCGCCTCGACGTCGCCGTTCTCCTCCTCGGTGCAGCTCGCCTTGAGGTTGCTCGCCTCCAGCTGCTGCTTCGCCTGGTCGCAGGTGAGGTTCTTGCCGCTGGAGACGTCGGGGACCTGGACGGTCTGCTTCTCCGTGGCCACCGTCAGCGTGATCTTGGTGCCCTTTTCGAGCTTGCCGCTGTCCGGGTCCTGCTTGATGACCGTCCCGGGGTCGCGGTCGGACTCGGCGGTCTTCTTGTCGATGTTGGTGAAGCCCTTGTCGTTCAGCTCCGAGACGGCGTCGTCGTAGTCCAGGCCCCGCACGTTCGGGACCGCGACCTTCGGGGCGCCCGTCGACATGCGGACGGTGATCGTGTCGTTCTTGGCGAGCTTGCCGTCCGCCGGGTCCTGCTCGCAGACGCGCTTGGCGGGCTGGTCCTCGCACGCCATGCTGTCGCCGCGGACGACCTTCAGGTCGACGTTCTCGGCCTTCTGCTGCGCCTCCTCGAACGTCTCGCCGACCAGGGACGGCACGCTGACGTCGCCGTCGTCACCGCCGTCGCCGCTGGAGACGTACTTCCCGATCAGGATCGCGCCGATGAGGACGAGGATGCCGGCGACCACGAGCAGGATCGTCGAGGTGCGGTTCTTGCCCTGCTTGCGCCGGTCGGGGCGGTCGTCGTAGCCGTAGCCGCCGTCGTCCGGGTTGACCGGGGGCAGCATCGACGTGGGCGCCCCGCCGTTCTGCGGGCGCAGCATGGCGGTCTGCTGGTCGGCCCCGTAGGCGTCGCCGGCGCCGTAGCCGACCGCGCCCATGGCGGCGGTGGCGGCGACGGGCCGGCCGTCGAGGCAGGCCTCGATGTCGGCGCGCATCTCGTCGGCCGACTGGTAGCGGTAGTCCGGGTCCTTGGTGAGGGCCTTGAGGACGATCGCGTCCATCTCGGGCGTGATCTCGGAGTCGAAGACGCTCGGCGCCTGCGCCTCCTCGCGCACGTGCTGGTAGGCGACCGCGACCGGGGAGTCGCCGACGAACGGCGGGCGGACGGTGAGCAGCTCGTAGAGCAGGCAGCCCGTCGAGTACAGGTCGGAGCGGGCGTCGACCTGCTCGCCCTTGGCCTGCTCGGGGGAGAGGTACTGCGCGGTGCCGATGACCGCGGCGGTCTGCGTCATCGTCATGCCGGAGTCGCCCATGGCGCGGGCGATGCCGAAGTCCATGACCTTGACCTGGCCGTTGCGGGTCAGCATCACGTTGGCGGGCTTGATGTCGCGGTGGACGATGCCCGCCCGGTGCGAGTACTCGAGCGCCTGGAGGATGCCGACGGTCATCTCCATGGCGCGCTCCGGCAGCAGCTTGCGGCCGCTGTGCAGCAGCTCACGGAGCGTGGAGCCGTCGACGTACTCCATCACGATGTACGGGATGGAGACCTGGTCGACGTAGTCCTCGCCCGTGTCGTACACCGCCACGATCGCGGGATGGTTGAGCGAGGCGGCCGACTGGGCCTCCCGGCGGAACCGGGCCTGGAACGACGGGTCGCGTGCGAGGTCGACCCGCAGCGTCTTCACCGCCACCGTGCGCCCCAGCCGGGAGTCATGCGCGAGGTAGACCTCGGCCATGCCACCACGGCCGAGCACGTGGCCCAGCTCGTACCGGCCGCCGAGGCGACGCGGCTCTTCCATGGTTACCTACCAGCCCTCTCCGTCGGTCCCGACCGTCCCGTGCGGGGTCGGGCGGTGTGCTGTCCGGGCATACCGTACCCGGCCTGCCCGACATGACCTGGCCACCACCGTGACCCGTGACAGGACCGGTATCGCCACGTGCGTCTTAGTGAAGAGCGGGTGACCGGGGTCACAAGGAGGGGGACCTCCGCGCAACCCCCGTCACCTGGGTCACCCCTTCTTGCCGATGACCGCTTCCATCACGCTCTTCGCGATCGGGGCGGCGAGACCGCCACCCGAGATGTCCTGGCGGCTGGCCGCGCTGTCCTCGACCACGACGGCGACGGCGACCGGGGAGCCCGAGCTCGTCTTCGCGTACGAGACGAACCAGGCGTACGGGTTCTCGCTGTTGTCGACACCGTGCTGGGCGGTACCGGTCTTGCCGCCGACGGTGACACCCGGCATGTCGATCTTGGCGTTGCCGCCGGTGCCGCCCGGGTCGTTGACCACGGTCTCCATCATCGACTGGAGCTTCTGCGCGTTCTCCTCGGTGAGCGGGCGGCTCATCTCCTTGGGCTCCGTCTTCTCGATGGTGTCGAGGTTCGGGGCCTTGAGCTCGTCGACCATGTACGGCTCCATGAGCTTGCCGTCGTTCGCGATCGCAGACGCGACCATGGCCATCTGGAGCGGGGTGGCGGCGGTGTTGAACTGGCCGATGGAGGAGAGCGCGGTCTGCGACTGGTTCATGTCGTCGTCGAAGTTCGACGCGTTCGAGCGGACCGGGACGAACTGCTCCTTGTTGAAGCCGAACTTCTCGGCCTCCTTCACCATCTCGTCGTTGCCGAGGTCGGAGCCGATCTTGCCGAACACGGTGTTGCAGGAGACCTTCAGGGCCACCCGCAGCGTCGCGTTCTTGCAGGGGATGTTGCCCTCGTTCGGCAGCGGCGTCGTGGTGCCCGGCATCGTCCACGGCAGCGGGGTGTCCGTCGCCTTGTCCGGGTCGTAGTTCCCGCTCTCCAGCGCCGCGGCGGCCGTGACCAGCTTGAACGTGGAGCCCGGCGGGTACGTCTCGCGCAGCGCCCGGTTCGTGAGCGGCTTGTCCTTGTCCTTGTCGAGCTTGCCGAACGTCTCGCTGTCCTTGGTGGAGTTGCCGGCGAAGACCGAGGGGTCGTAGGACGGCGTGGAGGCGAGCGCGAGGATCTTGCCGGTGGAGGGCTCGATGGCGGCGACGGCACCCTTGCCGCGCGTCTTCAGACCGTCGTAGGCGGCCTGCTGCGCGGCGGCGTTCAGGGTGGTCGTGACGTTGCCGCCCTCCTTCTGCTTGCCCGTGATCATGTCGAGGGTGCGGCGGAAGAAGAGCCGGTCGTCGTTGCCGGTGAGAATGCCGTCCTCGATGGACTCCAGCTGCGTGGCGCCGACGATCTGCGAGGCGTAGCCGGTGACGGGCGACCACATGGGCCCGTTCTTCCAGGTCCGCTTGTACTTCAGGTCGCTGCCCGAGGTCGCCTTGGAGCCGGTGATGGGCTTGCCGTCGACGATGATGTCGCCGCGCGGCTGGGCGTACCGCTCGATGGTGACGCGGCGGTTCTTCTCGTTCGTCTGGAGCGAGTCGGCCTGGACGTACTGGAGCCAGTTGTCCCGGATCAGCAGCGCGAGGACGAGCAGACCACAGAAGATCGCGATGCGGCGCAGGGGCTTGTTCACGGTCGGACCACCTGGGTCATCTCGGCGTCGGGGCTGGGGGCGGGCGAGGGCGCCGGGCGGCGGGCGGTGTCGCTGATGCGGATGAGGATGCCGATGAGCGCCCAGTTCGCGATGACGGAGGAACCGCCGTAGGCGAGGAACGGCATCGTCATACCGGTCAGCGGGATGAGCCCCATGACGCCGCCCGCGACGACGAAGACCTGGATCGCGAAGGCGCCGGAGAGGCCGACCGCGAGGAGCTTGCCGAAGGGGTCACGGGCGGCGAGCGCGGTGCGCACGCCCCGCTCGACGATCAGCCCGTAGATGAGCAGGACGGCCATGACGCCGGCCAGGCCCATCTCCTCGCCGTAGGTGGCCAGGACGAAGTCGGAGTTGGCCGCGAAGCCGATCAGGTCGGAGTTGCCCTGGCCGAGGCCGGTGCCGAGGACGCCGCCGGAGCCGAACGCCATCAGGGACTGGGCGATCTGGTCGGAGCCGGTGGACTGGATGACCGCGTCGGAGAACGGGTTCAGCCAGGCGTCGACGCGCTCCTGGACGTGCGGCTCGAAGGTCGCGACGGTGACCGCTCCGACCGCCGACATCAGCAGACCGAAGACGATCCAGCTGGTGCGCTCGGTGGCGACGTACAGCATGACGACGAACATGCCGAAGAACAGCAGCGAGGTGCCGAGGTCGGTCTCGAAGACCAGGATGAGGATCGACATCGCCCAGACGACGATGATCGGGCCCAGGTCGCGGCCGCGGGGCAGGTAGAGACCGAGGAAGCGGCGGCTGGCCAGGGCCAGCGCGTCCCGCTTCACCATCAGGTACCCCGCGAAGAAGATCGCGATGACGATCTTGGCGAACTCACCGGGCTGGATGGAGAAGCCGCCGATGTGGATCCAGATCTTGGCGCCGAACACGTTCATGCCGAGGCCGGGGACCAGCGGCAGCAGCAGCAGGATGATCGAACCGACCATCGAGATGTACGTGTAGCGCTGCAGGATGCGGTGGTCCTTCAGCAGCATCAGCACGCCGACGAACAGCGCGATGCCGATGGCCGAGTACATCAGCTGCTTGGGCGCCGACGGGCTGAACGCCCCGTAGGCCGCCTTGCCGAGGCGCTGGAGCCGCTCCGACTGGTCGAGCCGCCAGATGACGACCAGACCGAGCCCGTTGAGCAGCGTCGCGAGCGGCAGCAGCAGCGGGTCCGCGTAGGCCGCGAACTTGCGTACGACGATGTGGGCGACGCCGGCGAGCAGGCCGAGGCCGAGCCCGTAGCCGAGCAGGCCCGCGGGGAGCGAGCCGTCGATGGCCAGGCCCACGTTGGCGTACGCGAAGACGGGGATGACCACGGCGAACGCGAGGAGCGCCAGCTCGGTGTTGCGCCGGCTGGGTGCGCCGATCGCGCCGATGGTCGACGTATGGGTCGTGGAACTACTACTCATGGCGTGCTGTGGCCCCCAACGGCTTCTACTGCTGTGCGCACGCCTTGGCCAGCTGCTGCTCTTCCTCGGAGAGAGTGGGGCCAGGGGTGGGCGTGGGTGACGGTGACTTCGCCTTGCCGGACGGCGAGTCCGACGGGTTCGGCGAGTCCGAGGGGTTCGGCGTGGGCGGCGCCTTGCGCAGCGACGCCGTGGACGCGGTGCCCGTGGTGCCGCCTGCTTCGCCCTCGCCGGTCTTCGCGTTGTTCTCGTTCTCGGCCTGCTGCCGCTCGGCCTGCTTCCGGCAGGCGCCGGCCTGCGCGGACAGTTCCACGATCTTGTGCTGCGCGGCGGCCAGGTCGCCCTCGGCGATCGTCTCCTCGACCTGCTTCTTCTGGTACGGCGGCAGGTACTTGAGCTCGATCTCCGGGTGGTCCTTCTCGACCTTGGACAGGCTGACCCAGGCGAGATCCTGGTTGATGCCGCGGTAGAGCGCCACGTGCTCGTCCTTCGAGCCGACGAAGTACTGCGTCTGCGTCCAGCGGTACCCGCCGTACAGGCCGCCGCCGATGACGGCGAGCGCGAGCACGGTGTAGAGCGATCTCTTGACCCACTTGCGGCCGTGGCGCGGCTTCTCGTAGTCCTCGTCCGCGTACGCGCCGAAGTTCCCCTCGGGCGCGTAACCGGCCGCGTCCCCGCTGCCGGGCGGTCCGAACTCGCCGCCGCCACCGCCCTGGCCCGGCACCGGACGCCCCAGGTTCGAGGCCCGGCCCGCCGGGGTCTCCATGGCGCCGCCGTCGTGCAGCTGGTGCTGGTTCTCGGCGACCGCGCCCACGATGACCGGGGCGTCGGAGATCTGGCCGGCGAGGGTGTCCCCGCCGTCGATGTCCAGGACGTCGGCGACGATCACCGTGACGTTGTCGGGGCCGCCGCCGCGCAGGGCGAGCTGGATCAGGTCCTGGACCGTCTCCTGCGGGCCCTGGTAGCTGGCGAGGGTCTCCTCCATCGTCTGGTGCGAGACGACGCCGGACAGGCCGTCGGAGCAGATCAGGTACCGGTCGCCGGCCCGCACCTCGCGGATGGAGAGATCGGGCTCGACGTGGTCGCCGCTGCCCAGCGCACGCATCAGCAGCGAGCGCTGCGGGTGCGTGGTGGCCTCCTCCTCGGTGATGCGGCCCTCGTCGACCAGGCGCTGCACCCAGGTGTGGTCCTGGGTGATCTGCGTGAGCACGCCGTCGCGCAGCAGGTAGGCGCGCGAGTCGCCGACGTGGACGAGGCCCAGGCGCTGACCGGTCCACAGCAGTGCCGTGAGGGTGGTCCCCATGCCTTCGAGCTGGGGGTCCTCCTCGACCATCACGCGCAGCTGGTCGTTGGCCCGCTGCACGGCGGTGCCCAGCGAGGTCAGGATGTCCGAGCCCGGCACGTCGTCGTCGAGCGCGACGATGGTGGAGATCACCTCGGACGAGGCCACCTCGCCCGCGGCCTGGCCCCCCATGCCGTCGGCGATCGCGAGCAGCCGGGGACCGGCGTAACCCGAGTCCTCGTTGCCCTCGCGGATCATGCCCTTGTGCGATCCGGCGGCGAAACGCAGTGACAGACTCATGCGCACCTGCCCCGTGGATTCTGACTCCGGGTACATCCGCACGGTGCCCACCCTCCGGTCGGGAGCGCGCTGGTGTCCTGGTTGGGGACCGCCGCGCCGGCTCGCTCGCTCCGCTCGCGCTCATTCATGATGTAGCACTACTTCCGCAGCTCGATGACGGTCTTGCCGATGCGGATCGGTGCGCCCAGCGGGACCGGCGTAGGAGTCGTGAGACGGGTCCGGTCGAGATACGTGCCGTTGGTGGACCCGAGATCCTCGACGATCCACTGGCCGTCCCGGTCCGGATAGATCCTGGCGTGCCTGCTGGACGCGTAGTCGTCGTCCAGCACGATCGTGCTGTCGTGTGCGCGGCCGAGCGTGATCGTCTGCCCCTGCAGCGCCACCGTCGTACCCGTGAGGGTGCCTTCGGAGACGACCAGCTTGGAGGGGGCGCCGCGGCGCTGCCGCCCGCCGCCCTGCTGCTGGCGCTGGGGCGCGGCCGGCGCGGCCGCCTGTCGTGCGGTCTGCTGCGGACGCGCGCTGTCGCGGCGCGCGCCGCGCTGCGTGACACGCGTACCGAACAGGTCGCTGCGGATGACCTGGACGGCCACGATCACGAACAGCCACAGAACGGCCAGGAAACCCAGCCGCATGACCGTCAGGGTCAGCTCTGACATTGCCCCCGCTTCACCCTTCGGCTTGCCGATAAACGATGGTGGTTTGACCCACGACGATCCGCGAGCCGTCGCGGAGCGTAGCGCGGGTGGTGTGCTGTCCGTCCACCACGATGCCGTTGGTGGACCCGAGATCCTGGATCGTCGAGGGCGTTCCGGTCCGGATCTCGCAGTGCCGGCGCGAGACGCCGGGGTCGTCAATCCGTACGTCCGCCTCGGTGGAACGGCCGAGCACGAGGGTCGGCCGGGAGATCTGGTGGCGGTTGCCGTTGATCTCGATCCAGTGGCGGACGCGGGTGCCGGGCAGCGCTCCCGCGCCGGGACGCTGCGCCGCGGCGGAGCCGGGGCCGGCCGCGGCCGGGCGGCCCGGCGGCGGCGCCGACGGCATCGGCGGGGCGGCGGACTGCTGCTGGTAGCTGTAGCCGCCGGGTGCCTGGTTCGGACGGGCCGCGACGGGCCGCTCCGGCTGACCGGCCTGACCGGGGTGCCCGGACTGACCGGGGTGGTCCTGACTGGTGGACGACGCCAGCGTGCGGCTGCGAACCCGGTACAGACCCGTGTCCAGGTCCTCCGCCTTCTCCAGGTGCACCTTGATGGGGCCCATGAAGGAGTACCGCTGCTGCTTCGCGTAGTCGCGCACCATGCCGGACAGCTCGTCGCCGAGCTGTCCCGAGTACGGGCTCAGGCGCTCGTAGTCCGGCGCGCTCAGCTCCACGATGAAGTCGTTCGGGACGACGGTCCGCTCGCGGTTCCAGATCGTCGCGTTGTTGTCGCACTCGCGCTGCAGTGCGCCCGCGATCTCCACGGGCTGCACCTCGGACTTGAAGACCTTGGCGAAGGTGCCGTTGACCAGACCCTCAAGCCGCTGCTCGAACTTCTTCAGGACTCCCATGGGGCACCTCCTCCTTCGTAGCCGCCCTGCTTGCCGCTGCCGCTTCTCGGTACTGCTTACTGATCGTATCCACGCGCCGGGAAAACGGCTGGTTCCCCCTGCTCGCACAGTGGATGAGTGTCGACGCTCACAGCCCTTCCTATGAAGGATCGTAGAGGTGGCCTCCGGACAGTGTCCCGTACGCGGCTGTGGAGCGGTCGGCGTCTCGCCGAGCCGGGCCGTGGAGGGCCGGGGTGCGGCGCGGTTCGGCGAGGTCCGCCGTGTCAGGTGCCCGCCAGGGGGCCACGGAAACGGATGTGAATCCACCCTCTGCAGCGTGCTAATCTTCTGGATGTCGGAAGGCGCTCACCCCGAAAGGGCGGGAGCCGGAGGACACACCCAATGCGCGGGTGGCGGAATAGGCAGACGCGCTGGATTCAGGTTCCAGTGCCCGAAAGGGCGTGGGGGTTCAACTCCCCCCTCGCGCACAGCTGAAAGCCCCGCAGGTCTTCGGACCTGCGGGGTTTTTGCGTTGCTTGCGGTCTGGGGTCTGGGGCTTGGGGTCTGGGGCCTGGGGAGTGTGGGTGCCCGGGGTTCAGGGTTCAGGAGGTGTGCGCGGGGCGCCGCGGCCGGGAGCCGCGATGCCCTGGGATCTGATCTGTCTCCGGGGTTTCTGATCTGACTCTGTGGTTTATGTCACCTTCGTATGAGCGGGCTCCGGAACAGGGGTCCCGGGACCCGGGTCATGCCGCGAGGCGGGCGGCGAGTTCCTTGCCCTTCGCCCGGGCGGTGTCCAGCGCCGACGTGCGCGAGGCCTCGTAGAGCGGGACCAGCTCGGCCATGGCCGGGTTGCTCGGCGCCATGGTCAGCTCCGGGACGATGAAGTCGAGGTCCAGGCCGAGCCCGCCGCGCAGCGCCGCCTCCAGGAAGTTCTGCACGTGGTCCATGCCCGCGCGCGGGGTGCCCGGCGCGTAGGAGCCGCCACGGCTGGCGACGACGGTGACCGGGGTGCCCTGCGCGGAGGGGGTGTCGGTGCCGGCGGTGCGGCCGATCAGGATCACGTTGTCCAGCCACGCCTTCAGCGTCGACGGGATCGCGAAGTTGTACATCGGGGCGCCGATCAGGACGGCGTCCGCCCGCTCCAGCTCCTCGATGAGCTCGATGCGCCGGGCGAAGGCGGCGGTCTGCTCCGGCGTGTGCGTGGCCGGGTCGGCGAAGCCGGCGAGGTGGGCGTCGGCGGTGATGTGGGGCACCGGGTCCGCGGCCAGATCGCGGTAGATGACCGTGCCGTCCGGGTGCTGCTCCTGCCAGGCCGTGCGGAACGCGTCCGTGACGGCGCGCGAGGCGGAGGCGGAGCCCGGGAAGACGGACGAGTCGATGTGCAGCAGCGTGGCCATGGTGTGTCTCCCGCTGGGGTCGGGGTGAAGTTCAGTACGTGACTAGTAATAGCACAGTGACTTACTTTTATTTAGTCCCCTACGGGAGCGCAGTACCCTGGACGCATGGCGGGCAGCGGGGAAGACCACGAGCACCGGGGGCACCGGGAGAGCGGCGATGGCGATGCGCAGGCGGGAGCGCGGGCGGCTCAGGCATCCGTGCGGGCGCAGGCACCGGTGCGGGCGCAGGCACCGGTGCGGGCGCCGGGGGTGGACGCGTGCGTCGGGCGTGAACCTCAGGGGTGCGCCGGGGTCGATGTCGGTATGACGCGCGTCTTCGGGCTGCTCGGCAAGCGGTGGACCGGGCTGGTGGTGGCGGTCCTGATGCAGGGGCCGGTGCACTTCGCCGATCTGCGCAGGGCGATCCCCGGGATCAGCGAACGCATGCTGTCCGACCGGCTCACCGAACTCGGCACCGCCGGGCTCGTCGTGCGCCAGGTCGACGAGGGGCCCCCGCTGCGCGTCTCCTACCGGCTCACCGCGGCGGGGTCGGCGCTCCAGCCGTCGCTGGCGGAGCTTGGGGCGTGGGCGGAGAAGTACCTGGGGGCTGAGGGCGGGACGTGTCCGGAGGAGTTTCGTCAGTAGGGGCTGTTGCGCTGGGCGCGGGGCCGGGGTGCTGGGCGCTGAGTGGGGGGTGCGGGGCGCGCGGAGGGCCGGGGTTTTCCACAGGGGGTGGGTTTTCCACAGGCTCTGACGAGGTCTTCCGGGCGGCGGTACGGTCGTGGCCGGTTCGGAACGGGGACCGTGGTGGCGGTCCCGTACGGGGTGGGAGGCGGGCGGCATGGGCCGACTCGGAGTCGACGACGCGGTGACGACAGAGGTGCGGGAGGACGAGGCGCCCGCGGCGCGGCGGTTGCCGCAGGTGCCCGGGTTCGCGGGGCGCACCGGCCCCGGGGCACGGCGCGCGGAGCCGTCGCCGAAGGCCGCGGGCAAGGCGCTGCGGAGGCAGGTGCCGAGGTCCTCGCATGCGGGGTTCGAGGTGAGCGCGGACCGGCCGGACGCCGTGCGGGCCGTCGCCGAGGGCAACCGCGGGCGGCTCGCCGAGCTGATCCCGCTGCGCGTCGGGCGGATGGCCGCGAACCCGTTCGCCTTCCTGCGCGGCAGCGCGGCATTGATGGCGCACGACCTCGTGCACACCCCGCTGACCGGGATCGGCGCCCAGATCTGCGGGGACTCCCACGCGGGGAACTTCGGTCTGTACGGGGACGCGCGCGGCGGCCTGGTCATCGACCTGAACGACTTCGACGAGACGGTGCACGGCCCCTGGGAGTGGGACGTCAAGCGGCTCGCCGCCTCGCTCGTGCTGGCCGGGCGGGTGGCCGGGGCGGACGAGGACACCTGCCGCAAGGCGGCCCACGACGCGGCGGGCGCCTACCGGCGCACGATGCGGCTGCTGGCCAAGCTGTCGGTGCTCGACGCGTGGAACGCGATCGCGGACGAGGCGCTCGTCTCCCACACCGACGCCCAGGACCTGGTCGGCACCTTGGAGCGGGTCGCGGAGAAGGCGCGGCACAACACCAGCGGGCGGTTCGCCGCCAAGTCCACCGTGGTGGCCGCGGACGGCGGGCGGCGGTTCGTGGACGCGCGCCCGGTGCTGCGCGGGATACCCGACGCGGAGGCCGAGGCCGTCGCCGCCTCCCTCGCCGGGTACCTGGAGACGCTGTCGCCGGACCGGCTGCCGCTGCTCGGCCGGTACGCGGTCCACGACGTGGCGTTCCGCGTCGTCGGCACCGGAAGCGTGGGCACCCGGTCGTACGTGGTGCTGCTGCTCGACCACCGCGGCGAGCCGCTCGTGCTCCAGGTGAAGGAGGCCCGGCCGTCGGCGCTGCTGCCGTATCTGCCCGCTGTCGGGTTCGAGGTGGGCGCCGTCGAGCACGAGGGGCGGCGCGTGGTGTTCGGGCAGAAGCGGATGCAGGTGGTCAGCGACATGCTGCTGGGCTGGACCACGGTCGACGGACGGCCCTACCAGGTACGGCAGTTCAGGAACCGGAAGGGCAGCGTCGACCCGGCGGCCCTCGCCGTCGACCAGCTCGACGACTATGCCCGGATGACCGGGTCGCTGCTCGCCCGCGCCCATGCGCACAGCGCCGATCCGCGGTGGATCGCCGGGTACTGCGGCAAGGGCGACGTGTTGGACGAGGCCGTCGCGTCGTTCGCGGTGACCTACGCGGACCGGACCGAGGCCGACCACGAGGAACTGGTGCGAGCGGTGAAGGAGGGGCGGGTCGCGGCGGAGACGGGGGTGTGAGGGGCGGGGCTGGGCAGGGCTGAGCGGGATGACGCGGGATCGTGCGGGGCCGGGGTGGTGCGGGGTGGTGCGGGGCGGCCGGGATCGTGGCGGGGGCTTTGACGGCAGGCCCTAGGCTGGACGGGTGACGACCCCGGAGACCGATGTGGCAGAGCAACCGCAGGAGCAGCCAGGGCAGCGGCCCGAGGAGCGCCTCGAACGGGCGGTGCGCGCCGCCGAGCAGGCGCTGATCGAGTTCGAGATCGCGGTGGAGACGTTCCGGGTCGAGGTGGAGAACTTCTCGCGGCTCCACCACCAGAAGCTCGGGCCGATGTACACGCGCCTCGACGAGCTGGAGGCGCTGATCGCGGAGGCCACGGCGGCCCGGACCGGCGATCCCGAGGACCGGCGCACGGCGGACGAGGCGCGGGCGCGGGTGATGCCGATGCCGGGCGTCGAGGAGCTGTTCCACGGGTGGATGGACGGGGACGGGCTGTTCCCGGAGGCCGCCGCGATGCTGACCGAGCAGACGGTCCGGCCGCCGCAGCGGGTACGCCCCAGCGACGAGGCCCGCAAGCTCTACCGGGAACTGGTCCGCAAGTCCCACCCCGACCTGGCGCAGGACGACGCGGAGCGCGGCCGGCGCGACGAGTTCATCGCGCGGGTGAACGCGGCCTACGGGCGTGGTGACGAGGCGCTGCTGCGTGAGCTGGCCGCGGAGTGGGCGGCGGGCCCGGTGGCTCCCGCGCGGCAGTCGACCCCGAGCGAGGAGCTGTACGCGCGCCTGGAGTGGCTGGCGCAGCGCAAGGAACTGCTGGCCTCGGTGGCGCGGGACCTGGAGGAGAGCGCGATCGGCGCCATGCTGCGGATGGCGCCGGAGGACCCGGACGCCCTGCTCGACGAGATCGCCGAGCAGCTGCTCGCCCAGGTCGCCGAGCGCGAGGCCGAGCTGGAGCGGCTGACGGCTTCCTGAGCCGCCGGGTCCGCTGGTGCGGAGGCCGGGGACGCGGCTGGGTCGGGTAGCGTCGGGGCCATGGTTTTCGGTTCTGGTGTGCCCACGGTCGGTGTCGACGAGCTCAAGGCGGACGACTTCCTCCTCGACGTCCGGGAGGATGACGAATGGCAGGCGGGCCACGCGGAGGGCGCCCTGCACATTCCGATGAGCGAGTTCGTCGCCCGCTACGGCGAGCTGACCGAGGCGGCGCCGCAGGACGGCCGGGTGAACGTGGTCTGCCGCGTCGGCGGGCGCTCCGCGCAGGTCACGCAGTACCTCGTCCAGCAGGGCGTCGACGCGGTGAACGTCGACGGTGGCATGCAGGCCTGGGAGGCGGCCGGCCGCGCCGTCGTGAAGGATGACGGGCAGCCGGGCGCGGTGGTCTGAGCGCCGTCCTGGGTTCGCGGAGACTGGGGTTCCGGGGTCTGAACCGCCGTCCGGAGGCTGATGGGTCGCGGCGGCTGGGGTCCCGGGGGCTGATCGCCGTCCTGGGCTGACGGGTTCGCGGCGACCGGGGTCCCGGGGTCTGACCCGCCGTCCTGGGCTGACGGGTTCGCGGCGACCGGGGTCCCGGGGTCTGACCCGCCGTCCTGGGCTGACGGGTTCGCGGCGACCGGGGTCTCGGAGGCTGGCCGCTGCCCTGGGCTGACGGGTGTCGGAGACCCGGGGGCTGTGTGCGGGCCCGGCCGGGTGCTGCGGCGCGGAGACCCCGGGTCGGGTTCCGTGGTGGTGCGGGGGCGTTCAGCCCAGGGGGTGGGCGGCCAAGAGGTCGCCGAGGAGTTCCTCGTGCGCGGCGGCCGGGCCGAGCGAGAGTTCCAGGTGCTTGGCCCAGGCGTGGTACCGGTGCAGCGGATAGTCCGTGTCCGCGCCGAAGCCGCCGTGCAGGTGCTGGGCGGTCTGCGCGACGCGCCGCACGCCGTCGGCCGCCCAGCTCTTGGCCACCGCCACGTCCCCGGCGAGCGGCAGCGGGCCGGTGGCGCCACTGCTCAGCCGCCAGGCGGCCTGCCACAGGGTCGCTTCCATCGCGCGCAGATCGATGTAGCGGTCGGCGGCCTGCACGGCGACCGCCTGGAACGTGGCGATGGGATGCCCGAACTGTTCGCGTTGGCTCGCGTAGTCGCTGGTCATCCTCAGGACGCGTTCGCCCAGGCCCAGAGCGAGCGCGCAGGTGCCGGTGGTGAGCAGGGCGTGCAACTGGGGCCAGGCGTCGGGGGACTCGATCAGGTCGGACGGCGCGAGACGGACGCCGTCGAGGCGGAGTTCGGCGAGCCGCTCACCGGTGGTGGAGAACTGTTCGGCGAAGTGCAGACCCGGCAGGTCGGCGGCGGGTCCGGGCAGAACGGCGAGCACGGGGGCGCCGGCGGTGGTGCGGGCGGGCACGACGATCCGGTCGGCGTTCAGCGCCCAGGAAACCGCCGTCTGCACGCCGTCCAGCACCCAGCCGTCCCCCTCCGCGTCGGTGGCACGGCGCGCGGTGACCGCGAGGTCGGCCGCGTCATGGCCCGTGCGACCGGCCGAGGCGACCGTCAGGACGTGCTCGCCCCGGCCCGCGCCCGGCAGCAGCGACTCCCGCAACTCCTTGCCCCCGTACGCCTGTACGGCCGCCGCGGCCGCGCTGTGTTCGAGCAGCGGGATCCGGGCCAGGACCGCCGCGGCCTCGCGCAGCGCCAGGCACAGGGCGATGGCGTCCAGGCCCGTCCCGCCGTACTCCGGCTCGATCAGCAGGCTCAGCAGATCGGCGGCGGCCGCCTTGGCCCACAGGGCGCGGTCGAGGTCGTCGGCCACGGCACCGGGGACGAGCGCGGGGCTGGGCACCTGGTCGGGGGCGACCGCCGCGAAGACCGCCCGGGCCGCCTCGACGACCGCCTGCTGCTCCTCGGAGAAGGTGAAGTCCACCGGATTGCCTCCCGTTCCTTCTGAGCCTGTACGGGGACGCGTCCCGCCCCCTGTGTCAGACGGGGCCGGGCACGCCGCCATGACCTGACGGGGCGTCAAGAGGCGTCAAGATAGAACAGGTTCTATGAGAAGGGAACAGGTCCGGGTCGGGCGTGGGCGCGCGGGGCGCGGGGGTGCAGTGCCCGGGGATGCAGTGCCCGGGGTGCCCAGGGCGCGGGGCTGGTGACACTAGGGCCCCGTGCAGGGCGCCGCCCCGGGCCCGAGACCTAGAGACCCAGGGCCCGGGGGGCACGGGCCGTGACTCAAGAACCCGGGATCAGCGGTCGAAGTCGACCTCCACCTTCTCCGTCGCCGGATGGGACTGGCAGGCCAGGACATAGCCCGCCTCGGTCTCCTCCGGCTCCAGCGCGAAGTTCCGGTCCATCCGGACGGTGCCTGAGACGAGGAAGGCGCGGCAGGTTCCGCAGACGCCTCCCTTGCAGGCGTAGGGCGCGTCCGGGCGGTTGCGCAGCACCGTCTCCAGGAGGGACTCGCCGTCCCCCACCGGCCAGGTGCCGGAGCGGCCGTCGAGCTGTGCCGTCACCGTGCTGTGCGCGGGCACGGGCACCGTGGTGGCACGGAGGGGCGCGGGGCCGTCCTCGACGTGGAAGATCTCCTCGTGGATGCGTTCGCGCCGCACCCGCAGGCCGCGCAGCGCCCGCTCGGCACCCTGCACCAGCCCATAGGGCCCGCACAGGAACCATCCCGCGACCTCCGCCACCGGCAGCAACGCGGGCAACAGCGCCGCCAGTCGCTCCTCGTCGAGCCGGCCCGAGGCGAGCCCGGCCTGCTGCTCCTCCCGGGAGAGCACGGTGACGAGCTGGAACCGGTCCGGATAGCGGTCCTTCAGGTCGGCGACCTCGTCCAGGAACATCGTCGATGCGGCGGTGCGGTCGCTGCGGATCAGGCAGAACCGGGCCCTGGGCTCGCGCCCGAGCAGTGTCGCCGCGATGGACAGGACCGGGGTGATGCCGCTGCCGCCGACCACCGCGGCGTAGTGCCCGGGGGCCGGTTCGAGAGTGAAGCGCCCGGCGGGCGGCATCGCCTCCAGCTCGTCGCCGACGGCGATCTCCTTGTGCGCGTACGTCGAGAAGGCGCCGCCGTCGACGAGCCGCACGCCGACCCGCAGGGTCCGCGGCGGCCCGTCGGCCGGGACCGGGGAGCAGATCGAGTACGTGCGGCGGATCTCCGCGCCCTCCGCGGTGCCGCGCAGGGTGAGGTGCTGGCCCGGGGCGTGGCGGTAGGCCTCGCGCAGCTCCGTGGGGACGGCGAAGGTGAGGGCGACGGAGTCGTCGGTGAGCCGGTCGACCGCGGTGACGCGGAGCCGGTGGAAGCGGGCTCTGCGCCCTCCTTCGGCCATCACAACTCCTTGAAGTGGTCGAAGGGTTCACGGCAGGACAGGCAGCGGCGCAGCGCCTTGCAGGCCGTGGACGAGAAGCGGCTGAGCAGTTCGGTGTCGGTCGCGCCGCAGTGCGGGCAGGCGACGGGGCCGGCCGTGTCGTCGACAGCCCCGGCCAGGTGCCTGGTCGGGCCGAGCGCGAGGGGGACGGGGCCCGCCGGGCGCGTGGTGCGGGGCGGCGCTATGCCGAACTCCTGCAGCTTGCGGCGGCCCGCGGGGGTGATGTCGTCCGTCGACCAGGCGGGGCTCAGCACGGTGTGGACGATGACCTCGGGGATGCCGTGCTCGTGCAGGACGCGCTCGATGTCGCTCGCCATCGTCTCGAGGGCGGGGCACCCCGTGTACGTGGGGCTCAGCTCGACCTCGACGCGGCCGGGGCCGCGGGCGTGCACGGCGCGCAGGACGCCCAGCTCCTCCAGGGTCAGCACGGGCAGCTCGGGATCGGGCACCGAACCGGCCAGGACCCGCAGCTCGGCTTCGAGGGGAGTCTCCCGGTCGTGGGCGAGGGTCACCATGACGCCCCCGGGTGGCTGCGGTGCAGGTGCTGCATCTCGGCGAGCATGCGCCCAAACGGTTCGGTGTGCAGGCCCTGGCGTCCCGCTCCCGCGCGCCAGCCTCCGGTGGTGGGGCCCTCGGGGACGGAGAGGGTGGCCTGGCGCAGGGCGTCGGTCACGGCCATCGTCCAGGGTGCCCGCAGGGCGGCCACGTCGAGCTCCGGGTCGGGGCCGCCGGCGTCCAGGCCGGGGAAGGGCTGGAACATCTCGCCGGTGAAGCGCCACAGCGCGTCGACCGCGGCTTGCATGCGGGTGTGGCTCTCCTGCGTGCCGTCGCCCAGGCGCAGCGTCCACTGCCGGGCATGGTCCTGGTGGTAGGCGACTTCCTTGACGGCCTTCGCAGCGAGCGGGGCGAACACGCTCTCCCCCTCCGCCAGCCGCGCGTACAGGAGGTGCTGGTACGTGGAGAAGTAGAGCTGGCGGGCGATGGTGTGGGCGAAGTCCCCGTTCGGCTGCTCGACGAGCTGGAGGTTGCGGAAGGCGCGCTCCTCGCGCAGGAACGCCAGCTCGTCCTCGTCGCCGACCGTGCCGAGGAGCAGGCGGGCCTGGCCGAGCAGGTCGAGGGCAATGTTCGCCAGGGCGACCTCCTCCTCCAGGACGGGCGCGTGGCCGGCCCACTCGCCGAGGCGGTGCGAGAGGACCAGGGCGTCGTCGCCGAGGGCGAGCGCCATGGCCGCGGTCGGGCTGAGGGTCTCGGGGGGTTCGGAGACCTCGGGGGTCTCGGGGGTCGTGGTCACAGGTGCTTCACCCCCTCGGGGATCTCGTAGAAGGTCGGGTGGCGGTAGGGCTTGTCGGCGGCCGGCTCGAAGAACGGGTCCCGCTCGTCCGGGGACGAGGCGGTGATCGCCGTGGAGGGCACGACCCACAGGGAGACGCCCTCGCCGCGGCGCGTGTACAGATCCCGCGCGTTGCGCAGGGCCAGCTCCGCGTCCGGGGCGTGCAGGGAGCCGGCGTGCGTGTGGGAGAGGCCGCGCCGGGAGCGGACGAAGACCTCCCACAGGGGCCAGGCCGGAGCGGGCCCGGCGGCCTCGGGGGTGGGGATGGCACTCATGCGGCCCTGCCTTCCGACGTCGTCGCTGCCTTCGCGTGCTTGGCCGCGTGGGCCGCGGCGGCCTCGCGCACCCAGGCGCCCTCGTCGTGTGCGCGCCTGCGCTGGGAGATCCGCTGGTCGTTGCACGGGCCGTTGCCCTGAAGGACCTCGCGGAACTCCGACCAGTCGATGGGCCCGAAGTCGTGCTGCCCGCGCTCCTCGTTCCACCGCAGCTCCGGGTCGGGGAGCGTCAGTCCGAGCGACGCGGCCTGGGGGACGCAGATGTCGACGAAGCGCTGACGCAGTTCATCGTTCGAGTGACGCTTGATCTTCCACTCCATGGACTGTGCGGAGTGCGCCGATTCGTCGTCGGGGGGGCCGAACATCATCAGGGACGGCCACCACCAGCGGTCCACGGCGTCCTGGGCCATCGCGTGCTGGGCCTCCGTGCCGCGGCTGAGGGCCAGCAGCAGCTCGTACCCCTGCCGCTGGTGGAAGGACTCCTCCTTGCAGACCCGAACCATCGCGCGGGCGTAGGGGCCGTAGGAACAGCGGCACAGCGGGACCTGGTTGGTGATCGCCGCGCCGTCCACCAGCCAGCCGATGGCGCCCACGTCGGCCCAGGTCAGCGTCGGGTAGTTGAAGATCGAGGAGTACTTCTGGCGGCCGCTGTGCAGCTTGTCGAGGAGCTCGTCGCGGCTGGTGCCGAGGGTCTCGGCCGCGCCGTACAGGTACAGCCCGTGGCCCGCCTCGTCCTGGACCTTCGCCATCAGGATCGCCTTGCGGCGCAGGGACGGCGCACGCGTGATCCAGTTCGCTTCTGGCTGCATGCCGATGATCTCGGAGTGGGCGTGCTGGGCGATCTGGCGCACCAGCGTCGCGCGGTAGGCGTCCGGCATCCAGTCGCGGGGCTCGATCCGCTCGTCCGCCGCCACGGCGGCGTCGAAGGCGGCCTGGAACGCCGCGGCGCGGTCCGTCTCCGTCCCGGCCACCTGGTGGTGCGGGGCTGCTGTCGCCATTCCCGGTCCCCCTCGACCTCGGCTGCCCGAATCCCGGCCGGGCCTTCGCCCGCTCCCGACCGATCGTTCGGTTCGTGGATTCAATGGTGGGACGTCGCGCCGTAGGGTGTCAACCCTGAGCCGCCCAGCCTGTGGATAACCGCGGGCAGCTGTGCCGAGCGGCCGCTCCCCAGTACCGTGCCGGTGCCGCACCGGCCGTGCCGGTCGACGCGGAATCGGTTCGTCGCCGGGCGGTCAGGTGGCCGGGTGGCCCGGGTGCCCGGGCCGGACGGGCCAGGGGAACTACGGGACCGGGGAAACGGGGAACACCGATGGAGACCGAAGCGGGCGCCGCGGACGAGGCCGCCCGGCGCAGGCAGCAGGAGGCGACTCCGGTACCACCGGACCCGCCGCCCGCCGCGCCGACCGACCCGGGAACCCCGACCGCGCCGGCCGACCCGGGAACCCCGACCGCGCCGGCCGACCCGGGAAGCTCGCCAGCGGTGGCCGTTCCGGGAAGCTCGCCCGCGCCGGCCGACCCGGGAGGCTCGCCCGCGCCGGCCGTCCCGGGTGACACCGTCACGGGGCCCTCCGCACCGGAGATCCCCTCCGCGTCGGAGCCCTCAGCACCCGGCATCCCCTCCGCACCAGGCATCCCCTCCGCACCAGGGGCCCCACCCGGCCCACCCGCCCCACCGCTCCCCGAGCCCCGCGGCATCGTCGCGCTCTCGCCGCCGTACCGGGTCCTCGCCGCGCTCGCCCTCGCGGGGATCGCCGTCTTCGCCGGGGTCCACCTCCTCATGGTGTTCCTGCACGTCGCGCCCGCGAACACGCTGTCCAAGAAGCACGGCGCCCAGGTCGAGGCCTGGATCTACCCCGAGTTCGAACAGAACTGGAAGCTGTTCGCCCCGAACCCGCTCCAGCAGAACGTCGCGGTCCAGGCGCGGGCCGAGGTCCGGTCGGCCGGCGGCGAGGTGCGCACCACCCGCTGGTACGACCTGTCCGGGCAGGACGGCGCCGCCATCGACGGGAACCTGCTGCCCAGCCACACCCAGCAGAACGAACTGCGCCGCGCCTGGGACATCTTCATGTCCACGCACGACAGTCAGAACCGGCCGAACGGCCTGCGCGGGACGCTCTCCGAGCAGTACCTGCGCCGCGTCCTCGTCCTACGCCTCGACCGGCTCGGCGTGGCCGGTGCGGGGGACGTCGTGGAGCGCGTACAGGTCCGCTCGCAGTCGACCGTGGTCGAACCGCCGAAGTGGAGTGACGAGAAGGTGAACCAGAAGCCGTTCTACCGGCAGGTGCCCTGGTGGACGGTGACGTCACAGGACGCGTCGCTCGGCCGCGGCACCCACCTGCGGGCCGGGGCCGGGGCCGCGGCGGGCGGTGTCCGATGAGCCGGATCGACGAGGTGTCGGAACGACTGGAGAAGACGGTGCGCACCGGCCTCCAGCGGACCACCGCGGCGCCGCTCGGCCGCTACCAGACCGCGGTGATCCGCATCGGGTTCGCCGCGACCTGGCTGCTGTTCCTGCTGCGCGAGTTCCCGCACCGGCAGGAGCTGTACGGGCCGGACGGGCCGTGGAACTGGGATCTGGCGCAGCGGCTCATCGCGGACAACCACGCCTTCAGTGCGCTGATGTGGTCCGACAGCCAGGTGTGGTTCGAGTGCGTCTACGTAGGCGCGGTGTCGGCGGCCGTGCTGCTGATGCTGGGCTGGCACACCCGGGCCACGTCGGTGCTGTTCATGATCGGGGTGCTGTCGCTGCAGAACCGCAGCATCTTCGTGGGGGACGGCGGCGACAACGTCATCCACCTCATGTCGATCTACCTGGTCTTCACGCGCTGCGGTCAGGTGTGGTCGCTGGACGCGCGACGCGCCGCACGCGCGCGTGACGCCCATGAGGCCCTCGGCGGGCGGGAGCCCGAGGACCGCGGCGGCATGGTCCTGTGGTGGGTCCTGGGGCTGGCGCTGGCGGTGGTCACGTTCCTGGGCGAGGTGAGCGGGGGCTGGCTGTTGTTCTTCTGGGCCCTGTGGGCCGCCCAGGGGGCGTGGTGGGCGGTCGGCCGCCGGGCCGAGCCGGGCGATCCGCGCCTGTTGTGCGACGTCGTCGGCAACCTCCTGCACAACGCCGCCCTGCTGGTGATCATGGTCGAGGCGTGCCTGATCTACGCGACGGCGGGCTGGTACAAGATCCAGGGCAGCCGCTGGCAGGACGGCACCGCGGTCTACTACCCGCTGCACCTGGACTACTTCTCGCCGTGGCCCGCCCTCGGTGACCTGCTCACCGCGTACGGGCCGATGGTGCTGCTGGTGACCTACGGGACGGTCGCCGTGCAGGTCGCCTTCCCGTTCACGGTCTTCAACCGGCGCATGAAGAACGTCCTGTTGGTGTTCATGATCCTCGAACACGCGGTGATCGCCGTCGTGCTCGGGCTGCCGTTCTTCTCGCTCGCGATGATCGCCGCCGACGCGGTGTTCCTGCCCACGACCTTCCTGCTGCGCATCGGGCGCGGGGCGGCACGCGCGCGTGGCCGCCTGTTCGCCGGTTCGCGCGGCGGGCGGGTGCCCGGGCAGCGGACGGCTCAGGACGTCGAACCGGCGGCGGCCGGGGTGCCCACGGCCCGCACGTAGGCTTTCGGCCATGAGCGGGACGAGCAGGGACAGCGGCGCGCACACACCGCCACAGGACGGGCCTGAGGGCGCCGTGCGGGTCTGGCGGCGCCTGGCCGACGCGGCGGTGCTGCTGGACGGCTTCCACGCCCTCAAGCACGCCGTGCGCTTCGGCGCCGATGTCCCGGTCGCGCTCGCCGTGGACCGGGCCGCCGCGCTCGCTCTCGCCGCCGAGCTGGCCCCCGACGTCGGGCCGGCGCTGGACGCGCTCCTCGTGGAGGTCGGGCAGGAGACGCTGGGCGCTCTCGTGCCGCGGCTGCATCCGACCGGTGTCGCCGCCCTCGCCGGGCGGCCGGACCGTGCCGGGAACGTCGCGTCTCTGGCGCGCGCGGGGCGCACCGCCCCCGTCGTGGTGCTCGACAACCCGCGCAACCTCGGCAACGCGGGCGCCGTCATCCGGCTCGCCGCCGGGTACGGCGCCACCGGCGTCGTCACGACCGGCAGCCTCGACCCCTGGCACCCCACGGTCGTCCGGGGCGGTGCCGGACTGCACTTCGCGACCGCCGTGGAGCGGCTGGCCGTCGACGAGCTGCCCGACGGCCCGCTGTACGCGCTCGACCCCGAAGGCGCGGACATCCGCGGCCTGAAGCTGCCCGACGACGCGCTGCTCGCCTTCGGGTCCGAGCGCACCGGTCTCTCACCGGAACTGCGGGCGCGTGCCGACCAGTTGGTCGCCCTGCCGATGCGGCCCCAGGTCTCCAGCTACAACCTGGCCACCAGCGTCGGCATGACGCTCTTCCACTGGAGCGCGCACAGCACGCACGCCCCCTAGCCGGTTCAGACAGCGGCTTCCCGGCGCACCTCCACCACGCGGAAGCGGTTCGCGACGAAGGCGGCGTCGCACAGGGCCGCGTTCGCCGCAGGGTTGCCGCCCGAACCGTGGAAGTCGGAGAAGGCCGCGGTCTGGTTCACGTACACCCCGCCCGTCAGGTTGAGGGAGAGCTGCGCGCACTCCTCCAGGCAGACGTCCTCGACGGCTCCGGCCACCTCGTCGGACGTGGTGTACGCGCCGACGGTCATCGCACCCTTCTCGCGCACGGTGCGCCGCAGCAGCTCCACCGCGTCCTGGGTGGAGTCGACGGCGACGGCGAAGGAGACCGGGCCGAAACACTCGTCCATGTAGGCGGCCTCCACGTCCACCGCCTCCCAGAACTTCCGCGCCCCGTCCAGCTTCACGATCGCCGGGGTGCGCACGACGGCGTCGGGGAAGTCCGGGTGGGTGACCGGCCGCGACGCCAGTGCCACGTCCCCGAGCCCGGCGGCGGCCTCCAGGCGCGCCTTCACGTCCGGGTTGACCAGAGCGCCCAGCAGCCCGTTCGCCCGGGCGTCGTCGCCCAGCAGGCCGCCGACCGCGCCCGCGAGGTCCGCGACGACCTCGTCGTAGCTCTTGGGGCCCTGGTCGGTGCTGATGCCCTCGCGCGGCACCAGCAGGTTCTGCGGGGTCGTGCACATCTGGCCGCTGTACAGGGACAGCGAGAACGCCAGGTTGGCCAGCATGCCGCGGTAGTCGTCGGTCCCGTCGATCACGACGGTGTTGACGCCGGCCTTCTCCGTGTAGACCTGCGCCTGGCGCGCGTGCGCCTCCAGCCAGTCGCCGAACGCCGTCGAGCCCGTGTAGTCGATGATCTTGATCTCGGGGCGGACCGCCAGGGTCTTGGCGATGCCCTCGCCGTCCCGCTCGGCCGCGAGCGCGACCAGGTCCGGGGCGAAACCGGCCTCGGCCAGGACGTCCCGGGCCACCTGCACGGTGAGCGCGAGGGGCAGCACCGCGCGCGGGTGCGGCTTCACCAGGACCGGGTTGCCGGTCGCCAGGGAGGCGAAGAGGCCCGGATATCCGTTCCACGTCGGGAACGTGTTGCAGCCGATCAGCAGCGAGACACCCCGCCCGACCGGGGTGAACTCCTTGTCCAGGACCAGCGGGTCGCGCTTGCCCTGCGGCTTGGTCCACCGGGCCGCCTCCGGCGTGCGGACCTGCTCCGCGTACGCGTACGCCACCGCCTCCAGGCCGCGGTCCTGTGCGTGCGGGCCGCCCGCCTGGAAGGCCATCATGAAGGCCTGCCCGCTGGTGTGCATGACGGCGTGGGCGAACTCGTGCGTGCGCGCGCTGATCCGCGCCAGGATCTCCACGCAGACCGCCGCGCGAGCCTCCGCGCCCGCCGCCCGCCACGCGCCCATGCCCGCGCGCATCGCCGGCAGCAGCGCGTCGGCATCGGCGTGCGGATAGCTGATCCCCAGCTCGATCCCGTACGGCGAGACCTCCCCGCCCACGAAGTCGTCCGTGCCGCTCTGACCGAGGTCGAGGCGGGTGCCGAGCAGCGCGTCGAAGGCGGCCTTGCCCTCGGCGGCGCTCAGGCTGCCGTCCTCCCCGTAGGCCTTGGGGTGCTCGGGGTGCGGGGACCAGTACGCGCGCGTGCGGATCGCTTCCAGCGCCTTGTCGAGCGTCGGCCGGTGCTTGGCGATCAGGTCGTGCGCGGTGCGTTCGGCGGCGGCCATGGCGGACCAACTCCTCCTGGGCGCCGGCTCCTCGTCGAGCCGGCGAGCTGGGCGGGACGGGGCGGATCTGGGCAGACCTGCCAAACCTGGCAGGACCGGCAGAACCGGGCAGGGCTGGGCAGGGACGAACAGTGAGAGTTAGAGTAACCGAACGATCGGTCGGGACAAGAGGGTGCGTGAAAGCTGTGGACAACCGTCCCTTTCAGCCCTGGTTCGGCCCCGGCGCCTGGAAACGCCGCTGCATGCGGAAGGATCGCGCGCATGACAGCACATGATCGCCTCGTCGGCGTGGTCGGTACCGGCACCATGGGCCAGGGCATCGCCCAGGTCGCCCTGGTCGCGGGGCATCCCGTCCGGCTGTACGACACCGTGCACGGGCGGGCCCGCACGGCCGCCGCGTCGATCGCCGCCCGGCTCGACCGGCTGGTCGACAAGGGGCGGATGAGCGCGGCGGACCGTGAGGCCGCCGTCGCCCGCCTCACACCCGCGCAGACGCTCGACGAACTCGCGGACGCGGCCCTCGTCGTCGAGGCCGTCCTGGAGCGACTGGACGTCAAGCAGCAGCTCTTCCGCGACCTGGAGGAGATCGTCGCGGACGACTGCCTGCTCGCCACCAACACCTCGTCCCTGTCGGTGACGGCGATCGGCGGGGCGTTGCGGGTACCCGGCCGCTTCGTGGGCCTGCACTTCTTCAATCCCGCGCCGCTGCTGCCGCTGGTCGAGGTCGTCTCCGGCTCCGCCACCGATGTCACCGCGGCCACGCGCGCGTACGAGACCGCCCGCGCCTGGGGCAAGACGCCGGTGGCCTGCGCGGACACGCCCGGGTTCCTGGTCAACCGCATCGCGCGGCCCTTCTACGCGGAGGCGTTCGCCGTCCACGAGGACCAGGGCGCGGACCCGGCCACGATCGACGCCGTGCTGCGCGAGAGCGGCGGCTTCCGGATGGGCGCCTTCGAGCTGACCGACCTCATCGGCCAGGACGTGAACGAGGCGGTGACGCGCTCGGTGTGGGAGGGCTTCTTCCAGGACGTGAAGTTCCGCCCCTCGCTGGCCCAGCGCCGCCTGGTCGAGGCAGGACACCTCGGGCGCAAGGCGGGTCAGGGCTGGTACGCGTACGGCGACGGCGAGGAGCGTCCCGAGCCGCATACGGCCGGCCCGGCGGACAGGCCCGCCTACGTGGTCGCGGAAGGCGATCTCGGCCCCGCGCACGAGTTGCTCGCCCTCATCCGGGAGGCAGGCATCGAGGTGCGCGAGGAGGACGAGGACAACGGCGCCCGCCTGGTGCTGCCCAGCGGCGGCCAGCTCGCCCTCGCGGACGGGCAGACGGCCATCGAGTACCAGGATGTCGTCTACTTCGACCTGGCGCTCGACTACCGCCGCGCCACCCGTATCGCGCTCGCCACGGCCCAGGACCCGAACCAGCGCACCCTGGAGGAGGCCATCGGCCTCTTCCAGGCGCTCGGCAAGGACGTCAGCGTCATCGGGGACGTGCCCGGAATGATCGTCGCCCGCACGGTGGCGCGCATCATCGACCTGGCCCACGACGCCGTCGCCAAGGGCGTCGCCACCGAGGAGGACATCGACACCGCGATGCGGCTCGGGGTCAACTACCCGCTCGGCCCCTTCGAGTGGAGCCGCAAGCTCGGCAAGAGCTGGGCGTACGCCCTCCTCGACGATCTGCACCTGCGCGACCCCTCGGGCCGCTACGTGCCGTCCCTGGCGCTCTACCGCCACTCCTACGCCACCGAGAAGCGCGAGGGCACCGTATGACCACGGCACGCCGCGACCCCGGCGCCCGACGCGACACCTACACGCCCGACACCCTGCTCGCGGTCGCGGTCACGGTCTTCAACGAGCGCGGGTACGACGGCACCTCCATGGAGCACCTCTCCAAGGCGGCGGGCATCTCCAAGTCCTCGATCTACCACCATGTGACGGGCAAGGAGGAGCTGCTGCGCCGCGCTGTGAGCCGCGCGCTGGACGGCCTCTTCGGGATCCTCGGTGAGGAACCCGCGCGCGCGGGACGCGCGGTGCGGCGCCTGGAGTACGTCACGCGGCGCATGGTCGAGGTGCTCACCGCCGAACTGCCCTACGTGACGCTGCTGCTGCGGGTGCGCGGCAACACAGACACCGAGCGCTGGGCGATGGAGCGGCGCAGGGAGTTCGACCACGAGGTGGCCGAGCTGCTGAAGGCGGCCGCCGCCGACGGCGACGTACGGGACGACATACCGGTGCGGCTCGCCACACGGCTCGTGTTCGGAATGATCAATTCCGTCGTCGAGTGGTACCGGCCCGACGGCGGCGGCCTGCGCGACCGCGAGGTCGCCGAGGCGGTCGTCACGCTGGTCTTCGAAGGGCTGCGCAAACAGGACTGAGGGCGCTCGCCGGCCCGGCCCGCCGCTACGGGTTGTCCGGGCCGAGGTCCTCTTCCTCGAAGACGAGCAGGGTCCGGGTGCCGAGCACCTCCGGGATCGCCTGGAGCTTGGTGAGGACCAGTTCGCGCAGGGCGCGGTTGTCCTGGGTATGGACCAGGAGCAGCACGTCGAAGGCGCCGCTGACCAGCGCGATGTGCGCCGCCTCCGGCATCCGGCTCAGCTGGTCGCGGACCGTGCGCCAGGAGTTCTGCACGATCTTCAGGGTGATGTACGCGGAGGCGCCCTGGCCGGCCCGCTCGTGGTCGATGCGGGCACCGAACCCGCGGATGACGCCGTCCTCGATGAGGCGGTTGATGCGGGCGTAGGCGTTCGCCCGGGACACATGGACGTGCTCGGCCACGGAGCGTATAGACGCGCGGCCGTCCCTGCGCAGCATCTGGAGGATGTCCCGGTCGATGGCGTCCAGGGGCCGGACCACGGGGTCGTGGCGGCCGGGATCCCGCCCGCCGGAACCGTCGGCCATTTGTTCAGATGCCATCCGCCCCCGCCTCCCTACCATGGACGTACTGCGTTCATCACAGGCTGTGCAGAACCGTTTGTCCACAGCCTGGCGGTGCCTGTAGCCAAAATGTGTCGGCGACCGAACAATCGGTAGGTGAGGCGCATCACGCCCGACGCGCCCTCGAAGCCGCTCCTACGAGGAGGTGCCGTCATGACGGTCACGGAGCAGCGGGGCGCCCACCGCGCAGGCGCGCCCACGCCGCCGCCCGCCTGGCAGCCCCGCACGGACCCCGCGCCGCTGCTGCCCGACGCGGAGCCCTACCGGGTCCTGGGCACGGCGGCCGCGGACAAGGCCGACCCCGCGCTGCTGCGCCGCCTGTACGCGGAGGTGGTGCGCGGCCGCCGGTTCAACGCGCAGGCGACCGCGCTGACCAGGCAGGGCCGCCTCGCCGTCTATCCCTCGACGACCGGGCAGGAGGCCGCCGAGGTCACCGCCGCGTTCGTCCTGGAGGAGCGGGACTGGCTCTTCCCCAGCTACCGCGACACCCTCGCCGCGGTGGCCCGCGGCCTGGACCCCGTGCAGGCCCTGACCCTGCTCCGCGGCGACCAGCACACCGGGTACGACCCGCGCGAGCACCGCATCGCGCCCCTGTGCACCCCCCTCGCGACGCAGCTCCCGCACGCGGTGGGCCTCGCCCACGCCGCGCGGCTCAAGGGCGACGACGTGGTGGCCCTCGCCCTGGTGGGCGACGGCGGCACCAGCGAGGGCGACTTCCACGAGGCGCTGAACTTCGCGGCCGTCTGGCAGGCACCGGTCGTCTTCCTCGTCCAGAACAACGGGTATGCCATCTCCGTGCCGCTCGCCAAGCAGACCGCGGCGCCGTCCCTGGCCCACAAGGCCGTCGGGTACGGGATGCCGGGCCGCCTGGTCGACGGGAACGACGCACCCGCACTGCACGAGGTCCTCACCGAGGCCGTGGCCCGCGCGCGCGGTGGCGCCGGCCCGACCCTGATCGAAGCCGTCACCTACCGGATGGACGCGCACACGAACGCGGACGACGCGACCCGCTACCGCGGCGAGGCCGAGGTCGAGGCGTGGCGCGGGCACGATCCCGTCCTGCTGCTGGAGCACGAGCTGACGCGGCGCGGCCTCATCGACGACGCCGGCATCCAGGCCGTGCGCGACGGCGCCGAGGAGATGGCGGCCGCCCTGCGCGCGCGCATGAACCAGGACCCCGCGCTCGACCCGATGGACCTGTTCACCCACGTGTACGCCGAGCAGACGTCGCAGCTGCGCGAGCAGGCCGCCCAGTTGCGGGCCGAGCTCGACGCCGAGGCGGAGGCGTCCGAAGGGGGCCGGTCATGACAACCGTCGCCGACCAGCCGGTGGCGCGCCCCACCACCATGGCGGCGGCCCTCGGGCGGGCCCTGCGGGACGCCATGGCCGAGGACCCTGCCGTGCACGTCATGGGCGAGGACGTCGGCGCGCTCGGCGGGGTCTTCCGTGTCACCGACGGGCTCGCCGAGGAGTTCGGCGAGGACCGGTGCACCGACACCCCGCTCGCCGAGGCCGGCATCCTCGGCACCGCCGTCGGCATGGCCATGTACGGGCTGCGGCCGGTCGTGGAGATGCAGTTCGACGCGTTCGCGTACCCCGCCTTCGAGCAGCTGGTCTCCCACGTGGCGCGGATGCGCAACCGCACCCGGGGCGCCATGCCGCTGCCCCTCACCGTGCGTGTGCCCTACGGAGGCGGCATCGGCGGCGTGGAGCACCACAGCGACTCCTCCGAGGCGTACTACATGGCGACGCCCGGCCTCACCGTCGTCACGCCCGCCACCGTCGCGGACGCGTACGGGCTGCTGCGGCAGGCGATCGCCTCCGACGACCCGGTGGTGTTCCTGGAGCCCAAGCGGCTGTACTGGGCGAAGGATCCCTGGAACCCCGACGCTCCGGCGGACGTTGAGCCCATAGGCACGGCAGTGGTCCGCCGCCCCGGGACCAGTGCCACGCTGCTCACGTACGGTCCGTCGTTGCCCGTCTGCCTGGAGGCGGCCGAGGCGGCCCGCGCGGAGGGCTGGGATCTCGAAGTGGTCGACCTGCGCTCCCTGGTGCCGTTCGACGACGCGACGGTCACCGCGTCGGTACGCCGCACCGGGCGCGCGGTCGTCGTGCACGAGTCGGCCGGCTTCGGCGGACCCGGCGGCGAGATCGCCGCGCGCGTGACCGAGCGCTGCTTCCACCATCTGGAGGCGCCGGTGCTGCGTGTGGCCGGATTCGACGTTCCGTACCCGCCGCCGATGCTGGAACGGCACCATCTTCCCGGGGTGGACCGGGTGTTGGACGCGGTCGCGCGGCTCCAGTGGGACCAGTGAGGGGATCGGTCTGATGGCGCAGGTTCTGGAGTTCCGGCTGCCCGACCTCGGGGAGGGGCTCACCGAGGCGACGATCGTGCGGTGGCTGGTGGAGGTCGGCGACGTCGTCGCCGTCGACCAGCCCGTCGTCGAGGTGGAGACCGCCAAGGCGATGGTCGAGGTGCCCTGCCCCTACGGCGGTGTGGTCACGGCCCGCTTCGGGGAGGAGGGGACCGAACTCCCGGTGGGGGCGCCGCTGGTGACGGTGGCGGTCGGAGCGAGTGGAGGGGCCTCCGGGGGTGCGGGGGGAGGTGCTTCGGATGATGCCAGCGGCCTGTCCGGGGGTGCCGTGCAGGGTCCGGCCGGGGGTGCCGGGTCGGCCGACGGCGCTGTGGACGGTCCGGCCGGAGGTGCCGGAGGTGCCGGAGGGGGTGCTGCCGGGAGCGTGGCGTCGGGTGGGGGTGAGGGGTCCGGGAACGTGTTGGTGGGGTACGGGACGGCGGCTCCGCCCGCGCGGCGTCGGCGGGTTCGGACGGGGCCCGGCGCGGTCGGATCGGCAGGCGGCGCTGCGGCGGCGAGCGGCCCGGTGCCGGTGGGTCCCGGGGGTGCGGGTACGGGGGCCGGTGGTGCGGGCACGGGTCCCGGGGGTGCGGGGGCCGGGGCCTCCGTGGCCGGTGACCGGGCGGCCTCGGTGTCTCCCAGTGCCGCGTCGGCGCTCGCCGGTCCTGCGTCAGCGGGTGCGAGGCAGCCTGCTGCGGGGGTGGCCACGGTGGCGGGCTCCGGGGCCGGGGTGCGGGGAGGCGGGCCTGTGCCCGTCATCTCGCCGCTCGTGCGCAAGCTTGCCCGGGAGTGCGGGCTCGACCTGCGGGAAGTGGCGGGTTCCGGACCCGACGGGCTCATTCTCAGGTCGGATGTCGAGCGTGCTGTGGCGGCGCAGGCCGCTGGGAGTGGCGGCGGTCAGCTCATCGGCGGCGGCCAACTCATCGCCCGGGCTTCCCAGGATTCCCAGGCCGCCGCGGAGCCCCTGGGCATGCAGCCCGCCGCTGAAGTGACCGACGCGCAGGCCTCCGGGGCGCGGGACCACCGCACCCCCTTGCGGGGCGTACGCGGGGCCGTGGCCGACAAGCTCTCCCGGAGCCGTCGGGAGATACCGGACGCGACCTGCTGGGTCGACGCGGACGCCACGGCGCTCATGCACGCGCGCGGAGCGATGAATTCCGCGACGGGTCCGTCCGCCGGGCCGAAGATCTCCGTACTGGCGCTGCTCGCCCGGATCTGCACGGCGGCGCTCGCCCGCTACCCGGAGCTCAATGCCACGGTGGACACGGAGCGCCGCGAGATCGTGCGGTTCGACGAGGTGCACCTCGGATTCGCCGCGCAGACTCCGCGCGGGCTCGTCGTGCCGGTCGTCCGGGACGCCCATGCGCGCGGGGCGGAGTCGTTGAGCGCGGAGTTCGCGCGGCTCACGGAGGCGGCGCGGGCCGGCACGCTGACCCCGCGGGAACTCACCGGCGGGACCTTCACGTTGAACAACTACGGAGTGTTCGGGGTCGACGGGTCCACGCCGATCATCAACCACCCCGAGGCGGCCATGCTCGGCGTCGGCCGGATCGTGCCGAAACCCTGGGTGCACGAGGGGGAGTTGGCGGTCCGCCAGGTGGTCCAGCTCTCGCTCACGTTCGACCACCGGGTGTGTGACGGCGGCACGGCGGGCGGCTTCCTGCGGTATGTCGCTGACTGTGTGGAACAGCCTGCGGTGTTGTTGCGCACCCTCTGACCGGGCCGCCGGGGGCCGGGCCGCGTGGACGCGCGGCTCGGGTCCCGCGATCCCTCCCGCGATCTCTTCCGCCATCCCGCGCTCCGGCACCGCGCCGCGGGGGTGGCAATGATCGCCCGTGCGCCCATACTCGGGGGATGAGCGCAGCCGCCGGGCCCCTCCGCGACGCCCCCGCCCACGACGCCGTCGTCCTCGCCGGGGGTGCCGCGCGGAGGCTGGGCGGCGCGGACAAGCCCGGGGTGCGGGTCGGCGGCCGGGCGCTGCTGGACCGGGTCCTCGTCGCCTGCGCCGGGGCCCGCGCGACGGTCGTGGTCGCCGAGTCGCGGCCGACTCCGCGTCCGGTGCTCTGGGCGCGCGAGGAGCCGCCCGGGGGCGGGCCGCTCGCCGCGCTGGAGGCGGGGGTCAGGGCCTTGGACCGGGGGGCGCCGGGATCCCGGGTGACGCCTGGCTTCGGGGTGACGCCTGAGTCCTCGGCAGTCCTTGCTGACCCGGCAGCTCATGCGGCCCGAGCGGAGAGCGTGGTCGTGCTCTCCGCCGATCTGCCGTTCCTGAGGGAGCGGACCGTACGGGAGCTGCTCGACACGCTCGACGCGACGGCCGATACGCGGGGCGCCGGCGGGGCGGACGCGGTCGACGGAGTGCTTCTCGCTGACGGCGACGGGCGCGACCAGCCCCTCGTGGCGGTGTACCGGACGGCCGCCCTGCGCCGGGTCCTCGCCGCCCTGCGCGCCGAGCACGGCACCCTCACCGGGCTGCCGCTGCGGCTGCTCGTCCGGAACCTGAAGCTCACCCGTATCACCGACCCCGTCGCGTCGTTCGACTGCGACACCTGGGACGACATCGCCGCCGCCCGGTCACGGATCAGGGAGCATGGTCACGTGTTGGATGAATGGATCTCCGCAGCCAAGGACGAACTGGGCCTCGACCTGGACGTCGACACCGGCGTCCTGCTCGATCTCGCCCGCGATGCCGCGCACGGGGTCGCCCGACCCGCGGCACCCCTGACGACGTTCCTCGTCGGCTACGCGGCGGCGCAAGCGGGTGGCGGCCGTGAGGCGGTCGCAGCCGCCGCGGCCAAGGCCGTCGCGCTCGCCGAGAGGTGGGCCCGGGAAGCCGAGTCCGCGGACGAGGGGCCCCGCGCCGCCGACCAGGCCCCTGGTTCGGCCCCGAACCAGTCCGACCAGCCCGGCCCTGCCGCGCAAGCGCCCGGTGCCCCCGCGCCCGACGCGGGACGAGACGCGCAATGACCGGCCCCGACGGGCGAGCGGCCCGGGCCGGGGCCGCGGGCGAACTGGACGACACCGACAGCCTGGACAGCGACCTCGACGAGGCGCTCGCCCTGGCCAACGACAACCGGGGCAGCCGGGACCGCCACCCCGACCGGGGCCGCCACCCCGACCGGGACGGCCACCCTGATTGGGACCGCCACCCTGACCGGGACGGCTACCTTGACCGGGACAGCCGGGACAGCCGGGACAGCCGGGACAGCCGGGACAGCCGCGCCGGTCAACGCGGCCGCTACGACCAAGGCACCCGCGCCGACCGACGCGGCCGGGACGACCGCACCGGTCAGGGCGGCTGGCGCACCCCCACTGACGAAAACCACCCCGGCCGAGACGCCTCCGCCCCCGCCTCCGCCCGCGGGCAGACCCCCGGCAGCCCCCGCACCACGACCACCACCCTCAACACCCTCACCACCGATCAGCACCGGGCGGCGACCACCTGGCCCGTGGCCCGGCGGCTGGCCCACGAGGCGGGTCTGCGTGCCGCCCAGCACCGTGCCGCCACCGCCGAGAACCGGCCCGGCGGCGGCCCCGAGCCGGAACTCCCCCTCGCGGACGCCCTCCTGGCGGATTTTGCGGAGCCGTCCGCGCTCCCCCGCGGAGCCGTCCGCGTCCCGCTCGACCGGGCGCTCGGCCTAGTCCTGGCCGCGCCGCTGACCGCCCTCACCGACCTGCCCTCCTTCGACACGTCCGCGATGGACGGCTGGGTCGTGGCGGGGCCGGGCCCCTGGTCCGTACGCGACGAGAAGATCCTCGCCGGGCACGCGCTGCCCGGGCCGCTGGCGGACGGGGAGGCCGCGACGATCGCGACCGGCGCGCGCATCCCCGCCGACACCACCGCCGTGATCCGCAGTGAGCACGGGCGTACCGACGACAAGGGACAGCTGCACCCGTTGCGCCGCGTCGTGCACGGTCAGGACATCCGGCCGCGCGGACAGGAGTGCCGCAGCGGCGACCTGTTGCTGCCCGCGGGCGGCCTGGTGACCCCCGCCGTCCTCGGTCTCGCGGCCGCGGCCGGGTACGACGAACTGGCGGTCCGTCCCCGGGCGCGTGCCGAGGTTCTCGTGCTGGGCGACGAGTTGCTGACCTCGGGGCTGCCCCGCGACGGCCTCATCCGGGACGCGCTCGGTCCGATGCTGCCGCACTGGCTGCGCGCGCTGGGGGTCGAGGTGACCGCGGTGCGCAGGATCGGCGACGACGCGAAGGCGCTGCTCAAGGCGGTCCGCGGGGCCAAGGCGGATCTCGTCGTGACCACTGGCGGCACCGCGTCAGGACCGGTCGACCACGTCCACCCGATGCTGCGGGCCCTCGACGCCGAGCTGCTGGTGGACGGCGTCGCGGTGCGTCCCGGCCACCCGATGCTGCTCGCGCGGATCAAGGCGGGCCGGTACCTCGTCGGGCTGCCCGGCAACCCGCTGGCCGCGGTCTCCGGGCTGCTCACGCTCGCCGAGCCGCTGCTGCGGGCGCTCGCGGGCCGTTCCCAGGACGAGACGCCGTACGGGGCTCCCCTGCACGGTTCCGTCCAGGGCCACCCGCACGACACCCGGCTCGTCCCCGTCGTCCTGCGGCACGACAGCGGCAGCGGGCACGACTGGGCGGTGCCGCTGCACTACAACGGTCCGGCCATGCTGCGGGGCATCGCCGCCGCGGACGGGCTGGCGGTCGTGCCGCCCGGCGGCGCGCAGGAGGGCCACGAGGTCGAGATCATCGACCTGCCCTGGTCGTGGGGGCCGGCGACCGGCGACGCCCTCGGGGTGCCCGCCACCCCGCTGAAGACGACGGGCACCATGCCGGGCAGCCCCAAGACCCCCGACGCACCCGAGGCGCAGCCCGAACCCGCTGACGCCCCAACAGAAGACCTCGTCTCATCCGAGATCCGCGGGGAGAGCCCCGAGATCCGCGGGGAGAGCCCCGAGATCCGCCGGGCGAGCCCCGAGATCCCCGGGGAGAACCCCGAGATCCGCCGGGAGAACCCCGAGATCCCCAGGGAGCACGCCGAGTCCCCCGGGGATAACTCCCAGACCCCCGGGGAGAGCCTCGAGCCCCCCGGGGAGAACCCCGAGCCCCCCGGGGAGGACCCCGCGGCCCCCAAAGAGAGCCCAGACGTCCCCGACGCGAACTCCCCGTCCAACCCGGCGGATTCGGCCCCCCAGGCACCCCCACAGGCACCCCCACAGCCACCCCCGCACGTAGCCACTCAAGGGCCGCACGACACCATGGGTCACGCGACCCTGACCACGACGCAGGCCGGGACGCGGGCAGCGGGCAACTCGGCGGGCGACGAAGGGTGTTTCACGTGAAACTGGCCGGCCATGACGCCATGGCGCGCCAAGCGGACGAGAAGACGACGACGTACCGGGTGAAGCTGCCCCGGCGCATCGTCGAGCGTCCGCTGCGCCAGGTCGCGCGCCGGGTCCTGATGGCGCTCGCGGTGCTCGTCCTGACCGCGGTGCTCGTCTGGCTCGACCGCGACGGCTACAACGACAACTCCGACGGCTCGGTCGACCTCCTCGACGCCTTCTACTACGCGACCGTCACCCTCTCCACCACGGGCTACGGCGACATCACGCCGGTCAGCGACGGGGCGCGGCTCACCAACATCTTTCTCGTCACGCCGCTGCGTGTGCTCTTCCTGATCATCTTGGTCGGCACCACGCTCGAAGTCCTCACCGAACGGACCCGGGAGGAATGGCGCCTTAACCGCTGGAGGTCCAACTTGCGTGACCACACTGTCGTCATCGGCTTCGGCACCAAAGGCCGTAGCGCGGTGGAGACCGTCTGCGCGACCGGTCTGAAGCCCGAGCAGGTCGTGGTGGTCGACCCCAGCAGCAAGGTCATCGAGGCGGCCAACAGCCTGGGCTACGCCGGTGTCATGGGGGACGCCACCCGCAGCGACGTCCTGTGGCGGGCCGAGGTGCAGCGCGCCCGGAAGATCATCATCGCCACCCAGCGCGACGACACGGCCGTCCTGGTCACCCTGACCGCACGGCAGCTGAACCGGGGCGCGAAGATCGTCGCCGCCGTGCGCGAGGAGGAGAACGCGCAGCTGCTGCGCCAGTCCGGCGCCGACGCGGTCATCACCAGCGCCAGCGCGGCGGGCCGCCTGCTCGGCCTGTCGGTGCTCAGCCCGCACGCGGGCATGGTCCTGGAGGACCTCATCCAGAAGGGCAGCGGCCTCGATCTGGTCGAGCGGCCGGTGATAAAGGCCGAGGTCGGCCTGAAGCCGCGGGAGACGGACGACCTGGTGGTCAGTGTCGTACGAGGACACCGGGTGCTCGGCTACGACGACAAGGCCATCGGGGCGCTCCAGCTGACCGACCGGCTCATCACCATCGTCCGGGTCACGCCGACGGCCCAGACGGCCCCGGACATCAAGCCGCTGCCGCAGGACTGAGCAGGGCCGGCCAGGGCGGGCCTGGGCTGACCGGGACTGCGGCTGACCAGGACGGGCCCGGGCTGACCGGAAGCGGCCAGGACCGACCGGGAAAGACCAGGACAGTGCGGCGGGCGCCGGGTTCCGCGCGGGGAGCGGAGTAGCCTCGCGGCCATGTATGCGATCACGATCCCGGAACCCGGTGGCCCCGAGGCGCTCGTCTGGACGGAGGTCCCCGATCCCGTACCCGGCGAGGGCGAAGTCCTGGTCGAGGTGGTCTCCAGCGCGGTCAACCGCGCCGATCTGCTGCAGCGCCAGGGCTTCTACAGCCCGCCGCCCGGCAGCTCCCCGTACCCCGGCCTGGAGTGCGCGGGCCGGATCGCCGAGGTCGGCCCGGGGGTGTCGGGGTGGTCCGCCGGTGACGAGGTGTGCGCGCTGCTCGTCGGCGGCGGGTACGCCGAGAAGGTGGTCGTCCCGGCCGGGCAACTGCTGCCGGTGCCGAAGGGGCTCGATCTGGTCAGGGCCGCCGCCCTGCCCGAGGTGACCTGCACGGTGTGGTCGAACGTCTTCATGATCGCCCAGCTGCGTCCGGGCGAGACGTTCCTCGTGCACGGCGGCTCCAGTGGCATCGGCACCATGGCGATCCAGCTCGCGAAGGCGGTCGGCGCCAAGGTCGCCGTGACGGCGGGCAGCCGCAAGAAGCTCGACTTCTGCGCGGAGCTGGGCGCGGACATCCTGATCAACTACCGCGAGCAGGACTTCGTGGCGGAGATCAAGGCGGCCACGGAGGGCGCCGGGGCCGACGTCATCCTCGACAACATGGGCGCCAAGTACCTGAACCGCAACGTCGACGCGCTCGCCACCAACGGGCGGCTCGCCATCATCGGGATGCAGGGCGGCGTCAAGGGCGAGCTGAACATCGCCACGCTGCTCGGCAAGCGCGGCGCCATCACCGCCACCACGCTGCGGGCCCGCCCGCTCGCGGAGAAGGCGGCGGTCGTCGCGGCGGTGCGGGAGCACGTCTGGCCGTTGATCGAGGGCGGCCACGTACGGCCGATCGTGGACCAGGAGCTGCCGCTGAGCGAGGCCGCGCAGGGGCACCGGGTTCTGGAGGAGAGCGGCCACATCGGCAAGGTCCTGCTCACCCGCCAGTAGCCACCGCCGGTGCCGTTCCGGCCCGGACCGCCCCTACCGCTCCTACCGCCGTAGCCGCAGCGCCAGGAATCCGATCCCGAGGCCGGTCAGCAGCAGCCCCGCGCCGAGCGGCACCACGTTCACGACGGGCTCGGTGTCGCGTGCGGCGACGGGCGGGCGGTCGGCGGCGGACTGTTCCGGATGCGAGGCCGGGGGCGCGGTGGCGGAGGGTTCGGCAGGCGCGGACGGGGGCGGAGGCGGGGGCAGGGACGGCGGGATCACCGGCTCGTCGACGTCGGTCCCCGCGAGCGGCCGCCCGGGCGGCGTCCGCCCCACCCCGGCCCGGCTCCCGGCGAGGGACCGGTGCGGCGAGGGCTCGGCGGCGATCACGGGCCGCGCATGCAAGGACTCGACGGCGTACGCGGCGGGCGCCATCGGCACCACCGCCCCCACCACCGGCACTGTCGCCCCCGCCACCGGCACTGTCGCCCCCGCCACCGGTACGACCGTCCCCGCCACCGGCACCACCGCCCCCGCCGCCGATATCAGCGCCCCCGCCGCCACCAGACTCACCGCACTCCCGGCCGCTGCCCGGCGGAGCCGGCGTATGCCCGTCCCCTGCATGGCCGTTCCCCTTCGCTTCCGCCCGACGCGCTGCGACAAGCCTCACATAGGCGAACAGAACGGGCACGCCGGATCTGACCCGGTCCAGCAGGGTGGATCACCGCGCGGCGGGGGCACCACCAGGGTGTGACAGTCGCGTGCGACAGAATGGCCGCATGGAGATGCCGAGGAACGAACGGTCGCCGGAGAACCCCCAGATCCTGGTCGTGGGTCAGGACGGCATGGCTCTGGGCGGCGGCGCCGGAGACGACGAATCCCGCGAGGTCCCGGTGACGGAGATGGTGGAACAGCCCGCCAAGGTGATGCGCATCGGCAGCATGATCAAGCAGCTGCTGGAAGAGGTCCGCGCGGCTCCCCTGGACGAGGCGAGCCGGCAGCGGCTCAAGGAGATCCACGCCAGCTCGGTCAAGGAGCTGGAGGACGGCCTCGCGCCCGAACTGGTCGAGGAGCTGGAGCGGATCTCCCTGCCGTTCACCGACGACACGACGCCGAGCGACGCGGAGCTGCGGATCGCGCAGGCCCAGTTGGTGGGCTGGCTGGAAGGCCTTTTCCACGGCATCCAGACGACGCTCTTCGCCCAGCAGATGGCGGCCCGCGCCCAGCTGGAGCAGATGCGCCGCGCGCTGCCCCCCGGTGTCGGCGGCGGCGACGACGAGGACGGCGAGGACCCCCGCACGATGGGCCGCTCCGGAGGCCCGTACCTCTAGGCGGGCGGACCGTACCCGTACGGAGAAGGGGGCCCGGCCCGCGCGAGACGCGCGGGCCGGGCCCCCTTCTGCCGGCTCAGCCGCGGCGAGGCGCCCCGCTCGGCCGCCGCGAGGGCGCCCCGCTCAGCCGGGCGGATTGCCCGTCGAGACCTGGAGCTGGATCTTCACGTCCTTCGGGTCGATCTCGGTGCCCGCGGCCGGGCTCTGGCTCATGACCGACCCCTCGCCGTAGGTGTTCTCGTCGACCGGCTTCTCCGACGCGATCCACCCGGCGGCGCGGAAGCAGGCCTTCACCGAGTCGATGTTCTTGAGGTAGAAGTCCGGGACCTTGATCTTGTTCTCGTCGTCCGAGCCGTTGTAGGGCTCGGTGCACTCGTCCGTCTCGATCGTCTTGGTCAGGTCAGGGCCACGGTGCCCGGCCACCGCCGACGAGGACGGCTTGTCGGAGCCGCCCGGGTCGTCCTCGCCCCCGCTGTTCATCGTCAGGGCCGTCACCAGGCCGCCGATGGCGACGAGCGCGACGACGATCGAAGCGATGATCACCGTCTTGTTGCGGCCGCCGCCCGGGGAGCCCTGCGTGGTCGTCGCCGGCTTCGGCGCGAGGTGGTAGGGCGGCGGGGTCTGCTGGGCGTACGGGGAGGCGGGCGGCGGGGTCTGGTAGCCGCTCTGCGGATTCTGCTGCGGGTAGCCGTACCCGGGCTGCGGGGTCGGCGTCCCGTACGGGTTCGGCTGGGGCGTCGGCTGGTACGGCATCTGGACCGGGCCCGGCGCCGGCGCCCCGCTCTGGTCGATCGGCGGGAAGACGGCGGAGGAGACGCCCGCGCCGCTCGACGTCCGGGCGCCCGGCACGATGCTGGGCGTGGCCGGGGCGAGCGACTGGGCCACCCGCAGGCACTCGTCCCGCATCGCCTCCGCGCTGGGGAAGCGCTCGTTCGGGTTCTTCTTGAGCGCGCGGGCCACGACGGCGTCGATGGCCGGCGGCAGCGCCCGGTTGATGGAGGACGGGGCGACCGGCTCCTCCTGGACGTGGGCGTAGGCGATGGCGAGCGGCGAGTCCGCCTCGAACGGCAGCCGCCCGGTGACCAGCTGGAAGAGCATGATGCCGACCGAGTACAGGTCGGAGCGGGCGTCCACGCCGCGGCCCAGGGCCTGCTCGGGCGAGAGGTACTGCGGGGTGCCGACGACCATGCCGGTCTGGGTCATCGACGTGACGCCCGACTGCATGGCGCGGGCGATGCCGAAGTCCATGACCTTGACGACGTTCCGCTTCGTCATCATCACGTTGCCCGGCTTGATGTCGCGGTGCACCAGGCCCATCTCGTGGCTGATCTCCAGCGCCGCGAGCACGTCGGCGGTGATCTTCAGGGCCTTGTCGGCGGGCATGGCGCCGTACTGCCGGACGTCCTGGTCGAGCACCGAGCCGAGCGGCAGGCCCTCGACGTACTCCATGACGATGTACGGGGTGATGGTGCCGTCGAGGTCGTCCTCGCCGGAGTCGTAGACCGAGACGATGTTCGTGTGCGTGAGCTTGGCCACGGACATGGCCTCGCGCTGGAAGCGCTGGCGGAAGGCGTCCTCCCGGCCGAGTTCCGTGTGCAAAGTCTTGATGGCGACGGCGCGGTCGAGCCGGGTGTCGTGCGCGAGGTGCACGGAGGCCATGCCGCCCTGGCCGAGCAGGTCCCGCAGCTGGTACCGCCCGCCCGCCACGGAACGCCCCGCGTACCGCCCGCCGGCGCCGCCGTCTTGGCTCATCTTCTACGTCCCCCATCGCGCCCCGCGTCGGCGCGGCCGGTGATCGAATTCAGCTATTCCCGGCCAAGTCTGCCCGAGGGCACCGGCACGTCAAGCTCGGTGCCCGTTCCGTGACCGTACGGGCGGGAAGCGTCGCGCAAGCGTTACAGGACCCGGGTACGAGGGGCTCCTGGGCCGGGTGCGGAAATTGCGCGCACGATTTGCAAGGCCTGCACGGCAACGGGTTTGATGTCCGGTCCATCTCGGAACGGTGGCGCGGCGGAAGCCTGTAGCGTGACCCGACGGAGACCGTAGTTCGGCATCGCGCGTACTCCGACGCAGGGTTCCGGCGGCAATGGCGGCACGGACAGAAACGACGGCGAGGACTGATGTCACAGCAGCAGCGCGCTCAGGGCCCGTCCGACCCCGAGGCGACTGGCGGCGGTATGTCGGATGCGCCGGAGACGTGGGGTAGCGGCGGGCTCGTCGGCGACGGCCGGTACCGGCTGACGCACAGACTCGGCCGGGGCGGCATGGCCGAGGTGTTCGCGGCCGAGGACGTGCGCCTCGGGCGCACCGTCGCCGTCAAGCTGCTCCGCTCCGACCTGGCCGAGGACCCCGTCTCCAAGGCCCGCTTCACCCGCGAGGCACAGTCCGTCGCGGGCCTGAACCACCATGCGGTCGTCGCGGTCTACGACTCCGGCGAGGACTACGTGGGCGGCAGCACCGTGCCGTACATCGTCATGGAGCTCGTCGAGGGCCGCACCATCCGCGACCTGCTGCTGAACGCCGAGGCGCCGGGCCCCGAGCAGGCCCTGATCATCGTCTCCGGCGTCCTGGAGGCGCTCGCCTACTCGCACCAGCACGGCATCGTGCACCGCGACATCAAGCCCGCCAACGTGATCATCACCAACACCGGCGCGGTGAAGGTGATGGACTTCGGCATCGCCCGCGCCCTGCACGGCGCGCAGTCCACGATGACGCAGACCGGCATGGTGATGGGCACGCCCCAGTACCTCTCCCCCGAGCAGGCCCTCGGCAAGGCCGTCGACCACCGCTCCGACCTGTACGCGACCGGCTGCCTGCTCTACGAGCTCCTCGCGCTGCGGCCGCCCTTCACCGGCGAGACGCCGCTGTCGGTCGTCTACCAGCACGTGCAGGACATCCCCGTGCCGCCCTCCCAGGTCTCGGACGCGACGCCGCCGGAGCTGGACGGCCTCGTCATGCGCTCGCTGGCCAAGGACCCCGACGACCGGTTCCAGACCGCCGAGGAGATGCGCGGGCTCGTCCAGTACGGCCTGTCGATGCTGTACGAGCAGGGCGGCCACACCGGCACCTGGAACACCGGCCCGGTGGACGCCGCGCACGAGGGCGGCAGCACCGCGGCGATGGGCCTGGCCGGCACCACCGCGCTGCCCCACCCCGGCGGCGACCACGGCACGGCCGCGCAGCCGCTGCTGCGCCCGCCGGGCGACGACGGCGGCTTCGACGGCCGCGGCAACCGCGGCGGCGGCCGGGGCAAGCTGTGGATCTTCGCGGTGCTCGCGGTGATCGCGATCGCGGCGGGCGTGGCCCTCGCCCTGAACGCGGGCGGCGGAGGCGGCGGCGGAGGCGGCACCACGCAGTCCCCGACCGCCTCGCAGTCCGAGAAGACGGACAAGCCGAGCAAGTCGGCCTCCGACGACGACGCGTCCGCGAGCCAGACGCAGGACACGGGTGACGGGACGGGCGGGCAGGGCGACTACACGCCGTCGTACCAGCCCACCAGGGGCAACCAGACGCCGTCGCAGACGCAGAGCAACCAGCCCACGGAACCGAGCGGCGAGCCGAGCGACCCGGACACCCCGACGGCCTCGCAGCCGCAGACGCCGACCCCGACGGAGACGGCGACCGGTGGCGGCGGCGGCGATGTCGGCGGCGGTGGTGACACCGGGGGCGAGACCGGCGGCGCCGGCGACCCCGCGGGCGCCCTCGGCGGCGGCTGAGACGGGCCCGGGCCCGCGCCCGGGACCCCGAGGTCAGATGCGGTGCCCCCGCGCCGACCCGCCCCGCAGTTCGTGCACCGTCACGAACTGCGGGTGCACGCGCAGATACACCGGGTCGAACAGCTCGTCGTCCGCGAAGTGCGGGGCGGGCCCGAAGAGCTCCAGTTCGGCGGTGGACGGCTCGACCTGCTCGCAGGTGCCCACGCACTGCACCGACCACTGCCCCGCTTCTCCGGCGGGCCGGGCGGACACGGCGGCCCCTGCGGGCACGGCGCGAGCGGCGGCCGTGGCGGGCCCCGGATCGCCCAGGTTGTCGGCGCCGTAGGCGACCACGCTGCCGACGCAGGCCAGGTGGTACCCGTACCCGCGGTGCAGGCGCAGCAGGAGCCGGCCGTCGGCCACGATGTGGCGGGCGACGGCGAGGAAGGGCAGCGCGCGCATGCTGGTGGCCACCCGCCCGTAGTTCACCCGGGCGAGCAGCGCGAAGCCGCGCTCGATGTCCTGCGGCTGCGTCTGGGAGGGCATGTCACCACTCTGCGATCCCGGCGGGGCGCGGGAAAAGAGCATCCCGCCCCCACCACAGAGGACGTAAGTCCCTTGCCGGCGGGGAGCGGAGCGGCCGCTCAGTGCTGCTTCTGGGCCTGCATGCGCGCCACATAGGCCGCCGCCTGCGAGCGTCGCTCCATGCCGAGCTTGGACAGGAGGCTGGAGACATAGTTCTTGATCGTCTTCTCGGCGAGGTGGAGGCGCTCGCCGATCGCGCGGTTGGTCAGGCCCTCCCCGATCAGGTCGAGGATCTTGCGCTCCTGCTCGGTCAGGCCCGCCAGCCGGTCGTCGTCCTTGCTGCGGCCGCCGTCGCGCAGCCGCTCCAGGACCCGGGCGGTGGCGACCGGGTCGAGCAGCGAGCGGCCCGCCGCGACGTCGCGGACGGCCGTCAGCAGTTCGGTGCCCCGGATCGCCTTCAGCACGTAGCCGGAGGCACCGGCCATGATCGCGTCGAAGAGGGCCTCGTCGTCGGAGAACGAGGTCAGCATCAGGCACTGGATCGAGTCGTCCTGCGAGCGGATCTCCCGGCACACCTCGACCCCGCTGCCGTCCGGCAGCCGCACGTCCAGGACGGCGACGTCGGGCCGGGTCGCCGGGATGCGCACCAGGGCGTCGGCCGCCGTACCGGCCTCACCGACCACCTCGATGTCGTCCTCCATGGAGAGCAACTCGTGTACGCCTCGACGCACCACCTCGTGGTCGTCGAGGAGAAATACCGTGATTTTTCCTTCTTCGCGCACATAGGCAGTCTCACACACCGGCTCTTCCCGCGCCCAGGGTGACCGGGATAACGTGCCGGTGTTCCGGCCCCCTGCCAGGCTGTGACCAGGGCTCAGTCCACGGCTGTGACCTGCGGAGCTTCGTCTTCCGTGCGAGTACATGGGAACCCAAGCAGAAAAGTACTTGGATATCCAAGCAAAATCGCAGGTCAGACGGGGTTTCGCAGATGCGTGGCGCACTGGGTAACGTGCTGGGTGAAGGGTGCTTGCCGGAGCACAGGTTGTATTCGTTCTTTCCACTCACGCCTGAACCCGGCTCCACCGCACCCACCCCGTGCGTGGACGGATCAGGCGAGCCGAGCCGACTGGTCATCCGGCAATCCCGGGGGCCGGACCGACGGAGGAGCACACGTGACCGTAGACAGTGCTGACGGCACTGCCGCCGCGCAGAAGGCACAGCCGCCGCGCAAGCGGGCTGCCGCGAAGAAGGCCCCCAGGAAAGCTCCCGGCAGGGCCGCCGCGGCGGCGCAGCCCGAGCTGGTCCAGCTGCTGAGCCCCACGGGCGAGCGGGTCAAGAACGCCGAGTACGACGCGTACGTCGACGCCATCACCGACGACGAGCTGCGCGGCCTGTACCGGGACATGGTCCTCACCCGCCGGTTCGACGCCGAGGCCACCGCCCTCCAGCGCCAGGGCGAGCTGGGCCTGTGGGCGTCGCTGCTCGGCCAGGAGGCGGCGCAGATCGGCTCCGGGCGGGCCACCCGCGAGGACGACTACGTCTTCCCGACCTACCGCGAGCACGGCGTCGCCTGGTGCCGCGGGGTCGACCCGACCAACCTGCTCGGCATGTTCCGCGGCGTGAACCACGGCGGCTGGGACCCGAACAGCAACAACTTCCACCTCTACACGATCGTCATCGGCTCCCAGACGCTGCACGCGACGGGGTACGCGATGGGGGTCGCCAAGGACGGCGCGGACTCGGCGGTCATCGCGTACTTCGGCGACGGCGCCTCCAGCCAGGGCGACGTCCTGGAGTCCTTCAACTTCGGCGCGGTCTACAACGCGCCGGTGGTCTTCTTCTGCCAGAACAACCAGTGGGCCATCTCCGAGCCGACCGAGCGCCAGATGCGCGTGCCGCTGTACCAGCGCGCGCAGGGCTTCGGCTTCCCGGGCGTACGGGTCGACGGCAACGACGTGCTCGCCTGCCTCGCCGTGACCCGGTGGGCGCTGGAGCGGGCGCGCAACGGCGAGGGCCCGACCCTGGTCGAGGCGTTCACGTACCGCATGGGCGCGCACACCACCTCCGACGACCCGTCGAAGTACCGGGCCGACGAGGAGCGCGAGGCCTGGGAGGCGAAGGACCCGATCCTGCGCCTGCGCACCTACCTGGAGTCCCAGACCGGCACGGACGAGGCGTTCTTCGCGGAACTCGACGCCGAGAGCGAGGCGTTGGGCAAGCGGGTGCGCGACGTCGTCCGGGCTATGCCGGACCCGGGGCACCTGGCGATCTTCGAGAACGTGTACGCGGACGGACACGCCCTCGTCGACGAGGAGCGCGCGCAGTTCGTCGCCTATCAGGCGTCGTTCGCCGACGAAGCGGCTGGGGAGGCCTGAGTCATGGCGGTACAGAAACTTCCGATCGCCAAGGCGATCAACGAATCGCTGCGCACGGCGCTGGAGAACGACCCGAAGGTCCTCGTCATGGGTGAGGACGTCGGCGTGCTCGGCGGCGTCTTCCGCGTGACCGACGGACTCCAGAAGGACTTCGGCGAGGAGCGGGTCATCGACACCCCGCTCGCCGAGTCCGGCATCGTCGGCACCGCGATCGGGCTCGCCCTGCGCGGCTACCGCCCGGTCGTGGAGATCCAGTTCGACGGTTTCGTCTTCCCCGCCTACGACCAGATCGTCACGCAGCTGGCGAAGATGCACGCCCGCGCGCTCGGCAAGATCAAGACGCCGGTCGTCATCCGCATCCCGTACGGCGGCGGCATCGGCGCGGTCGAGCACCACAGCGAGTCGCCCGAGGCGCTCTTCGCTCACGTGCCGGGCCTGAAGGTGGTCTCGCCGTCGAACGCGTCGGACGCGTACTGGATGCTCCAGCAGGCCATCCAGAGCGACGACCCGGTGATCTTCTTCGAGCCGAAGCGGCGCTACTGGGACAAGGGCGACGTCGACACCGAGGCCGTCCCCGGCGACCTGCACAAGGCCGTCGTGGCGCGCGAGGGCACCGACCTGACGCTCGTCGCCTACGGGCCGATGGTGAAGGTCTGCCTGGAGGCGGCGGCCGCCGCCGCGGAGGAGGGCACCTCCCTGGAGGTCGTCGACCTGCGCTCGATCTCGCCGATGGACTTCGACACCGTCCAGCGGTCGGTGGAGAAGACCCGGCACCTGGTCGTCGCGCACGAGGCCGCGGTCTTCCTGGGCTCCGGCGCCGAGCTGGCCGCGCGCATCACCGAGCGCTGCTTCTACCACCTGGAGGCGCCCGTGCTGCGGGTCGGCGGGTACCACGCGCCGTATCCGCCGGCGCGCCTGGAGGAGGAGTACCTGCCGGGTCTCGACCGGGTGCTCGACGCCGTCGACCGCTCGCTGGCGTACTGAGAGGAGCTGAGAGTCATGGCGCGTGAATTCAAGATGCCCGACGTGGGCGAGGGCCTGACCGAGGCCGAGATCCTCAAGTGGTACGTGCAGCCCGGCGACACCGTCGAGGACGGGCAGGTCGTGTGCGAGGTGGAGACGGCGAAGGCGGCCGTCGAGCTGCCGATCCCGTTCGACGGCGTGGTCAAGGAGCTGCGGTTCCCCGAGGGCACGACCGTCGACGTCGGCCAGGTGATCATCGCGGTCGAGGTGGCGGGCGACGCGCCCGAGCCCGCCGCGCCGGCGGTCCCCGAGCCCGCCGAGGAGAGCGCCGCGCCCCAGGCGCGCCAGCCCGTGCTGGTGGGCTACGGCGTCGCGGAGTCGTCGACCAAGCGGCGGGCCCGCAAGGGGGCGCCGGCCGCGAACGGGGTGGCTCCTGCCGCCAACGGGAGCGCGGCTCAGGTCGCGGGTGCGCCGGTGGCCCCGGCCGCCCAGGGCACCGCGGCTCCTGCCGCGAACGGGGCAGCCGCTCCGGCCGCGGACGGGGCGGCCGTGCCGGGCGCCCATGGCGTGGCGGCCGCGGTCGGCGCGCAGCGGCCGCTGGCCAAGCCGCCCGTGCGCAAGCTCGCCAAGGACCTCGGTGTCGACCTCGCCGCCGTGATCCCGTCGAGCCCCGACGGGATCATCACCCGCGAGGACGTGCACGCCGCGGTGGCGCCCGCGCCCGAGGTGCCGGCGCAGACCCCCGCCCCGGCGCAGACCTCCGCCCAGGTCATCGCCCCCGTGCCGGCCGCGCCCGCGGAGTCGTACGACGGTGTCCGCGAGACCCGCGTCCCGGTGAAGGGCGTCCGCAAGGCGACGGCCCAGGCGATGATCGGCTCCGCGTTCACCGCGCCGCACGTCACCGAGTTCGTCACGATCGACGTGACGCGCACGATGAAGCTGGTCGAGGAGCTGAGGGCCGACAAGGACATGGCGGGGCTGCGGGTCAACCCGCTGCTGCTCATCGCCAAGGCGCTGCTCGTCGCGATCAAGCGCAACCCCGAGGTCAACGCGGCCTGGGACGAGGGGCAGGACGGCAAGGCCGAGATCGTCCAGAAGCACTACGTGAACCTGGGCATCGCCGCGGCGACCCCGCGCGGGCTCATCGTGCCGAACATCAAGGACGCCCACGCCAAGACGCTGCCCGAACTGGCGTCCGCGCTGGGCGAGTTGGTGGCGACGGCGCGCGAGGGCCGGACGTCTCCCGGGGCGATGCAGGGCGGGACGGTCACCATCACGAACGTCGGTGTCTTCGGCGTCGACACCGGGACGCCCATCCTGAACCCGGGTGAGTCGGCGATCCTCGCCGTCGGGGCGATCAAGCTCCAGCCCTGGGTGCACAAGGGCAAGGTGAAGCCGCGTCAGGTGATGACCCTGGCCCTCTCCTTCGACCACCGGCTGGTCGACGGGGAGCTGGGGTCCAAGGTGCTGGCGGACGTGGCGGCGGTCCTGGAGCGCCCGAAGCGACTGATCACTTGGGCCTAGCCGCGGCTGATCTCAGCCCCTCCGGCGATTGAGGAGCGGGGTCCGGGGCAGAGCCCCGTGGCCTCGCGCCTTCGCCGGTGCCGCGCCCTCGTGGCTGAACGCGCAGTTCCCCGCGCCCCTGGGCGGGCCGCAGTTCCCGCCCCTCGACAAGCGGCCCCCGTGAATGATCACGGGGGCCGCCTGTGTGGGGACTGCGGCTACTTCTTGAAGCCGTAGTCCATGAGCTTCTTCGCGTCGGACGTGCGGGCGCTGACCGACGTCGACTTCAGGACCGTACCGATCACGGTCTTGCCGCTGCGCGTCGCCGCGAAGACCAGGCAGTACCCGGCCTCCGGGCCCGAACCGGTCTTGACCCCGATGGCGCCGGAGTACGAACCGAGCAGCGTGTTCGTGTTCGTCCACGACATGTAGCGGTAGCCGCCGGACTTCGTCGTGACCTTCTGCTTCGTCGACTTCGTCTTCACGACCGAGCGGAACGTGGAGTTCTTCATCGCCGACGAGGCGATCTTCGTGAGGTCGCGCGGCGTCGAGTAGTTCTTGCCCTTGCCGATGCCGTCGAACGAGTCGAAGTGGGTGTTCTTCAGACCCAGGTCGGTCGCGGCCTTGTTCATCTTGCCCAGGAAGGACTTCACGCGGGCGTCCCGCGTCGAGCCCGACCCGAACTTGTCCGCGAGGGCGTACGCCGCGTCGCAGCCCGACGGCAGCATCAGCCCGTACAGCAGCTGGCGGACGGTGACCTTGTCGCCGACGATCAGCCGGGCCGACGAGGCGTTGTTCTTCACTATGTAGTCGCTGTAGGCCTTCTGGACCGTGACCTTCGAGTCCAGGTTCAGGCCGCGCTGGGCCAGTACCACCTTGGCCGTCATGATCTTGGTGGTCGAGCCGGTGGACCTGCGGGTGTCCGCGGCCTTGCTGAACAGGGACTTGCCCGTCCCGTTGTTCATCACGAAGCCGCCGGCCGCGGCGATCTTGGGTACGGCCGGCGCCGTGGCCGCCTGCGCGGTCGTGGTCAGCGCTCCACTGGTGAGCATGGTTCCCGCGGCGAGAACGGCGATGCCCGTTATGCGAGTTTTCAAGTTAGACGCTCCAAGTGCCCCTGATGCACCGCCCCTTGGGCGGGACGCGCACTGGTGAGACAGCCGAGAGGCCCGGGAGGTTGCGCGCGCCGCACAGGATTCCCCCTCACGTGTCACTCAAGTGCCGTCCCGCATGATGGACGGAGCCCGACTTGCGTACGTGTTGTATCTATGATGTGCGCATGCCCTCGATCGCCACCGCGAACCGCGCCCCCGTGAAGCGCCCGCCCGCCGCCGACCGCGTCTACGACCATGTGAAGCGCGGCGTGCTCGAACGCCGCTATGAGGGCGGCACGCTACTCACCGAGGGCGAGCTGGCCGAGGCCGTCGGCGTCTCCCGCACCCCGGTGCGCGAGGCGCTGCTCAAGCTGGAGGTCGAGGGGCTGCTGCGGCTCTACCCGAAAAAGGGCGCCCTGGTGCTGCCCGTCTCGGCGCAGGAGATCGCGGACGTCGTGGAGACCCGGCTGCTCGTCGAGGAGCACGCGGTGCGCAAGGCGGTCCCCGCCCAGCCGTGGCTCCTCGAACGGCTGGCGGAGCTGCTCGACACACAGCGCACGCAGGCCGCCGCCGGACAGTTCGCCGACGCCGCCGCCACCGACCGCTGCTTCCACGCGGAGATCGTCCGCAGCGGGGGCAACGAGATCCTCTCCCGCCTCTACGACCAGCTGCGCGACCGGCAGCTGCGGATGGGCGTCGCCGTCATGCACTCGCACCCCGACCGCATCGCCAAGACCCTCGCCGAGCACGGTGAACTCCTCGGCGCGCTGGGCGCGGGGGACGTGGAGGCGGCCGTCGCCGTGGTGCGCCGGCACGTGGGCTGGTTCCAGAACCTGGCGCGGGGTGACGTGCGATGAGCTCCGCCTCCGCCGCCGGCTCCCCGGGCTCCGGCGCCCCGTCCCTGCCCGGCGACCCGCCCGGCGGCCGCCGCGCGACAGCCGTGTGGTCCATCGGCGTCGCCGTCTACTTCGTCGCCGTCATCTTCCGTACGTCGCTGGGCGTGGCCGGGCTCGACGCCGTCGAGCGCTTCCACATCAACGCCTCCGCGCTCTCCACCTTCTCCATCCTCCAGCTGCTCGTCTACGCGGGCATGCAGATACCCGTCGGCCTGATGGTCGACCGGCTCGGCACGAAGAAGGTGCTCACCCTCGGCGTGGTGCTGTTCACCGTCGGACAGCTCGGCTTCGCCTTCTCCTCCTCGTACGGCACGGCGCTCGCCTCGCGCGCGCTGCTCGGCTGCGGTGACGCCATGACCTTCATCAGCGTCCTGCGCCTGGGCACCCGCTGGTTCCCGGCGCGGCGCGGGCCGATGGTCGCGCAGCTCGCCGGGCTCGTGGGCATGGCGGGCAACCTCGTCTCCACGCTCGTCATCGCGCGGCTGCTGCACGGCATCGGCTGGGAGGGCGCGTTCGCGGGCAGCGCGCTGGCGGGCGTCGTCGTCCTCGTCCTGATGCTGCTCTTCCTCAAGGACCACCCCGAGGGCTTCGAACCGCCGCCGCTGCCGGCGACGCACAAGGGCGCCGCGTACGTGCGCGGGCAGATCGCGGCGGCCTGGCGGGAGCCGGGGACGCGGCTCGGCCTGTGGGTGCACTTCACCACGCAGTTCCCGGCGATGGTCTTCCTGCTGCTGTGGGGGCTGCCGTTCCTCGTCGAGGCACAGGGCCTGACGCGCGGCACCGCGGGCGAGCTGCTGACGCTTGTGGTCCTCGCCAACATGGTGGTCGGCCTGGTGTACGGGCAGATCGTGGCGCGGCACCACACCGCCCGGCTGCCGCTGGCGCTCGGCACGGTGGCGGTGACCGCCCTGCTGTGGGCGGCGCCGATCGTCTGGCCAGGGCGGGCGCCGATGTGGCTGCTCGTGGTGATGTGCGTGGTGCTCGGGGCCTGCGGACCCGCCTCCATGATCGGCTTCGACTTCGCGCGGCCCGCGAACCCGCCGGAGCGGCAGGGCACGGGCTCGGGGATCGTGAACATGGGCGGGTTCGTCGCCTCGATGACGACGCTGCTCCTGGTGGGCGTGCTGCTCGACGCCACCGGCGACAACTACCGCGTGGCGTTCTCCGCGGTGTACGTGCTCCAGGCGCTCGGGGTCACGCAGATCCTGCGCCTGCGCAGGCGGGCGGCGGCCGCCGAGCGGGAGCGGGTCGTGGCCTCCCGGGTCGCCTCGGTGCACGTGCCCGCGTAGGGCCCGGGGCCGGCGGCGGCCGGGGGTGCGGCTACGGCGTGACGCGCAGGGACGCGAGGATCGCCGTGGCCAGGTCCGTGTCGCCCTCGGTCTTGATCCGGTCCGTCACCGCCTCCGGGGTGACGCGGCCGCAGGCGAGCCGCACGTACGTCTCCCAGTCCAGCGCCAGCGTCACCGCCGGGCCCAGCGAGGGGGCGCCGTCGACCGTGCCCCTGCCGTCCGCGTCGACGCGGACCGTGCGCAGGAACTCGACGGGGCCGTGCACGTCGAGGACGACCGCGGAGTTCGGCGGGGCGCCCGCGTCCTTGGCGACCGTCTTCGGCAGGGCCTGGAGCAGCATGTCGCGGGTGACGTAGGCGCCGGGGGAGTCGAGGTTGCCCGGCCTGCCCAGCGCCCAGCGCAGGTCCTGCTCGTGCACCCAGATGTCGAACGCCCGCCGCCGCATGGCGTGTTCGAGGGTCTCCTCCACCCCGCGCGGGCCCCGCACCATGGTCCCCGGCTCCCGGCTCTCGTTGCGCAGCTGCCGCGAGCGCCGGATGATCGTGTACTCCAGCTCGGAGACCATCTCCGGCGCCGTGTGGTGGCGCCGGACGTCGACCTGGACCTCCTGGTAGCGCTGCGACTCGGTCTGCACGTGGTACAGGTCGCGTGGCAGCGTGTGGATCGGGCGGGGGTCGCCCAGCATCTCGCAGTCGTTGCCGATGACGTGGGACACGATGTCGCGGACCGACCAGCCGGGGCACGGCGTCGCCCGGTTCCACTCCCCCTCGACGAGCGGTGTGACCAGCTCGGATATCGCTTCCACGGAGTGGGTCCAGGCATCGGCGTAGGACTGAAGGCTGGGGTGGAGACTCACGGAAGGGGACCCCTCGAGCGGTGTCGTACACGGGCGGTGAAGTAGGCGGCGGCGCGGGCGGTGTGCGGGTCGGGACGCGTCGGTGGGGGTCCGGGGGCACCCCCGGTCTGGCACAGTACGCTGCCCGTAGCACCCCATGCAGTGCTTTCGTGTGACGATCGTAGGCCTGTGTTGACGGCTCGAATGCCAGGACGGTGGTAGTGTGCGCGCCTCCCTCATCCAGATCGCGGTAAACGAGGACGAATCGGTCAACGAGCGCCGGGAGCGGGTCAGTTCGCTCGTACGGGACGAGGCCGGTGCGGCCGACCTCGTGGTGCTGCCGGAGCTGTGGACCACCGGAGCCTTCGCCTACGAGCTCTTCGCGGACGAGGCGGAGCCGCTGGAGGGACCCACCTTCGAGGCGATGGCCAAGGCGGCGCGCGACGCGGGCGTGTGGCTGCACGCCGGGTCCATCCCCGAGCGCGACCCGGAGGGGCCGCTCTACAACACCGCGCTCCTGTTCACCCCCGAGGGCGAGCCCGCCGCCGCGTACCGCAAGATCCACCGCTTCGGCTTCGACAAGGGCGAGGCCGTGCTGATGAGCGCCGGAGACGAACTGGTGACCGCCCGCCTCCCGGAGACCGTGCTCGGCGTCAGCACCTGCTACGACCTGCGCTTCCCCGAGCTGTACCGCGGCCTCGTGGACCGCGGCGCCGAGACCCTGCTCGTCGCCGCCGGCTGGCCCGAGCGGCGCCGCGCGCACTGGACGCTGCTGGCGCAGGCGCGCGCCGTGGAGAACCAGGCCTACGTGCTGGCCTGCGGCAGCGCCGGGACGCACGCGGGCGTCCCCCAGGCCGGGCACAGCATCGCGGTCGACCCGTGGGGCGAGGTGCTCGCCGAGGCGGGGGCCGGGGAAGAGGTGCTGCGGGTGGAGTTCGACCCGGCGCGGGTGGGCGCGACGCGGGAGCAGTTCCCGGCGCTCAAGGACCGCACCCTGGGGCTCGCGCCGCCGCGCTGAGCACGGGGGCGGCCGGGCGGGAGCCGCTCCGGCCGGGTCCGGCCGCCGCCCTCAGTCCTCGTCCCCGCGTTCCTTCTCCGCGAGATGGATCACGCAGACCGCGACCGCGATGATCAGCGCGGGATCGGCGTCCTCCCGCACCACGTTCACGCCGTACGTGTCCCGTACGCGCAGCCAGCGCCGCGAGATCTCGGCGAGGAGTTCACCGTCGTACTCGACGGCGAACTCACGGTCCAGGATCTTGCCGCTGACGTCGAGTTCGGTGCCGTCGACCAGTTCGACCCGGTAGTGGTTGCGCAGCAGCGACAGCCGCTTGTGTCTGATCTTGGCGAGCTGCTCGTCGCCGCGCTCGATGACCATCGTGTCGCGCAGCGCGAACATCTTCTCGTGGATGTCGATGAGGACGCGCCCGTCGGGCCCCTTCAGCTGGAAGGTGTCCCGCAGCCGCATCGCCTTGCCGTCGACGAGGAACGCCTTGCGGCCGTTCTCGTCCTCGATCCAGTAGTCCTCGCCGATGGCGAAGAGCCGTTCCCGTACCTCATAGCGCATACGAGATGAGTGCCCGGAAGCCGCCGCCCGGACCCTCCCCGCGGTCCGTCCGGGTGAGAACGGCGCGAATCCGGCGCCCCGCGGTCCCGGCGCCGGGACCGCGGGGAGTCGGGGACTCGGGGACAGGGCACGCGTCGCCTGCCCGGTGACGGGTGTCAGTCGCCCACCTGGTGTTCCACGCGGTGGCGGATGTACTCGTCCGGATGGGACCTGGCCGTCGCCACCGCCACGTCCACCAGGTCGTGCAGCTCCGGCGGATGGGCGGACTTCCGGAGCGGGAGCCCGGGCAGGATGCAGCGCCGGACGTCCACGTGCTCGTTGCGCACGAATTCGCGCAGAGCAGCCTCGTTCCACTCGGCGACCACGTCCGAGCCGTCATCGGGTTCCGGCGCGTCGGCGGTTCCGGCGTCCGCTGCCCGCACCAGAGGCATCCGCGGTGGAACGGCTGACCAATACCAGGCGCGCGCGGCGCCTGCCCGTTGCGGGTCGGTGCCTGTTCGCAGGTAACCGAGCAGCGTGACCTGGACGCGCCTGCGTCCGAACGCGCTCAGGGCGGGCTCGACGAACCCGCGATTGAAGCTCGGGTCGGGGTCGTGGACAGCCGCCTTGATCAACGCGTCGAACGCCTCCTCGGAGACCGTGAGGCCCTGGAGGCAGGCCTCGCGCACTGCCCTACGGACCTGTGACACCCAGGCGGCCCGGTCCGCGGACTCCGATGCGGGGGCAAGGTCGAGTGCAAGGGCGCGCACGGCGTCCGCGAGGCACTCGGTGAACGCCTCCTGCCGGTGCTCCGTGCGTTCCGGCAACGCCATGAATGACGCTGTCCCGTCGGATATTGCCCCGTTCCCGTTCCGGTCCCCGTCCCCGTCCACGGCCATTCGCCGCCCCCCGTCATAGGCACTGTCGGACACGTGTGCTCCGGTGTTCTCACCAGGATGGCAAGCTTGAAGTATGAACGACGCTGTCCCGGAGCTCAGCTCCGCTCCCGCACCCCGAAGCCGTGCCCGTGTCCGTGCTCCCGAGCTGGTCGGCAAGGGGGGCTGGCTCAATACGGGTGGCACCCAGTACTCCCTCGCTGACCTGCGCGGACGCATTGTCGTGCTCGATTTTTGGACGTTCTGCTGCATCAACTGCCTGCACGTCCTCGACGAGCTGCGGGAGCTGGAGGAGAAGCACCGGGACACCGTGGTGATCATCGGGGTGCACTCGCCGAAGTTTGTGCACGAGGCCGAGCACGCGGCGGTCGTCGACGCCGTCGAGCGGTACGGGGTGGAGCACCCGGTGCTCGACGACCCCGAGCTGGCGACCTGGAAGCAGTACGCGGTGCGGGCCTGGCCGACGCTCGTCGTGATCGACCCCGAGGGGTACGTGGTCGCGCAGCACGCCGGTGAGGGGCACGCGCACGCCATCGCCGCGCTGGTCGAGGAGCTGGAGGCCGAGCACGAGGCGAAGGGGACGCTGCACCGCGGCGCGGGTCCGTACGTGGCGCCCGAGCCGGTCGCCACGGACCTGCGCTTCCCCGGCAAGGCGCTGCTGCTGCCGTCCGGGAACTTCCTGGTCAGCGACACCACCCGGCACCAGCTCGTGGAGCTGGCGGCCGACGGGGAGAGCGTCGTGCGGCGGATCGGGAGCGGGAAGAAGGGGTTCGGGCCCGACGCGTTCAACGAGCCGCAGGGCCTCGCGCTGCTCGACGAGCACACCGTGATCGTCGCCGACACCGTCAACCACGCGCTGCGCGCCGTGGATCTGGCGAGCGGGGCGGTCAGCACGGTCGCCGGGACCGGTCGGCAGTGGTGGCAGGGGTCCCCCGACAGCGGCCCGGCCCTGGAGGTCGACCTGTCCTCGCCGTGGGACGTGGCCGTCTTCGGCGGCAAGGTGTGGATCGCGATGGCCGGCGTGCACCAGCTGTGGACCTACGACCCGCAGGCGGGCACGGTCGCCGTCGCGGCGGGGACGACCAATGAGGGACTGGTCGACGGGCCCGGCGCCGAGGCCTGGTTCGCGCAGCCCTCCGGGCTCGCCGCCACCGAGGAGCGGCTGTGGGTCGCGGACTCCGAGACCAGCGCGCTGCGCTACGTCGACCCGGACGGGCACGTCCACACGGCCGTCGGCACCGGCCTGTTCGACTTCGGGCACCGGGACGGCGAGGCCGGACAGGCCCTGTTCCAGCACCCGTTGGGCGTCACGGCGCTGCCGGACGGCTCGGTCGCGGTGGCGGACACGTACAACCACGCGCTGCGCCGCTACGACCCGGCGACCGGCGAGGTGACCACGCTCGCCACGGATCTGCGGGAGCCGAGCGACGCCGTGCTGGTCGGCGAGGACATCGTGGTCGTGGAGTCGGCGCGGCACCGGCTGACCCGGCTGCGGCTGCCCGAGGAGGCGGTCCGCGTCGAGTCCGTGGCCCACCGCACGCAGCGCGCGGCGACCGAGGTGGCGGGCGGCCGGCTTGCCCTGGACGTCATCTTCCAGGCACCGGCCGGACAGAAGCTCGACACGCGGTACGGGCCCTCGACGCGGCTCCTGGTCTCGGCGACGCCGCCGGAGCTGCTCGCGGCCGGTGCCGGCGCGGGCACCGACCTGGCCCGTGAGCTGGTCCTGAACCCGGAGGTCACCGAGGGCGTCCTGCACGTGTCGGCGATGGCCGCGTCCTGCGACGACCCGGCTGGGGGCACCTCCCGGTCGGAGACTGGGGGAGAGTACCCGGCCTGCCATGTGCACCAGCAGGACTGGGGCGTCCCGGTCCGCGTCGCCGAGGGCGGCACGGACCGGCTCCCGCTGGTCCTCGCCGGGATGGACGCGCCGACGGCCTGAGGGCCCCGACCGGGCCCGGGGCGCGGCTCAGATGCGCCGGGTCCGGTCCTCCTCGACGACGGTCGTCCGGGACGGCGGCACGACCACGCCCCGGCGGCGGCCGACGCTGCGGAACACGAAGACGCCGATCAGCCCGACGATCATCAGGATCCAGCCGACGAGGTCGAGGTTGACCCCCTTCATGTGCCAGTCGGTCGCGAAGCTGAGGATCGCCCCGACGGCGACCAGGATGATGCAACCTCCCAAGCTCATGAGGTCCGCCTCCCAAGTTGTGTGACGCTGTGGGTACTTGAGAACTCCGGGTACCCGGAGCGCCCGGCGTCACACGGCTCGGGGGCGGACCGCTCGAACTCAGCCCTCCAGGAACGCCGTCAGGGCGTTCGCCAGGAGGTAGGGGTCGTCGGCGCCGCAGAGTTCGCGGGCGCTGTGCATCGAGAGGATCGCCGCGCCGATGTCGACGGTCTTGATGCCGTGCCGGGCGGCGGTGATCGGGCCGATCGTGGTGCCGCAGGGCATGGCGTTGTTCGAGACGAACGACTGGAAGGGCACGCCCGCCTTCTCGCAGGCGGCGGCGAAGACGGCCCGGCCGCTGCCGTCGGTGGCGTAACGGTTGTTCACGTTGACCTTGAGGATCGGGCCGCCGTTGGCCCGGGGGTGGTGCGTGGGGTCGTGGCGCTCGGCGTAGTTCGGGTGCACGGCGTGGCCGGTGTCCGAGGAGAGGCAGACGGTGCCGGCGAAGGCCCGCGCCCGGTCCTCGTAGGAGCCGCCGCGCGCGTGGACCGAACGCTCCAGGACGCTGCCGAGCAGCGGTCCGTCGGCGCCGGTGTCGGACTGCGAGCCGTTCTCCTCGTGATCGAAGGCGGCGAAGACCGGGATGCAGGGGAGCGCGTCCGCGTCGTCGCGCCTGCTGACCTCGGCCAGCGCGGCCGTACCGGCGTGCACGGACAGCAGGTTGTCCATGCGCGGGCCCGCCACGAGGTCCTTGTCGCGGCCCAGGTAGGCGGGGGGCTCGACGGAGTACGTCATCAGGTCCCAGCCGGTGACCGAGGAGCGCCGCAGGTCGTACTCGTCCTCGATGAAGGCCAGCAGGTCGCCCTCGTGCACGTCGTTGCCCAGGCCCCAGATGGGCTGCATGTGCCGCTGCTTGTCGAGCTTGAGGCCCTCGGCGGTGACGGACCGGTCCAGGTGGATGGCGAGCTGCGGTACGCGCAGCAGGGGCCGGTCGATGTCGACGAGCCTCTCGGTGCCGTCGCGCAGCGAGATCCGGCCGGCCAGGCCCAGGTCCCGGTCGAGCCAGGAGTTGAGCAGCGGGCCGCCGTAGACCTCGACGGCGACCTGGCGCCAGCCGCTGTTGCCCATGTCGGGGCGGGGCTTCACCCGCAGGTTCGGGGAGTCGGTGTGCGCGCCGACGATCCGGAAGGGGGTGTGCGGGTGCGCTCCGCTCGGTACGTACCAGGCGATGACTGCGCCGCCGCGCGTCACGAACTTTCCTCCGCTGGTGCCGTCCCAGGCGTCGGTCTCGGCGACCTGCTTGAAGCCGGCCTCTTCCAGGCGGGCGGCGGCGGTGGAGACCGCGTGGTACGGGGTGGGGCTTGCCGCGAGGAAGGTCAGCAGGTCGTCGGTGTGCCCACGATCGAAGGGGCCGGGAGGGTTTGCCATACGGGTCAGGGTAGTGCGGGTTCCCTGCGGGGCTTGGGGGGCTTGGTGGCGGGGCGGGTCGGGCTCGGGGGTCGGGCCGCGTCCTGCCGGTCCGCGGGCGCGCCCCCGGTGGGGCTTCTCGCGCCGTTCCCCGCGCCCCTGAAAGACAGGCTTCACTGTCGGCTGACCGCGGGTGGGGGCTGGTCGCGCAGTTCCCCGCGCCCCTGAAGGCGCACTGCGTGCGCCCTCGTTTCGGCTGACCGCGGGTGGGGGCTGGTCGCGCCGTTCCTCGCGCCCCTGAAAGCGCACTGCGTGCGTCCCCCGTTTTCGGCTGACCGCCGGTGGGGCTTCTCGCGCCGTTCCCCGCGCCCCTGAAGCATGCGCTGCGCGCAGCTTCCCTACGAGATGGCGCACGCAGTGCGCATCTCAGGGGCGCGGGGAACTGCGCGACCAGCCACGACGGCGGGTCAGCCGAGTACGGGGGCGCGGGGAACTGCGCAAGGGGCCCCGCCGGGGGGCAACGGCGGCGGCCCGCCGCTCCCCGAGGGGAACGACGGGCCGCGGCCTGGGTCCGGTTCGGCGGAGCCTAGAACGCCGCTTCGTCGAGGTCCATGACCTCGAGACCCGTCTCGCTCGTGGCCTGCGCCAGCTTCCGCGCTCCGACGACCCCGGGCAGGACGTTCGCCGCGAAGAACTTCGCCGCGGCGACCTTGCCCTGGTAGAAGGGCACGTCCTTGCCGGACGCCCCGGCGGAGAGCGCCTCGGCCGCCACCGCCGCGCCCTTCAGGAGCAGGTAGCCGACGACGACGTCACCGGAGGCCATGAGCAGCCGGGTGGTGTTGAGGCCGACCTTGTAGATCGACCTGACGTCCTGCTCCGTCGCGGCCAGGTCCGTGAGCATGACGCCGACGATGGCCTCCAGCTCCACGGCGGCCTTGGCCAGGGACGCGCGCGCCCCGGCCAGCTCCTCCCCGCCCGGCTCCACGGCGAGGAACTTCTTGATCTCCTCGGCGAGGCCGTTCAGCGCGGCGCCCTGGTTGCGGACGATCTTGCGGAAGAAGAAGTCCTGGCCCTGGATGGCGGTCGTGCCCTCGTAGAGCGTGTCGATCTTGGAGTCGCGGATGTACTGCTCGATCGGGTACTCCTGGAGGAACCCGGAGCCGCCGAACGTCTGGAGGGACTGCGCGAGCTGCTCGTAGCCCTTCTCGGAGCCGTAGCCCTTGACGATGGGCAGCAGCAGGTCGTTCAGGGCGTGCTCGGCCGAGGCGTCCTCGCCCGCGGCCTCCTTGACCTGGATGGCGTCCTGGACGGAGGCGGTGTAGAGCACCAGCGAGCGCATGCCCTCCGCGTACGCCTTCTGCGTGAGCAGCGAGCGGCGCACGTCCGGGTGGTGCGTGACGGTGACCTTGGGCGCCGTCTTGTCCATGAACTTGGCGAGGTCGGGGCCCTGGACGCGCTCCTTGGCGTACTCCAGGGCGTTCAGGTAACCGGTCGACAGGGTCGAGATCGCCTTCGTGCCGACCATCATCCGGGCGAACTCGATGATGCGGAACATCTGGCGGATGCCCTCGTGCTTGTCGCCGATCAGCCAGCCCTTGGCGGGGTGCTTGTCGCCGAAGGTCATCTCGCACGTGTTGGAGGCCTTGAGGCCCATCTTGTGCTCGACGTTGGTCGCGTAGACGCCGTTGCGCTCGCCCAGCTCGCCGGTCTCCCAGTCGAACTCGAACTTCGGGACCAGGAAGAGGGAGAGGCCCTTGGTGCCGGGGCCGTGGCCCTCGGGGCGGGCGAGGACGTAGTGGAGGATGTTCTCCGACATGTCGTGCTCGCCGGACGTGATGAACCGCTTCACGCCCTCGATGTGCCAGGAGCCGTCGTCCTGCTGGACGGCCTTGGTGCGGCCCGCGCCGACGTCGGAGCCGGCGTCCGGCTCGGTCAGCACCATCGTCGAGCCCCACTGCTTCTCGACGGCGATCTCGGCGACCTTCTTCTGCGCCTCGTTGCCCTCCTCGAAGAGGATGCCGGCGAACGCGGGGCCGGAGGAGTACATCCAGACGGCCGGGTTGGCGCCCAGGATCAGCTCGGCGTGGGCCCAGATCAGGGAGCGCGGCGCGGTGGTGCCGCCGATCTCCTCGGGCAGGCCCAGGCGCCAGTACTCGGCGTCCATGAAGGCCTGGTAGCTCTTCTTGAAGCTCGCCGGGACCGGCGCCGTGCTGGTCTGCGGGTCGAAGACCGGCGGGTTGCGGTCGGCGTCCGCGAAGGAGTCCGCCAGGTCGTTCTCGGAGAGGCGGGCGACCTCTTCGAGGATGCTCTTGGCGGTGTCGACGTCCATCTCCCCGAACGGGCCGGTGCCGTACAGCTTGTCGCGGTCGAGCACCTCGAAGAGGTTGAACTCGATGTCGCGGAGATTCGACTTGTAGTGCCCCATGGCAACGGCTCCGTAAATTCGGTATCAGTGGCGCAGAGGCCCCGGTGATCGTCCTCGTACGCGTACCAACTGGTAATCAACAGGATGCTACCCGTCGGTAATAAGGCGCAACCCCTGGCACGGCAACTGTGACGAACGAGCCGTAAGTGGCCGGATCCGCCGCCCCGCCCACCGGTCCCCCGGCCCTCGGTAGGCTTTGCCCCATGTACGGATACGAGCAGCACGCCGGGGGAGCCGCTGCCGGGCAGCAGTACGCGCCGCCGCAGCAGGGCGGGTACGGGCAGCAGGCGCCGCCGCTGTACCCGGAGCCGTCGCCGCCCTCGCTCGCCGACGCGGTCCGCGCCTTCACCACCGGCTCGATGTCCGCCGAGGACTTCCAGCAGATCTTCGCCTCCTCGAAGGTCTACTGCCCGCGCGGCGACACCCCGGGCTTCCTCGCGCTGCACAACACCCAGCAGCCGGTGATCCCGATGTTCACCACGCTCAAGGAGCTGCGCCGGTACGCCGGCAAGGAGTCCAAGTACTTCGTCATCACCGGCGCCGAGGTGATCGACCTGCTGCCGACCGGGTACGGCTTCGTCCTCGACATGGAGGGCGAGCACCGGATGGTCTTCGACGCGAAGGCCGTCGAGCAGATGGTCGACTTCGCGATGCGCCGCATGTACGGCTGACCGGCGCCGGCGGGCACGGCAGGCCCGTGCCCGCAGCGGCCCCAGCGAACGCCCGGAGGGAATGCCCTCCGGGCGTTCCGCGTTCCAGGTGGCAGAAAGTTCTACGTTCAACTAAAGTCGAGGCACGAGGACGCCAAGGAGGCCCCCAAAATGCCCGCTGTGACCGTCGAGAACCCGCTGACCCTGCCCCGCGTGGCCGCGCCCGCGGACGCCGTGGCGCGACCCGTGCTCACCGTGACGACCGCGCCCGGCGGCTTCGAGGGCGAGGGCTTCCCGGTGCGCCGCGCCTTCGCCGGGATCAACTACCGCCACCTCGACCCGTTCATCATGATGGATCAGATGGGCGAGGTGGAGTACGCGCCGGGCGAGCCGAAGGGCACGCCCTGGCACCCGCACCGCGGCTTCGAGACCGTGACCTACATCATCGACGGCACCTTCATCCACCAGGACTCGAACGGTGGCGGCGGCACCATCACCAACGGCGACACCCAGTGGATGACGGCGGGCTCCGGCCTGCTGCACATCGAGGCGCCGCCGGAGTCCCTCGTCATGTCCGGCGGCCTCTTCCACGGCCTCCAGCTGTGGGTGAACCTGCCCGCCAAGGACAAGATGAAGGACCCGCGCTACCAGGACATCCGCGGTGGCCAGGTCAAGCTGCTCACCACGGCCGACGGCGGCGCGCTGCTGCGGGTCATCGCCGGTGAGTTCGACGGCCACGAGGGCCCCGGCATCACGCACACGCCGATCACGATGGTGCACGCCACCGTCCGGCCCGGCGCCGAGGCCACGCTGCCCTGGCGCGAGGACTACAACGGCCTGGTGTACGTGCTCGCGGGCCGCGGCTCCGTCGGCGCCGACCGGCGCCCGGTCCACACCGGGCAGACGGCGGTCTTCGGCGCGGGTTCCTCGCTGACCGTGCGGGCGGACGAGACCCAGGACGGCAACACCCCGGACCTGGAGGTCGTGATCCTCGGCGGGCAGCCCATCCGGGAGCCGATGGCGCACTACGGCCCGTTCGTGATGAACACCAAGGCCGAACTGCAGCAGGCCTTCGACGACTTCCAGGCGGGCCGCCTGGGCACCGTCCCGGCCGTGCACGGGATGTCCGCGGGCGGCATGTGACAGCGCCGCCGCGTCGTCCGGACGCCGGCCGGGCCCGGGCCCCTCGCGGAGAGGGACCCGGGCCCGGCGCCCTTCCCGGCCCGTGGGAAACTCGGGGCATGGTTCTCAAACCCGTCACCCGGACCCGCGTGATGATCGCGGCGGCCACCCTCGGCGCCCTCTCCCTGTCGGCCTGCGGCAGCGGCACCTCCGGTGGCGGCGGCGAGACGAACTACGTGACGGGCAAGGACGGCATCTCGACGGTCGCCAAGGACGAGCGCAAGCCGGTCGGGCAGCTCAAGGGAGAGACCCTCCAGGGCACCCACCTCGACGTCGCCGACTACCAGGGCAAGGTCGTCGTCGTGAACCTATGGGGTTCGTGGTGCCCGCCGTGCCGCGCCGAGGCCCCGTACCTCAACAAGGTCGCCAAGAGCACCAAGAGCAAGGGCGTGCAGTTCGTCGGCATCAACGCCCGCGACAACGGCAAGGTGCAGCCCAAGGCCTTCGAGGACGAGTTCGGCATCTCCTACCCCAGCCTCTACGACCCGGCAGGGAAGCTGCTGCTCTCCGGGTTCCCCAAGGGCACGGTCAGCCTCCAGGGCATCCCCGCCACGGTCGTCCTGGACCGGGACGGCAAGATCGCCGCCCGTGAGTTCGGCGCCGTCGACGACAAGAAGCTGCACAAGATGATCGACCCGCTCATCAGCGAGAAGTAACCCGCCGCGGCCCCGGGCCCCCGCGCCCCGGCCCGCGTCGCCGCCTCTCACCCGGCCGGACCCGCCCGGCGGGTGGCCGCCGGTGGAGCATGATCGCCTGGTCGGGTGCCGACCCGACAGCAGCTCCTGCCCGAACCCGCCCGCCGCGTCGCCGCCTGGTGCGCGGTGGCCCTGCTCGTCGCCGGCGTCGCCTGGGTGGGGATCCGGCTCTGCGTCGAGCTGAAGACCGCCGTCGTGCCGGTCCTGCTCGCCCTGCTCGGCACCGCCCTGCTCCGGCCCGTCTACCTCGCCCTGCGCCGGGCCAAGGTGCAGCGCTCCCTCGCCTCCGGCCTGACCTGCGCCCTGATCCTGGTCGTCGTCGGCGGCGCCGGGTACATCGTGGTCGCCGCGCTCATCGACACCGGGGACCAGATCGTCGACTCCGTACGGCAGGCCGCCACCGACCTGTCCGACCGGTTCGGCACCGGGGCGCTCGACCTCGACCACCTCGCCGACAGCGCCCAGGACCTGCTGAAAAAGTACGGCGGTAGCGCGGCGTCCGGGGTGATCAGCGGGCTCAGCGTCGTCGGCGAGGTCGTGGCCATGGCCGTCCTCGCGCTGCTGCTCTGCTTCTTCTTCCTGCGCGACGCCGAGCGCTTCCGGACGGCCCTGCGCCAGGCCGCCCCCGGCAACGGCGAGACCCTGGAGGCCATCGCGCGCCGCTCGTTCCACTCGATCGCCGGGTTCATGCGCGGCACCACCCTCATCGCCCTCATCGACGCGACCTGCATCGGCATCGGGCTGCTCATCCTGGGCGTGCCCGGGGCGGTGGGCCTGGCGGCCCTGGTCTTCGTCGGCGCCTACATCCCCTACCTGGGCGCCTTCATCTCCGGCGCGGTCGCCGTGCTCGTCGCCCTCGCCGACCGGGGGTTCGTCATCGCCCTGTGGGCGCTGGGCGTCGTCCTCGCGGTGCAGGTGCTCGAAGGCCACATCCTCCAGCCGATGATCCAGTCCCGCACGGTCCAGATGCACCCGGCCGTGGTGCTGCTCGCCATCACCGGCGGGGCCTCCGTCGCCGGCATCCTCGGGATGCTGCTTGCGGTGCCGCTGACGGCGGCCGCCTTCGGCATCCTCAGCGAACTGCGGGCCCGCTACGGCAACGGCGGCGCTGTTTCACGTGAAACAGGGCCCGCGGGGTCCTCCTCGGTCGCGGACGGCTCGTAGAGCTCGAACCAGATGCACTTGCCCTCGCCCTGCGGGTCGACGCCCCAGCGCTGGGCGAGCAGTTCCATGAGGACGAGGCCGCGCCCCGAGGACGCCAGCTCGCCGGGCCTGCGCTTGTGCGGCAGGTCGTCCGAGGCGTCCGCGACCTCCACCCGCAGCCGTCGCGGCTCGTCGCCCTTCTGGGTGACCTCGGCGACCATCAGGGCGTCGCCGTCGGTGTGCACCAGCACGTTCGTCGCCATCTCGGAGACGAGCAGCACCGCCGAGTCGACCTGGTCGGCGTCGGCCCAGTCGTGCAGCAGCTCCCGCAGCTGCTGGCGGGCGGCGGCGATCCGCTCCGGCTCGGCCTGCGCGATCGTCATCGCGGTGCGCCGGGCCGTCGCCGGGCGGTTCGGCAGGAGCATGCGGCGCAGCAGGAGCAGCGCCGTGTCGTCCTCGCGGCGGTCGGCGAGCGGGCCGGTCGTGTAGTGGGACGAGGGCCCGTGCACCGCCTGGACGAGGGCGTCCGCCAGCTCCTCCAGCTCCTCGGCCGGGCCCGCCTCCAGCGTCGCCCGCACCCGGGCCCAGCCCGTGTCGAGGTCGTGGCCGCCCGTCTCGATGAGGCCGTCGGTGCACAGCAGCAGCGTCTCACCGGGCTCCAGGACGATCCGGGTGGTCGGATAGTCCGCGTCCGGGTCGATGCCCAGGGGCAGCCCACCGGCCGTGGGCCGCATCATGACCGTGCCGTCCGCCATCCGTATGGCCGGGTCGGGGTGGCCGGCCCGGGCGATCTCCAGGACCCCGGTCGCCGGATCGGCCTCCACGTACAGGCAGGTCGCGAAGCGCGCGTCCGCCGGGTCCCCGCCGTGCGCGGTGTCGCCGATGCCGTGCAGGAAGCGCGAGGCGCGGGAGAGGACCGCGTCGGGGCGGTGCCCCTCGGCGGCGTAGGCGCGCAGGGCGATGCGCAGCTGGCCCATGAGACCGGCCGCGCGCACGTCGTGGCCCTGCACGTCACCGATGACCAGGGCGATGCGGCCGCCGCCCGAGCCGGTCCCGGCGGGGCCGCCCGGCAGCGGGATGATGTCGTACCAGTCGCCGCCGACCTGGAGGCCGCCGCCGGTCGGCACGTACCGGGCGGCGATGCCCATGCCGGGGACGGCCGGGCCGAGCGTGGGCAGCATCGACTTCTGCAGGCCGTCCGTCAGCTCCCGCTCGGACTCCGCGACCCCGGCCCGCGACAGGGCCTGCGCCAGCATCCGTGCCACCGTCGTCAGGACCGAGCGCTCGTCGGGCGTGAACGACACGGGGTAGGCGAAGCCCGCCATCCACGCGCCGATCGTGCGGCCCGCGACGATGAGGGGGAGGAACGCCCAGGACTGCCGGTGGAAGCGGACGGCCAGCGGCCAGGCCGCCGGATAGCGGCGGTGGTACTCCTCCGGCGACGACAGGTACACCGCGCGCCCGGTGCGGCAGACCTCGGCCGCCGGGTAGTCCGTGGCCAGTTCCATGTCGGTGAAGGGACCCTCGGAGCCGGCCTGGTGCCCGTGGTGGCCGATGACGGTGAGCCGGTCGCCCGCGACGCCGAAGACGGCGAGCCCCTCCGGCGAGAAGCCCGGCATCGACAGGCCCGCGGCGACCCGCAGCACCTCCTCGGTCGACCCGGCCTCGGCCAGCGCCCGCCCCGCGTCCAGCAGGAACGCCTCGCGCGAGCGGCGCCAGTCGCCGGTCACCGGGGTGCGGGAGGCGGCGCCCGGCGGCGGCTCGGAGACCTCCTGGAGGGTGCCGATCAGCTCGTAGGAGTCGGGGCTCTCGCCGCGCAGGACGGGCTTGGAGCGGCTGCGCACGGTACGGATGACGCGGCCCCGCTCGTCCATGATGCGCAGCCGGGCCTCGGCGAGGGTGCCCTCGGCGACGGCGAGCTGGACGACGCCGTCCATCTCGTTCCAGTCGACGGGGTGGAAACGGGCCCGCACCCCGGCCTCCGACAGGGTGACCGGCTCCCCGTCCGGCGAGGGCATCCCGATGAGCCGGGCGGCCTCCACATCGAAGGTGACGAGGCCCGCCCGGTTGTCCCACCGCCACAGGCCGGTCGCGAGAGCGGCGAGGACGTCCTCCACCGGAGGAAGGGGCTCACCAGTGCTCATGGCCCCACTCTAAGAAGAGGTGATCGCATACGGCCACCGAGACTGTCCGGCGAGCGGGGCCGGTGCGGCCGGTAGGCTTGGGGGGATCCGGGTTGTCTCCCCGGGAACCCCAAGCGCAAAGGCTGGATGAACGACGATGCATCGGTACAGGTCCCACACCTGCGGCGAGCTCCGCGCCTCTGACGTCGACGCCGACGTCCGGCTGAGCGGCTGGCTGCACAATCGCCGAGACCTGGGCGGCATCCTCTTCATCGATCTGCGCGACCACTACGGCATCACGCAGCTCGTCGCCCGCCCCGGCACCAAGGCCGCCGAGGTCCTCGACAAGCTGACCAAGGAGACGGTCGTCCGCGTGGACGGCAAGGTCGTCTCCCGCGGCGCGGAGAACGTCAACCCGGAGCTGCCCACCGGCGAGATCGAGATCGAGGCCGCCGAGGTCGAGGTGCTGGGCGCCGCCCAGCAGCTGCCGTTCCAGATCAACCAGGACGACGGGGTCGGCGAGGAGCGCCGCCTGGAGTACCGCTTCCTGGACCTGCGCCGCGAGCGCATGCACCGCAACATCATGCTGCGCAGCGCCGTGATCGCCTCGATCCGCTCGAAGATGGTCGCCCTCGGCTTCAACGAGATGGCGACGCCGATCCTCGCCGCGACCTCCCCCGAGGGCGCCCGCGACTTCGTCGTCCCCTCCCGTCTGAACCCGGGCAAGTTCTACGCGCTGCCGCAGGCCCCGCAGCAGTTCAAGCAGTTGCTGATGGTCTCCGGCTTCGACCGGTACTTCCAGATCGCGCCCTGCTTCCGCGACGAGGACGCGCGCGCGGACCGCTCGCCGGGCGAGTTCTACCAGCTCGACATCGAGATGAGCTTCGTCGAGCAGGAAGACGTCTTCCGCCCGATCGAGAAGCTCATGACGGAGATCTTCACCGAGTTCGGCAACGGCCGCGAGGTGACGTCCCCCTTCCCGCGCATCCCGTTCCGCGAGTCGATGCTGAAGTACGGCAACGACAAGCCGGACCTGCGCGCCAAGCTGGAGCTCGTCGACATCACCGACGTGTTCGAGGGCTCGGAGTTCAAGGCGTTCGCGGGCAAGCACGTGCGGGCGCTGCCGGTGCCGGACACCGCGTCGCAGTCCCGCAAGTTCTTCGACGGCCTCGGTGACTACGCGGTCGAGCAGGGCGCCAAGGGCCTGGCCTGGGTGCGCGTCGCCGAGGACGGTTCGCTGACGGGCCCGATCGCCAAGTTCCTGACCGAGGCGAACGTCGCGGAGCTGACCAAGCGTCTCGGCCTCGAGGCCGGGCACGCCGTGTTCTTCGGTGCGGGCGAGTTCGACGAGGTCTCGCGGATCATGAGCGCCGTCCGCGTCGAGGCCGCCAAGCGGGCCGGCCACTTCGAGGAGGGCGTCTTCCGCTTCTGCTGGATCGTGGACTTCCCGATGTACGAGAAGGACGAGGAGACCGGGAAGATCGACTTCTCCCACAACCCGTTCTCCATGCCGCAGGGCGGCATGAAGGACCTGGAGGAGAAGGACCCGCTCGACATCCTGGCCTGGCAGTACGACATCGTCTGCAACGGCATCGAGCTGTCCTCCGGCGCGATCCGCAACCACGAGCCCGAGATCATGATCAAGGCGTTCGAGATCGCCGGGTACGACCGCGACACCGTCGAGGCCGAGTTCGCGGGCATGCTCCGCGCGTTCCGCTTCGGCGCCCCGCCGCACGGCGGGATCGCCCCGGGCGTCGACCGCATCGTCATGCTCCTCGCCGACGAGCCGAACATCCGGGAGACGATCTCGTTCCCGCTGAACGGCAACGCGCAGGACCTGATGATGGGCGCGCCCACCGAGCTGGACGAGTCGCGGCTGCGCGAGCTGAACATTCAGCTGCGCAAGCCGGTCGAGAAGAAGTGACGGTCGCTCCGCGGGGGTGAGCGGTTCGAACGGGCCCGGGGTTCGCCCCCCGGGCCCGTTCGTGTTTTCGCCGGGGGCCTTGGGCGGTCCCGCGGGTGCGGCTCTCGTCGTGGCTGGTCGCGCAGTTCCTCGCGCCCCTGGCGGGGTGCTCGCGCGTCCCGGTCCTGCGGGCGGGGTCACTTTGTGTGGTCGGGCGGTGATTGTCCGGGGCGGCCCGTACGCTGAGTACAGCCGACAGATCCGCGATGACGCGAGGGGGAGGCCGTCATGACGTCCATGGAGGAGCGGTCCGCCGTGGCCCTTGAACAGGATGAGTTCGAACAGCTGGCACGCGATGCCATACGAGCGAACGAGTCGCTGCGTCTGGAGTTCATCGACGGAAAGCTGGGGGTCAAGGCCGTGCCGGACGGCGATCACGACACGATCATCGAGTGGCTGACGCGGCTGTGCATGCAGGCTGATCCCGGGCGTTGGCTGTATCCGGAGCGGGGGCTGCGCGTGGAGACGTACCGGCGCGGGAACGCCCGGCCTGACGGCGCCCTCGCCCCCAGCGGCCTGTTCGCCGGACAGGGCGAGTGGGCCAGCGCGGACGGGGTCGTCATGGTCGTCGAGGTCACCTCGAACGACGCCGACACCAACCAGCGGGACCGGGTGGAGAAGCCGCGCGCCTACGCCCAGACAGGCATCCCCGTGTATCTGCTGATCGACCGCGACTCCGGTGAGGTGAAGGTGCACTCCCAGCCTGATGGAGTCCGCTACGAGCAGGTGGTCACGGTGCCGTTCGGGAAGACGGTCGCGTTGCCCGACCCGGTCGGGTTCGAGCTGGACACGGCGCCCTTGAGGGACTGGGTGGGGTGAGCCGGCGGTTCCTGCGCACACGCGGCCCGACCCCCACCTCAGTGAGGCCGTGCCCTACTCGGGGGCGCCGCCGAAGCGGGTCTTGTAGGACTCCAGGTCCTCGTCGGTGATCTTCGCGAAGAGGACCGGCGGGACGGTGAAGGGGGTGCCCGCGGGGACCGTCGTGAGCGCCTTCGCCTCGTCGGCGCTCACCCACGCACGCGTGTCGTCGGCGAGGTCGAACGCGGAGCGCATCGCGGCGGCGGAGGCGGGGATGAACGGCTCGGAGACCACCGCGTACAGGTGGATCAGGTTCATCGCCGTCCGCAGGGTGAGGGCGGCGCCGTCCTTGTCCGTCTTGATCTCCAGCCAGGGGGCCTTCTCCTCCAGGTAGGAGTTGCCCGCGGACCACAGGGCGCGCAGCGCCGCCGCGGCCTTGCGGAACTGGAGGGCCTCCATCTGGTTCTCGTACTCGGCGAGCAGCTCGGCGATCTGCTCGCCGAGCTTCGCCTCCGCCTCGCCGGGCACCCCGCCGGCCGGGACGTCGTCGCCGAAGCGCTTGCGGGAGAAGGACAGCACGCGGTTGACGAAGTTGCCGAGGGTGTCGGCCAGGTCCTTGTTGACCGTCGCCGTGAAGTGCTCCCAGGTGAAGGACGAGTCGTCCGACTCCGGGGCGTTGGCGATCAGGAAGTAGCGCCAGTAGTCCGCCGGGAGGATCTCCAGGGCCTGGTCGGTGAAGACGCCGCGCTTCTGGGACGTGGAGAACTTGCCGCCGTAGTACGTCAGCCAGTTGAACGCCTTGAGCTGGTCGACCTTCTTCCACGGCTCGCGGACGCCCATCTCCGTGGCGGGGAACATGACGCTGTGGAACGGCACGTTGTCCTTGGCCATGAACTGCGTGTACCGGACGTCGGAGGCGCCGGCCGGCTCGTACCACCAGGACTTCCAGTCGCGGGTCTCCCCGTCGGAGGCTGTGTCTCGCGCGGCGTCCGCCCACTCCTTCGTCGCGCCGATGTACTCGATCGGGGCGTCGAACCACACGTAGAAGACCTTGCCGTCCGCGGCGAGCTGCGGCCACGTGTCGGCCGGGACGGGGACGCCCCAGTCCAGGTCACGGGTGATCGCCCGGTCGTTCAGGCCCTCGGTCAGCCACTTGCGGGCGATGGAGGAGGACAGCTGCGGCCACTCGCCCGCGACCTCGTCGATCCACGCCTCCACCTCGCCCTGGAGCTTCGACTGGAGCAGGAAGAGGTGCTTGGTCTCGCGGACCTCCAGCTCGGTGGAGCCGGAGATGGCGCTGCGCGGCTCGATCAGGTCCGTGGGGTCGAGGACGCGCGTGCAGTTCTCGCACTGGTCGCCGCGGGCCTTGTCGTAGCCGCAGTGCGGGCAGGTGCCCTCGACGTAGCGGTCGGGCAGGAAGCGGCCGTCCGCGGGCGAGTACACCTGGCGGACGGACCGCTCCTCGATGAACCCGTTCTCGTTCAGGCGGCGGGCGAAGTGCTGGGTCAGCTCCGCGTTCTGCGGGGAGGAGCTGCGGCCGAAGTGGTCGAAGGCGAGCGCGAAGCCGTCGTAGATCGCCTTCTGCGCGTCGTGCGCCTGCGCGCAGAACTCGGCGACGGGCAGGCCCCGCTCCTTCGCGGCCAGCTCGGCCGGGGTGCCGTGCTCGTCCGTCGCGCAGATGTACAGCACGTCGTGGCCGCGCCTGCGCAGGTAGCGGGCGTACACGTCGGCCGGGAGCATGGACCCCACCATGTTGCCCAGGTGCTTGATCCCGTTGATGTACGGAAGGGCGCTGGTGATGAGGTGTCGAGCCATCGGGGGCTGCTCCCAGGTCGTGACGGTGTCGTGCGCGCAGTGACGGTTTCGGCTGCGGAATCCAGAAATCGTATCCGACATGGCGTGGCCGCCCGCGCGGAGTTTCGCTGCGCGGACGGCCACGGTGGTGCGGTGCTGCCTATGGAGGTGTGCGGGCCGGGGCTTACGGGCGCCAGGCCGCCAGGACGCCTTCGTAGAGCTCGGCGTCGGTCAGCTCGCGCGGGGTGGGGCCCGCGTGGAAGAAGGCGGCGTTGTCGGCCTTCAGCTTGCGCAGGTAGTCGAATCCCTTCGCGTCGTGCTCGCCGAACGCGACGAACTGGAAGAACAGCGGGTGCTCCGCCGCTTCGGCCAGGGCCTCGGTCGCCGGGCGCTGGGTGTCCGGCGGGCCGTCCGTCTGGAAGACGACCAGCGCCGGGGCGGCGGGGTCCGCGCTCTTCTGGTGGTGCGCGACGATCTCCTCGACGGCGCGGTGGTAGCTGGTGCGGCCCATCCGGCCCGCTCCGGCGTGCCACTCGTCGATCTTGCCCTCGTACGTGTCGTCCAGCGCGAGGTCGCCCGTGGCGTCGATGTCCGTCGAGAAGAACACGGTGTGGACGCTCGGGGTGGCGCGGTCGTCCAGGTGCGCGGCGAGCGCGAGGGTCTGCTCGGCCAGGGCGTTCGCGGAGCCGTCCTTGTAGTACGGGCGCATGGACCCGGACCGGTCGAGCACGAGGTACACCGTGGCCCGGGCCCCGCTCAGCCCTCGCGCGGCGAGTACGTCCCCGGCGGCCCGGTAGGCGGCGACGAGCCCCGGGGTACGCGCCTTGACGACGTCCTCGGGGTGAGCGGGCCCCGCGCTGGAAGCGGGCTTCTCTTGGGCGGGGCCCTGCGACTCGGCGCCGGTCATGGCAGGCGCCTCGGCCTCGGCGGCCTTGGCGTCAGTACCGGCTGCCGCCTTGGGCTGGGTGGCCTTGGTGGCGGGCGCCTTCTTCTGGGCGTCGGCGGCGACGGCCGGGAGCTCGGCCTCGGCGGATGTCTTGGACTCCGCGGCCTTCTTGGCGGGGGCCTTGGTGCGGCTGGTGGTCTTCTTGGCGGGGGCCTTGGCCTTGGCTTCAGCCTTGGCGGCGGGGGTCTCGGCGTCCGCGGTCGGGGCTGCCTTGGCCCGGCTGGTGGTCTTCTTGGCCGGGGTTTTGGCGGGCGCGGCGGTGTCGTCGGCGGTCGTCTCCGCCTTGGCGGCGGGGGCCTTGGTGCGGCTGGTGGTCTTCTTGGCCGCAGTCTTGGGCTGCGCCTTGGCGGGGGACGCGGCGGGCGCGGCCTCGTCGCCGGTGGCGGCTTCCGCCTTGGCAGCGGGGGCCTTGGTGCGGCTGGTGGTCTTCTTGGCCGGGGCCTTGGCGGGCGCGGCGGTGTCGTCGGCGGTCGTCTCCGCTTCGGCGGCGGGGGCCTTGGCCCGGCCGGCGGTCTTCTTGGCTGCGGCCTTGGGCTCCGCGTCGGCCTGTGCGTCTGCCTTCGCCTCGGCGGGCTCGATGGTCTCCGCGCCCGGGGCCTTCGGCTCGTCCGTCCCGGCGCTCGGCGCCTTCGCCTCGATGGCCTCCGCGGCCGGGGCCGTCGTCTCGGTCGGCTCGGCGGCTTCCGTGACCGGCGTCTTCGTCTCGGTCGGTTCGGCGGCTTCCGCGACCGGCGTCTTCTCCTCGGTGGGCTCGTCGACCGCGGGCTTCTTCGTCTCGGCGGCACCAGTAGCCTTCGGCGTGACCGGCGTCTTCTCCTCGGCGGGCTCGTCGACCGCCGGCTTCTTCGTCTCGGCGGCACCAGCAGCCTTCGGCGTGACCGGCGTCTTCTCCTCGGCGGGCTCGTCGACCGCCGGCGTCTTCGTCCCGGCGGCACCAGCAGCCTTCGGCGTGCCCGGTGTCTTCGCCTCGGCCGATGGAGCGGTCTCCGCCCCCGGCGTCTCCGCCCCCGGCGTCTCCGTCCCAGCGGCCTTCGGCTCGGCCTCCTCCTGGGTGGACTCAGCGGAAGGCGCGTCCCCCTGGGCCGGGACCTCCGCCTCGGCGGCGGCCGGGGCGTCGGCCTGGGCCGGGATCTCGGCGACGGCATCCGGCTCACCGGGAGCCTCCGCCTGGGCCGGGATGTCGGCCTCTCTCTCGGCGCCGGCGGCGGACTCGTCCGGAGCCTGCGACGCCTGCGCCGGGATCTCGGCGGCAGCCGCGGATTCGCGCGGCGCGTCCGGCGACGGGGTCGGAACATCGGCCTCGGCGTCAGCCGCACGGCCGTCCGCCGACCGGGCCGGGACATCGGCCGCGCCCTCCGCGTCAGCCGGACGGTCGTCCGCCGAGCGGGCCGGGGTCCCCGTCCCGCCGTCGGCGGCAGCCGACCCCGTGCCCGACGCCTGGGCCGGGATGTCGGCCTCGGCCTCGGTCGCAGCCGGGTCCGTCGGGCGGGTCGGTTTCGGGACGGCCACGTTGTCGAACGCCGCGGCCACCAGATCGTCGGCCTCACCCCGCGAGGGGCCCGGCACCTTCGGCGTCTCCGGCGAGGCGGACGGCGCGGACGGTGCCGTCGGGCCCGGGTCCGCGGACGACGCGGGGGACGTGTTCTCCGGCTCCCCCGCGGCAGCGGCCTCCGCATCCCCCTTCCGGGACCGCCCGAACGCGTTCCGGAGCAGATCCAGAATGCCCATGTGCGCAACCTTCCGCGTGAGTTGGTCCCCGAACGTCCCTGGAACCCCTGGCCAGGGCGGACACGTAAGGTTAGCCGTAGCGGAGCGTGATCTTGGGAAGGGTCCGGCCGTTGCGCCCCGGCGGGTGTCGGCGCCCGGCTCCGCTCACGCGAACGAGCTTCCCCTTACCCCCTCTTGGGGCGGGAGTATGTCCGGGAAGGGGACGGTTGGGCGCTCCGCACCCGCGTCCGGGCCGACCAGGCGGAGCCGTTCGCGGTAGGCGGGCGCCTGCCGCGCGGCCTCCCCGTACGCGGCGCGCAGATCCGGCAGCACCGAATCGAGGAGCGTCTCGGTGCGGGCCGCGAGCAACAGGCGTACGCCCACCGGGTCCCCGTGCAGCGGCCGGATCGCCATGTCGGTGCGGGAGCGGGACGTCGGCTGGCACAGGGCGACGACCTCGCCGGTCGCGACGAGGGACGCGGCGGTGAGGTAATCACCGTGCAGGACCCGCGGCTTGAGCCCCGCGGAGCGCAACGCCCGCAGCAGCCCGTCCCATTCGCCGTCCACGGTCGGATCGACCATCCACCGGTCGCCGGCCAGGTCGGTGAGGCGTACGACGCTGAGCCGGGCGGCCGGATGGTCGGAGGCGAGGGAGACGAACTGCGGTTCGCGCTCGACCAGGACGCGGCAGGCGAGCCCCGGCGGCATCCGCAGCGGGCTGCCCTCCACCTCGTGCACGAAGGCCACGTCGAGCCCGCCCTCGGCGACCAGCCGCAGCAGCGCGTGCGCGGAGACGTCGACCCGCAGGGTCGGCTCCGTGCCCAGGAACGCGGCGTTGGTCCGCAGCCGGCGCAGCCACCCCGGCAGGGCGCGGCTCGCGGTGGACCCGATGCGCAGCCGCCCGGTGGCCTCGGCCGTCGCGGCGGCGGCCGCGCGGGTCTCCTCGACGAGGCTGCGCAGGCCGTCGACGAGCGGACGGGCGCGGGTCAGCAGGACGCGGCCGAGCGGGGTCGGGCGGCAGCCGGTGCGTTCGCGGGTGAAGAGCGGCCCGCCCACGAAGGCCTCCAGGCGGCGCAGCTGGGTGCTGAGCGCGGGCTGGGTCATGCCCAGATGCCGGGCGGCCTTGTGCAGGCTGCCGGTGTCCTCGATCGCGCACAGGGCGCGCAGGTGCCGCACGTCCAGCTCCATGGGCGGGAGCGTAGGGCGCGCACGGAAAAGGCACCAGTACGCCTCTCGAACCACACACACCTCCTACACCTCGTGCACGTCAGATGTCCTCGGGGCGGCCGGAGGCAGGCAGCGATAACGCCGTGTTGTCGCCAGATGCCATCATCCCCAGGCGGCACGCGGACCCCCACACTCACTTGCATGACCATGACACAACCCCCCACAGTCATCCGTCTCCTCGCGTGCGCGTTCGGCGCGGGCCTCACCGTCACGGCGCTCGCGGCCGGTCCTGCCACCGCGCAGGCGGAGCCGCAGGCGCACACACAGTCGGCGTCGCAGTCGGCGGCCCGCGTGCACTACGCCGGGTCCGCCGAGGACGCCGCCGCCAACAAGGCGTTCTTCAAGGCGGTCGTGAAGTCCGTCGCCGAGAAGAGAGCCGCGAACCCGGGCGCCGCCCAGGTCACCGTCACGTACAACCTCTCGGGCGCCCCCTCCTTCCGGCAGCAGATAGCGAACAGCACCTCCATCTGGAACTCCTCGGTGACGAACGTCAAGCTCCAGGCGACCTCCGGTACCGGCAACTTCTCGTACCGCGAGGGCAACGACGCGCGCGGCTCGTACGCGTCGACGGACGGGCACGGCCGCGGCTACGTCTTCCTCGACTACGCGCAGAACCAGCAGTACAACTCCACGCGCGTGACCGCGCACGAGACCGGGCACGTGCTGGGGCTGCCGGACCACTACTCGGGTCCGTGCAGCGAGCTGATGTCGGGTGGCGGGCCGGGCACGTCCTGCACCAACCCGTACCCGAACGCCAACGAGAAGGCCCGGGTCAACTCGCTCTGGGCCAATGGCTTCGCCGAGGCGCTGCGTAAGGCGGAGGCCGCGCTCAAGTAGGTCGGGCCGGGCCGGGATCCGACGCGGCCGTGCGTCTGCCCGGTCCGGAGCGATCCCGGCTGCCGCCCGGTGGGGCTTCTCGCGCAGTTCCCCGCGCCCCTGTGATGCGCACTGCGTGCGCCATCACAGGGGCGCGTAGGGCGTGCCCTCATGAACTGCGCGAGCAACCCCCACCTACGTGGCGGCCGGCGATCCCCCGGAGGGACCCCCACGGACCCCGATCGCCCGGGCCGCGGCCACCTCCTGGCGGAGCTGCTCCAGGACCCCGTCGCGCGTGCGGGCCGCCCCGAAGTCGGCCCGCACCTCCTCCAGCACCACGGAATCCCGCAACCCCTGCGCCAACTCCCGCAATTGCCGGGTCACTTGGGTGACCTCCGTCGCAGAGGGCGGCGGAGAGCCGTGCCGGACCCGGACCCGCGCCGCGGTCGTCGCGTCCACGATGCGTTCGACCGCGACGACCAGGGGCCACCACGCCGCCGCCCGCCTCCCCGTGGGCGGCGGTTCCGTGAGCGCCCGCTGGAACTCGCTGCGGATCACCGACAGGTCCCGGTACAGGCGCCGCCGCATCCGGGCCCGGGCCGCCGGGTCCGCGCCCGCCCCGAAGGCGCACTCCACGTACACCGCGGTGTCGGCCACCGCCACCGCGAGCCGGTCGCCGATACGGGTGTGCCAGCTCTCCGGCCACAGCAGGTACCCGGCGACCAGCGCGATGGCGCAGCCCATCAGGCTGTCCAGGAGCCGGGGGCCGAGCAGGGCGGTGCCCTGGTGGTTGAGGACGTCGGACAGGAGCAGGATCACCGGGGTGATGGCCGCCGTCTGGAAGGCGTAGCCGCGCGGGGTGAGCGCCGGGATGAGCGGCGCGAGCACCAGCATCACCGGCACGTCCCACCAGCCGAGCGGGACCTCGGCGAGCACGGCCGCCGCGACGACGAGCCCGGCGGCGGTGCCCAGGGCGCGCAGCACGGCCCGGGAGAAGACCGAACCGAAGTCGGGCTTCATGACGAAGGTGATGGTCAGCGCCACCCAATAGGAGCGCGGCACGGGCACGAGCGACACGAGGGCCTGCGCGATGCCGATGCACAGGGCGAGCCGCAGCCCGTAGCGCCAGGAGGCGGCGGAGAGCAGGACGTTGCGGGCGCCGCGCCGGGCGCGCACCCGCAGGGTCGCCGGGTGGCCGAGCCGGTCGTCGACGTTGGTGAAGTCGCTGTCCCCGGTGCGCGCGGCGACGTCGGCGGCGTGCCGCACCGCGTGGTCCAGGGCGCGGGCGGCCGGGCTCTCGGCGCCGGACGGGGCCGGGGGCGCGCCGGGTGCGGGCCGGCCGGAGGCGATGGCGTCGGCGAGGGCGCGTACGGCGTCGGGCACCTGCGGCGGCAGCGGCACCCCGCACTCGTGGACGGCGGGCGCGGCCTCCACGACGGGGGTGACGGCGTTCAACTGGCTGACGAGACGCACCAGTTCGGGGTTGCGGCCGTGGGCGCGGGCCCGCCGGGCGAGGACGACGTCGTAGGCCTGGTTCAGCGACTGGGTGACGGCGAAGCGGGCCTCGGCGTAGTCGGGGGCGTCGTGGCCCGCGGCTTCGAGGAGGTGCGCGACCCCGCGGTAGGTGGCGGCGACCGCGGCCCGCTCGGGCACGCCGCCCCGCAGCGGCCAGGCGAGCAGCGCGAGCAGCAGGACGAGGGCGCCGCCGCCGGTCATCAGGAGCGGTGCGAGCCACCAGGCGCCGGGCAGCGGCAGCCCCGCGCCGACCACGCAGTTGAGCAGGAGCAGCAGGCCGGAGACGGAGGCGACCGCGCCGATCGACGAGATCATCCCGGAGACGAGGGCGACGGCGGTGACGGCGAGCACGGCGGGCCAGCCCAGGCCGTGGACGAGGGAGCCGACGGTGACGCCGACGGCGCCGAACAGCTGGGGGACGGCGATGTTGAGGATGCGCATGCGGTACGCGTCCGCCGTGTCGCCGATGACACCGGACAGGGCGCCTATCGCGGCGAGGGCGCCGTACCCGGGCCGGCCGGCGGCGAGCCCGGCGGCGAGCGGGAGCGCCAGCGCGAGGGACGCGCGGGCCACCGCCGCCCAGGGGACGGGGGCGCGCTGCGGCCGGAGCGTACTGACCAGCCAGTCGGGTGGGGCGAGGCGGGGCGGCATGCGGTCATTATGCGAGGGATGGCGTGCCGCCTCCGCGGCCGCGGACGTCCGACCGGCCGGGCGTCCCCCGGCCGGTCGGGCGTGGCGGTCCGGCAGGCGTGGCGGTCCGGCAGGCGGGACGCCGGGTCAGGCGTGCTTGCCCGGGGTCACGCCTGACCCGGGGTCAGGCGTGCTTGCCCGGGGTCGCCTTGGCCGGGCGGTGCGGTTCCGAGGCCAGGGCCCAGATGACGAAGACGCCGATGCCGATGGAGATCAGCGACCACACGGGCGCGTACGGCAGGAACAGGAAGTACTCGACGATGTAGAGCGCGGCCAGGGCGATGCCCGCGCCGCGCGCCCAGTCGGCGCCCTTGAGGATGCCCCAGCCGGTGAGGGCCACGAGGATGCCGAGGATCAGGTGGATCCAGCCCCACGTGGTGAGGTTGAAGGAGTAGACGTAGTCGCCCAGCCGGGCGTACACGTCGTCCTTGGCGATGCCCGCGATGCCGTTGAGGATTCCGATGATGCCGCTAACCAGCATCAGGACACCGGCGAAGACGGAGCCGCCGGTGGCCCAGCCGTCGCCCCGGTCGTCACCGACGGTGGGCGCGGCCGTGCGGTCCCGGTGCTCGCGGGACCCGGCGGCCGGGCCGGGGTCGGGGGCCGGGGGCGGCGTGTTCGGGGGCGTGCTGCGGGGGGTGTTCGGGGGTGTCGGCTCGCTCATGGGGGCGCCTCCTCGTGGTGCCGTTCACGGGAATGCTCGTCGCGGTGCGGCCGCGCGGCACTCCGGCCGCGGCCGAACGGGTGACGCGCCGACTCCGTGGGTGCCCGCAGCCCGAAGCCGTACCGGCCGGTCAGCCAGGCGGCCACCGCCACCGCCGCGCCCACGCCGACGATGACCCAGGAGGCCGTCCGCATCGACTCGGTCAGCGCGTCGTACACCGCCCCGGCCGCCGCCCGGTCCGTGGCGTCGTCGACGTCGCCGAGGGTGAGGGAGCGGGCGATCGGCAGGGCGATGAGCAGCGCGGCGGCGGCGAGCGCCATGCCGAGGGCGGTCGCGATCAGGGCGCGGCGGCGGTGCGGGGCGAGGAGGAGGCCCACGGCGGCCAGGACGAGGGCGGCCAGTGGCGGCCACGGTCCGGCGAGCTGGAGCCGGTGGAACCAGGTGCGCAGCTCGGCCAGGTCACCGGCGGAGAGCACGGTGATCCGGGTGTGGGTGACGGGGATCTGCGCGGCGAACGGCACGCCGTCGTCCTGGAGCCGGTTCTTCACCTGCTCGGTGACGGGCGCCAGGTCGAGGGTGACGGCGCCGGTGCCGCCCTCGTCGAGGGCCTGCTGCACGGCGTCGTGGGCGGCCCGGTTCGCGGTGTCCCAGGCGTTCTGGAAGGCGGCGGTGTCGGTGAAGGAGACGACGGCGTCGTGCAGGTACTGCTCGACGGTGGACTGGAGCGGGCCCACGCTGATGTTCGCCATGATCCCGGTGGTCACCGCGGCCCCGACCGCGTCCTGCACGTCCTGGTCCGTGGCGAGCGGCGCCATCGTGGCGACGTAGCGCCCGCTGTCGCCGATCTCGTACGCGGCCCAGGTGGAGAGCGTGCCCAGCGGGACCAGGAGGCAGGCGAGGGTGAGCAGGACGGGGGCGAGCACGCGGGCGGTGCGGCTCGGGCGGGTGCCTGGACGGGTGCCGGTGCGGGTCACCTCTCAAGGCAAGGCCCCGGCCGCGCGGACCGCGACCGGGGCGCCTGCATACGGATGAGGCGGGAGAGCGGGAGAGCGGGAGAGCAGCGGCGCGGCGCCGTGTCAGGCCCGCACGCGCTCCGCCGGGCGTCCGGCCACGCGACGCCCGGCGGTGGCGGCCGCGGCGCCGTCGAGGCGGTGGTCGGGGGCGTACTCGGTCGCGGAGTAGTAGCGGTAGTACACCGCCAGGAACGTCCCGGCGGCGACGATCACGCCCAGCACGACGGACCACAGGATCGTGTCGTTGGCCAGGCTGCGCAGGAAGCCGACGGCGATCCCGGCGAACGCGGCCCAGAGCAGGGCGCGCAGCCCCTGGTGGCGGCGGCCCTGGCGGGTGGACCACTGGTGGAGGGCGAACCAGATCGCCGCGACGAGGACGCCCGTGACGAACCCGAGCACGATGTTCCCGCCGGTCACCTCGTGGCCAAAGCGCTGGATGTTCGCCGCCCAGAACCCGTAGAGGGCGCCGACGACCACCGGCAGGACCTTCGCCGTGGTGGTCAGCGACGGGGTCTCGGGGCGGCCGGCCCGGGTGGAGCGGGCCGGTGCGGGTGCCGCGTGAGCCATGACGGGCTCCTTTCAGGTGCCCCCCTGTCCCGTCCTTCCATTGACGGCTCCGCGGGTACGTTCCGCAACGCGGCGGCGGCCTCGGCCGGTCTCCTCAGCCGGCCGGGACCGGCACGAAACGCGAGGTCACGTGCAGGTCGGCGGTGATCGCGGCGGCCGTCTCGGCCAGGGCGCCGGACCACGCCCGCGCGGAGCCGCGCCCCTGGTGGGCGGTGACGTCGAGCGCGCAGACGACGCGCCCGGCCCGGTCCCGCACGGGCACGGCCAGGCCCCACAACCCGTCCTCCGGCCCGTCCAGGACGACGACACCGGACACGCCGGGGGCGGACGTGTCGGGGGCGGGCCCGTCCGGCGCGGACTTGCCGGGGGCGGGCCTGTCGGGCTCGGACTCGTCAGGCGCGGACGTCTCGGGCGCGGGCCTGTCAGGCGCGGACACGCCAGGGCCGGACGTCTCGGGCGCGGACTCGCCGGGCGCGGACCCGTCTGGCGTGGGTCCGTCGGGCGCGCCCTCCAGTACGCGGCCGGCGGCCGTGGTGGCCGCGGGCAGTCGTGAGCCGACGCCGATGTCCACGCTCATGACCCGCCGCGGCGTGACCCGGGCCGTGCACCGCACGCGGTCCCCGTCGGCCACGGAGAGCCCCACGGACTCCCCGACCGCCGCCGACAGCGCGGCGAGGTGCGGGGCGGCGATGCGCGGCAGCGTCGTGCGGGAGAGCGGCGCGCAGCCCAGGGCGAGCACGCGGGGCGTGAGCCGGTACGTGCGGCTCTCGCGCACCACGTAGCCCGCGAACTCGTACGTGAGGAGGGCGCGGCGGGCGGTGGCGCGGGCGAGCCCGGCCCGCTCGGCGACCTCGCTCAGCGTCAGGCCGTCCGGCGCGCCGTCGAAGGCGAGGAGCACCTTGAGCCCCCGCGCGAGCGACACCACGATGTCACCTGCACCGGCCCCTCCGGCGCTTCCCTTGTCAGTCCCTCCGGCGTCTGAGGAGCGGGGTCCGGGGCGGAGCCCCGTGGTCTCGGGCGGGGAGGCGCCCCCCATGCGGCTGGGTTCAGCGCCCATGTCAGCCCCTCCGGCGTTTGAGGAGCGGGGTCCGGGGCGGAGCCCCGTGGCCTGGGGCGGAGCGGCCAGGACCTCTTCCATCGCGGCGACACATTCCACCAGCGGCCCGCGCACGGCGTCCCGCAGCGAGGAGACCCCGTGCCGGCTCGTATGACTGACCACGCTCACCGCACAGACCACACCCCCCGCGGGCCCCCGCACGGGGGCGGCCACCGCGATCAGCCCGGGCTCGACCAGCTGATCGTCGACCGCCAGCGGCCCCCCGTCACGGAAGACAAGCCCCGGCGCGGAGCCCTCGCCCGGCAGGCTGTCGCCGACGCGGAAGCTGATGGACAGGGCCCGCCGCCGCAGGACCTGGTGGACGAAGCGGATGTCGGGGCCGTCGGGCACGGCGAGGGAGACGGACTCGTCGAGGTCGTCGGCGAGCCGGTCGGCGAGCGGCGCGAGCAGCGCGGGCACCCGCAGCGCGTCGAGGCAGGCGTTGGCGACGGCCATCAGGGGCGGGGCGAGGGAGGCGTCCCGCCCGTCGAGGCGTACGTATCCGAGGTGGGCCAGGGTCGCGCAGATCCGGTCGGCCGTGGAGCGGGCGAGGCCGGTGGTCCGGGCGAGCTCGGCCAGGGCGAGGGTGCCGTCCGCGTCCGTGAGGCGCCGCAGGACGTCGAGGCCGCGCAGCAGCGGGACGACGGCCTCGGCGGGGGGCGGCTGGGTCACGGACGGGGACGGCACGGGAGGCACGGGGCAACGGTAAGCGACCGGACCCGGCTCAGTGGCGGAGCAGTTCCACGACCCGCTCCAGCGAGGCCGGGGCCAGGTGCCGGCGCAGCGCCTCGGCCACCTCCTCCGGCGTCCCGCGGCTGTCGATCCTGATTACGCCGTAATCGCGCCCCCGCCGCTCGGTGCGGGCCGCGGGCACGGCGGCGGGCAGCTCCCCGTACGGGCCGGGCAGCTGCTGGTCCTCCTGGGGGAGGCGGGCGATGCGGCGGGCGTCCTCGACGGAGACCCGGCCGTCGGCGAGCGCCTCCTGCAGGTCGGGCCGGAGCCTCATCAGGGAGAGCCGCTGCGAGACGAAGCCCTGGGTCTTGCCGATGCGGGCGGCGACCTGGCGCTGCGAGTAGCCGTAGGCGGTGATCAGGCCCTGGATGGCCTGGGCCTGTTCCAGCTCGGTGAGGTCGTCGCGCTGGACGTTCTCGATGAGCGCGTCCTCGTCGCTGTGGCTGGCGTCGGAGCGGACGAGGACGGGCACCTCGTCGAGTCCGGCCATCCGGGCGGCGGCGAGGCGGCGGTGGCCGTGCAGCACGACGTAGGGGGCGGCGCCGACGGCCTTCTTGTGGTGCGGGTGCGCGGTGAGGAAGACGGCGGCGGGGACGACGCCGAGCGCCTGGAGCACGCCGCGTTCGCGCACGGTCTCGGCGAGCCCGTCCAGGTCACGCAGTTCGTGACGGGGGTTGTCCGGGTTCTCGGCGAGGTCGGTGACGGGGACGGTCAGCGGCTCGGTGACGGGCCGCGCGGGCGCGGCGGGCACCCGCTCGGGTTCGCCCGCGGCCAGCAGCGAGGACAGGTCGGTACGGCGTCCCATCAGGCCTGCACCTTCCTCTTGCCGCGGCGCTTGCCTCCGGTGCGGGCCTTGCTGTCCTTGCGGGGCTCGGCGGCCTTACCGGGCTGGGCGGCCTTACCGGGCTGGGCGGCCTTACCGGGCTCGGCGGCCTTGCGGGGTGCGGCGGGTTTGGGGATCGCGGCGAGGCCAACCTCCAGGGCGAGCCGGAAGAAGTCCTCGCGGGCCTGGAGGGCGACGCGGTTGGCGCCGTACTGGGTGACGACCAGGCCGTCGGCGCTGGCCCGCGTGTGCAGCTTGTAGTGGCGTACGACGGCGCGGGCCAGCGGCCAGCCCTGGGCCTCGACGAAGGCGCGGGTCTGCTCCAGGTCCGCCTTGCCGTCACGCGGGTCCCAGTTGTTGATGACGACGCGGAACGGCAGGCCGCGCGGTTTCACCACCCGCTCCACCGTGCGCTGCGTCGGCTGGAAACCGAGCGGCTCGGGCTCGACGGGGACGATGACGTCGGTCGCGCTGGACAGCACCGCGCGCAGGGCGTCGGCGGCGGCGCCCTTGCCGAGCGGATCGGCGCCGTCGTCCTCGGCGAGGTCGAGCCAGCCCGGGGTGTCGACGAAGACGTGCTGCACGGACGGGATGCGGGACAGGGCGGCGAGCCCCGCGAGGTCGTGGTGGGCCTGCACGAAGTCGAACGGCAGGCCCTCGCCGACGCGTTCGGACCACCACACGGCGGAGCCCTGCGGGTCGATGGAGACGGCGACGACGGGCGGGTGCTCGCCGTCCTGCCGCGGGCCCGCGCCGAGGACGTCGGCGGTGACGGCGGCCAGGTTCACGGCGAGCGTGGACTTTCCCACGCCGCCCTTCTGGTTGAGGATCACGTGTACGTGGGCCACGAATGCTCCCTTATTGGGACGGTTTGGGGGGTTGTTCGTGGTCACTGTGGCAGTGCGGAGGGACGCGGAGCCGGTGTACACGCCGCTAGGTGCGCCCCGTGCCCGCCTTCGCGTCGCATTCGAACCAGACCGTCTTGCCCGGCGGGTTCGGCAGTACGCCCCAGCGGTCGGTGACCGCCTGGACGAGCAGCAGCCCCCGGCCGCCCTCCTCCCACTGCTCGGGGGCCCGGACGACCGGCCGGCGCGGGTCCGGATCGCCGACCTCGACGCGCACGCCGCCGTCCTGCCGCAGGATCAGCAGCGTGCAGTGCCGGCCCGGCACGTGTCGCACCACGTTCGCGAGCAGCTCCGTGAGCGCCAGTTCGGCCGCGTCGGTCAGCTCCGCCATGCCCCACTGCCGTAGGTGGATCCGGACGATGCGGCGGATGTGCTGGGCCGAATGGCTGCCCACGGTGAAGTCCATGGCGTGGCGGTGCATGACAACTCCTGTCCAACGCTGCCGAGTTGAGCGTTCACAGGACGAGCCTGACGGGTTGTCGCTACTCTCGGCTACGCACGGAAGCGGACAGTAACTTTCGTTGGGGGAGCCCATGCCCAATATCCGGCAACTCGACCCGAGCGCGTCGCCGCTCGACCACTTCGGCTCGGAGTTGCGGCACTGGCGTGAGGCGGCGGGGCTCAGTCAGCCGCAGCTGGGCGCGAAGCTGTTCTGCACGGGGTCCCTGGTGGGCCAGATCGAGACGGCCCACAAGGTCCCGACCCGCGACTTCGCCGAACGGGTGGACTCCGTTCTGGAGACGGGCGGGGCGTTTGGGCGGCTTGTGGGCTTGGTGTTGCGGAGCCAGTTGCCTACCTGGTTCCAGGAGATGGCCCGGATGGAGGCGCAGGCCGCCTACCTGTCCACGTATCAGGCGCAGGTGGTCTACGGCCTGCTCCAGACCGAGGCGTACGCGCGGGCGGTGATCGGGACCCCGCCGCCTGATAACGCCGACGAGTTGGTGGCCGCTCGGATGGAGCGCCAGCGGGTGCTGACCCGGGAGGACCCGCCACAGGTGTGGGTGGTGCTGGACGAGGCCGTGCTGCTCCGGAAGATCGGTGGCCGTGAGGTCATGTGGAATCAACTGGCTCACCTGTTGAGCTTCCGGGACAGTCGGCATGTGAGTGTGCAGGTGTTGCCGTTCGAGGCCGGTCAGCACACGAGTCTGGCAGGGTCGTTCAGCCTCATGCGGTTCGAGGCGGACCCCGACCTCCTCTACACCGAGGACTTCGCTCAAGGCCATGCGACGGCCAACTCCGAAACCGTCAGGGATGGTTCGTTCCGTTACGCTCACTTGCAGGCCACGGCTCTCTCGGCAGAGGACTCGGCCGCATTCATCAGCCGCGTAATGGAGGAGCGTTATGGAGACCGCACGGAATCTGGTGAACGCGGCTTGGCGTAAGTCGAGTTACAGCGGGAACGCCGGCGGCGACTGTATCGAGTGCGCCTCCCTGAACGGCGCGGCCTGGCGCAAGTCCTCGTACAGCGGCAACGCTGGCGGCGAATGCATCGAGTGCGCCCCCCTCGACGGCGCGGCCTGGCTCAAGTCCTCGTACAGCGGCAACACCGGCGGCGAATGCCTGGAACTCGCCCCCACCCCCGCGGGGCACATCGCCCTCCGCGACTCCAAGAACCCCGAGGGCGCCGTGTTCGCCGTCAGTCGCACCGCGTTCACCGCGTTCACGGACGCTGCCGCGCAGGGGACCCTGCCCGCGTAGCCCCGCGGAGCAGCACCGGCGTACCCAGCAACAGGACCCCGGCGGCGGCCAGCGCCTCCCGCGTGCCGGTCGCCGCCGCGAGGCCGCCCCACGCCAGGGTCAGCACCGCGGTCACCGTCGTACCCGTGATGCTCCACGCCGACAGGACCCGGGCCACCCGGTCCGACGGGGTCCGCTGGAGCCGTTCGCGGGACATCACCGGGTTGAAGACGGCGCAGCACGCGATGAGGCCGAACTCGACGGCCATCACCACGAGCAGCCCGCCCGTCCCCGGCCCGGTGAGCGCCAGGCCCACCGGCCAGCAGGCCCGCGCGGCGCCGCTGACCCGCAGCACCCGCAGGGCCCCGTACCGGCGGACCAGGCGGGGCGCGAGGCGCGAACCGGCGAGCCCGCCGAGGCACGGCACGCTGAACGCGAGGCTGTACTGCCAGACGGCGAAGCCGAGTTCGCGCAGCATCAGCACCGCCATCAGCGGGGCGCCGACCATGATCAGCGCGTTCACCAGCGCCGTGTTCAGGAACAGGCCGCGCAGCTCGGGGTGGTGCCACAGGTACCGCCAGCCCTCGCCGACCTCGGCCCACCGGAAGCCGCGGACGCCCCCGGCGGGAACCGGTTCGGGGGTGCGGATCGCGCGGACGCCGAGCGCCGACAGGACGTAGCTCAGCGCGTCCCCGACGACCGTCGTCAGCGGTCCGAACGCGCTGATCGCGGCGCCGCCGAGCGGCGGGCCGAGCGCGGTCGCCGTCCACGACGTCGTCTCGAACCGGGCGCTCGCCACCAGCAGCCCGTCCGCCGGGACCAGCGCCTTCAGATGGGCGCCGCTCGCCGCCTTGAAGACGATGTCGGCCGCGGCCACCACCACCGAGACCAGCACCAGCTGGGTGAAGCCGAGGACATCGAGGACGTAGGCGAGCGGCAGCGTGAGCAGCGCCGCGCACCGCACCAGGTCCGCGGCGATCATCGCGGGCCGCTTGCGGCGGAACTCGATCCACGGGCCCAGCGGCACCGCGAGCAGCGCGCCGACGGCGAGCCCGGCCGCCGCCAGGAACGACACCTGCGCCGTACCGCTGTCCAGCACGAGGACGGCGATCAGCGAGAACGCGTCCAGCGCCAGCCACGTACCGGCCGTGCTCACCGCGAACGCCGCCCACAGCCACCCGAAATCGCGGCCCAGCCGCATCCCCGTCATGACCGCGATCCAAGCGGCGCGGCCCCGGCCCCGGCAAACAACCGACACGGCCCCGGCGTACAACCCGTGGTTGTATGGAGAGGTGGATCTCGAAGCCGTACGCAGCTTTGTCGCCGTCGCCGAGGAAGGGCAGTTCCAGGTGGCCGCGCAGGAGCTGGGCGTCAGCCAGCAGGCCGTCTCCAAGCGGATCGCGGCGCTGGAGGCGGAGCTCGGCGTGCGGCTGTTCACGCGGGTGCCGCGCGGCGCCCGGCCGACCCTGGACGGACAGGCCTTCCTGCCGCACGCCAAGGCCGTCCTGCGCGCCCTGGACCGGGCCACCGCGTCCGTGCGGCCGGGGCGGCGCCCGCTGCGCGTCGACGTGATGGGCACCCGTGCCATGACCGCCGGGCTGGTCCAGGACTTCCACCGCGACCACCCGCAGCTCCCGCTCGACATCGTGGCCCTCGGCGCCGCCGGGAAGACCGTCCTCGCCGCGGTCCGCGAGGGGAGCGTCGACGCCGCGTTCTGGGCCCGCCGGGTCCCCGAGGACCAGCTGCCGCCCGGCGTGCGCAGCACCCGCGTCGCCGACGAACCCATCCTGCTGGTCACCGGCCCCGGCCACCCGCTCGCGGACGCCCGCACCGTCACCCCGGCCGCGCTCGCCGGGCACCGGATCTGGATGCCGAGCCTGACCCCGGGCACGGAATGGACCGCGTACTACGAGGCGCTGGCGGCGGAGTTCGGCCTGTCCATCGACGCGGCCGGGCCGAACTTCGGCACCGACCACCTGTTGCAGGCGGTGGCGGAATCGGCGGACGTCGCCACGTTCATGGGCCCGCGCACCCCGCTCGCCTACCCGGCCGGACTCGACCTGCGGACCGTCCCCGTCCACCGGCCCACCCCCGTCTACCCGCACTCCCTGCTGTGGCGGGACGACAACCCGCACCCGGGGCTCACGGCCCTGCGCTCGCACCTGCTGCGGGCGTACGGCGGGCCGCGCCGGGCGGCCGGCACGTGGGTGCCGGCCTGGGCCCGCTGAACCGCCGCCCGGCGCGGGGCAACGCGCGCGAGGCGGCCGTCACTCCACCGGGGGCTGCGGCGCCCGCCGCCTGCGGACCCGGCGCATCCGGAACAGCGCGGCCAGCACGATGAGCACGACCCCCGCCGCCACCACGGAGATCGCGCCCGTCGACACCGACGTGACGTCCACCTCGAACGTCATCGGCTCGCCCCACGGCTTGCCGTCGCTGCGGGTGTAGAGGCGGGCGGTGATCCGCGCCTTGCCGTTGGCCTTCGCCGTCACGTCGATGGGCGTGGTGTGGCTCGCCGAGCCCGCCGCCTCCACCGGCAGCTTCGTGTCGTCGACCTTGAGCCGTTCCGTGTCGCTGGAGGAGACGCGCAGTTCCAGGCCCGCGACCGGCTGTTGCAGGCCGTTGTCGACCGTGACCGGCACGGTGGAGTCGCCGGAGGTGAGGGTCAGGGTGGTCTTCTGGACGAGGCGCAGCGACTCCACGGACGTCGTCAGGAAGCCGGACGTGCGCCGCTGGAAGGCCTTCTGCGCCGCGTCGTCCTGCGCGCGCCAGGCCGTGGAGAGCGCCCGCGCCATCGCCGCGTGCACGGACGCGGTGGTCCCCTTCGGGTCGGCGAGCACCTTCACCAGGGTGGCGAGCCGGTCCAGGTCGTCGGCGACGGCGCCGAGCTGCGCCGCGGTGAGGTCGTCGGCGCGCAGGCCGGACGGGTACGCCGCGGGCGCCGCCGCCCGGCCCTCCACCGGGTCGTCGTCGGCGTTGCGGAGCCCTTCGAGGTCGAGCCAGCCGTCGTCGGCGCCGGAGTCGAGGGCGGCCTTGAGGGCGTTCGCCGCCGTCCCGGACAGGTCGCGCGGCGGGACGACGACCGGCCGGGCGTTCTTCTTGAGGAGGCCGGTGAGGCGCTTGACCGCGGCGGGGTCGGGGGTGTCGTCCGCCTCGTCACCGCTCGCGGAGGCGGACGGGCTCGCTGAGGCGGACGGACTTCCGGAGGTGGACGGGCTCGCGCCGGGACTCGTACCCGTACCCGTACCCGTACCGGGTCCGGTGCTGCCGTCGATGCCGGGCGTCGTGCTCGTCGTCGCGGACGGGAAGGGGGAGGGCGACAGGGACGGGGACCGGGAGGCCTCCGGGTCCGGGCCTGGGTCCTGGATACGGGCCAGGGCGGTCGTGATGCCGGGGTCGTAGGGGAGGGCGGTGACCTTTCCGTCGTCGCCGCTGTCGTCGTCATCAGCCTTGTCGGTGGCGTCGGCCTTGTCGGTGGCGTTCGTGGCGTCGGTGTCGGCGTCGTCGGCCCGGGCCTGCTGGTGTGCCGCGGCCGGCGCGCCTGCTCGGGGCGCGTCGGCTCCGTCGGGCACGCGGCCTGCTGGGCCTGCGCCGCCGTGGTCGTGGGCCCGGTCCGCTCCGCCCGGGTCGTCCGCCGGGCCCGCCTTCTCGTCGTCGCCGCTCCCGGTACCGCCGCTCGCGGCGCTCGGGCCGCTGCTCGTGCCGGTGCCGGTGTCGTCGCCCACGCCCGGGCCTGCGTCCGTGCCCGTGTCGAGGGTGACCGGGGCCTTGCCCGCCGGGGTGAGGCCCTCGCCCGAGGTGAGGAGCCGGTCCACCCCCAACTCCGTACCCAGTTGGGTGATCGCCGTGTCGAGCGCCCCGTCCGCCGGCCAGCCCACGCCGGTCCGCGTCCCGGTGCCGAGCGCCCGGTCGACCTGCTCCTTCGCGTCGGCCGCGAGCCCCGCGACGACCTCGGTCAGCGCGGCGCTGTCCGGGCCCGGATGCCGGGCGAGGGAGGCCAGGTCCGTGTCCGCGTACGGCAGCAGCCACACGTCACGGCCCTTGACGGCCTCCCGCAGCGCGGCCAGCCAGGCGCGCGCGGCGCTCTGCCCGGTGCCGCGCGTGCTGTCCTGCGGGTTGCTGGAACCGGTGCTGTCCGCGAGGCGGTACCCGTCCGCCATGGCCTGCGCCGAGAGCACCAGGTCCGGGTCGAGGACCCAGCTGACCTCGCGGCCCTTGCCCGCGTCGACGACCTCGCGCAGCCGCCCGCCCGCCGCGAACAGGCCCGCGAGGGTGTCGTCGTCGAAGACGGCCTGCGCGCTCGCGCCCGAGCCGAGGGCCGCCGCCGTCTCGTGCGGGGTCGTCATGACCGGCCAGACGACGGCCGCGTGGACCTTGTCGGCGTCGGCGTCGGCATCGGAATCGGTATCCGCGGCGGTGCCGGCGGCGGTGTCGGCGTCCGCGCGCGCTTCCGTGCCGGCCTCGGCCTCGGCCTCCGCATCCGCCTCGGTCTCCGTCTCGGTGTCCACGTCCGGCGCCGGGGCCGTGACCGCGTCCTTGGCCGCGAACGCGTCCGGGGCTCCGGCCCGCGCCTGTGCCGTCGGCAGGGCCGCGGCCCCGAGCACCGCGGCGGACACGACCCAGGCCCGCGCCGTCCCGTATCTCGTCATGCCGTCCCGTACCTCCCGCTTGCCGTCACCTCGGACCGGGGTGACACCGTGGTGCCGAGGTAACACCGCGCGCGCGGCAGCTTCGCGGACCGGACGCGGCGGCGGCGCGTCGGCCGGGGCCCGCGCCGGAGCGCCGTCAGCCCTCCGTCGCCTCCAGGACGGCGCCGATCCTGAGCAGGTTCCCGTCCGGGTCGACGAGCGCGAACTCCCGCATCCCGTACACCGTGTCGTCCGGCTCCACGAGGCGCGGCGTCGCGTACGGGTCCTCGCTCAGGCCCGTCGCCAGCCACTCCGCGTGCAGCGCGTCCACGACGTGCGCGCCGCCGTCGAGCCGCAGGTACACGGCGTGCGCGGTGGTCAGCGGGTCGGTGTCGGGGGCGTGGAAGAAGTGCAGTTCGGCCTCGTCCCGGACGAGGATCAGATACCCGTCGTCGGGGTGGTGGTCCCCCGCGGCGAAGCCGAGCCGCGCGTAGAAGGAGACCGTCGCCGCCAGGTCGCGGCCCGGCATGATCGGGGCGAGGCGGCCGGTGAGGGGGGTACGGGACATCGGCGCTCCAGGGGCGTCGGCGGGGGAGCCGATGTCGCCCGATAGAGTGCGGCTCCCTTGACTACACGTAACCCTCCCGAGCATGACGCACCGCGTACGAGGTACCAGGCAGTGACTCCGACGATCCCCGCGCCGCCCCAGGTGACCGTCGTCGGGATCGGCGCCGACGGCTGGCCCGGACTGCCCGAGGGGTCCCGCGCCGCCCTGCGGGCCGCCGGGACCGTCATCGGCGGGCCCCGCCAGCTCGCGCTGCTGCCGGACGAGGAGTGCGCCGCGGAACGGGTGGCGTGGCCCTCACCGCTGCGGCCCGCCGTGCCCGGCCTGCTCGCCCGGTACGCCGGCCGCCGCCTCGCCGTCCTGGCCAGCGGCGACCCGCTCTTCTACGGGATCGGGCGGACCCTGATCGAGACCGCCGGCGCCGGCGCCGTCCGCGTGCTGCCGCACCCGTCCTCCCTCTCCTACGCCTGCGCGCGGCTCGGCTGGCCCGTCGAGGAGACCGAGACCGTCACCCTGGTGGGCCGCCCCGCCGACCGGCTCGCCGCCGCCCTGCACGACGGGCGCCGGGTCCTCGTCCTGTCGGCGGGCGCCGCGACCCCCGCCGAGGTGGCCGCGCTGCTCACCGACCGCGGCTACGGACCCAGCCGGCTGACCGTCCTGGAACAGCTGGGCACCGAGGCCGAAGCGGCGTACGACGGTGCCGCCGCGACGTGGGACCACGGGCCCGCCGACCCCCTGAACGTGATCGCGGTCGACTGCCGCCGCGACCCCGGCGCGCTGCGGCTCGGCGCGGTGCCCGGCCTGCCGGACGCCGCGTACGAGAACGACGGGCAGCTCACCAAGCGGCACGTGCGGGCCGCGACCCTCGCCGCGCTCGCCCCCGCCCCCGGTGAACTCCTGTGGGACGTGGGCGGCGGCTCCGGCTCCATCGGCGTCGAATGGCTGCGCACCCACCCCTCGTGCCGGGCGTACGCCGTCGAACGCGATCCGGAGCGGGCCGCGCGCATCGGGCGCAACGCGGCCCGGCTCGGGGTGCCGCAGCTGACCGTCGTGACCGGCCCGGCGCCGGACGCGCTCGCCGGACTGCCCACGCCCGACGCGGTCTTCGTCGGTGGCGGGCTCACCGCCCCTGGTCTCCTCGACCGGTGCTGGGCGGCGCTGCCCGCGGGCGGGCGGCTCGTCGCCAACACCGTGACGCTGGAGTCCGAGGCGCTGCTCGCCGACTGGTACCGGCGCCACGGCGGCGACCTCGTGAAACTGGCCGTCGCGCACGCCGTGCCGGTCGGCGGCTTCACCGGGTGGCGGCAGGCGATGCCGGTCACGCAGTGGTCGGTGACCAAGACCGCGGCAGCCGTGGCAGCGGCGGCAGCCGCGGAAGACTCCGGACTCTAGAGGCGGGACAGCCATGACCGTGTACTTCATCGGGGCGGGCCCCGGCGCCGCCGACCTCATCACGGTGCGCGGCGCGCGCACCCTCGCCGCGTGCCAGGTGTGCCTGTACGCGGGCTCGCTCGTGCCCCGCGAACTCCTCGCCGAGTGCCCGCCGGACGCGCGGCTCGTCGACACCGCGCAGCTCGATCTCGACGCCATCGAGGCGGAGTTGGTCGCGGCCCATGCCGCCGGGCACGACGTGGCGCGGTTGCACTCGGGCGACCCGTCCGTGTTTAGCGCCGTCGCCGAGCAGATGCGGCGGCTCGACGCGGCGGGCATCCCGTACGAGGTGGTGCCCGGGGTACCGGCGTTCGCGGCGGCCGCGGCGGCGCTGAAGCGGGAGCTGACCGTGCCGACGGTCGGGCAGACGGTCATCCTGACCCGGGTCGCGCAGCAGGCCACGCCCATGCCGGCGGGGGAGGATCTGGCGACGCTCGGGGCGAGCGGGGCGCTGCTCGTGCTGCACCTCGGCGCCCGCTATGTCGACCGGATCGTGGGTGAGTTGCTGCCGCATTACGGGGCCGGGTGCCCGGCGGCGGTCGTGGCGTACGCCAGCCGGCCCGAGGAGGTGGTGTTGCGGGGGACGCTCGGGGACATCGCGGAGCGGGTGGCAGCGGCCGGGGTGCTGCGTACGGCGGTGATTTTGGTGGGGCGGACGCTTGGGGCGGAGCAGTTCCGTGACAGTCACCTCTACTCGTCGGAACGCGACCGGCACGCGTGCTGAGCCCGGGGCGCCGGAGGGGCTGATTTCACTCGTCTGCCCGCCCGGTGGGGGCGGGCCGCGCAGTTCCCCGCGCCCCTGAGTATCTGCCGGGCTGGTCCTCGTGGTGCGTGCGGCTCGCGTCGTGGCTGGTCGCGCAGTTCCCCGCGCCCCCGGAGCATGCGGCTCCGCCGCAGCCCCATGGGCGCCCGACGAGAGGCCGCACGAAGTGCGCCTCTCAGGGGCGCGGGGAACTGCGCGAGAACCCCCACCGGACCGGCAGCCGAAAACGGGGCGCACGCAGTGCGCCTCTCAGGGGCGCGGGGAACGGCGCGAGAACCCCCACCGGACCGGCAGCCGAAAACGGGGCGCACGCAGTGCGCCTCTCAGGGGCGCGGGGAACGGCGCGAGAACCCCCACCGGACCGGCGGCCGAAAACGGGGGCGCGCGGAGTGCGCCTTTCAGGGGCGCGGGGAACTGCGCGACCAGCCCCCGCCGGGCCGCGGCCGAGTAACTGCTCAGCTCCGGCCCACAATCGCCCCGGCCCGGTCAATGCAGAGGACATCCACCGCGACGGGCGCCTCCCGCAGGACGAGCTGGGCCTGGCGACAAGCCTCCGCCGCCACCAGATCACCGAGCGGAACCCCCGCCCCCGCACAGAGCTGCAACGCCGCCAACCCCGTATTCGCGGCGGCGATGGACGCCGCCAACTCCGGCCCCGCCCCACCCCGCACCGCAAGCTCCGCCAGAAACCCCTTGTCCACCTGCGACCGCCCCGAGTGCAGGTCGAGATGGCCCGCCGCCAGCTTCGACAGCTTCGCGAACCCCCCGCACAGCGTGAGCCGCTCCACCGGATGCCGCCGGACGTACTTCAGGACGGCCCCCGCGAAGTCCCCCATGTCCAGCAGGGCGTCCTCCGGCAACCCGTACTCCCGCACCACGGTCCGCTCCGACGTGGACCCCGTGCACCCGGCGACATGGGTCCGGCCCGCCGCCCGCGCCACATCCACCCCGCGCCGGATCGAGTCGATCCACGCCGAGCAGGAGTACGGCACGACGATCCCGGTGGTGCCGAGGACGGAGAGCCCGCCGAGGATGCCGAGCCGCGGGTTCCACGTGGAGCGGGCGATCTCCTCGCCGTGGTCGATGGAGAGGGTGACCTCCACGTCGCCGCCCCCGCCGCACTCCGCCGCGACCCGCGCCACATGCTCCCGGATCATCTGCCGCGGCACCGGGTTGATCGCGGGCTCCCCGACGTCGAGCGGCAGTCCTGGCCGGGTGACGGTGCCGACACCGGGACCCGCCCGGAAGACGACGCCGGACCCGGCGGGCAGCAGCCGCACCGTGGCCCGTACCAGCGCCCCGTGCGTCACGTCCGGGTCGTCGCCCGCGTCCTTCACCACGCCCGCCGTCGCCGACCCCGCGTCATGCGCCTCCACGGCGAGCGCGAACGCGGGCGTCTGCCCCTTCGGCAGCGTGATCGTCACCGGGTCCGGGAAGCGACCGGTCAGCAGCGCCGTGTACGCGGCGGTCGTCGCGGCCGTCGCGCAGGCCCCCGTGGTCCAGCCGGGCCGCAGACCGGTGTGCTTGAGTTGGGCGCCGCGCCCGCCCTTCGCCTCCGGCACGTCACTCATGGAGCCCCCCGATGCATCCCACGCCTCCGCCGCCCGCGCCGCAGCCGCCGCCGGGGCCGCTCCCGGCGCACGTGCTCGTCCTGGGCGGCACCACGGAGGCCCGGCGGCTCGCCGAGACGCTCGGCACCCACCCCGGGCTGCGCCTGACCAGCTCGCTCGCGGGCCGGGTCGCCGCGCCCCGGCTGCCGCCGGGCGAGGTGCGGATCGGCGGGTTCGGCGGCACGGCGGGGCTCACCGCATGGCTGCGCGAACACGCCGTGGACGCGGTCATCGACGCCACGCATCCCTTCGCCGAGACGATCAGTTCCCATGCGGCCGAGGCGGCCGCCACCACCCATGTTCCCCTGCTGGCGCTGCGCCGGCCCTCCTGGGTCCCGGGTGACGGCGACGACTGGCGGGAGGTCACCTCACTGGCGCAGGCGGCACGGGCCCTGCCGGGGGCGGGCCGCCGGGTCTTCCTGACCACCGGGCGGCTCGGTCTCGCCACGTTCGCCCCCGTCGACGACGCGTTCTTCCTGGTCCGCACGGTCGACGCCCCGCAGCCGCCCGTCCCGCGCTCCATGGAGCTGCTGCTCGACCGGGGCCCCTTCACCCTGGAGGGGGAGCGCGCGCTCATCGCCCGGCACCGCATCGACGTCCTGGTCACCAAGGACAGCGGCGGCGCCGCGACCGCCCCGAAGCTGACGGCGGCCCGGGAGGCGGGCATCCCGGTGATCGTCGTACGCCGCCCGCCCGCCCCCGGCGGCGTGCCGGTGGCGACCACCGTCGAGGCGGCCGCCACCTGGGCCCGGGCCTTCGCCGCCCCGGCCGCCGGATAGCCGGGCTCAGTCCTGCCCCGCCCGGCCTTCCGGATAGCGGCGGGGCGTCCACGTCACCGTGCGCCCGTCTCCCCGTACGACCGCCTGCGTCTGCGAGGACCCCACGATCAGCAGCGTGCGCATGTCCACGACGGCCGGGTCGAGATCGGCCAGCCGGACCGTGCGGACGCTCTCCTCGGGGCCGCCGACGTCCCGGGCGAGCACGACCGGGGTGTCGGGCAGGCGCAGCTCCAGCAGGAGCTCGCGGGCCTTGCCGACCTGCCAGGTGCGGCTGCGCGAACCGGGGTTGTAGAGGGCCAGCACCAGATCGGCCGCCGCCGCCGTGCGCAGCCGCTCCGCGATCACCTCCCACGGCTTGAGCCGGTCGGAGAGCGAGATCGTGGCGTAGTCGTGGCCGAGCGGGGCCCCGGCCTTCGCCGCCGCCGCGTTGGCGGCGGTCACCCCCGGCAGCACGCGCACCGGCACATCGGCGTACGTCTCCTGCGCGGCGACCTCCAGGACGGCCGTGGCCATCGCGAAGACGCCCGGGTCGCCGCCGGAGACGACGGCCACGCGCCGCCCGCGCCGGGCCAGGTCGAGCGCGAACTCGGCCCGCTCGGACTCCACCTTGTTGTCCGAACCGTGCCGGCGCTGCCCCGGCCGCTCCGGCACCCGGTCGAGGTAGGTGGTGTAGCCGACGAGGTCGTCGGCGTTGGCGAGGGCGCCGCGCGACTCGGGCGTCAGCCACGGCGCACCCGCGGGCCCGGTCCCGACGACCACGACCTCCCCGCGACCCGCAACGACGACCGATGCGACGGCCTCGGCGGCCCCGGCGGTCCCGGTGGCCCCGGTGGTCCCGGTGGTCCCGGTGGTCCCGGTGGCCTCCGCGGCCTCGGTGTCGGCCGGCTCGGTGTCCGTGCGGTCGATCCGCGAGGGCAGGACCGCGACCGAGAAGTACGGGACGGACTCCGGGGCGATCCCGGCGAGTGGGCCGGTGCGCTCACCGGGCATGAAGGCCCGCTCGACGTAGCGCGCGTCGTCGAGCCGGCCCGCACTCTCCAGCGCCGCCCGGACCTTGGTGAACGTACGGCCCAGCTTCATCACCACCGCGGAGTCCGCCGCGGCGAGCCGCGCGGTCAGCTCGTCCGCGGGCAGCGTCCCCGGGATGACGGTCAGCGTCTCCTTGTCCTCGCACAACGCCTCCCCGAGCCGGGCCGCCGCCGCGCTGACGGAGGTGACACCGGGGATGACCGTGGTGTCGTAGCGGTGCGCGAGCCGCTTGTGCATGTGCTGGTAGGAGCCGTAGAAGAACGGGTCGCCCTCCGCGAGCACCGCGACCGTGCGCCCCGCGTCGAGGTGCGCGGCGAGCGTGGCGGCGGCCTCGGCGTAGAAGTCGTCGAGCGCGCCGCGGTACCCGCCGGGGTGGTCCGTCGTCTCGACGGTGAGCGGATACATCAGCCGCTCCTCGATCTGCCCGTCCCGGATGTGCTCCGCGGCGATCGAGCGGGCGATGGACCGGCCGTGCCGGGCGCAGTGGTACGCGATGACGTCGGCGCCGGCGATGGCGCGCACGGCGGCGACGGTCATCAGCTCCGGGTCGCCGGGCCCGAGCCCGACCCCGTACAGCTTCCCGGTGGTGGTGGGGGAGTCGCTCATGCCTGGATCTCCACCTCGGTCGCTATGGCGTTGAGCGCGGCGGCGGTGATGGCGCTGCCGCCCCGGCGCCCGCGCACGATCAGGTACTCCAGGCCGAACTCGTTCGCGGCGAGCGCGTCCTTGGACTCCGCCGCCCCGACGAACCCGACCGGGATGCCGAGCACCGCGGCGGGCCGCGGCGCGCCCTTGCCGATCATCTCCAGGAGGTGGAAGAGGGCGGTCGGCGCGTTGCCGATGGCGACGACGGCGCCGTCCAGCCGGTCCCGCCACAGCTCCAGGGCCGCGGCGCTGCGCGTCGTGCCCAACTCGGCCGCGAGCGCCGGGACTTCCGGCTCGTTCAGCGTGCAGAGGACCTCGTTGTCGGCGGGCAGCCGCTTGCGGGTGACGCCGCTGGCGACCATCCGCGCGTCGCACAGGATCGGCGCCCCGCCGCGCAGGGCCGCCCGCGCCTTCGCCACGACACCGGCGGAGTGGCCGATGTCCCGGACGAGATCCACCTGACCACAGGCGTGGATCATGCGGACCGCCGCCTGGGCGACGTCGGCGGGCAGCTCCGCGAGGCCGGCTGCCGCCTCGGCGCGGATGGTGGCGAAGGACTCGCGGTAGATCGCGGCGCCGTCCTTCTCGTAGTCATACACGGGGTTCGGCTCTTTCGGTCGTGACGGCGTACGTGCCGTCGGGGCGGGCCACGACGTCGACGTAGGGTCCGGCCGGGTGACCGCAGCGGCGCTCACAGCCGGACCAGTAGGTGGGCAGGTGCGGGTGCTGGGCCGTCGCGTCGGCCCGCACGTCCGCGTGGGCCTTCGCGCAGCCGGGGCGGCCGATGCAGGCGCCGACGCGGGTCCAGGGGGACGCGGGGTCGGTCTCCAGGCCCGTGCGGGTCAGCTCCGCTGCCTGTGCTGTTGTGGCGCCGGGGATGACGATGTCCTTCCAGGGGGTCAGGCGGAGTTCTCCTGGGGGGAGTTGGGCGGCCAGGTCGGTGAGGGCCTGCCACTGTGCGGCGGTGACCGCGCCGAACCGGGGGGTCACGGTGAGGGCCCCCGCACCCTGTCCGGCCGCGCCGGCTTCTGCGGACGGCCCGTCGAATTCAGCGCCCTCTGGGGGCAGCGGCGTTCGAGCGGACGGCCCGTCGAATTCAGCCCCTCCGGCGATTGAGGAGCGGGGTCCGGGGCGGAGCCCCGTGGCCTTCGCACCGTTGCCGGTGGCGTGCTGATCGGCCCGTGCGACGCCGTCGTGGCTGGTCGCGCAGTTCCCCGCGCCCCTGGCAGGGCTGGTCTCGATGCCGCCCTCTGTGAGCGCCGCGTGCAGGCGAGTGGTCAACTCCGGCGCGGGCAGGCCCAGTTCTCGGACCCGCCAGACCCGTCGGGCAGGGACGTCGCGCGCGGCCTCGACGAAGACCTCCGCCGCGAGAACCGCGGCCCGCGCCGCGTCCTCGTACCGCACCCCGAACTCCGCCCCGCCGACCACGAGCACCGCGGAACCGTCCGGGCAGCCGCGCAGCAGCACGTCCGGGCCGAGACCGGCCACGTCCCCGCGGCCGTCGTCGAGCCCGAAGAGGAACCGGCCGGACAGCGCGGGCGTCACGGAACTCGCCAGCACCGCCGCGTCGAGCCCGGTCAGCCAGGCCCGTACGTCCACGGACCCGAGACCGTCGAGCCCGGACATCGGCGAAGCCACCACGTTGCGGACCCGCTCGTGCGCGGGCGACGGCAGCAGCCCGGCCGCGCCGAGCAGCTCCGCGAGCTCCCCGCCGCACCCGTCCCGCACCCCGCGCAGCTGCACGTTCCCCCGCGAGGTGAGGTGCAGCGAGCCGTCGCCGAGCCGGCGGGCCGCGTCACTTAGCGCCCGCGCCCCGGCCGCGTCGAGCACCCCGCCGGGGATGCGGACCCGCGCCAGGAAACCGTCGTCCGCCGCGTGCAGCCGCAGCGCGCCGGGACACGCGTCGCCCCGGAACGTACCGGGCGTTCCGGACGTGTCGGGGCCGACGGGTATGGGGGAGGCGGGCATGCGACGGAGCATACCCACCGGGTGTGACCGGCTTCCCGTACCAGGTCATGCCCCCGACCCGTACGATGACCGCGGCGGTCCTGTCCGGCCCGCCACCATCGCCAGCGACGGCGACAGGGGAGGAAGCCCGGTGCGATTCCGGCGCGGTCCCGCCACTGTGAGCCCTCTCATACGCAGAGGGTGAGCCAGGAACTCCCGCCGTCAGAACCCACCCGGGGCGCGGACACCCCGAGGAAGGCCAGCCGACGCATGCCCCAGCAGCCCTCACGGCCCGCGCAGCTCCTGCTCCTGTCGACGTCCGACACCGACCTGCTCAGCGCCCGCGCGGCGAACACCGCGGCCGGCGCCCCGGTCACGTACCGCTTCGCGAACCCCTCCCGGATCGACGTGGCGAGCGAGCTGGACGCGCTGCTCGACGGGGTCGCCCTCGTCGTCGTCCGCCTGCTCGGCGGGGTCCGCGCCTGGCAGGACGGCATCGACCGGCTGACCGCCGCCGGTCTCCCGCTGGTCGTGCTCAGCGGTGAACAGGCCCCGGACGCCCAGCTGATGGCGGCCTCCACCGTCCCCGTCGGCATCGCCGCCGAGGCCCACGCCTACCTGGCGCACGGCGGTCCCGCCAACCTCGCCCAGCTGGCGGCGTTCCTCTCCGACACGGTCCTGCTGACCGGCCACGGCTTCGAGCCCCCGGCCTCCGCGCCGACCTGGGGCCCCCTGGAGCGCACGCCGTCGCAGACCGCGGGGCCGACCGTCGCCGTGCTCTACTACCGCGCCCACCACATGAGCGGCAACACCGCCTTCGTCGGCGCCCTGTGCGACGCGATCGAGCGCGCCGGAGCCCGCCCGCTGCCGCTCTACGTGGCCTCGCTGCGCGCCCCCGAACCGGAGTTGATCGACGCGCTGCGCCCCGCCGACGCCATCGTCACCACCGTCCTCGCGGCGGGCGGCACCCGCCCCGCCGAGGCGAGCGCGGGCGGCGACGACGAGGCATGGGACGCGGGCGCCCTCACCGGCCTCGACGTGACGATCCTCCAGGCCCTGTGCCTGACCTCGTCCCGCGCGGACTGGGCGGCCAACGACGAGGGCGTCTCGCCGCTGGACGCCGCGAGCCAGATCGCGGTACCGGAGTTCGACGGGCGCCTCATCACCGTCCCGTTCTCCTTCAAGGAGATCGACGAGGACGGCCTGCCCGCCTACGTCGCCGACCCCGAGCGCGCCGCCCGCGTCGCCGGGATCGCCGTCCGCCACGCCCGCCTGCGCCACATCCCCGCCGCGGACAAGAAGCTGGCCCTCGTCCTGTCCGCGTACCCGACCAAGCACTCCCGGATCGGCAACGCGGTCGGCCTGGACACCCCCGCCTCCGCGATCGTCCTGCTCAAGCGGCTCATCGCCGAGGGCTACGACTTCGGGGACACCGCCGAGATCCCCGGTTTCGCCTCCGGTGACGGCGACGAGCTGATCCGCGCGCTCATCGACGCGGGCGGCCACGACCAGGAATGGCTGACCGAGGAGCAGCTCGCCCGCAACCCCGTCCGCATCCCGGCCGCCGACTACCGGCGCTGGTACGTGACGCTGCCGCAGGAACTGCGCGACGCCGTCGAGCGGCACTGGGGCCCGCCGCCCGGCGAGATGTTCCTCGACCGCTCCCGCAACCCCGAGGGCGACATCGTGCTGGCGGCCCTGCGCCGCGGCAACCTGCTCGTCCTCATCCAGCCGCCGCGCGGCTTCGGCGAGAACCCGATCGCGATCTACCACGACCCGGATCTGCCGCCCTCGCACCACTACTTGGCGGCCTACCGCTGGATCGCCGCCTCCGCCGACGACGGAGGTTTCGGCGCCGACGCGATGATCCACCTCGGCAAGCACGGCAACCTGGAGTGGCTGCCCGGCAAGAACGCGGGCCTGTCCGCCGCCTGCGCCCCCGACGCGGCCCTCGGCGACCTGCCGCTGGTCTACCCGTTCCTGGTCAACGACCCAGGCGAGGGCACCCAGGCCAAGCGGCGCGTCCACGCCACCCTCATCGACCACCTGGTGCCGCCGATGGCGCGCGCCGACTCCTACGGCGACATCGCCCGCCTGGAACAACTCCTCGACGAGTACGCCCAGATCAGCTCGATGGACCCGGCGAAGCTGCCCGCGATCCGCGCCCAGATCTGGACCCTGATCCAGGCCGCGAAGCTCGACCACGACCTCGGCCTGGAGGCCCGGCCCGACGACGACGGCTTCGACGACTTCCTGCTCCACGTCGACGGCTGGCTCTGCGAGGTCAAGGACGCGCAGATCCGCGACGGCCTGCACGTCCTCGGCCGGGCGCCGGCCGGCGCCGATCGCGTCAACCTCGTCCTCGCCATCCTGCGCGCCCGCCAGATCTGGGGCGGCACGCAGGCCCTGCCGGGCCTGCGCGAAGCACTGGGCCTGGACGAGTCGAAGGCGACCCGCACCGACGCCGACGAGGCGGAGTCGGTGGCGCGCTCCCTGGTTGAAGCCATGGAGGCGGTGGACTGGGACCCCGCCCAGGTGGGTACCACCTTGGGCAATCTGCCGCCTGGGGCGGCAGGGTGGGCAAGGCGGCAGACCCCGGGCACGGATGAAACAGGCGCCCAGGACAGCCCCGTGCACCAGATCCTCACCTTCGCCGCCAAGGAAGTGGTCCCCCGCCTCGACGCGACCACCGCCGAACTCGACAACTCCGTACGCGCGTTGGAAGGCCGCTTCGTCCCGGCAGGCCCGTCCGGCTCCCCCCTCCGCGGCCTGGTCAACGTCCTCCCGACCGGCCGCAACTTCTACTCCGTCGACCCCAAGGCGGTCCCGTCCCGCCTCGCCTGGGAGACGGGCCAGGCCCTGGCCGACTCCCTCATCGAGCGCTACAGGACGGACAACGACGGCCGGTACCCCACCTCCGTGGGCCTCTCCCTCTGGGGCACGAGCGCGATGCGCACCGCGGGCGACGACATCGCGGAGGCCCTCGCCCTGCTGGGCGTCCGCCCGGTCTGGGACGACGCCTCCCGCCGCGTGACGAGCCTCGAAGCGATCCCGTACGAGCAGCTGAACCGCCCCCGCATCGACGTCACCCTGCGCATCTCCGGCTTCTTCCGCGACGCGTTCCCGCACACCATCGGCCTGCTCGACGACGCGGTCCGCCTCGCCGCCTCCCTCGACGAACCGGCCGAGCACAACCACGTCCGCGCCCACACCCAGGCCGACCTCGCCGAGCACGGCGACGAGCGCCGCGCCACCACCCGCATCTTCGGCTCCCGGCCGGGCACGTACGGCGCGGGCATCCTCCAGCTGATCGACTCCAAGGACTGGCGCACGGACGCGGACCTCGCCGAGGTCTACACGGTGTGGGGCGGCTACGCCTACGGCCGCGGCCTGGACGGCACGTCGGCCCGCGCGGAGATGGAGACGGCGTACAAGCGCATCGCGGTCGCGGCGAAGAACACCGACACCCGCGAGCACGACATCGCCGACTCCGACGACTACTTCCAGTACCACGGCGGCATGGTGGCGACCGTCCGCGCCCTGCGCGGCACCGCCCCCGAGGCGTACATCGGCGACTCGACCCGGCCGGAGACGGTCCGCACCCGCACGCTCGTCGAGGAGACGTCCCGCGTCTTCCGCGCCCGCGTCGTCAACCCCAAGTGGATCGAGGCGATGCGCCGCCACGGCTACAAGGGCGCCTTCGAGCTCGCCGCGACGGTCGACTACCTCTTCGGCTACGACGCCACGACCGGCGTCATCGCCGACTGGATGTACGACAAGCTCACGCAGACGTACGTCCTGGACGAGACGAACCGCCAGTTCCTCTCCGAGGCCAACCCCTGGGCCCTGCACGGCATCGCCGAACGCCTCCTGGAGGCCGAGTCCCGCGGCCTGTGGGAGAAGCCGGACCCCCAGACCCTGGAGGCCCTGCGCCAGGTCTACCTGGAGACGGAAGGCGACCTGGAATCGGACGAGTAGAGCTCTGACAGCCGCAGCGGCTAGCGCAGCGTCACCGTGAAGCTCCGCCCGTACGCGTGCCGCGTGCGCGCCTCGATCCGGGTGCCGCCCGGTACCCGGGTCACCCGCACCGCGTCGTCACCGGCGACCTTCCGCAGCCCCCGCCCGCGCAGCACCACCGCCACCGTGTCCCGGGTGGTGGTCGGGTCGGCGACGGCGAGCGTGACGTCCTTCTTGTCGCCGCGGACCAGGACCGACGCCGGCCCGTCCACCGTGATCCCCGCCGCGTGGTGCGGGCCCGGGGCGAAGGTGTTGGCCGCCGTCAGGCCGAGCCCGCGGTGCCGGACGGCCTGGAGGCGCGGGGTGTTGGCGAGGAGTTCCGCGCCGCGGTGGTGCCGGAGCGCCGTCTCGGAGGCGTTCGGCAGCAGCGCGTAGGCGAAGGCGGCGGGGCGCGCCCCCGCTGCCTGCTCGACCGTCAGCGAGAACACCTGCCGCGTCACCGCCGTGTCCGGGTTCGAGGTCCGCACGGCCCGGCGGCTGCGGGTCACCGTGGTGAGCCGCGCCTTCGGGGCGGGCCCGGACAGGAGCACGTACCCGACGGCCGTCCCCTGGGTCGCGTTGACCCACCGCACCCAGCCGCGGCCCTCCGCCACGCTCACCCGCTCCGCGGCGCCCGCGATCCGCGCGTCCAGCGTCGTCGTCACCGCCCGGCCCGCGCCCGGCGCGTCCCCGACCCCCGCCGCGAGCACCACGATCTCGTCGTCGAGCAGGAACCACGACTTCGTCGCCCGCGCACCGCGGTACGCCACGAAGTCGTCCGGCAGCACGCCCGCCCGCTTGTCCCGCCACGGCACGTCGTCGGAGAGCACCCAGCCCACGGCGCCGTACGCGCCCAGCACCGCGCCGCCCGAGTGGTCCTGGGTGGCGGTCGGGAAGTAGACGTAGGTGTTCTGCGACTCGCTGGAGGCGGTGAAGTTCAGCGGGTGGCCGGGGTTGTCGTAGAACAGCTTGCCGCCGTACGCCTCCGGGACGGTGGCCCGCTGCTCGACCGGCGCGGTCACGCCCGCGAGGCCGTAGGGGGAGACGGCCGTGAAGTAGTCGACCCCGTACGCCTGCGTCTGGTCCTGCCCGGCCAGATACAGGTAGTGCGCGCCGTCGCCCTGGAACCAGGGCAGCAGGTTCTCGCCGCTCATGTACTCGTACTTGCTGATCCGGCGCGAACTGCGGGCCAGCGCGAACGCGTACCCGGGCCTGCGGTGCACCGTGCGGTCCATGGCGTTGAACGCCACCGAACGCGCCGCCGGATTGAGGTCGGCGGCGGGCACGGACGCGTCGGCGAGGAGGTCGGCGTAGCGGACGATGCTGAGCGGTGAGACGAAGGCGGCCGGGTCGAGTGGCGCCCGCGACGTGGCGCGCAGGTGTTTCACGTACGCCTTCAGGGCGCCGGCCGTCTCCCCCGTGGCCAGGGACGCGAGGTCGACGACGGCCTCGACGACGGTGGCGACGTCGGCGTACCCGGTGCCGGGGCGCGACACCGCCCGCCCCTTCACCGCCTCCATCATCCAGCCCTCGAAGATCAGCGGCGCGAACCCGTCCCGCACCCAGCCGGCCACGGTGGGCACCAGCTCCCCGCCGTGCGCGAACCCGGTCCCGTCCAGCAGCTTCAGCGTCTGCACGACCCGGCTGAGCAGTCCCTTGCCGTACGAGCCGGTGTACGCGACGGAGGCGTGCTGGATGAAGGACCCGTCCGCGTAGTACCCGTCGCTGACCCCGTGCTCCAGGGAGTAGGGGTCGATGGTGGCGAAGACGGTCAGCTGGTCGGTGAGCGCCTTGCGGATGCGCGCCTCGCCCGCGGCGCCGCCGGTGAGCGCCCCCTGGAGGATGCGGTTGGTGGTGAGGTCGGCGAGGTTGGCGCCGGTGTGGAACCGCGAGTCGAGGTCGACGTCACCGTCCTTGCCGTTGCGCAGGTACGCGTCCATGGAGGCGAGGTAGGCGGAGACGAGCGCGGCGGGCGCGCGGCCGGCGAGCAGCACCAGCGTCCTGCTGGTGTGCTGCGACAGGCCGATCTCCCAGGTGAACCAGTTGCCGTAGTACCCCGCCGACTGGTCGCCGTAGTAGTGCGCGTGCAGCCACGCGAGGCCGTCCAGGACCCGGTCCTGGACGGCCTCGCTGCCGTACAGGTCGGGGGAGACGCCCGGCATGCGGGTCGCGAGGGCGATCTCGTAGAGGCGCTGGTAGGTGGTGTTCAGGTTCGGGTCGCTGGTGCCGAGCGGCACTCCGGCGAAGAGTTCGCCGTCCCCGGCGGCGTCGAGCGCGGCGAGGTTCGTCCGCGCGGTCCGCTCGACGGCGGCCCGTTTCGCGGCGGTCTCCGGCCGGGCGCCGGCCGCGGCGTCGCCCGCGAAGACCGCCACGGTGTTGGCGAGCAGCCGCGCGACCCCGTCCGCGGCCCCGTCAGCGACCCCGTCCGCGTCCTCGGTGGCGCTCGCCGGCCCGGTCAGCACGGCGGCCGGCACCCCGGCGGCGGAGAGGGCGGCGAGCAGGCGTCTGCGGGTGATCTCCATCGGGTCTCCTCCACGCACGGGGTGACGCCGGGTCGGCTGGGCTCGGCGGCGGGAGTCAAGCAGACGGCCGGGGCGGCGACAAGGGCGGCGGCCGACCGGATCCGATCATTTATTCGGCCCATGGCAGGCCGGTGAGCAAGGGCTTTCCGTGATCAAGGAACTGCTACCTTCCCGCCTCGTGATCATTCCCGATATTTCACTGCAAGGAGAAGCATTCCGGCCCGTCCTCCTGCGGCTCACCGAGGCCGGCGACCGGGCGCGTCTCGACGCCCTCGTCGCCTCCGGCGCCGTACGGGAGAGGCACGACCGCATCGGCGCCCAACTCGCCGAGCTGGCGCGCTGTCTGCGCCCGGCCGACGCGCTGACCGGGGCCCGGCTCGACGCCGCCGCCGAGGAGCTGTGCCCCGGGGGCGACCGCCACCGGTACGGCACCTGGGTCTGGTACCCGTGGTCGGGGCGGCTGGTCCACGTGCTGCCCGAGCCGGAGTTCCGGCGGGTGCGCACCGACCGCAACCGCGACAAGATCAGCACGACCGAGCAGCGGCACCTGCTCGGCCGCCGGATCGGCGTGATCGGCCTGTCCGTCGGCAACAGCGCGGCGCTCACCTGCGCCATGGAAGGCGTAGGAGGATCGTTCCGCCTGGCGGACTTCGACGACCTCGGCCTGAGCAACCTCAACCGCCTGCGGGCCGGCGTCCACGACCTGGGCCTGCCCAAGACCGTCCTGTGCGCCCGCCAGATGTACGAGACCGACCCCTACCTCGACATCGAGCTGTGGCCCGAGGGCATCACCGAGTCCACCCTCGACTCGTTCTTCGGCGACCCCGGACACCCCCTCGACCTGCTGATCGAGGAGTGCGACACGATCTGGGTGAAGGTCGCCGCCCGCGAGGCCGCCCGCGCCCGCCGCGTCCCCGTCCTGATGGACATGAACGACCGCGGCATGCTGGACGTCGAACGCTTCGACGAGGAGCCCGACCGGCCCCTCTTCCACGGCCGGGCCGGCACCGTCACCGCCCGCGACCTGCGCGCCCTCGACCCGGCGGGCCGCCTCGCCTTCCTGCTGCGGGTCTGCGACGCCGACCGGCTGAGCCCCGCCATGACCGACGCGCTCGGCCGCATCGGATCCACCCTCTCCAGCTGGCCCCAGCTCGCCAGCGGCGTCCAGCTCGGCGGCGCACTCGTCACCGACACCGCCCGCCGCGTCCTGCTGGGCCACCCGGTCCGCTCGGGCCGGTACTACGTCGACCTCGAAGCCCTGATCGGCGCCGAGCCCGCCCGCGAACCCGCCGGAGCCGCCCTGTGACCCACCTGCCCGAACTGCACGGCGAACGGCTGTGGCTGCGCGAGATGCGCGCCACCGACCTCGCCCCCTTCGAACGCATCCACACCCACCGCGTCCTCACCCGCTACCTCGGCATCGACCGGATGGACGCCCGCCAGGCCCAGGACGCCTTCGCCCAGTGCCTGGCCCAGCCGTTCTGCCACCCGCGCCGCAAGCACACCCTCGCCGTGTGCGCGCCGGGTGACGAGACGATGGTCGGCACCATGGGCCTGCTCGTCGAGGAGTACGGCCACAACGCCATGCTCACCAGCCTCGTCCTGCTGCCCGACGCCCCGGTCCGCGGCCACGGCCACGAGGCGGGCCGCCTGCTGATGGCGTACGCCTTCGGCCGCCTCGGACTCCACCGCGTCTGGGCCGGCCACCGCGCCGACCACCCCCGGATGCGGCAGGTGATGCTCGCGGCGGGGCTGCGCCCCGAGGCCACGCTGCGCGGGCTCTTCCACACCCAGGGCGCCTGGCACGACGTCACGACGTACGCGGCGCTCGCCCCGGAGTGGATCCCGGCGGCGACCGCCGCGGAGCGGGCCATTCTGGAGGGGGGTGACGCGGTGTTGATGGCCTGAGCGGGGGGTGCCGTCAGTCCTCCGGCGGGAGCCTCGGGTGCTGACCTGGCGGGTACCGGCCCGCGGGCGTCCGGGGCGCTGACCTGGCGGGTACCGGCCCGCGGGCGTCCGGGGCGCTGACCTGGCGGGCACCGGCCCGCGGGCGTCCGGGGCCGCGTCCGCCCTGCGGACCTCAGTCCTGCGGCGGGGGCGGCGGCACCGGGGCGCCCGCGGGGGGCGTGATCTTCGCGTACGTACGGGAGACCGGCGTGCCCCCGGGCGCGGCCTCGTCGTGCTGCTCCGGCCGGTCCTCGGGCGGCAGCAGCGCGGCCCGCCTCGCCCCCGGGTCCCAGCCGGTCTCCACCACCCGCTTCTGCCACACCACGGCCGCGGCCAGCACCACGAGCCCGATGAGCAGCATGAGGACGACCCCGGCCACCGTCCCGGCCTTCGCGGAGTTGCCGATGAGCAGCCCGAACCAGCCGAAGTCGGCGTCCCCGAACGTGGTGTTGGCCGTCCCGAACGACCCGAGCACGCCCAGCAGGAACGCGGGCAGGAAGGTGATGAGCACGCCGTTCAGGAACGCCCCGACCGCGGCGCCGCGCCGCCCCCCGGTCGCGTTGCCGAAGACACCCGCGGCGCCCCCGGTGAAGAAGTGCGGGACCAGGCCGGGCAGGACCAGCGCCGTCCCGAACGCCGGGTTGAAGACCCCGGCGATCAGCCCCAGACTGACCAGCCCGCCCACGAACGAGCAGATGAAGCCGACGAGCACCGCGTTCTGCGCGTACGGGAAGACGATCGGCGCGTCCAGGGCGGGGATCGCGCCCGGCACGACCTTCTGCGCGATGCCCTGGAAGGCGGGGACCAGCTCCCCCAGGATGGTCCGCACGCCGAACAGGATGACGGCGACGGCGATGCCGAACTGCAACCCCTGGCCGAGCGACGCCATCAGGTAGTTGCCCACGCCGGTGGAGCCGGCGCCGCCGTCCGCCGAGAACGCCTTGAACGCCTCGTTCTTCCCCGCCTTCACGAGGAACACGACCGCCATGACCAGGTAGATGAGCACCATCGACAGGGCGGTGGCCACCATCGAGTCCCGCAGGAACCGCAGCCCCTCCGGCAGGTTCATCTCCTCGGTGGACCGGCTCTTCTTGCCGACCACCTGCCCGGCCGCACCGGACACGATGTACCCGGCGGTCCCGAAGTGGCCGACGGCGACGGTGTTGTTGCCGGTCACGCGCTTGGTCCAGGGATGCGCGAAGGCCGGCATCGCGACCAGCATGATGCCGAGCAGCACGGCACCGGCGACGACCACGACCCAGGAGTCCTGGCCCGCGGTGGCCAGCACCATCGTCAGCAGCGTGGCCATGAACAGCATGTGGTGCCCGGTCAGGAAGACGTACGACAACGGCGTGAACCGGGCCAGCAGCAGGCTGATCAGGAACCCGAGGATCATCAGCCAGGCCACGCGCGAGCCGTACTCGGCCTGCGCGATCCCGACGATGGCCTCGTTGGTGGGGATCACCCCGTGCGAACCGGTCGCGCCGGTGATCATCGTGCCCAGCGGGGCGAGCGAGTCGGTCACCAGCGTCGCGCCGGCGCCGATCAGCAGGAAGCCGAGGGTGGCCTTGATGGCGCCGCCGATGACCTGCCCGGTGCTCTTCTTCAGGGCGATGAGGCCGACGGCGGTGATGATGCCGATGAGGTAGGCGGGGACGCTGAGGATCTCGTTGACGACGAACTTCGCGATGTCGACGAGGACGTTCATGGGGACTCCGTGGGGTGGGCCTGCGGGATGCTGCTCGGGGCAGCGGGCCTGCGGGATGCTGCTCGGGGCTCAGACGTCGTAGAGATCGCGCAGGGCGGCGTCGACCTCCTTCGTGCTGGTGAAGTCCTCGACGACGCGGACGGGCACGCCGACGTCACCGAGGGTCCGGGCGATCTCCCGCGAGGTCAGGATGGCGACGGCCTCGGAGGCCTTGCCCTTGGCGGAGATGGTGTCGGTCGCCTCGGTGGAGACGTATCGCCCCCACTTCCACCGGTCGAGCACCTTGTCCAGCGTGGACTTGAGGAAGAGGCTGGTGCCGACGCCGTTGCCACAGACGGTCAGGATCTTGTGCAGTTCGTGCCCGGCCGGGCCGGGTTTCCTCGATGCGGTGCCTGCGTGGGCGGACGGGGACGCGGCCTCGCCTCTTGTTGTGGTGGCCGGGGTCTCCGCTGTGGTGGCCGGGGACTCCGCGTCGCCTCCCTCGGCGCGCACGAGCACGGCGTGGAGCGCCTCGGGGGTCGGGGCCCGGTCGAGCTCGGCGGCGGTGCCGCTGTCGGCGAGCAGCCGGGCGAGGGCGCCCATGGCCCGGGTGTGCGCACCGGAGTCGGTGGCGGCCAGGGCGACGACCAGGTGCACCGGGTCGTTCGTCTCGTGCCCGAAACTCACCGGGGTCGCCAGCCGCACCCAGGACATCCCGGTACGCCGCACGGCGGGCGAGGGCCGCGCGTGCGCGAAGGCGAAGCCCGGCGCGATGACGATGTAGGGCCCGTTCTCGTCGACGTTGCGGGCCATCTCCTCGGTGTACGCGTCCGTACTCACCCCGGTCGCGACCAGCAACTCCCCGGCGGCCCGCACGGCGCCGCGCCAGTCGGGCGCGGCGACGTCGAGCCGGATGGCCTCGACGGGGATCAGATCGCTCAACTCACCGGAACCACTAGCTCCACTCACACCACTCACATCACTCATGCGAGCAGTGGTCCCCCGCGAGCCCTATGCCTGTCCCACCGACACGCGGGGCTTGCCGGATTCGTTACCGGCACCGAAGCCGGCCGCACAGCCGCGTCCCCCTCTGGTACATGGACTAACCTTGGTACATGTCCATGAAGCGCACGAACGTCTACGCCGACCCCGAGGATCTGGCGATCATCAAGGAGGCCGCCAGGCGCCGGGGCATAAGCGAGGCCGAGATCATCCGCCAGGGCATCCATCTCGCGGCCATGGCGAACCGGGTCTGGGACGAGCCCCTCTTCTCGCGCACCTTCGAGGGCCGGGGCCGCACGCCGTCCAAGGCCGAGGTGCGCGACGCGGTCGCCGATGCGGCGCGCGGTGACGCGGCTCCCGGGACCACCGCGTGATCATCGTCGTCGCCGACACCTCCGGCCTGCTGGCAGCCCTCGACGCGACCCACCCCGAGCACGGCGCGGCGAACGAGGCCGTCCTGACCGCGGGCCTCCTCGTCATGTCCCCGCTCCTGCTGGCCGAACTCGACCACGTGGCCACCCGCGAACTGGGCCGCGAGGCCGCGCTCAGCGCCATCGACGACATCCGGCACTGGATGCGCCGGGGCCGCGTCGCCGCGCCCGAGATCACCGAGGAGCACCTGGGCACCGCCCAGTCCGTCCGCGCGCGCTACAAGTCACTGAATCTCGACCTCACGGACGCGGTGAACGTGGCGCTGGCCTCCGACTACGACACGGACGCGATCCTTACGCTCGACCGCCGGGACTTCCGCGCGATCCGCCCCCTCGGCCACCACAAGGCCTTCCGAGTGCTCCCGGACGACCTCCCGCTCTGAGCCCGCTCCGCCGGCGCACGTCAGGCGACGGACCGCCGAACCGCGGCCCGAACGCCGAGCACAAGGCACATGAACAGCAGGACGAACCCGAGCACATCGCAGACGGCGCATGCCGCAAAGGGCGCCGACAACGCCCGAGGAACCACACGCAACCCGGCAAGCACGACGAGCCCGCCCAACAACCAGGCGCCAAAGACTCGATCATGCATACGCTGCTGCTCCACGCCGCAAGTCTTCGGGTAGCGAGCGCCCGTGTCCAGGACTCGAAGCGAGGTTGTCCGGGGATGAGTTGGGCGCCTTGCCGGGGAACCTAGGTGGCCGGATAGAGCCGGCGTTGTCCGCTCGCTTCCACGGACGAACGTGCCACTCGTCCGCGTCCGGGCCTGGCCGTTCTCGAAGGACCGGCGCGACTCGGTGTCCTCGCCATTCTTTGGCTGCCGCACCTGTCACCTGCGTTGGTGATCCGCTGATCTCGACGGTTGTTCGCGGTTATCCGCCGCGGTTGTCACGCAGCGAAGGGCAGCCCTGTCAGTGCTAGCCCGTCAGGTGCGTTGTTCGACGTGTGAGACTGTCGACATGAGGTGGGGTGACTTCTGGCGGGGGAACAGGGCGCCGCTTGCAATTGCGGCGGGATCCCTCCTGGTTGCGGTGGTTGGAGGATGCTCGCTGGCCCGCGAGATCTCGGACGCTCGACGGATCGCTGCCTCTCCCCTGCGGGTTGACGGTGTCGTCGACCGTGTGGTGCCGGCCAAGGGTGGGGCCCGTATCAGGGTGTCCTACGAGGCCAGCGACCGGTCCTTCGTCACGGAGGGCTTGCCGCTGGGCCAGGGGGCCGGGGCGACCGATCCTGCGGTAGGCACCCGGGTGTGCCTCGAAGCCTCGGCGGAGCACCCAGGGACGGTGCGGTTGTGTGGAACGAGGTATCCGGCCGGTGACGACACGATTCCCGCGGAAGGTCTGATCGCGTTCGCGGGTACAGCGGGCGCACTGATGGCCGCTGGTTGGATCGTGACGGTCACCCGACAGGAGAGGCGCGAACGGGAGAGACCATTGCGGGGCACCCTGTAGACACTCGTCGCCTATTTGACCCGTTCAAAATCATCGCGAGATGAGCAGGACATGTGGCATGTCCCCAGGTGTCTGAACTGCAGGGGAGTGGCCTGGCGGCTCCTCGGTGCGGGTGGCCCATTTCTCGCCATCCCCGCGGCCCCTTCCCAACCTGGCACGGATCCGTCCCGGCTTACGTAGAGCGGCAGATGTGCCGCTATTCGATCCTTCCAGAGCTCCGAGTTCGACTAGGCGATAGATCAATCCGGTCGCGGAGATCTACGCGCAGTGCCTCTCCGTAACCGGTGACAACTGTCATGATCCGCTGGCACTATCTCGCTCATGACATTGCTGATGATCGCTGTATCCGGCAAGTTCGTACCGGACACCTGCACCAATGGTCCGGGAGATTGGAATCCCATAGGCTCCGCAGAGGCCTTGAGTGCGTTTTGTGGAATTTTTGCCGGCTTCGTTTTTTCTGGCGTGGTCATGGTCATCGGACAGAAGAATCCGACCGGCGGCGACGCGCACGCATCGCGTGGCCTGCGCCTGCTGCTACCGAGCTTTTTCGGTCTCGCGATCGCCGCATATTTGTACGCGCTAACAACGGGCGAACTAGTCTGCAAACGATCATTAGTCGAGCAACTGTTCGCCGGTGCGATCTTGGCTGCAGACGCGATTGTCGTGATCGCGGCCTTGGCCTGGCTGCTACTGGCGTACGAGCGTAATAGTCATGGCGAGGTGCGGTTCTTTCGCAGGCTCATCCTAGTCGCTGCCGTCTTTGTGCTGTTGATGCTGGCTGTCTCGTCGGTCGGTTTCCACAACGCGTGGACGGATCGTACTGCAGCCCGGGGAGCGGACTGGATGGTGTGGGGAACATTCCTGGCGCTAGTCATGGGGCTGATCTTCCTCTGGCACCAGAAGATACCTTCAGCACCTCCGGGAGCTGCCGCCAACTGGCAGTACGACCAGTACCTCAACAAGCACGTAAACCTCTCCGCATGGCTCGCCCTTATTCTCAGCGGGGCCCTCGCAGCCTTGAGCGCCATCTTTGTGAGCGTCCCCTATGACAAGCTCGATTTGCCAAGGGGGCTGATCTACACCATGAGCGAAGCGGCCCTTGTTGTTCCGGCTCTGATCGTCGCCGGCGCGATTCGAGCGCTACCCAGAATCTGACTGCGCGCCCCCGTATAACCCAGGGGCGGCTCGGCATTCTTGCTCTGCCCAGCTGGCATCGCGGCCATGCCAGGAGAAGGGGGGCGCCATGGCAATCGGCTGCAAGGGGCGGGAGCCCCACTTCTGCCCGCGGATGTCGCCGCTGTCATGGCGGTGGCCCTCCAGAAGGCTGGGCCCCGACTCATCCGAGCTCGCCGGTCCCTCCGAATCTAGCCGACGGTTTTATCCCTGGACCGGTCCTGACGCCATCCACGCCCGAGCCCCGCATTCGTAGTTCGCTATGGACGCAGCTCTACGATCTCGTCAGACCGGCACACCTTGTCGACCTGATCCGGGCGCCCTGAAGGGCGCGATGGCCTGATGATCTACCAGCAGTCCAAGGAGGGGCGGCAGCGGGAGGTCGCGGGCATGCTCCACCGGACCGTTCGGGAGGCCCGGCGCTCCATGGCACGGAAGCCGGGTGATCAAGCGTCTGGCGCGGACGTGGCACGCGACGGCTGAGCGGAAGCGCACAGCAAAAAGGCCCGGGTCGATGACCTGGGCCTCGATGGTGATTGTGGAGCGGGTGACGAGAATCGAACTCGCACTCTCAGCTTGGGAAGCTGATGTTCTACCACTAAACTACACCCGCACAGCACACCCGCCGAAAGGGCGATGTACTGGCCGTCACTCTACCTCATGCCGGGCTCCGGGCGCTCACGCCCCGGGGCCCGGCTGCGTTGTGAGGCGTGGATGTCACTGCGGGTGAAGGGAGTTGGGGCGTACGGTGCGGGGGGCCGCGAGAGGGGTGCTCGGGGTCGGAGTGCCGCGCGCAACGCCGTCCCTTTCATCCCGTAACGTGGCTTTTGTCACCGGCCAGGAAACTGGCCACATGGCTCGTGGGGAAGGGACTCCGGGACTTTGATGGACCAGATGGAGCGCACCGTCGTCCGATGTGCCGAAGGGCACGTGTTCAGCACCGCGTCGTTCCCGATGCAGCAGGCGGACCGGCTCGGTCCCGGCCGGCTGATCCGGTGCCCGCGCTGTGCTCGACTGCGACATGCCGTTCCCGTGGGACCCGGTAAGCAGTAGGGACGCCGGCAGGCGCAGAGCGCGCGGACCCGCCGATTGTGGCGGGTCCGCGCGCTCTGCGTATCCTCGCTACGTGCTTCTCTCAGACAAGGACATCCGGGCCGAGATCGACGCCGGGCGGGTCCGGATCGATCCCTATGACGAATCCATGGTGCAGCCGTCGAGCATCGACGTACGTCTCGACCGCTACTTCCGGGTGTTCGAGAACCACAAGTACCCGCACATCGACCCCAGCGTCGAGCAGGCCGACCTGACGCGGCTCGTGGAGCCGGAGGGCGACGAGCCGTTCATCCTGCACCCGGGTGAGTTCGTGCTCGCCTCAACGTACGAGGTCATCTCGCTTCCCGAGGACCTCGCCTCGCGCCTGGAGGGCAAGAGCTCGCTGGGGCGGCTCGGGCTCGTGACGCACTCCACCGCCGGGTTCATCGACCCGGGGTTCAGCGGTCACGTCACCCTTGAGCTGTCGAACCTCGCGACGCTCCCCATCAAGCTGTGGCCGGGCATGAAGATCGGGCAGCTGTGCATGTTCCGGCTGTCGTCGCCCGCCGAGTTCCCGTACGGCAGCGAGCGCTACGGGTCGCGTTACCAGGGACAGCGCGGTCCGACCGCCTCCCGTTCCTTCCTCAATTTCCATCGGACCCAGGTGTGAGCAGCAGCGACATGAGTGACGTACGCGAGAACCTCAGCTACGAAGCGTTCGGCGGCGCCGTGCGCGAACTCGCCCAGACCATCGCCGACGACGGCTACGAGCCCGACATCGTGCTGAGCATCGCGCGCGGCGGCGTCTTCGTCGCCGGCGGGCTCGCGTACGCGCTCGACTGCAAGAACATCCACCTGGTGAACGTGGAGTTCTACACGGGTGTGGGGACCACGCTGGAGATGCCGGTCATGCTGGCGCCCGTCCCGAACGCGATCGACTTCAGCGACAAGAAGGTGCTCATCACCGACGACGTCGCCGACACGGGCAAGACGCTGAAGCTCGTCCATGACTTCTGCCTCGACACCGTCGCCGAGGTCCGCTCCGCGGTCATCTATGAGAAGTCCCACTCGCTCGTGAAGTGCGAGTACGTGTGGAAGCGGACCGATGACTGGATCAACTTCCCGTGGAGCGTGGACGAGCCCGTCGTGAAGCGGGCCGGGCAGGTGCTCGACGCGTAGGCCCGGCCCGCGAATGCCGTCGCCCCTTGCCCGGACCGGGCAAGGGGCGACGGCGTCTGCCGGGCGGCTCGGTCAGAACGTGCCGAGTTTGATGATCGACAGCAGCGCGATCAGCTGGATCGCGGACGCGGCGAGCGCCTTGGGCCACGGCAGGTCGTGCGACTTGGCCACCATCGTGGTGAGCAGGGCGGCGGCGCCCAGCCAGGTCGCCCAGCCGAGGAGCTGGACGAAGCCCTCGTCGCCGCCGAGGAACATGCCGACGATCAGTCGCGGGGTGTCCGTGAGGGACGCGATCAGCATCGACATGCCGACCGTGGGCTGCCACGCGCCGTCGCCCTGGAGCTGGCGGGCCAGCGTGTGGGTGACCACGCCGAGCACGAAGAAGCTGATGGTGATGGCGATGCCGGTGAACAGGACGTACGGGATCGCCGTGCCGAGCGTGGCCTTGATCACGTCCTCGCGGGCGCCGTCGAATCCGAAGACCGCCAGCAGCCCGTAGAGGAACGTGACGATGAGGGCCGGGGCCCACATCGCGTAGTCGCGCATCTGCAGGTACGTGGGCGCGGGGCGCAGGATCACGCCGCTGAGCAGCTGCTTCCAGTGCAGCCGCGGGCCGACCGGGCCGGGCGCGGAGCCCGCCTGGTACGTGGCGCCCTGGGTGTAGGCGTCCTGGTTCTGGCCGTACGGGGCCTGCTGGCGGCCGTACGCGTCCGCGTTCTGGCCGTACGGGGCGCCCTGGCCCTGGGGGTAGGGGTCCTCGTGCACGGAGAACGCCTGGGTGTGGCCCGGGTTGTTCGCCGCGTACGGGTCGTAGCCGCCCTGCGGGTGCCGGGGCGTGCCGGGGTCGCCGAAGTACTCCGGCTCACCGTGCCCGTCGCCGCTCTGCGGCCACTGCCGGCCTCCGTAGTGCTGCGGTTGCCCCTGCGGCGCTTCGCGGTTGTCCCGGCCGCGTCCGTTCCTGAATCCAGCCACCCGTCGAACGTACCTGGTTTCGCCGGGCGTGTGCCGGGCCCGCGGGGTGCGGGCCCGGCTTTGCGTCTGAGCTGTGACATCCCCTAAGGGACCCGCCCGAGGGGGCGGCCGGGCTCAGTCGGCGAAGTTCATGCCGAGCCCCGGGGTGCCGCTGGCGGAGATGCCGAGCGTGGCCACGTAGTACTCGGACCTGCCGGAGAACGTGCCGTCCGCGTTGGAGTGCAGGGTGTACACGGCGCCGTCGTCGGCGTTCTCGCCCATGGCGCCCACGACGATGTCGCCGCGGCCGTCCGTCTCCAGGTCGTCCACGTGGACGTCGGAGCCGAAGTAGTCGTTCTTCTCACTGTTGTTGGGGACGCGCGGGCTGTTCTGGCTGAAGAACTGGGAGCCCGTGCCGGTGATGCCGGAACCGTCGGCCGCGCCGTACAGGACGGTGATCGAACCGGCGTCGGTGGCTCCGTCGACGTCCTCGCCGGGGGCGCCGACGACGAGGTCGAGGTGGCCGTCGCCGTTCACGTCGCCGAGGTCGATCTCGTCGCCGAAGCCGTCCTCCTTCTCACCCGCGCCGGGCACCCCGGCGGTGTCCTGGTCGATGGTCTGGACGGAGGCGGCGGGGCCGCTCGCCGTGCCCTTGGCGATCAGGACGGCGCCGCCGAGCTGGGCGTGCGGGATGCTGTCGTCCCAGCTCAGGCCGAAGACGATGTCGCCGCGGCCGTCGTTGTTCACGTCGCCCACGTCCGTGATGATGCCGGCGGGCAGCTTCTTGTAGCCGGCCGCCGTCACGCCCGAGGCGGATCCGGGCAGGTAGAAGTTGGCGTCCCAGCCGTCCTCGGTGTCCTTCTCGAAACCGTTGACGAGGAGGTCGTCCTTGCCGTCGCCGTTGATGTCGCCCGAGTGCAGGTTGCGTACGCCGGCGTCACCGGTGTGGATGGGCGCGGTGACGGCGTAGGTGCCGTGCGTCGCCCCGGACCTGCTGATGCCGCCGCGTATGACGTCGACGGTCGCCGAGAACTTCGTGCCGACGGCCAGGTCGTCCTTGCCGTCGCCGTCGAAGTCGCCCGCCTGGAGGGCGAACCCGAACAGGTCGTGCTTGGTGGGGCGCGGGTCGGTGACGGTGGTGCCGCCGGACAGGCCGTTCGCGGAGCCCCACAGGATGGTCACCATGCCGCCGTCCACGTCGCTGCCGACGTCCTCGCCGGAAGCGCCCACGGCGAGGTCGTCGAAGCCGTCGGCGTCGAAGTCGCCGTAGGCGAGGTCGCCGCCGAAGTTGTCCGCCTTCTCGGCGGAGCCGGGGACGCCGGCGCTGTTCTGGCTGATGGTGGTGTGCTTGGCCGTGTTGCCGTAGACGACGCTGATCTGGCCCGCGGCCTGCTGGCCGGAGACGGTGGCGAACGCGACGGACGCGGCCACGTCCGCGTACCCGTCCCCGTTGAAGTCGGCGTCGCCCGCCGCGACCTGCGGCGCCGCGGCCGAGGCCGGGCCCGTCGCGGCGAGGAAGAGGCCGCCGGTGAGCGTGAGCGCGGCGGCGGTCGCCGTGATGAGGCGGAGACGGGCCGGGGCGGAGGTGCGTCTGGGCTGGTCCATGTGCGGTGGGCTCCTGCGGCGTGAAGGGGGATGCCTGGCAGGCATCCGGCGTCTGTGTGGTGCCGTCCGGTGGGTGTTTGACGGGAGTTGTCCCGGCCGCCACCCGTTGTTCGGCGCACAGGAGACTTCTTGCGGGGCACAAGGGTTGTACGGGGCACGCAATTCGTTCCGTACGCGAAGAGGGCACCCCGCACAGGCGGGGTGCCCTCTTGCACGCGGCGGACGCGGCTACTTGACCGGCTCCGGTTCCGGCGCGTCGGCCGGCTCCGGCTCGCCCGCGGGCGGCGGGTCGGAGGGGGTCTTCACCGAGTCGAGCAGCAGCTGGGCCACGTCGACGACCTGGACGGACTCCTTGGCCTTGCCGTCGTTCTTCTTGCCGTTGACCGAGTCGGTCAGCATGACGAGGCAGAACGGGCAGGCGGTGGAGACGATGTCCGGGTTGAGCGAGAGGGCCTCGTCGACGCGCTCGTTGTTGATGCGCTTGCCGATCCGCTCCTCCATCCACATGCGGGCGCCGCCGGCGCCGCAGCAGAAGCCGCGCTCCTTGTGGCGGTGCATCTCCTCGTTGCGCAGACCGGGGACGCTGGAGATGATCTCGCGCGGCGGCGAGTAGATCTTGTTGTGGCGGCCCAGGTAGCACGGGTCGTGGTACGTGATGAGGCCCTCGACCGGGGTGACGGGGACGAGCTTGCCCTCGTCGACGAGGTGCTGGAGCAGCTGCGTGTGGTGGATGACCTCGTAGTCGCCGCCGAGCTGCGGGTACTCGTTGCCGATCGTGTTGAGGCAGTGCGGGCAGGTGGCGACGATCTTCTTGACCGTCTTCGGCTTCTTCGACTCGGCCGTGACCTTGCCGTCGTCGTCGTACTCCTCGCCGAACGCCATGTTCAGGGCCATGACGTTCTCCTGGCCGAGCTGCTGGAAGAGCGGCTCGTTGCCGAGGCGGCGCGCGGAGTCACCGGTGCACTTCTCGTCGCCGCCCATGATCGCGAACTTCACGCCCGCGATGTTCAGCAGCTCGGCGAAGGCCTTGGTGGTCTTCTTGGCGCGGTCCTCCAGGGCGCCGGCGCAGCCGACCCAGTACAGGTACTCGATCTCGGTGAGGTCCTCGATGTCCTTGCCGACGACCGGGACCTCGAAGTCCAGTTCCTTGAGCCACTCCAGGCGCTGCTTCTTCGCCAGGCCCCAGGGGTTGCCCTTCTTCTCCAGGTTCTTGAGCATCGTGCCCGCCTCGGACGGGAACGCGGACTCGATCATCACCTGGTAGCGGCGCATGTCGACGATGTGGTCGATGTGCTCGATGTCGACCGGGCACTGCTCGACGCAGGCGCCGCAGGTGGTGCAGGACCACAGGACGTCCGGGTCGATGACGCCGTTCTCTTCGAGGGTGCCGATCAGCGGGCGCTCGGCCTCCGCGAGGGCGGCGGCGGGCACGTCCTTGAGCTGCTCCTCGGTGGCCTTCTCCTCGCCCTCCATGGACTTGCCGCCGCCGGCGAGCAGGTAGGGCGCCTTGGCGTGCGCGTGGTCGCGCAGCGACATGATGAGGAGCTTGGGGGAGAGCGGCTTGCCGGTGTTCCAGGCGGGGCACTGCGACTGGCAGCGGCCGCACTCGGTGCAGGTGGAGAAGTCGAGCAGGCCCTTCCAGGAGAACTGCTCGACCTGGGAGACACCGAAGACGGCGTCCTCGGCCGGGTCCTCCCAGTCGATCGCCTCGCCCTGCGAGGTCATCGGCAGCAGCGCGCCCAGCGACGTACCGCCGTCGGCCTTGCGCTTGAACCAGATGTTGGGGAAGGCCAGGAAGCGGTGCCAGGCCACACCCATGTCGGTCTTCAGGGCGACCGTGATCATCCAGATGAAGGAGGTCGCGATCTTCACCCCGGCGAAGAAGTAGGTGAGGGTCTGGAGCGTGGAGACGTCCATGCCCTCCAGCCAGTTGACCACCGGGTAGGAGATGAAGAACGAGGACTCGTACGAGCCGACGTGGTGCTGGGCGCCTTCGAGGGCGTGCAGCATGAAGATGCAGACGCCGACGATGAGGATGACGGCCTCGACGAAGTACGCCTGGCCGAAGTTGGAGCCGGCGAAGCGGGACTTGCGGCCCGGCTTGCGCGGCAGGCTCAGCTGGCGGACCACGATCAGCACGAGGATGCCGAGCACCGTCATGGTGCCGATGAACTCGACGAAGACGTTGTAGGGCGCCCAGTCACCGATGACCGGCAGCAGCCAGTCGGCCTGGAAGAGCTGGCCGATGGCGTTGACGATGGTCAGCAGGAGGGTGAAGAAGCCCACCGCCACGAACCAGTGCGCGACACCGATGATGCCCCAGCGGTTCATCCGGGTGTGGCCGAGGAACTCCTTGGCCACGGTGACGGTGCGCTGTACGGGCTCGTCGGTGCGGGTGCCCGCGGGCACGTTCTGGCCGAGCCGCATGAAGTTGTAGATCTGCAGGACGGCGCGGGCGAACAGCGCCGTGCCGACCACGATCAGAACCAGCGACACGATGATCGCGGCGAGTTGCATTGGGGGCTCCTCGGGCCTGCGAGGTGGTCTCGTCGTTGACGTACCAGTGATTACTAAGCGGTAACTTATGCAGTCCGTCTGAGACTACCCACTTACGCGATCGCAATGTAGTCGCCCGGGTCGTGATCTGTGTCGCTGAGGGCACCCTGGGTGGGCGGTGTCCGGACGGCGCGCGGGCGCGGAAGCGGATCGTGTTATTCGCACCATATGTGGACAAAACCGAATAGCTTATGGGGGGCCTCGACGGGCACGCCCCCGGGGCTACCCCGATCCACCGCCTCCACCCTGCTTCTCCTGCTTCCTTCTGCTTCCCCCGCTTCCACCCCGCTTCCACCCGGTGTCCCTGGGACGCCGCGACCGCCGAGGGGCCCACGATGACCGCAGCTGCGACGTGTCCGGCCACCCCGGCCAAGGCCTGAGCGTGCTGTACGGGACCGCCGCCGCGGCGACCGCCCTGCTGCTCTCCCTCACCCTGACCGCCGGGGTGCGCCTGCTCGCCGCCGGGGACACCCGGCGCGGCGCGCGCCGGACGCGGACCCGGGCCGTGCCGCGGCTCGGCGGGGTCGCGGTGGCCGGGACGCTGGCCGTCGTCGTCGGGGCGGGGACCGTCACCGGCCGCGTCACACCGGACCCCGACACCGGCGCCCTGCTGCTCGCCGCGGGCGCCGTGGCCCTCCTCGGCTTCCTCGACGACCTCAGGCCGCGCGGCGCGCGGGCCCGCGTCGCCGTCCAGGCGGCGGCCGCCGGCGTGGTGGTGCACGGCACGCAGCTCGGCCTGGTGGCGGGCGCGGTGGCGGCCCTGTGGATCGTCTTCGTGACGAACGCCTTCACGCTCCTGGACGCCTTCGACGGAGCCCTGGGCGTGGTCGGCGCCGTCACCGCGCTGGGCCTGTGCGTCTGCGCCGGGGCACGGGGGGCGGAGTCGCTCGCCGTCGTCCTCGGGCTGCTCGCCGCCGCGCTCACCGGTTTCTCGGCGCACAACTGGTATCCGGCCCGGGTCCGCGCAGGGTCCTGCGGCACCCTGCTCACCGGGTTCCTCCTGTCCTGCGCGGCCCTGCTCGTCACCACGGGGCCGGCGAGCGCGGCCACGCCCGCCGCGCTGTTCGCCCTGACCGTCGTGGTGACCACCGACGCGGCGCTGGTGGTGATGGCGCGGCGGCTGGCCGGACGCGGGGTGCTGCGCCGGGGCCCGGACCACATCGGGCACCGGCTGCGCCGGCTCGGGCTCACCCCGCCCGGGATCGCCGTGGCGCTGGGCGCGGCGACGGCGCTCGGCACGGCCACGGGGGTGCTGCTGCACCGGGGGACGGTCGGCGCGCCGGTCGTCTGGTGGCTGGCCGGGGCGGCGCTGGTCTCCGTGGCGCTGCTGCTGCGGGTGCCGGTCCCCGCGGGGCGCGGGCGGCTGCGGCCGGGCCGGGCCGGGGTGATGCGGGCGGAGCTTTGAGGCGGGCGTATCTGAGGGCGGCGGCGCCCGGACACGTACAGACGGACGGGTGCGCGTACGTACCGCATACGTACGCGCACCGGCACCCAGACACAGGCACACAGGCGCGCGCATACGGACAGGCACACAGGCACGCGCATACGCCCAGGCACACAGGCACACGCACACGTGAGGGAGCAGACGGATGACGGGTCTCGGCCGGATGCGGCAGCTGGCGCGGCAACTCGCCCACTTCGAGATCGACCTGGTGCTGGACTCGGGCGGCCAGGACGGTGCCTTCGGGCGGGCGCTGCGGCGGCGCGGCTACCGGGGCCGGATCGTCTCCTTCGAACCGTTCGGCGGGCCCCGGGCCGCGGTGCGCCGGGTCGCCGCCCGTGACGGGGACTGGCACGTGCTGCCTTACGCGCTCGGCGACCGGGACCGGGCGTGGGTGCGGCGCCTGGACGGGGTCTGGGAGGACGTCGTAGCCCCCGGGGAGCGGGTGCTGCTCCAGGTCGACTCGGGGTCCGAGCTGCCGCAGGTGCTGGCCGGGGCCGGGGAGTTCGGCGGTGACCTGGCGCTGGTGCGGACCGGGGTCGCGCACGAGGCGGTGTTCGCGTGAGGGTCGCGCTGGTCCACGCGTTCCGGGGATGGGCCGCGTCCGGCGACTCCGACGACTCCGACGACCCGGCCGAGGCCGTCCTCGAACAGGCCGCCGCCCTGGGCCGCGCGGGTCACGACGTCCGCGTCGTGGGTGTCGACGGTGGCGTCGGCGGCGTCGGCGGCGTCGGTGGCGGCGTCACCCGCACCGACGGCCCGCGCCCCGCGTCCTGGCAGGCGGCGCGCCGCGTCGCCGGCCTCGTCGCGGCGCACGGGCGCAGCCCGCTGCCCGCGCTGCGCGCCTTCGCGCCGGACGTCGTGCACGTCCACACCGCGGCCCCGGGGAGCGCCGGGTCCGCCGGGTCCGGCCTTTCCTGGACAGCCGAGTGGACCCGCCCGCTCGTGGCGACGCTGCACGCCCCGCACCCGGGCGCGCGCCTCACTGCGCTGCCGCGCGCGTGGGCGGCCGCGTCCCGCGGCGGGGTCCGGCGCGATCCGCTGCTGCGGCGGGCGGACCGGGTGATCGTGCTCTCCGAGCTGAGCCGGGACACGTACGAGCGGGCCGGGCTGCCCGCGGAGCGGCTCACCGTGCTCCCGCACCTCGTCCCGGTGGCGGACGGTCCGGCCGGTGCGGGCGGCGGTGACGCCTTCGTGGTCGTCGGCCGGCTCACCCCGGAGGAGCGGGTCCTCGACCTGCTGCGCCACTGGCCCGCGGGGCGGCGGCTCGACGTCGTGGGGGCGGGTCCGCTGGAGCCGGCCTGCCGGGCGGCGGCGCCCGCGTCCGTGCGGTTCCTCGGCGCCGTCGAGCGGCCCGCGCTGCGCCGCCTGCTGCCGGGCTACCGGGGGCTCGTCCATCCCGGGCCGTGGGCCGCGGGCGCGGTGCCCGCCGGTTATCCGCGGGCCCTGGCGGCCGGGCTGCCCGTGCTGGCGTTCGAGGGGTCGGCGGCGCCGCGGGCCGTGCGCTCCGACGGCACCGGCACCGTCGCCGCGTGGGACGCCCCGCTGGCCGCGGCGCTGGACGCGGCCGACCGCATCTTCCCCACCCTGCGCGAACACTGCCGGGGGGTCTGCGCGAAGCGGTACGGCGAGCGGGCGTGGGTGGAACGGACGGAACACCTGTATGCCCAGGTCGTGGGGGCGGCGGGGGGCTGAGAGGCCGCTCTACAGTGCGGCCGCTCTACAGTGCGGCCCTTCGGCGTGCGGCCCCTTCGGCGCGCGGCTGTTCGGCGTGCGGCCTCTTCGGCGTGCGGCCTCTTCGGCGTGCGGCTGTTCGGCGTGCGGCCTCTTCGGCGTGCGGCTGTTCGGCGTGCGGCCTCTTCGGCGTGCGGCTGTTCGGCGTGCGGCCTCTTCGGCGTGCGGCCTCTTCGGCGCGCGGCTGTTCGGCCTGCGGCCCCTCCGGCCTGCGGCCGTTCGCCGCGCGGCCCCGCCCTACGGAGTCGTTCGCCCCGTCGGGACCGCGCGGATCACCGTCACCACGTAGGGCGCCACCATCAGCAGTGGTGCCCGCAGGCCGGTGTGCCGCCAGCAGTAGACCCACCACTGCCGGACCGGCAGGTCGGGCGCGGGGGAGCGGCGGCGCAGCGCCGCGCGGACGCCGATGACCGGCTCGCGGGAGCCGAAGGGCGCCGACGCCGGGCCCGCGGGGCGGTGGGCGACATGGCGGTCGCCGACGTGCCGGGGGGCCACGTAGGCGGGGACACCCGCGCGCCGGGCGCGGAAGCCGTGGTCGTAGTCGCCCATGCCGTGCCGGAAGACCTTGTCGATGTCGCCTACGCGCTCCCGCACGCCCCAGGGCAACAGCACCACGTCGCCGTCGTACGTGTCGCAGGGCTCGGGGGTGCCGTCCGGTTCGACGAGGGCGAGCGCGCGGCCGTGGCGGCGGCGGCCCGAGTGGACGGTGGCGCCGCGGTGCCGGACGGCGCCCACCACGACGGCCTCCTCGTCGAGGGCGGCGGAGACCCCCAGGAGCTGGGCCAGCGCGTCCGGGGCGAGCAGGACGTCGTCGTCGAGCCACAGCTGGTGCGTGGGCTCGGCGAGACCGGCCGCCCGGCTGTTGCGGCTGGCCAGGCGCATGCCCTCGCCCCAGCGGACGTCGGCGCCGACGACCGTCACCTGGACGCCGGGGTGGGCGCGGCGCACCGTTTCGGCGGTGCCGTCCGTGGAACCCGCGTCGACCAGATGCACCCGTACGCGGGTACCGGCCGGCAGCGAGCGCTGCGCGGCGAGGGCGTCGAGGGCCGCGAGGGTGGTGTCGCGGCGGTCGTGGGTGGTCATCAGGACGGCTACGACGGCGACCCGGGGCAATTCCACGGAGACTCCTCACGATGTGCGGCCCGCTGACGACTGGTTGAACGTGCTGGTCAGGGGTGGTGTGTCAGAATCCTGCCCATAAGCGCAGGATAAAAGTTGAGTGAGTTCGACTCATGTCTGTTGACGCGGAGGGGGGTGGTGTTGCAGTCTTGAGTCAGTTCCACTCAAGTATCAGCTGGAGGAATCGAAATGGCACGTGCGGTCGGCATCGACCTGGGCACGACTAACTCCGTCGTCAGCGTTCTCGAAGGCGGCGAGCCCACCGTCATCACCAACGCCGAGGGCGCCAGGACCACGCCGTCCGTCGTCGCCTTCGCCAAGAACGGTGAGGTGCTCGTCGGCGAGGTCGCCAAGCGCCAGGCGGTCACGAACGTGGACCGGACCATCCGCTCCGTCAAGCGCCACATGGGCACTGACTGGAAGATCGACCTGGATGGCAAGGACTTCAACCCGCAGCAGATCTCCGCGTTCATCCTGCAGAAGCTGAAGCGGGACGCGGAGTCGTACCTCGGCGAGAAGGTCACGGACGCGGTCATCACCGTCCCGGCCTACTTCAACGACTCGGAGCGCCAGGCGACGAAGGAGGCCGGCGAGATCGCGGGCCTGAACGTCCTGCGCATCGTGAACGAGCCGACGGCCGCCGCTCTCGCGTACGGCCTCGACAAGGACGACCAGACGATCCTCGTCTTCGACCTCGGTGGCGGCACCTTCGACGTGTCCCTCCTGGAGATCGGCGACGGCGTCGTCGAGGTGAAGGCCACGAACGGCGACAACCACCTCGGTGGTGACGACTGGGACCAGCGCGTCGTCGACTACCTGGTCAAGCAGTTCAACAACGGCCACGGCGTGGACCTCGCCAAGGACAAGATGGCGCTCCAGCGCCTGCGCGAGGCCGCCGAGAAGGCGAAGATCGAGCTCTCGTCCTCGACCGAGACCACGATCAACCTGCCCTACATCACGGCCTCCGCCGAGGGCCCGCTGCACCTGGACGAGAAGCTCACCCGCGCCCAGTTCCAGCAGCTCACGTCCGACCTGCTGGAGCGCTGCAAGACGCCGTTCCACAACGTCATCAAGGACGCGGGCATCCAGCTCTCCGAGATCGACCACGTCGTTCTCGTCGGTGGCTCGACCCGTATGCCCGCCGTCGCCGAGCTCGTCAAGGAGCTGACGGGCGGCAACGAGGCGAACAAGGGCGTGAACCCGGACGAGGTCGTCGCCATCGGCGCCGCCCTCCAGGCCGGTGTCCTCAAGGGCGAGGTCAAGGACGTCCTGCTGCTCGACGTCACCCCGCTCTCCCTCGGCATCGAGACCAAGGGAGGGATCATGACCAAGCTCATCGAGCGCAACACCACGATCCCGACCAAGCGTTCCGAGATCTTCACGACGGCCGAGGACAACCAGCCGTCGGTGCAGATCCAGGTCTACCAGGGCGAGCGCGAGATCGCGGCGTACAACAAGAAGCTCGGGATGTTCGAGCTGACCGGTCTGCCGCCGGCCCCGCGCGGTGTCCCGCAGATCGAGGTCGCCTTCGACATCGACGCCAACGGCATCATGCACGTGACCGCCAAGGACCTCGGCACGGGCAAGGAGCAGAAGATGACCGTCACCGGTGGCTCCTCGCTGCCGAAGGACGAGGTCAACCGGATGCGCGAAGAGGCCGAGAAGTACGCGGAGGAGGACCACGCCCGCCGCGAGGCCGCCGAGTCGCGCAACCAGGGCGAGCAGCTCGTCTACCAGACGGAGAAGTTCCTCAGCGACAACGCGGACAAGGTCCCCGGTGACGTGAAGACCGAGGTCGAGGAAGCCGTCGGCGAGCTGAAGGAGAAGCTCAAGGGCGAGGACACGGCCGAGATCCGCACCGCCACCGAGAAGGTCGCCGCGGTCTCCCAGAAGCTGGGCCAGGCCATGTACGCGGACGCGCAGGCCGCCGGCGCCGAGGGCGCTGCCCCGGGCGCCGAGGGCGCCGAGGGCCCGAACATGTCCAAGGACGACGACGTCGTCGACGCCGAGATCGTCGACGACGAGAAGGACCAGAAGGGTGGCGCCGCCTGATGACGGAGGAGACCCCGGGCCTGGGCGGCGAGAGCGCCGAGCAGCCTGACGTCCCCTCCGGCGCCGCCGACGACGCTGCGCCGAAGGCCCCCGAGCCCTCCACCCAGGAGGGCCCGGAGGCCCCGGCCGGGGACGCGAGCAAGGAGACCGAGCAGGACGCGGGCCTGACGGCCCAGCTGGACCAGGCACGTGCCGCGCTCACCGAGCGCACCACGGACCTCCAGCGCCTGCAGGCCGAGTACCAGAACTACCGGCGCCGGGTGGAGCGGGACCGCGTGCAGGTCAAGGAGATCGCGGTCGCGAACCTCCTGACCGAGCTGCTGCCCATCCTCGACGACGTCGGCCGGGCCCGTGAGCACGGCGAGCTGGTCGGCGGCTTCAAGTCCGTCGCCGAGTCGCTGGAGACGGTCGCGGCCAAGCTGGGCCTCCAGCAGTTCGGCAAGGAGGGCGAGCCCTTCGACCCGATGGTCCACGAGGCCCTGATGCACAGCTACGCGCCGGACGTCACCGAGACGACGTGTGTGGCGATCCTGCAGCCGGGTTACCGGATCGGCGAGCGCACCATCCGCCCCGCGCGGGTGGCGGTGGCCGAGCCGCAGCCGGGCGCGCAGGCCGGCACGGCCGACGCGGCGGACGCCTCCGAGGCGGACGCGGAGAAGGAGAGCGGTGGCCCGGACGAGGGCTGACGTGATCCGCGGAGCAACTGATGTGAGTGAGGAGGGACGTCGAGGCCGATGAGCACCAAGGACTTCATCGAGAAGGACTACTACAAGGTCCTCGGCGTCCCCAAGGACGCCACCGACGCCGAGGTCAAGAAGGCGTACCGCAAGCTCGCCCGGGAGAACCACCCGGACGCCAACAAGGGCAACGAGAAGGCGGAGGAGCGCTTCAAGGAGATCTCCGAGGCGAACGACGTCCTGGGGGACCCCAAGAAGCGCAAGGAGTACGACGAGGCGCGCGCCCTGTTCGGCAACGGCGGGTTCCGGCCGGGACCCGGCGGGGCCGGCGGCGGCACGTTCAACTTCGACCTGGGCGACCTCTTCGGAGGCGGCGCCCAGGGCCAGGGCGGCTCCGGCGGGTTCGGCGGCGGCATCGGCGATGTCTTCGGCGGCCTGTTCAACCGGGGCGGCGCGGGCGCGGGTACGCGTACGCAGCCGCGCCGCGGCCAGGACATCGAGTCCGAGGTGTCGCTGAGCTTCACCGAGGCGGTGGACGGCGCGACGGTTCCGCTGCGCATGTCCTCCCAGGCGCCCTGCAAGGCGTGCTCCGGCACCGGCGACAAGAACGGCACGCCGCGGGTGTGCCCGACCTGCGTCGGCACCGGGCAGGTCTCGCGGGGCGGCGGTGGCGGCTTCTCCCTCACCGACCCGTGCGTGGACTGCAAGGGGCGCGGCCTCATCGCCGAGACCCCCTGCGAGGTCTGCAAGGGCTCGGGCCGTGCCAAGTCCTCGCGCACCATGCAGGTCCGCATCCCGGCCGGGGTCGCGGACGGGCAGCGCATCCGGCTGCGCGGCAAGGGCGGACCCGGTGAGCGGGGCGGCCCCGCGGGCGACCTGTACGTGGTCGTCCACGTCGCCGCGCACCCCGTCTTCGGCCGCAAGGGCGACAACCTCACGGTGACCGTGCCCGTCACGTTCACCGAGGCGACGCTCGGCGGCGAGGTCAAGGTGCCCACGCTCGGCGGTCCCGCCGTCACCCTGAAGCTGCCCCCGGGCACGCCGAACGGGCGGACGATGCGGGCCCGCGGCAAGGGAGCCGTCCGCAAGGACGGCACGCGCGGAGACCTCCTCGTCACGGTCGAGGTGGCCGTCCCCGAGGAGCAGGATCTTTCCGACGAGGCCCGTTCGGCCCTGGAGTCGTACCGCAAGGCGACTGAGGACACCGATGTGCGGGCAGAACTGTTTCAGGCCGCGAAGGGAGCTTGAGCGAGATGGACGGCCGGCGTCGCACGAACCCGTACGAACTCACCGAGGAAACCCCGGTGTACGTCATTTCGGTGGCGGCCCAGCTTTCCGGCCTGCACCCGCAGACCCTGCGGCAGTACGACCGCCTCGGCCTGGTCTCCCCGGGCCGCACGGCGGGCCGTGGCCGCCGCTACTCGGCCCGCGACATCGAACTGCTGCGCACCGTGCAGCAGTTGTCGCAGGACGAGGGGATCAATCTCGCCGGCATCAAGCGCATCATCGAGCTGGAGAACCAGGTGGCGGCGCTCCAGTCCCGGGTGGCGGAGCTCTCCGCCGCGGTGGACGGCGCCGCGGCCGCCATGCAGCAGCGTGAAGCGGCGGTGCACGCCTCGTACCGCCGTGACCTGGTCCCGTACCAGGAGGTGCAGCAGACCAGCGCACTGGTGGTCTGGCGCCCCAAGCGGCCCCAGGACTGACCTGGACGCAGTCGTACCTGTGAAGGGGCCCGGAGTTCATGAACTCCGGGCCCCTTCGCGTGCGCTCAGGCGTACGTGTACACGGGGGCCGACTCTCTGCCCTCGTCGTCGACGCTCACCACGTAGAAGGGCCCGGAGGCGGCCGTGAAGGCCACCGTCCCGCCCTGCGGGTAGGCCGTGGCGGCCAGGGTCCATGCGGCCGGGTCGGGGTAGCGGTGGGCGTAGACGCGGTAGCTCTGGCCCATGTCGCCCGACCCGGCGTCCCACGAGATCCGGACCTTGTCCCCGCGGACCTGCGCCGTCACCCCGGCCGGCCGCGGAGCCGCGCCCGGCGCGGGGCGGGCGGCGGTCACCGGCGCCGAGACACCGGAGCGCTGCCCCGAGGCGTCGACCGCCTCGACGGTGTAGGTGACGCTCACGCCCCAGGCGGCCTGCGCGTCGGTGAAGCCGGTGCCGTACACGGACTCGGGCCCGTCCGGGTCCTGCTGCCCCTCGGGCTCGGCCCACACCTCGTAGTGGTCGACGTGGTCCGAGGAGGCCTGCCAGCGCACGGTGTTGCCCGCGGTCGTGCCCAGGGCCGTGAGGTCCGCGGGGACGCTCGGCGGTGAGGCGTCCGGGGTCTCCACGTACCAGTCGTCACCGCCGCCGGGCGGCAGCTCGTTCCCCGCCCGGTCGACCGCCCGCAGGCTGTACGCGTACGTGTTCCCGGAGGCCGGGAGGTGATCGGTCGTCGTGGTCGCTGTCAGGAGCGCGGCGCCGCTGACGAGGGCCCACTCCCCGCCCTCGGCGCCCCCGCCGTCCCCGCCGTCCCCGACGTCACGCCGGTAGAGCCGGTACCCGGCGAGGTCGTCCTCGGTGTTCGCGTCCCAGCTGACGGTGGCGGTCTCGGTCCCCGCGTCGTACAACACCTGGAAGCCGGTCGGCAGGCCGGGAGCGGGATCGTCCTCGTGGGCGGCGCCCGCGCTGTGGCTGTGCGGGAGCGCGGCCGCGGTGGTGGCGGCGGGGCCGAGCAGGAGCGTGACGCCGAGGGCGGCCAGGGCGGCGGCGCCGGCGGATCTGCGTGAGGTCATGCCGCGTAAGACCCATGGCGGCCTCGCACGGTTGTGCGGCCCCGCCGGGCCATGGCGCAGGATGGGGGTATGACCGAGATCCGTACCCCCCGCCTCCTGCTGCGCCGCTGGTCGCCCGATGACGACCTCGCCCCGCTCGCCGACATCCAGGCCGACCCGGCCGTGATGCAGCACATCGGCGACGGCGCCCCGCTCTCCCTCGACGAGACCGCCGAGTCCATCGAGCGCTGGGAGGACGAGTGGGACGACGAGGGGTTCGGCGTCTTCGCCGTCGAACTCCTCGGCTCCGGCGAGCTGGCGGGCGCGGTCGGCCTCTACGTCCCCGACGCCCCGCCGCAGATCGCCGACCACATCGGCATCCAGTGGCGCCTCGGCCGCCAGTTCTGGGGCCAGGGGTACGCCTCGGAGGCCGCGCAGGCGTCCCTCGAGTTCGCCCTCCAGGACCGCGGGATCGACCGCGTCGTCGCGGCCGTCCCGGACGGCGACACGTCCTCCCCGAAGGTCCTGGCCAAGCTGGGCATGGCCCAGACCGGCCAGACGAACGGGATCCGGCTCTACGCCATCGACCTGACCGAGTTCCAGGGCTGACCGCCCAGGAACTCCGCCCAGGCGGCGCCGTTGAGTCGCAGAGGTGCGTGGTGCCGGGGGCGTGGGCGTCTTCTGCACAGTCCCCCTCACTGCCGCGCAGTAGGTCAGGTGATCCGGTGCTCCCATCGCAGGGAAGGGGCCTGGTCGATCCAGTACAGGTGGGACGCGGGCGTCACGCGAAGCCGTACGGAGTCGATCTCCGGCGCCCCGGCGTCCTGCCACGCGACGAGGGCACGTTCCACGTCGTCCCACAGGGCCACCGGGCCGCCCTGGCGGACGGTCCAGCTCTCGTCGTCGATGAGGAACTCGGCGAACGACTCCCTCTCCGGATCGAACAGGTACCGCAAGGGCGACCCGTCACTGTCCGTCGCGCGGACGAACTGAGCACTGGGCGTCGCCTCCTCCGCAAGGAAGGCGGGCATCCACTCCTCCAGGACAAGAGGAGATACCTGAGTACGTCGCTCACGGTCCGCGTACGCGGTCCGGGCTGAGAGATCGCCAGCCACCGGGACCACCGCCTGGGCCCGCGCGTGCATGAAGGAGGAGCGCCCGACGATCGAGCCCTCGGCGGTGCCGTCATCGCCGACAGTCAGTTTCGCGAGGCCGGTTCCCCACGACCACGAGCCGACCGTACCGAGGACGACGCCTCCGGGTCTCGTCTGCCTGATCCACGCGTACGGGATGCGGCGGACCGCGCAGGTGGCGATGGTTCGGTCGTACGGTGCCCGGAACGGGTGGCCCAGGAGTCCGTCGCCCGTTGCTGTCCACGTCGAGAAGCCGGCGGCTTCGAGAGCGGCATCGGCGCGTGCCGCCACTTGTGCGTCGACCTCGACCGTGGCGACGTTGTCCTCCCCGAGGTAGTGGCACATCAGGGCGGTGGAGTAGCCGGTGCCCGTGCCGATCTCCAGGACTCGGTGGCCCGTCGCGAGGTCCAGGGTCTCGATCATGCCGACGACGGTGGCCGGGTCGGTCGAGGAGGACGTGGGCACGCCTATGACGGATTCGTCGGCCTGGTCGGCGGTGAGGTGGCCGTCGAGCTGGGTGGTGAGGGTGTCGACGCCGTATGCGATCTTCAGCCACTCGTCCGGGTCCGTGTCGGCGGTGGTGACGGGCCGCCAGGTTCGCCCTTCGTCCAGGAAGACTCCCGGGCGCAGGAACCGCTCACGGGGGACGGCTTCGACGGCCGCACGCAGCCAGGGGGATTTCAGTACACCTCCGTTCGTGAGCACGGTCGCCAAGCGACGTCGCTCGGATGCCGGGTCGGTCATCGTCGGTCTCCCTGCACGAGTAGGTCGGCGAAGGCCGTGGACATCGGGAGGCCGGTCTCGGTCTCCAGCCACCCCCACTGTCCGTTGGGATTCAGTTCCAGCCACCAGTAGTCCCCCTCGCGGTCGACCGCGAGGTCGAAGCTCCCCGATACCAGATCCAGTCGGTTCAGGTAGGCATGCAGGCCCTTGGCCACCCGGTCGGGAAGGTGCTCCACGGTGTAGGCCAGGGCGCTGTAGTCCTTGCGCCAGTCCAGGAGGTCGGAGTCGATGCGTACGGCGAACGTCCGCCGACCGGCGATCAGCACGCGGATATCGGCGACCTTGTCCACACGAGCCTGGAACAAGTGGGGGACGACCCGGACGCTGTCGTCGATCTCGGCGGCGGTGACAGGGTCCGCCCAGCCGGTCACCGGCACGCTGTCCCGCGTGTAGGGGGTCCATCGCAGCGTCTTGAAGATCGCGCGCCCCTGAGCGTGGACGAACTCGCGGGCTTCGTCCGGGTCGTTGGTGACCAGAGTGGGCGGGACGGTGAAGCCGAGTTGCTGGGCGAGAACGAGCTGAGCGGGCTTGTAGTCGGCTGCGGCAGTGCGCAGGGGGTGGTTGACCCAGAGCGGACCATCCAAGGCGTAGAGGGTGCCACCGAGTCCGTAGCGGACCTGCGCCGCCGCGAAGCGTGAGTCGTCGGCGGACAAGTGGGGAAACGTAGGCCACTTCGGGCGGCGCCAGTACACGGACCGGACTTGAGCCATATCAGCGGTTCTCGACGGGGTGCGCACCTGCCCGGCCACAGGGGGCGGGCAGGTGCCGAACTGAGCCGAGATCGTGAGGTCCTCGCCGATGTCGGCGGGGTTGAACCGGAGCACCGGCACATCGCGCCGGTTGAGTTCGGCGATGACCATGTCGGCGGTGATGTCGTCCGCCTCGGTGACCACCAGAACCGGCCTCTCCTCGGTCCCGGCCATCAGTCCTGGTTGCTGTCCTGGTCGTGGCCCTGGTCGTTGTTGGAGTCCGAGTTCGTCGTCGTGGAGGTCTCGGTCCCGGAGCTGGTGCCGTGCCTGCCCATCTCGACCACCCGCCCGACACGGTCGCGGAACACCCCGAGCTGCGTCGTGGGGTCGATGGCGACCGTGGTGTGGGGTCGACGGATGACCGTCGGGTAGGGCGCGAGTCGGCTCACACCCCACGGCCGGATGGGGGAAGGGAGTGCGGCAGAGGTGGTCATGGGTCTCCTTGGGTCGAAGGGTGTGGAGGGCCCTTCGGCCTCCGAGCGGTGTGTGACCAGTGAACGACGATCCGTCACCTTCCCCCAAAGCCAAGCTCGCGCAATGCCTGGGCGTTTTCCAGGCGTTGACGTGTGGCGGGCATGAGTGCGTGAAAGGGTTCGCGTGAGGGGAGACCTATGACGTCGAGACGGAAGCTCCTTGCGGAAAGGCGTGCGGCCCGGGGCTATTCTCAGGAGGAATTCGCAGAAGCGCTCTCGGTGGCCGCGTCCACCGTGGTCCGTTGGGAAAGTGGTCGCGCCACCCCGCGCCCCCACCAACGGCCCAAGATCGCTTGCCTGTTGCGAGTGACTCTCCCCCAGCTGGAAGCTCTCTTCTCCGACGGACAGCCGGCCGGGACAGCCGGGCTCTCCGCTGCTCCACCCCTCCTCCATGGTGATGATGACGATATGAAGCGCCGCGAAGTCCTTGGTCTGCTCGCCGTCACGGGTGCGCTGGTCGCTCTTCCCGATTCCGGTGCGGCCACCCGGGGGCGGGCAGCGCCGACGCCTCTGGAGACGGGGGACGACCTCCGTCGCAGCCTCTGGCAGGTCTACGCGCTGTCGGACTCCAAGCAGGTCGTCTTCCCAGCGGTGCGCGCACAGCTCGATGTGATGGCGAAGGGACTGGCCGAGACCCGTACGGCTGCGGATCGGTCCCGGCTGTGTCGGATGACGGCCGACCTCTACCAACTCGTCGGTGAGCTGTACTTCGACGTCAACCGGTACACCGACGCCGCGCAGTGCTACACACTGGCCGCCAATGCGGCCCATGCCGGTGGGGACCACGATCTGTGGGCCTGTGCCATGACCCGCCACGCGTACGTCGAGCTGTACGCGCGCCGCGCACACGCGGCCCAGCCCCTGCTCGCGGCAGCTTTCCGTATCGCCAGGCGGGGTGACGACGCTCTTGCCACCCGCTACTGGGTCGCGGCCGTCCAGGCGCAGGCGTACGCGGCCATGGGTGATCTCGATGCGTGCAACCGGGCGTTGGATGAAGCCGGGAAAGTGCAGGCCCTCGACGGCGCTCACTCCCACAACGGCGGCTGGCTCCGCTTCGACGGCTCCCGCCTGGCCGAGGAGAAAGGGGCCTGCTACCTCCAGCTGGGCCGCCCTGATCTCGCTGAGGAAGCGCTCACCGCGGCCCTTGCCCAGCCTCTGTCCCTGCGTCGCCGCGCTGCTGTTCTGAGCGACCTCGCCGTGCTCGGGGCGCACAGGCGGGACGTCGACCAGGTCGTGCACTACGCGGAGGAAGCACTCGGACTGGCGGACCGGTCGGAATCGGGTTTCATCTGCAAGAAGCTGGAAGCGCTTCGCGGGCGTCTTGCCCCGCTCGTGTCCGATGACCGAGTCTCGACTCTTGATCACCGAATCGCGGCGCTTCCGCGCACCGCATGACGAGAGGGACACGCGCATGAACGACGGCCGGATCTTCCGCGAGGCGTGGATCGACGGTGTGAACAAGCACTACCCCGGCGACCCGAAGCCCGGCTACATCACGCCGTGGGACCAGACGCCCGATTGGGAGCGCGAAGCAGCCGCCGCCGTGTACGGGCAGGTGCGCGACTTCATCAAGGTCAGCGGCGGGCATGCGGCCCAGCTCACCCGCGAGCAGAAGGGGCGATTCGTCGCGATCTGCTGGACCGCCCAGATGTTCAAGCACTTCGAGGACCCCAAGCCCGGGTACGTCGCCGACTGGGCCGACCTGCCGACCTGGCAGCAGGAGACGGACACCGACATCTTCGAACGTGTCGAGCAGACCGTCTGACCCCAGGAGCGACGACGCCGCTCCCGAGCTGCAACTCAGCCCGGACGGCGCCGAGTCGGGCCGGCGCCTTGGCCTCGCCCGCCCACCGGCGGCCGGAAACCCGGGCGCCGGTCACGCGGGCGGCACCACCAAAGGAACAACCGAGAGGGAAAGAACCCCCGCCAAACCCCACCCCTCCTCCCGGTGCGACACGAACGGGTGAAGGTCAACAACTCGGCTTGCGCGCACGCCCTTTGCGCCCCCTACGCTCACGCACAGCAGAACAGCACGCATGGCCGTGCATGAACCCGCATGACCACAACCCCCAGACATGCGACGGCCCCCGCCGGGACTGCAATCCCAGTGCGAGGGCCTGACCGCCGAGGAAGAAGAGACCTTCCCGATGGATACCCAGCACCTTAGCGCGCCCCCGCACTCCTCGGGCGGCATCTCCCACGAGAACACCCGCCACCACGCCCGGTTCACGGTCATCGGCAACCACCTCGCCCAGCACCGCGACCTCTCCGCCCTCGCGATCGGCCTCGCCGTCCACATCCAGTCCCTCCCGGCAGGGGCCCGCGCGGACGTCCGTACCCTCGCCGCCCGTTTCCCGGAGGGCACGACGCGGATCGCCGCCGCCCTGCGCGAGCTGGAGACCCACGGCTACCTGCGCCGCGAGCGCAGGCGCACCCCCGACGGGCGGGTCCGTACGCGCACCGTCTCCTGCAACCAGCCGGGCGCGGTCCCCGAGGCCGCCGCGCCGCGCCGCCCACCGGTCCCGAAGAAACCCCGGCCCCTCGCCGTCCCCCACCCGGAGCACACCCCGCGCCCAGGCGTCCTCCAAGCCGCCACCGACCTGCTCGCAGGCCTGCACCGCACGGACGCCCGCCTGACCCTTGCCGCCCGCGACGCCGAACGCCTCGCGCCCGGGGTCGTCGCCTGGCTGGAGCGGGACCTCGCCCCGGCGGCCGTCCGCCACGCCCTCACCCGCGACCTGCCCGAGGACCGCCCGATCCAGCGCCCGGCCGCCTTCCTGGCCCACCGCCTGACCGCCCAGCTCCCGCCCCGGGGGCACGCGGTCAGGCCGACCCCCGCACCCGCGCCCGCAGCCGTCCGGCACCCGCTGCGCAACTGCGACGTCTGCGACCACGCCTACCGCGGCCCGGAGCCCGGACCCTGCCCGGGCTGCCGCCCCGCGCCGCGCTGACCGCGATCACGTTGTTGTGCCGCCCGTACACCGCGCCCACACTGGAAAGGAGGTGCGCCACGATGACCGCTCTTGCCGCTGAGAGGCCCAGGACGATGCCAGACACCAGGACCGCCCAGACCCCGTCCGACGCCGGGCTGTCCGCGCTGGACACCGTGGTGTGGCAGACCTGGAAGGCCGTGAAGCTCCCCGAGGGCTACCACGCCGAGATCATCGAAGGAACCATCGAGGTGTCGCCCACCGGGTGCTTCGCCCACGGCCAGATCGTCAATCTGCTCCGCGACGAACTCGTCCCGTTCTTGAAAGAGACCGACTTCGTCGTGCGCAACGACATGAACGTGGTGCACCGGGGCAGCGCCTGGATCCCGGACCTGTTCATCGTCCCCAGGGACATCGACCGGCACGTCACGGCCGACGGCCTGGGCATCACCGCCGCGGCTGTGCGCCTCGTCGTCGAAGTCGTCTCCCCAGGCGCGCGCAACCAGGACCGCGACCGCGTGAAGAAGCGCCGCGCGTACGCCCGCGCAGGCATCCCGGTCTACGTGATCATCGACGACCACGACGCCGAGGGCACCGTCACCGTGCTGACCGAGCCGCGCCCCGACAGGGAGGACTGGGCAGGCGTGCACCAGGTCCCGTACGGCACCGAGGTGGTCCTCCCCGAGGGGCCGGCCAAGGGGTTCGTCGTCGGCGAGGCGATCACCGGGGCACGCAGGAGCCGGTAGTGCGCCGCGCAGGAGCCGGTAGCGCGCCGCTCCTCTCCTCCCGGCGCACGCACGTAACCGTCGGCTCCTGACGCCAGTCGTCACCCAGGGTGTTACCGCCGGGTACACATGTCCGGTATTCGCCGTATCTGGCTTCATGTGGGGAAGTAACGGATGCGGTTTCGTTGCGGTGTTGCTTCACCTCTTGACGCGATGTGGGTGGCCGAGTTGGCTTCGAGCCACCTCGGCCGCACCGTTGCGGCCACGTCAGGGAGGTATCCGTAATGAACACGCGAATGCGATGTGCCGCGCTGGCCGGCGCCGCATCCGTCCTGGTGGTCTCGGTCTCGGCCTGCGGTGGTGTGCTGCCCGGTGGGGACAGTGAGAGCAGCGCGCCCGTGCGCAAGGGAAACGATGTCAGGATCGGCCTGCTGCTTCCGGAGACGGAGACCGCACGCTACGAGAAGTTCGACCACCCGCACATCAAGCAGGAGATAGCCAAACTCACCGACGGCCAGGGCGAGCTGGTCTACGCCAACGCCGAGCAGGACGCCGGTCTGCAGAACCGGCAGGTCGACCAGATGATCGCCAAGAAGGTCGACGCGCTGATCATCGACGCCGTCGACGCGAAGAAGATCACCGCCTCGGTGCAGAAGGCGAAGGACGCGGGCATCCACGTCATCGCCTACGACCGCCTCGCGCAGGGGCCGGTCGACGCCTACGTCGGTTTCGACAACGGGCTCGTCGGCCAGACCCAGGGCAAGGAGCTGGTCCAGGCCCTCGGCGACAAGGCCACCAAGAGCAGCAAGATCGTCATGATGAACGGCTCGCCGACCGACCCGAACGCCGTCGAGTTCAAGGAAGCCGCCCGTGCCGAGCTGGCGGACTCGGTGACGATCGCGAAGTCGTACGACACCGTGGCCTGGAAGCCGCAGAACGCCAAGGCCAACATGGAACAGGCCATCGCGGCGATCGGCGCCTCCCACATCGCCGGGGTGTACTCCGCCAACGACGGCATGGCGGGCGGCGTGGTCGAGGCGCTCAAGGGCGCGGGCCTCACCAAGATGCCGCCGATCACCGGCCAGGACGCCGAGCTGCCCGCGGTGCAGCGCATCCTGACGGGCGACCAGTACATGAGCGTCTACAAGCCCTACCCGGAGGAAGCCGCCACGGCCGCCGAGATGGCGGTGCGGGTCGCGCAGGGCCGGACCATCGAGTTCGAGGCCCTCGCGATGGACCGGACCGACAGCCCGACGAACAAGCAGATCCGCACGGCGAGCGTGAGCGTCGTCGCGCTGACCCGCGACAACATCAAGCAGACCGTGGTCAAGGACGGCATCCTCAAGGTGAAGGAGATCTGCACGCCGAAGTACGCGGCCGCGTGCGCGGAGGCCGGCCTGACGTAGGCCCGCTCCGCGCCCGGCGCCCGGCGCGGGCGGCAGTGTGCCCGCCCGCGCCCGCCGGGCCCCGGGAGCCCGCTCAGCGCTCCTGGTCCAGGAGGCCCGACTGGCCGATGAGGTAGCCGAGCTGCGCCCGGCTCTCGCTGCCCAGGGTGGCCGCCAGCTTGGCGATGTGGTGGCGGACCGTGCGGATGTTCACGCCGAGGCGCTCGGCGATCACCGCGTCGGTGTGCCCCTCGATGAGCAGCGCCGCGATGGTGCGCTGCCGGTCCGACGGATCGCTGGGCGGGAGCGACTCCTGCGCCGCCGCGGGATGCATCGGCGCCGCGAGCCGCCACAGCCGCTCGAAGGTGGTCACCAGGTAGCTGATCAGCGCCGGGTGGCGGATCTCCAGCGCGACGGTCCGGTCCGGGTTGGCGGGGATGAAGGCGACGGTGCGGTCGAGCAGCACGAGCCGCTCGGTCACCTCGTCCAGGGTGCGCACCTGCACGTCCCCGTCGAGCTGCTCGAAGTGCGCGCGCACGGCGGGCGAGTGGCGGGTGCTGTGCTGGTACAGCGTGCGCATCCGGCAGCCGCGGGAGAGCAGCCGCTGCTCGCGCGGCAGGACGTCGGCGAGCAGGTCCGGCGGGCGGAAGCCGCCGGGCTGGATGGTGAGCAGCTCCTGCGAGGAGGCCAGCATCGCGTCGGCGATCGCCGCGTTGATCCGCTGGAAGCCCATGAGGACGGTCAGCATCGGCGCGTTCGGCACCGCCGCGCGCTCGGCGTCGAGCGTCATGAGCGGGGCGAAGGCCCGGGCCAGCCGGGTCTCCCGGTCCCGCTGCCGGGCGATCTCGTCCTCGATGCCGTTCAGCAGGGCGGGCAGCGCCACGGCCGGGGCGACCGGCCGCAGCCACTCGGGCTCCGCCGGGTCGGGCTTGAGCAGCCCGTGTTCGAGCAGGCAGGGCGCGTCGCCGAGGTCCTCCCTGCGCACCCGTCCCCAGTGCAGCGCGTGGGCGTAGAGCTGCGATCCCGCGTCGCAGAACTCCTCGACCCCGTGGGGGTGCGCCCAGGCTCTCACTTGGTGCTCCCCGCGGTCGGCACGCCGGGCTCCTGGTCGAGGATGCCGGAGCGGGCGATGAGGAAGCCCAGCTGGGCGCGGCTGCCGCTGCCGAGGGACGCGGCGATCTTCGCGATGTGGGCGCGGCAGGTGCGTACGTTCATCCCGAGCCGGCGGGCGATCGCCTCGTCCACGTGTCCCTCGATCAGGAGCTTGGCTATGGAGCGCTGGACGCCGGTGATGCCGTCGGTGGACGGCGGGTAGGGCGGGTCCTCCAGGAGCGGCGTCGCGCGCCGCCACAGGTCCTCGAAGACCTTGGTGAGGTACTCGACGAGTCCGGGGTGGCGCAGCTCCAGGGCGGTCTGCCGGTCGTCGCCCACCGGGATGAGGGCCGCGCTCCTGTCGAAGATCATCAGCCGGTCGATCAGCTCCTCCAGGGTGCGGATCTCCACGTTGGCCCGCTCGATGCGGGCCGCGTACGCGAGCGTCCCCTGGCTGTGGCGCACGGTGTGCTGGTAGATGGTGCGCATGGCGACGCCCCGGTCCAGGATCGTCTGGCCGCGCTTGAGCGCCACGTTCAGGGTGTTCTCGCTGCGACCGCCGCCGGGCTGCACGGTGAGGACCTCGAAGCGGCACTCCGCGGTGAGGCGCTCGATGCCCGCGTTGATCCGGGCGTCGCCTTCGAGGACGGTGATGGCGTGGGTGGTCGGCTCCGCCCGCGCGGTGATGGCCAGGAAGGGCTCGAAGAGGTCGGTCAGCCGGACCGCCGCTCTGCGCCGCTCCTGGATCTCCCGCTCCAGCGGCAGCAGCCACTGCGCGAGCGCGGCCGACGGCGGAACCGGACGCAGCCAGCTCGGGTCGTCCGGATCCGGGTGCAGCAGCGCCGCTTCGAGGAGGCACGGCGCGTTCTCCGCGTTCGCGCGCGCGAGGCGGCCCTCGTTCAGAGCAGCGGTGTAGAGACGCGCACCTTCGTCACAGAGCGGAGTTGTGGGGTGGGGATGTGTCGGTTTGGTGCTTGTTGCGAACAATCTCCACCCCCCAGGGTCCTGAACGTGCAGGAACATGATGCATCGACTCTGTGGCTTTGACGTGCCGGATTGAGACATCGTCTTGTTGCAGCCGGGGGAGAGGAACTTACCAAGTGAGGACGAAGCCGACTATGTTGAAGCGCACGCTTCGCTCGGTGGTGATCGCCGCCTTTTCCGCCGGGCTGGCCGTCAGTGCGGTGAGCACTCTCGATCTCGGGTGGAACAGCGCACCCGCCGCGCAGCAGGGCACGCTCGCCGCCGCTCCGCCGGACCTTGGCTGGAACAGCGCGCCGGCCACCGTCGCCGCCGCCCCGCCGGACCTCGGCTGGAACAGCGCGCCCGTCTCGGCCGCGGCCGCCCCGCCGGACCTTGGCTGGAACATAGCGCCCGTCTCGGTCGCGGCCGCTCCGCCGGACCTCGGCTGGAACACAGCGCCGACGGGTGCGAGCGCATGATCACCCCGCCCGACGACAGATCCCTCCGCCGCGAGATGGCGATCGCCTACCGGTCCGGCTGGCACACGATCGACCTCGTGACGGCCGTCCCGAACCCGGGTGACTCGCTCATGGTCACCCTGTTCGGGGAGCCGATCATCGTGGTGCGGGACGACGACGACGATGTCCGGGCCTACCGGTGTCTGCGTCGCCCGCGCGGCGCCCCGCAGCCGGTCAGGACCGTCGTCCGGTACGGGATGATCTTCGTCAACCTCGATCAGCGGGACCACCAGCTGGTCGGGGACGCGGGAGCCGAGCTCCCGCACACCAGTACCACCTCTGCCACCCCCCGCAGTGCCTGACGCGATTCCCCCGTCGTAGTAGATCGCGCAGGTGCTTCCCCCCGCAGCGGCGTCACCGTGGACCTGAACACGGTGGCGCCGCTGCAGTTTTCTCTCCCGGCCGGTGTCGCGTCCCGGCGTCCGCGGTGCCCTTCTCCGGGGCGCGGGGTGCGCGCTCCGGCGTCTTCGTCTCCCGGGCGGGGTGTACGCCCCGCGTCGCGGGCTACTCGTCGAAGACCGCGTTGCCCGTGGCCCGGCCCACGGCGATCTCGATGACCACCCGGTGGGGGTTGACCCGCGGCGGGTGGGAGTAGCGCTCGGCGTAGCGGCGTTCGGCGTCGGCGACCGACTCCGGGTCGGTGCGGACCGTCGCGGTGCCCTCCAGGGTCGCCCAGCGCCGGCCGTCGACCTGGCAGACCGCGGCCCGCGCCGGGGCCGAGGCGGGCGCCGCGAGGACGTGGGCGACCTTCCGGCTGCCCCCGTCCGTGATGACCCGTGCCACGCGCTGCCCGGCGTCGTACGTCACCCCCACCGGGACGACGTGCGGGGTGCCGTCCGGGCGCAGGGTCGTCAGCGTGCACAGGTGCCGTTCCCGCCAGAAGCTGAGGAAGGAGGCGGCGGGGGATTCCAGATCGATCGCTTTGGCCATGGCCTGGAATCTATCCCCCGCCCAGGTCCCGCCCACCTCTCGCACCTTGAGCGGAATAGACTCAACTTTGTGTACGCTGAATAGGTCAGAGTTGCCCGTGACGTGGAGGAGAAGGAGAACAGTTACGTGGACGCCGAGCTGACGAACCGGAGCCGCGACGCGATCAACGCGGCCACCAGCCGGGCCGTGTCCGGGGGGCACCCGGATCTCACCCCGGCGCATCTGCTGCTGGCCCTGCTCGAAGGGCAGGAGAACGAGAACATCACCGACCTGCTGGCCGCCGTCGGCGCCGATCAGGCGCAGGTGCGGGCGGGCGCCGAGCGCGTCGTGGGCGCGCTGCCCAGCGTCACCGGGTCGACCGTCGCGCCGCCGCAGCCCAACCGCGACCTGCTGGCCGTCGTCGCCGACGCCGCCGAGCGGGCCAAGGAGCTGGGGGACGAGTTCCTCTCCACCGAGCACCTGCTGATCGGTACCGCCGCCAAGGGCGGTGCCGCGGGCGACGTACTGACCGACAATGGCGCGAGCGCGAAGAAGCTGGCCGAGGCATTCATGAAGAGCAGGGGAGGGCGCCGGGTGACCACACCCGACCCCGAGGGCTCGTACAAGGCCCTGGAGAAGTTCGGTACCGATTTCACCGCCGCCGCGCGCGAGGGGCGGCTCGACCCCGTCATCGGACGTGACCAGGAGATCCGCCGGGTCGTCCAGGTCCTGTCGCGGCGCACGAAGAACAACCCCGTGCTCATCGGTGAGCCCGGCGTCGGCAAGACCGCCGTCGTCGAGGGGCTCGCCCAGCGCATCGTGAAGGGGGACGTGCCGGAGAGCCTGAAGGACAAGCGGCTCGTCTCGCTCGACCTCGGGGCGATGGTCGCGGGCGCGAAGTACCGCGGCGAGTTCGAGGAGCGGCTCAAGACCGTCCTCTCCGAGATCAAGGAGAGCGACGGGCAGATCATCACGTTCATCGACGAGCTGCACACCGTCGTGGGCGCCGGCGCGGGCGGCGACTCCGCCATGGACGCGGGGAACATGCTGAAGCCGATGCTCGCCCGCGGCGAGCTGCGGATGGTCGGCGCGACCACGCTCGACGAGTACCGCGAGCGGATCGAGAAGGACCCCGCCCTGGAGCGGCGCTTCCAGCAGGTGCTGGTCGCCGAGCCGAGCGTGGAGGACTCCATCGCGATCCTGCGCGGCCTCAAGGGCCGGTACGAGGCGCACCACAAGGTGCAGATCGCGGACAGCGCGCTGGTCGCCGCCGCCACCCTCTCCGACCGGTACATCACCTCCCGCTTCCTGCCGGACAAGGCCATCGACCTCGTCGACGAGGCAGCCTCCCGGCTGCGGATGGAGATCGACTCCTCGCCCGTCGAGATCGACGAGCTCCAGCGCGCCGTCGACCGGCTGAAGATGGAGGAGCTGGCGATCGGCAAGGAGACCGACCCGGCCAGCCGCCAGCGTCTGGACAAGCTCCGCCGCGACCTCGCCGACAAGGAGGAGGAGCTGCGCGGGCTCACCGCCCGCTGGGAGAAGGAGAAGCAGTCCCTCAACCGCGTCGGTGAGCTGAAGGAGAGGCTCGACGAGGTGCGCGGGCAGGCCGAGCGGGCCCAGCGCGACGGCGACTTCGACACCGCCAGCAAGCTGCTGTACGGCGAGATCCCGTCCCTGGAGCGCGACCTGGAGGAGGCCTCGCGGGCCGAGGAGGAGGCCGCCAAGCCGGATCCCTCGCAGAGCCCCATGGTCAAGGAGGAGGTCGGCCCGGACGACATCGCCGACGTCGTCGCCTCCTGGACCGGCATCCCGGCCGGGCGGCTCCTGGAGGGCGAGACGCAGAAGCTGCTGCGCATGGAGGACGAGCTGGGCAAGCGGCTGATCGGGCAGAGCGAGGCCGTGCAGGCGGTGTCGGACGCGGTGCGCCGCACCCGTGCCGGGATCGCCGACCCCGACCGGCCCACCGGCTCCTTCCTCTTCCTCGGCCCCACCGGTGTCGGCAAGACGGAGCTGGCCAAGGCGCTCGCGGACTTCCTCTTCGACGACGAGCGGGCCATGATCCGCATCGACATGAGCGAGTACGGCGAGAAGCACAGCGTCGCCCGGCTCGTCGGCGCCCCGCCCGGCTACGTCGGCTACGAGGAGGGCGGCCAGCTCACCGAGGCCGTGCGCCGCCGCCCGTACTCGGTGGTCCTGCTCGACGAGGTGGAGAAGGCCCACCCGGAGGTCTTCGACGTCCTGCTCCAGGTGCTCGACGACGGCCGCCTCACCGACGGCCAGGGCCGCACGGTCGACTTCCGCAACACGATCCTGGTCCTCACCTCGAACCTGGGCTCGCAGTACCTCGTGGACCCGCTCAGCACGGCCGAGGAGAAAAAGCAGCAGGTCCTGGAGGTCGTCCGGGCCTCCTTCAAGCCGGAGTTCCTCAACCGGCTGGACGACCTGGTGGTCTTCTCCGCCCTGGACAAGGACGAACTGCGCCGCATCGCGCGGCTCCAGCTCGACCGGCTGGCCAAGCGCCTCGCCGACCGCCGCCTCACCCTCGACGTCAGCGAGGAGGCGCTCACGTGGCTGGCGGACGAGGGCAACGACCCGGCGTACGGCGCGCGCCCGCTGCGCCGCCTGGTCCAGTCGGCCATCGGCGACCGCCTCGCCAAGGAGATCCTGTCCGGCGAGGTCAAGGACGGCGACACGGTCCGGGTCGACACGTTCGAGGACGGCCTGATCGTGGGCCCGGCGACACCGGAGAAGAAGCTGTAGCGGCCGGCGAACCACAGAAACCCGGCAGACGAGGGCCCCAGGCTTGCCCCCCAGGGGGCCCGGTGGGGGAGGATGGGCCCCAGCCATACGAAGGGACCAAGAGCGTGAGCATCGACCCGTCCTCGATTCCCAATTTCGGGGGACAGCCCGAACCGCAGCAGGGAGCGGGACCGGCAGGCCCCGTCATCCCCGACCAGGACCTGGTGAAGCAGCTCCTGGAGCAGATGGAGCTCAAGTACGTCCTGGACGACGAGGGTGACCTCGCCGCGCCGTGGGAGGAGTTCCGTACGTACTTCATGTTCCGCGGCGAGGGCGACCAGCAGGTCTTCTCGGTGCGGACCTTCTACGACCGCCCGCACGGCATCGAGGTGAAGCCGCAGCTCCTGGAGTCCATCGACGACTGGAACCGGCGCACGCTGTGGCCCAAGGTCTACAGCCACACCCACGACGACGGCACGGTCCGCCTCATCGGCGAGGCCCAGATGCTGATCGGCACCGGTGTCTCCCTGGAGCACTTCGTGTCGTCGACCGTCAGCTGGGTGCGCGCCGCGATCGAGTTCGACCGCTGGCTCGTGGAGCACCTCGGCCTGGAGACCGCGGTCGACGCGGCCGAGGAGAAGCCCGAGGACGACGCGGAGTGAGTTCCGCCCCTCACAGGGGCATGCGGGCGTAGACCACCAGGTACGTCCCGTAGGTCACGGAGAGCCCGGCCAGGGCGCCCACCACCAGGAGGGCGTGGAGCGGCCGGGCTCTCGCCGTCCTGGCCAGCGCGCAGGCCAGGGGCAGCAGCAGCGGGAAGGCGGGGAGCAGGAAGCGCGGCTTGGACTCGAAGAAGCCGGACCCGCCGACGGTGACCAGGAGCAGGACGCCGCTGTACACGAGCAGCGGCAGCGGCGGCCGGTCGAGCAGCAGCAGCGCGTAGAGGAGCACCGCCGCCGCGACGAGCACCAGCGTCACGGGGAAGACGAAGCGCTCCCCGTGCAGCAGCATCCGCCGGGCGAACCGCACCGACCCGGCCCCGAGGTCGAACCGCGACCCCCAGCCGCGCTGCACCGCGAAGTACCCGCCGAGCAGGTCGCCCTTGCGCGCCCCGACCCACAGCACGTACGCGGTCCAGCCGGCCGGGGCGAGCAGCGCGCCCGTCCACAGCCCGGGGGAACAGCGGCCGCGCCGCCGCACGGCGACGCAGCCCGCGGTGGCGAGGACGGCCGCGGCGACGGCGAAGCCGTTGGGGCGGGCGAGGCCGGCGAGCGCCGCCAGCGCGCCCGCCCAGAGCCAGTTCTCCTTCAGCAGCGCGTACAGCGCCCACGCGCCGAGCGCGGTCAGGACCGGTTCGGTGTAGGCCAGGGTGAGGACGGCGGAGTGCGGCAGCAGGCCCCACAGGACGACCAGGAGCGTGGCCACGGCGCGGCCGTGCAGGAGTTCGCCGACGCGGTAGATGGCGAGGGCGGCGGCGAGCGCCGCGGTCCAGGCGAGCAGCAGGGCGCAGGTGGTGGCGGAGAGCGGCAGGACCGTGTGCAGGGCGCGGATCAGGAGCGGATAGAGCGGGAAGAACGCCAGGTCGCTGTGGACGACGCCGGGTTCGAAGCGCAGGGTGCGGGTGCCGTAGCCGTGGGCGGCGATGTGCAGGTACCAGAGGGAGTCCCAGGACCGGCCGAGCACTGCGAGGGGCCGCCGGCCGCCGAGCCAGGCGGCGACGGTGACGGCGAGGACGCCGGTGAGCCGGGCGGCGGCGAAGAGGCCGACGGCGCGGGCGGCGCCGGACGTCAGCAGGCGGGGCAGGTCGCGGGGGCCGGGAGTGGTGGCTGAGGGGCCGTCGAGGACGGCGGCGGAGGGCTCGGTCACATCCGAACCCTGCGACGCCGGTGCCGGGCCCGCGCGCCGGGCGCCGCCAGACGGGCGGGTGCCGGGGCCGGGCCGCGGCCTCGTTCCGGGGCCGGGCAGCGGCCCGCGACGTACCGGAATCGTGAATTCCAAATTCCACCCGGATGAAGAAAGCGCGTGCACCGGAAGAGGAACGTCGCTCTCTGTCTCGGGATGTGGGCAGGGAGTGGTGAGCATTCAACTGGTGTGCCAGGGTGAATGCGGCTGCGATCGGGGGAGAGTTGAGCCCCCGTCCATGGTTCTTCAAGCACGGGCGAAGAGGTTGATGTGAACGCGCACGAAAGCACTGCGGTCGGTCCGGCTGTCGACATCGAGAAGGCGCGCGAGACGATCGACGCGTTAGACACCGAAATACTGAAGTTAGTCCGGCGTCGCCGGGACGTTTCACACGAGATTCAAAGGCAGCGCATCAGCGAGGGCGGCACACGGACCGTCCTCTCCCGCGAGAATGTGATTCTCGCGCATTACGCCGCCGAACTGGGAGCCGGGGGAACGGCTCTCGCACTGAATGTCCTCGGCCTGTGCCGGGGAAGAACCCAGGAGTCCGAGGCAGGCGACGGAGCCCGGACCCGATCGTGAGGGCGCCGGGAAGTCAGAGGGTCCGCCTCGGTGACATCTCCTTCCTCAACTGCGCTCCGATCCGCTGGGGCCTCGCCGACAGCGGCGCCGCCCACCACCTCGACCTGACCTCCGCCCCGCCGGAGCGGCTCGCCGCACAGCTGCTCGCGGGCGAGCTGGACATCAGCCCGGTCAGCCTCGTCCGCTATCTGCGCCACGCCGGCGACCTTGCGCTGCTGCCCGGTGTCGCGATCGGCAGCGACGGCCCGGTCCGCTCCTGCCACATCGTCTCCCACGGCCCCCTGCACGACCTCGACCACGAGCCCGTCGTGGTCTCCGGGGCGAGCCGCAGCACCGCCCTGCTGGCCCGGATGGTGCTGGAGGACGCCATCGGCGTGCGCCCCCGCTACCGGACCCTGCCACCGGACGTCCTGCGGGAAGAGCTGGTCAGAGGCTTGCCGTCGGCGCGGGCCGCCGTCGTCATCGGGGACGACGCGCTGCGCGTGTGGGCCGCCCCGCCGGCCGGGCTCACCGTGCACGACACCGGCGCCCTGTGGCACGACTGGACCGGCCTGCCCATGGTCTTCGCCGTCTGGGCGGTGCGCCGCACCTTCGCGCGGGAGCACCCCGACGCGGTCCGCGCGGTGAGCGCCGCACTGACCGACGCGGTGCGCCGGGCCCGGGCGCAGCCGCTGCGGGTGGCGGCCGCCGCCGCCCGTGAGGCGCGCGGCGCGGGCGCCGGGACCTTCGACGTGCCGGTCCTGCTCGACTACTTCCGGACTCTCGACCACACCCTGGGCGAGCGCCAGCTGGCCGCCGTCCAGGAGTTCTCCGCACGTGCCGCCGCGCGCGGCGAGGTGCCCGCCCCGGTGCCCGCGCGCATACCGATCCATGGAGGCCGCAGATGATCCGCCACCTCGTCCTGTTCAAATTCAAGCCAGGAATCTCCTGGGACGACCCGCGGGCGCAGGAAGCCGAGCGGACCGCCGTGAAAGTCGGCGGCGAGGTCCCGGAACTCCACGCCTGGCAGGCCGGGCGGAACATTTCCGGCCGCCCCATCGCGTACGACTTCGCGGTGATCGGTCTCGTCGACGACGAGGAAGCGCTGGAGCGTTATCTGGTGCACCCCTTCCACCAAGAAGCCATTCAGCAGTGGCGCGAGATCAGCGACTGGGTCATCGCGGATCTCGAAGAGTGACCTGGGAAGAGAAGAAACACGAAGAGGACGCGGGCCGGAAATGCCTGCGGTGACGTGACGAGTGCGAGGTCTTGTTCCAGTGGTCGCATCATTCGAGAAATGTGCTTTCGTCGTGGAGCAGGATCTCGCTCCCGGGCTCGCCATGAATACCGTGGCGGCGCTCTCGATGTCCGTCGGACGGTTCGTCGAGGGCATCGTCGGCGACCCCGTCAAGGACGCCGAGGGCCGCACGCACACCGGGATCACGGCGATCCCGCTGCCGGTCCTGCGGGGCGCGGCGGCGGACCTGCGGGAGATCGTCCTGAAGGCCGCGGCCCTCCCCGACGTCTTCGTCGTCGACTTCACGGCCGTGGCGCAGTCCTCGCGCAGCTACGACGAGTACACCGACCGGACCGCGCAGGTGGCCACCGGCGACCTGCCCTACGTCGGCGTCGCCGTCTGCGGCAGCAAGAGCGCGGTGAACAAGCTCACCGGAAGCCTGCCCTTATACCGCTGACCACCCATCGACACGAGGGAAGCATGTTCACCGTCTTCAACGAAGAACTCGACAGGACCGCCCGCGAGATACGCGACCGCCACCAGGCCTTCGCCCGGGGCGACTGGTCCGACGCCGGGCTCGCCGAGCACCAACTGCGGGAGCTGCGCCGCACCTTGGCGTACGTGAAGGAGAAGTCGCCCTTCTACGCGCGCCACCTGGCCCGGGTGGAGCCCGGCGCCCTCACCTCCACCGCCCCCGAGCAGCTCGCCACCGTGCCGTTCACGACCAAGGACGACCTGCGGCGCGAGTTCGAGAACGTCCTGTCGCTGCCGCTGTCCAAGGCCTGGATCTTCTACGAGACCACCGGCACCACCGGCCGGAGCACGCCCTGCCCGCGGGACAACACCGACTCGCTGCACAACAACACGGCGCTGACGGTCTACTACGACACGATCTTCCGGCAGTTCGGCGACGAGCAGGTCATCGGCGTCTCCGGCCCCACCGAGCTGCACGCCTTCGGCGACACCTTCGGCGACGTCTGCCGCAACCTCGGCCACGCGGTCGCCAAGATGTGGCCGCACTCCCCGATGGTCGGCTACGACCGCGCCCTGGAGACCCTGCGGGTGCTGCCCGCCACCGGCCTGTTCAGCACCCCGGGCATGGCGCTCTCCCTGGCCAAGAAGGCGTACGCGGCCGGACTGCACCCGCGCCGTGACTTCCACCTCGACGTGGTGATGTGCACGGGCGAGCTGGCCTCCCCCAGCCTCCTGGCGAACATCGGCGAGGTGTGGGGCGCCAAGGTCTACAACGCCCTGTACGCCTCGCAGGAGGCGTCCGTGATGGGCGCGGCCGGCGCCGACGGCGCGCTGTACACCGCCCCGCTGCTCAACCTGTACGAGGTGATCGACCCGGACACCGGGCACGCGGTCGCCCCCGGCGCCGACGGCGTGCGCACCGGCGAACTCGTCGTCACCTCGCTCTACCAGGGCAGCAAGCCCCTGGTGCGCTACCGCACCGGCGACCTGGTCCGCCTCGGCCCCGCCGCCGCGGGCCGCACGCTGCCCGCCCCCACCCTGGAGGTGCTCGGCCGCACCCGCGACCTGCTGCACATCGGCGAGGGCCACATCAGCGGCTACGACCTGGAGGAGCTGCTCCTGACCCACCCCCGGGGCTACCTCGACTACCAGATCGTCATCGACGCGGTGGACGGGCAGGACGAACTGACCCTGCACCTGGAGACACCTCCGGCCGACGGCGCCGGTGACGGCGTCCGGGTCGACGAGGACGCGATCGCCCGCGCCGTGCGCGAGCGGCTCGGCGTGCCGACCCGGTTCGCCTACGGCCCCACCAGCAGCGTCACCACGACCGGCGCCATGGTCAGCTGGAAGGCCGCCCGGGTGGAGGACCGGCGCTCCGCTCCCGACCAGGAGCGCGCCGCCGCCCTCGCCGTGGCCGGCGGGAGGGCCCAGTGACCAGCGCCGTGACGACCGCCCCGGGCGGGGCGGCGCCCGCCCTGGCCGCACTCGCCTACCACGACGGCCAGTTCGTGCCCCTGGAGCAGGCCAGGGTGCCCGTCACCACCCAGGCGCTCCAGTACGGCACGGGCGTCTTCGAGGGCATCCGCGCCTACACGCAGGCGGACGGCACCCTCGCGGTCTTCCGCGGCCACGACCACTACGCGCGGCTGCTGCGCAGCGCCCGGACCCTGCGCATCGACGTGGGCCTGGACGCGGAGCGGCTCTGCGCGGTGACGGCCGAACTGCTGCGCCGCATCGGCTCCACCGACGACATGTACATCCGGCCCCTGGCGTACAAGCGGGCGCTGCTGCCCGGCACCCCGCCGGGCGTGCAGCTGACCGGGGTCTCGGACGCGCTGTCGGTCAACGCCTTCCGGATGGGCTCCTACACGGACCGCGGCGGCATCCAGGTCGCGATCAGCTCCTGGCGCAGGCCCGAGTCCGGCATGCTGCCGGTCCGCGCCAAGGTGACCGGCGGCTACGTCAACAACGCGCTCGCCGTGGACGAGGCGCGGGCCGCCGGGTACGCCGACGCCGTCCTGCTCAACAGCCGCGGCCTGGTGGCGGAGGCCAGCACCTCGAACGTGTTCGCGGTGGTGCGCGGCCGGCTGATCACCCCGCCGGCCACGGCCGACCTGCTGGAAGGCATCACCAGGGAGACCGTCGTCACCCTCGCCGCCGACCTGCTGGACACCGCGACCGGCTTCGAGGACCTCGCCCGCGACGACCTGTGCAACGCCGACGAGGTGTTCCTCACCGGGACCGGCTCGGAGATCGTGCCGGTGACCGGGATCGGCGGCCGGGCGGTCGGGGACGGCACCCCCGGGCCCCTGACCACCGCGCTGATGACCGCGTACCACGAGGTGGTCCGCGGCAAGCACGAGCGATATCACCACTGGCTCCAAGCCGTCGGCCAGGACTCGGCCTGACCGGCGTCGACCTCAGGGGGGACACCATGACGCGCACAGCAGGATGGATAGACACCGTGCTGACCGCGGGACCGGCGGTCGAGAGCATCGGCACGCTCGGCCCGGCCGGCACCAGCAGCGAGCAGGCGGCGCTGTACCTGTGGGCGGACCACGGGAGCGGCGGGCCGCCGGACATCGCCCTGTTCGACACCTACGAGGAGGCGGGCGAGGCCCTGCGCAAGGGCGCCGTCAGCCATGTCGTGCTCGCCAACGCCTACGCGGCGGTGCACAGCTTCTACATGGACCCGACGCTCCAGTTCGCGGGCGCGTTCCTGTTCGACACCCCGCTCTACGGCATCGCGGTCTCGCCGGGCCGGCGCATCCCGGACGCGGCCCGGATCAGCACGCACCCGGCGCCGGTCGCCCTGGTCGAGGAGCTGCTGCCCGAGCGGTACTCGGTGGCCGAGATCCGCTACGCCACGTCCACCAGCGCCGCGGCCGAGCAGGCCCGCCGCGGCGAGACCGACCTGGCGCTCACCACCCAGCCGGCGGCCAGGGCGAACAAGCTGGAGTTCATCTCCCGCACCCGGCCGATCCGCATGCTGTGGTCGGTCTTCACCCTCGCCGCCACGGACTCCTGAGGACGGAAGAACACCCATGCTCCTGATCGACCGCGCCACCGTGCGCGAGCTCTACCCGGTCGAGCGGGCCCTGCCGGTGATCGCCGAGGCCATGCGGCGCTACAGCGGCGGCCAGGTCGACCAGCCGCTGCGCACCATCCTGCGGCCCGAGAAGGACACCGGGCTGCTCGGGACCATGCCCGGGTTCGTCGCCGGTGAGGACCTGGCGGGCTACGGCCTGAAGGCCATGGTGCTCAAGCCGGAGAACCCGGCCCGCGGCCTCGACCTGCACATCGGCGTCGTCCTCGTCTACGACCCCGGCACCGGGGCCCCGCTGGCGATGATGGACGCGGGCGCCGTCACCGCGGTCCGCACCGCGGCCGCCTCCGCCGTCGCCACCCAGGCGCTGGCCCGGCCGGACGCGGGCGACCTCGCCATGCTCGGCTCGGGCGTCCAGGCCCGCAGCCACCTGGAGGCGATGCGGCTGGTCAGGCCGGTGCGCCGGGTGCGGGTGTGGAGCCGTACGCCGGAGCACGCCGACGCCTACCGCGACTGGGCGGCGCGCGAGCTGGACCTCGAGGTGGAGCCCGTCGCCACCCCGGCCCTCGCACTGGCCGGCGCCGACCTCGTCTGCACCACGACCGCGTCCAAGGAGCCGCTCGTCGACGCCGGGGACCTGGCGCCCGGCGTCCACGTCAACGCCGTCGGCGCCTCGTTCCTCGACCACCGCGAGCTGTCCTCGCGGGCGGTGGCGGCGGCGTCCTTCTTCGCCGACAGCCGGGCGTCGGCGCTGGCCGAGTCCGGGGACCTGCGCGGGCCACTCACCGAGGGCCTGGTCGGGCCCGAGCACATCCGGGCCGAGCTGGGCGAGGTGTTGCTCGGCAAGGAGCCGGGGCGGCGCTCGGACGAGGAGATCACCCTCTTCAAGTCCCTCGGCCTCGGCGTGCAGGACATCATGTCCGGCTTCGCCGTCGCCGAGGAGGCGGCCGCCCGGGGACGGGGGCAGACCTTCGAACTCGGCTGACCGGCCCGCGACATCCGCCAAGGAGGAACGAACGTGCGCCCCACCTCGCCCACGCCGCGCGCCGTGCTCGGTGACATCCCGGCCTACGTGCCCAAGCCGCCCAGGCCGCCCGCCACCGGCACCGCGCACCGGCTCTACCTGAACGAGAACCCCTATCCGCCGCTGCCCTCGGCCCTCGCCCGGATCTCCTGGGCCGCCGCGCAGAGCGCGCTGTACCCGGGGATCTTCCCGGACCGGCTCGCGGACGCGCTCGCCCGCAAGCTGGGGGTGCCGCTGGAGCACGTGCTGACCGGCCCCGGCTCGGTCGGCATCTACCAGCAGATCGGCCAGGCGATGCTCTCGCCGGGCGACGAGGTCGTCTACGCCTGGCCGTCGTTCGAGGCCTTCCCGATCGTCGTGCGGATGGCCGGCGCGGTCCCGGTGGAGGTGCCGCTCACCGGGCAGACGCACGACCTGGAGGCGATGGCCGCGGCCCTGACGCCGCGGACCACGATGGTGCTGCTGTGCGAGCCGAACAACCCGACCGGCACCGCCGTCGGCGCCGCCGAGCTGAAGCGGTTCCTGGACCGGGTGCCCGGCCACGTCACGGTCGTCCTCGACGAGGCGTACATCGAGTTCACCCGCTCCCCGGACGCGCCGGACGGCGTCGAACTCCACCGCGACCGGCCCAACCTGATCGTCCTGCGCACCTTCTCCAAGGCCTACGGCCTCGCCGGGCTGCGCGTCGGCTACGGGGTGGCGCACCCGGAGATCGCCGCCGCCCTGCGCAAGTGCGCGGTGCCGTGCGGGGTGAGCCGGATCGCGGAGGAGGCGGCGCTGGCCGCGCTGGAGGCGGAGGACGAGCTCCTCGCGCAGGTGGCCGCCGTCATCGGGGAGCGCGAGCGGCTCCGGACGGCCCTGGGCGGGCAGGGCTGGCAGGTGCCGGTGAGCGAGACGAACTTCGTCTGGCTGCCGCTGGGCGACCGGGCCGAGCCGGTGGCCGCGGCCCTGGAGCGGGACGGGTTGCTGGTCCGCTGCTTCCCCGGGGACGGGCTGCGGGTGACGGTCGGCAGCCCGGCGGCGAACGACGCCCTGATCGCCACCCTCGCGGGGCTCACATCGGTTCGATGACGTTCTTGCGCAGATGTCCGTAGACGACGGAGGTGCGGACGTCGGCCAGCTCCTGACGCTCGGTCAGCTTGTCCAGGACCACCGAGTGGAGATGGTCGGCGTCGCGCACCGCCACGTGGAGCAGGAAGTCGTCGGCGCCGGTCAGCACGAAGACGGAGAGCACCTCCGGCATCCGGGCCACGAAGGCCTGGAACTGCTCGATGACCGCGCGGGTCGGCGGCCGCACCCGCACGGCGATCATCGCCTGCAACCCCCGGTTCAGCGCGGTGAGATCGACCTCCGCGTGGAAGCCGAGCAGGGCGCCGCGTTCGCGCAGGGCACGGACGCGCTCCAGGCAGGTGGAGGGCGCGATCCCCAGTTTCTCCGCGAGGTCCCGGTTGGTGCGCCGACCGTCCTGCTGCAGAAGGCGGAGCAGCGCCGAATCAAGTTCGTCCATGTTCCTTCACGCTCCCCGGTGGCCGAATTATATTCGGTAATACTGCCCCAGATATGCCTATATTGCTAGCCTGGCCGAGGCGATCCGATGAAGATTCGCTTCTCTGCCGCGGGCTCCGGGCGGAGTTCGAGGTACGTGGCAGAGGGGAGCGCGAGCGTGAACGAGGGGGACACGGGCAAGGGCCGGGTCTGGGCGATCTGCGCCGTGGTGGCGGCCGCGCTGTTCTGGAGCAGTTCGTACGCGGTGACCAAGGAGGTCCTCGCGGACGTCGGGCCGCTGAGCATCGGGGCCATCCGCTTCACGCTCGCCGCCGTGCTGCTCGGCATCATGCTGCGCATGCGCCGGGGCGGCGCCGCCCGCCCGGACGCCCGCCAGCGCCGGCTCATCTACCTGAGCGGACTGCTCGGCATCACGGCCTACTTCGTCCTGGAGAACATCGGCGTCGAACTGTCGACCGCATCCGACGCCTCCCTGATCGTCGCCACCTACCCGCTGATGACCATGCTCCTGGAGCTGGTGATCTTCCGGATCCGGTTGCCGCTCTTCCGGATCGGCGGCGTCCTGCTCGCCGCCCTGGGCGCGTTCCTGGTGGTGCGCAACGGCGCGGAGGTCGGCGGCGGCGACCGCTGGCTCGGCGACGTCCTGCTGCTCCTGGGCGGCCTGGTCTGGGCCGGGTACAACGTGCTGGCCAAGACCGCCGGCCGGGGCCAGGACTCGCTGAACCTCACCTACTACCAGACCGTGGCCGGCGCCGGCGGCTTCCTGGTCGCCTCCCTGTGGGAGGCCAGGGACTGGCAGCTGCCGGGCGCGAGCGCCTCGGCGCTCCTCGCCTACCTCGCCGTGGCGTGCTCCGTCGGCGGCTTCCTGCTCTACAACTACGGGCTGAGCCGCATGACGTCGAGCGTCGCGGTCAACATCCTGAACCTGGTGCCCGTCTTCGGCGTCCTGGGCGCCGTGGTGATCAACGGGGAGTCGGTCCGGCTCCCGCAGGTCTTCGGCGGCGTCATCATCATCGCCGGGGTCGCGCTCGGGATGATCGAGCGCAGAACGCCCGTCACCCCGCCGGTCGTCGCCGACGACCGCACACCGGTCGGCTAGCCGCGGAGGGCGCAGCCATGACGCACGCAGCACAGGAGCGGGCCGCCGCGACCGAGCGGCTCGACGACTCCTTCTTCCAGGACCCCCAGGGCCTCTTCGCCCGGCTGCGCACGGCCGCGCCGGTCACCCCGGTCGTCACCACCGAGGGCATGCGGGTCTGGCTCGTCACCCGGTACGAGGACGTGCGGGCCGCGCTGGCCGACCCGCGGGTGGCCAAGGACTGGGTCACCCACATGACGCCCGAGGACTTCGACATCAACGTCGACCCCGTGCAGGCCTACTTGGACCAGCACATGCTCAACCTCGACCCGCCCGACCACACCCGGCTGCGCCGCCTGGTGGTGAAGGCGTTCACGCCCCGCCGGGTGGCGGGCCTGCGGCCCCGGATCGCGGCCGTCACCGAGTCGCTGCTCGACGCGATGGCGGCGGGGCCGCGGGAGACCGAGCTGATCGAGGCGTTCGCGTTCCCGCTCTCGGTGACCGTCATCTGCGAGCTGATCGGCATCCCGGCCGACGACCGGGCCTCGTTCCGCGCCTGGTCCGAGACGCTGCTCTCCGCCCGGGGCACCCGCACGGAGTCCCGGGCCGCCGCCGTCGCCATGTACGAGTACTTCACGCGGCTGGTCGCCGAGCGCCGCGAGCAGCCGGCCGACGACCTGCTCTCGGCGCTGATCGCGGCCCGGGACGCGGGGGACTCGCTCTCCGAGCACGAACTGCTCTCGATGATGTTCCTGCTGCTGGTCGCCGGGCACGAGACGATGCTGAACCTCATCGCCAACGGCTGCCTGGCGCTGCTCACGCATCCGGGCGAGCTGAAGCGGCTACGGGACGATCCCGCGCTGCTGCCCTCGGCGGTGGAGGAGCTGCTGCGGTACGCCAACCCGCTGAACCACGCGACGGAACGCTTCACCCTGGAGCCGGTGACCATCGGCGGTGTCACCGTCCCCGCCAAGGAGTGGGTGATGCTCGCGTCCGCGTCGGCGAACTGGGACCCGGAGCGGTTCCCCGACGCGGACCGGCTCGACGTGGGCCGGGACCGGTCCGGGCACCTGGGGTTCGGGCACGGCATCCACTACTGCCTGGGGGCTCCGCTGGCGCGGCTGGAAGGAGAGATCGCGTTCGGCGCGCTGCTCGGCCGGTTCCCCGCATTGCGGCTGGCCCGGCCGGTGTCGGCGCTGCGGTGGCGGCCGTCCAGCCTCATCCATGGCCTGGAGGAGCTTCCCGTCCGGCTGGCCTGAGTTCACGGGTCGGCCGTTCGGCTGCCCGGCCGGTGGGGCTTCTCGCGCAGTTCCCCGCGCCCCTCAAAGGCGATCGGTCGGCCGACGCGCCGTCGTGGTTGCTCGCGCAGTTCCCCGCGCCCCTGAGATGCGCACTGCGTGCGCCATCTCATCGGCCCCTGAGGCTGCGGCGAAGCCGCATGCCTTCAGGGGCGCGGGGAACTGCGCGAGAAGCCCCACCGGGCGGGCGGCCGAAAAACGGGGGCGCACGGAGTGCGCCTTTCAGGGGCGCGGGGAACTGCGCGACCAGCCCCCACCGGGGGCGCGCCCGCGTACATGCGCATCCACCTGCGGCGGGTGGGCGCCGACCCGCCCCGACCCGCCCCGGCCCGGACTCAGTCCAGCAGCGTCTTACGGATCACCGCCGCCACCTCGTCCGCCCCGTCATGGTGGAAGAAGTGCCCCCCGTCGAAGACCTCCACGGCGAACCCGACGGACGTCAACTCCCCCCACGCCCGGAGCCGATCGACCCCCACCCCGGGATCCGCCCGCCCCCCGAGCGCGGTGATCGGCACCGGCACCCGCAACGCCCCCCGCGGCCGCGGCACATACGTCTCCCACACCGTGAGATCCGCCCGGAGCAGCGGCAACAGCAACTGCACCAGCTCGGGCTGGCCCAGCACCTCCGGCGACGTGCCCTCCATCTCGGCGACCGCCGCGATCAGCTCGTCGTCCGTCTTCTCGTGCAGCACGGGCCCCGCGAACGGCAGGTGCGGCCCACCGAGCCCGGAGACGAACAGATGACGCGGGGGCCGCCCGAGCGCGGTCAGCGCGTGCGCCAGCTCGTAGCAGAGCAGGGCGCCCATGCTGTGCCCGAACAGCGCGAAGTCCGGCCCCGCGCGGCTCGCCAGGGGCCCGGTCAGCTCCTCGACGAGCTGCCCGGCCCTGCGCCGGGCGGGTTCGCGGTGGCGGCTCTCGCGGCCCGGCAGCTGCACGGGGATCGCCTCGATGCGCGGGGCCAGCGCGGCGGGCCACTCCCGGTAGGTGGCGGCCCCGGCCCCGGCGTGCGGCAGGCAGAACAACTGGACGGCGTCCGCGTCGAGCACCGGCGCCGGTGCCGAGGCGGGACGGCACGGCGGGAACCACGTCTCGTCGCTCACCCCCGCTGCCCCCGGATGTGGTCGGCGATGCCGCGCGCGGTGGGGTCCTCGAAGAAGTCCGCCAGCGTCATGGCGACGTCGAAGCGCCGGCCGACCTGGGTGAGCAGCCGGATCGCGAGCATCGACTGGCCGCCCGCGTCGAAGAAGTTCTCCGTGCGGCCGAAGCGCGGCACGTCGAGGAGCTGCCCGATCAGGACGGCGATCTCGTCGTCGAGCCCGGCGGGCGCCTCCTCGGCCGGGCTCTCCGGCACGGCAGCCGCAGCCGCAGCCGCGGCCGCGCCCGTCCCCGGCGGCGGCAGCTGCGCGCGGTCGACCTTCATGTTGGCGTTCTTGGGCAGCGCGGGCAGCGGGATCAGCCGCGCCGGGACCATGTAGGAGGGCAGCCGCTCCCGCAGGAACGCCAGCAGCCCGTCCGGTTCCACCGCCGCGCCGGCCTCCGCCACGTAGTACGTCACGAGCGCCGTGTCCCCGCTCGCGGGGTCGGCGGCGGCGACCGTCACCGTCTCCCGGATGCCGGGACGCGGCAGCAGCGTGGCGTCGACCTCGTTCGTCTCGACCCGGTACCCGCGGACCTTGACCTGGAAGTCGGTCCGGCCGAGGAAGTCGAGGGAGCCGTCGGGCAGTTCGCGTACCTGGTCCCCGGTCGCGTACATCCGCATGCCGGGCTCCGCCGCGAACGGGTCGGGCAGGAACCGCTCGTCCGTCAGGTCCGGGCGGTCGAGGTAGCCGCGGGCCACGCCGTCCCCGCCGATGTAGAGCTGGCCGGGGGTGCCGGCCGGCTGGGGCCGCAGCGCGTCGTCGAGCACGTAGCAGGTGGTGTGCGCGACGGGGCGCCCGATCGGGACGCGGAGCTGGTCCGGGGGCATCGGCGTGACGTGGTGCGCGGTGGCGAGCGTCGTGCACTCGGCCGGGCCGTACCCGTTCAGCAGGGTGCAACCCGGCTGTGCCGCCACGGCGTTGGCCGGGCCGACCGCCATGACGTCGCCGCCGACGAGGACCTGGGAGACCGTGGCGAACGTCGTGGGGTCGTCCGCGGCCAGCTGGTTGAAGAGCGGGGTCGCCACCACCATGGTGTCGATGCGCCGCTCGCGCAGGGCGGCGGCCAGCCGGCCCGGCGAGAGGATGGTGTCCCGGTCGAAGCCGATGAGCTCGGCGCCGTTCAGCAGCGCGCCCCACACCTCGACGGTCGCCGAGTCGAAGGCCGCGTTGGCTATCTGGGCGACGCGGTCCCCCGGGGCGAACCGCAGGTAGTCCACGTCCCGGGTGCGCTGGGCGACGTTGCGGTGCGTGACGCAGATGCCCTTCGGCCGGCCGGACGAGCCGGAGGTGTACACGATGTAGGCGAGGTCGTCGGGGGTGGCGCCGCCGTCGACCCGCACGTCGTGCGCGGCGTCGCGCCGCACGTCGTCGCCGAGGTACCCGGCGACGGCGAGCACCGGCAGGCCCAGGCCGCTGGGGTCCTCGCCGCCGGACTCCGCGAGCAGCGCCACCGGCTTGGACTCCTCCAGGACCGTGCGCAGCCGGGCGGGCGGCAGCTCCGGGTCCAGGGTGAGGTAGGCGCCGCCGGCCTTGACGGTGGCGAGCATGCCGACGACGAGACCGGCGCTGCGTTCGGCCCGCAGCGCGACCGGCCGGTCGCGCTGCACGCCGAGTTCGCGCAGCCGCGCGGCGAGCGCGTTCGTCACCCGGTCCAGCTCGCGGTAGGTCAGGGTGACGGGCCCGTAGGCCACGGCGGGCGCGTCGGGGCCGCGCTGGACGTGCTCGGCGAAGAGGTCGTTGAGTGAACCGATGTCAGAGCGCGGCATGGGCGTGGATTCCCTTCTCGCCGGACGGAGCGCCGGCCGGCCGGCCGGCGTCGGCGGGGAACCAGAACGGCATGACGTTCCCGACCTTCTCGATCATTCCGTGGCAGTAGGAGCCGCTGTGGTCACGGCTCTGCGTGGGCATGAACGGGTACTGGAGCCGCTTGTGCTCGACGGTGAACACGCCGTCGGCGGGCATCCCCTGGAGCTGGACGGCGTCGGCCAGCTCCGCCAGGTGCTCCGCCGGGACCCGGACGGTGTGGCTGCGGGGGCCCTCGCGCAGCAGTCGCAGCTCCTGGAGGTCCTCGGCCCGCACGTCCATGGGGGTGTTGCTGTACATGTAGGGCCGGTTGAGCAGGTCGATCTCGAAGAGGGCGCGCACCTTGCGGTCCGCCCACCACTCCTGGCCGCGCGCGAAGTCGCGCACGTGCCGGGTGAACGTCTCCCGGTGCTCGTGGAGTACGGAGTGGATGTAGTAGCCGTAGTTGTTGACGTCGTAGTAGTCGGCGTCGCGGATCGATTCCGCCGCGTACGCGAAGACCGGGTCGTCCTCGCCCTGCTCGCGCAGGTACGCGGCGAAGGCGGCGAAGATGTCCTCGTAGCGCATCCCGCGCTGTTTCACGAGGTAGCGGCTGACGGCCCGCAGGCTGCGCGTGTTGTGCAGCGCGTGGAAGGCGTAGAAGTAATACATGCCGTCGACGAATTCCGGTACGGAGACTTCCTTCGTGCCGATGACGACCTCGGCCTCCGCGGCGCCGCCGCCGGCCGCCCGGCTCACGATCCCCATTTTCTCCGCGCTGTGGAAGATGGGGGTGTTGTTGAGCAGGAGATGCGGATAGGCGATCACGGTCTGCGCCTCGTTCTCGCACAGGGTCCCGATACCGCGTTTGAAGGATTCCAGGGTCTCGCCCGGCAGTGGCCAGATCAGTTCGATGTAGGAACTTATCTGTTTCTCGCGCAGGTCCTCCTGGATCTCCGCGAACGCGCTCAGCTTGATGTTCGAGCGGGCGATCAGATCGAGGCTCTTCGGCTCCAGCGTCTGGAGCGAGACGGGCTGCGAGGCGATCAGGTTCGCGTTCTGGAAGATGCTGGTGATCTCGGTGACCGCGTGCGGCTTGTTCTTCGCCGCGGAGAAGTAGACGACGTTGGGTGCGCCGTGTTCCAGGGCGCAGTCCGTGATGTGCCGGGAGATGTCGACGTCCCGGGCGAGCATGCCCCAGTTGGCGTCGGCGATGAAGAGGAAAAGTATCTCGTTCCGGGCGGTCCACGCGATCTCCTCGCGGACCCGCTCCTCGTCGAAGCGGTGCACCCGGTCGTTGGTGGCGGCGCCCCAGAAGCAGAACCCGCAGTGGTAGGGGCAGCCGCGGTTGGTCTCCAGGATGGCGATGCTGTACGCGGAGTCGAAGACGCCGGTCAGGAAGGGCGAGGGCACCTCGTCCAGATCCTTGATCCTGGCCTGCTTCTCGGTCGTGACCAGGTCGCCGTCGCGGTAGAAGCTGAGTCCGCCGACCTCGTCGAGGCGCGGGGAGTTCTCGGTGAGCGCGCGTAAGTAATGGGTGAAGGTGATCTCGCCCTCGCCGTTGCAGATCACGGTGCGCTCGTCCGCGCTGTCCAGATAGCGCAGGCCCTGGGACATCACCTGGGGGCCGCCGAGAATGATGTGGGCGTCCGGCCGGGCTTCCCGGAGAATCTTTATCAGGGACCGCACGAGCCCCATGTTCCATACGTAGCAGCTGAATCCGTACACGTCGGCCTCGGCCCGGAGGAGATCCCGGGCCGTTTCCGCCCGGGACGCCTTGGCGACCGTCGTGTACCGCTCGAATCGATAGGCGTCACGCACCACCGGATCCGTGGTGGCGTACGCCTGGAGATAACCCGAGGCCAGGGGTGTCATGCGCTCGAACACGGACAGTTCAACGAGCAGGACCTTCTTCACTTCGCTCGCCTCTCTGGAGAATGGAAGCGGCAATTCCAGGCAGTTGGCCGGACCGCCGCGCGCCATGCTAGAGGACGGACGGAACTTTCGGTGGAGCGCCGAATTTAGTTCGTTGTCCGGGGAGCGAAGGGATTCAGGATGAACTTCGTTCGTCGTCGACGGGCCTCTGCCGGGGGGATCGTCGGCGACGCGGCGCGCCGGACTACCGCGCGAGCCGGGCGGCGGCCTCGCGCAGCACGTCCTCGCGCTTGCAGAAGGCGAAGCGCACCTGGCCCCGGCCCGCCTCGGGATCGTCGTAGAAGACCGAGGCGGGGACCGCGACCACCCCGCACCGCTCCGGCAGGGCGCGGCAGAAGGCGAGAGCGTCCTTCTCGCCGAGTCCGGCGATGTCGGTGGTGATGAAGTACGTGCCCTGCGGCCGGAAGACCTCGAAGCCCGCGGCCGTGAGCCCGTCGGCGAGGATGTCGCGCTTGACCCGCAACTCGTCCCGGAACCCGGTGAAGTAGGACTCCGGCAGCGCCAGCGCCTCCGCGACCGCGTACTGGAACGGGCCGGCGGAGACGTACGTGAGGAACTGCTTCGCCGTGCGGACGGCCCCGATCAGCGGCGCGGCGGCGGTGACCCAGCCGACCTTCCAGCCGGTGAAGGAGAACGTCTTGCCGGCGGAGGAGATGGCGACGGTGCGCTCCCGCATGCCCGGCAGGGAGATCAGCGGGATGTGCTCGGCGCCGTCGTACGTCAGGTGCTCGTACACCTCGTCCGTCACCACGATCAGGTCGCGCTCCACCGCCAGTTCGGCGATGGCCGTCAGCTCCTCGCGGGTCAGCACCATGCCCGTCGGGTTGTGCGGGGAGTTGAGGAGCAGCAGCCGGGTCCGGTCGGTCACCGCGTCGCGCAGCGCGTCCAGGTCCGGGCGGAAGCCGGGGGCGCGCAGGGTCAGCGGGACGCGGGTGGCGCCCGCCATGCTGACGCAGGCCGCGTACGAGTCGTAGTAGGGCTCGAAGGCGATGACCTCGTCGCCGGGTTCGAGCAGCGCGAGCATCGTGGCGGCGATCGCCTCGGTGGCGCCGGCCGTGACGAGGACCTCGGTGTCCGGGTCGAACTCCAGGCCGTAGAAACGGTGTTGGTGCGCGGTGACGGCCGTCCGCAGTTCGGGGACGCCGGGGCCCGGCGGGTACTGGTTGCCGCGGCCGTCGCGCAGGGCCCGCACGGCCGCCTCGCGCACCGCCTCCGGGCCGTCGGTGTCCGGGAAGCCCTGACCGAGGTTGATCGCCCCCGTCCGTGCCGCCAGGGCCGACATCTCCGCGAAGATCGTCGTCCCGAACCCGTCCAGCCTGCGGTTGAGCAGCGGCCTGCCGCGCCTGCCGTTCATGTACCACCATCTCCTCGCCAGCCGATCCCGAGCGTGCACCCCCCATCCTGTCGGACGCCGGGCAGGCGCGGGTGCGGGGCCGGGCGGCGCGTCCCGCGGGCGGCCGGGGCCGGGAAAGCTCTGGAGTTGCTCAACTCTGCTTTGGGCGGGAGGGGGCGCGGGCATCCCCCTGGCACGCCCGCACGGGGCGCCCCTCGGGGGACACGGGGGTAGAGAGAGGAGGGCCCGTGATGGGAGCAGTCGTCACGGTGGTCTTCGTGGGTCTGGTCGTCGCCGTTGTCGCCGCGACGGCCCGAGCGGGCGGCCGCGGTCAGCGGCCGTCGCCCAAGAAGGGGCGCGGCGCGCGCGGCGCGGGCAGCAGCAGCTGGTGGGCCGGGGGTGCGGGGAGCGCCGGCGGGATCGCGGACTCGTCCGGGTCCTCCGGGCACCACCACGGCCACCACTCGTCGTGCGGCGGCGGGCACTCCTGCGGTGGCGGGTCCTCCTGCGGCGGGGGCGGCTCGTCCTGCGGCGGGGGTGGCTCGTCCTGTGGTGGCGGCGGCGGGTGCGGCGGCGGGAGCTGACGGCACGGCCGGGGGTGTGCGGCCCGCGCGGAGGCGACTGACACGGGGCAGTTTTTCGACCCGCGCGGGCCGCACGCACGTTCCCCTTGACGCCCGGCAGGGGTGAGTTGGGCGCGAAAGGTGACGGCGACAGTTGAACAGTTGAACTGTGGAGCCCTCGGGGGGATGGAAACCCTCCGAAGTTGGGTAAAAACGCGGTGAGGGCGCCACCGCCCATGTTTCCCTTTAACCGTCAACTCAGCCCCCGTACTACGTTCTCCTCGCGTTCGCGTGGGCACGAGCCGGTCCCCATGACGTAGCCGGCCCCATCTCCCTTTGCGTGCTAGCGGAGCCGACCATGCTCACGACCCTGAACACCGCCTACACCGACACGAACGCCGCCGACCTGGCCTGGGCGCTGGGGCGCGAGCCGCTCCCCGCCCTCGCCACGCTCGACCTCGAACTCGGCGGAGCAAGACTGCAGTTGAGGCTGCTCGGCGCTTCCCACCAGGTCCTCCTGGAGGAGGCGCACGGCAGCTGCTCGGAGACCGTCGCCTGCATCCCGGGCAGCAGCACCCCGCTCCCGCTCGGCGTCGCCAAGCGGGTCGGCGACTGCGAGTACGAGTTCGCCGCGCGGGTGGAGAACCTGACGGAGGGCCAGTTCGCGGGCCGGGCCCAGGAGCTGCTCGCCCTGGTCGCCGACCACCCGAACGGCATCGCGGGCGTCTTCCCCGGCAGCCCGCACGCCTTCACCGCGATGCTCGCCCAGCACCACGACGGCCAGGTCCGCTGGCGCACCTGGCACGCCTATCCGCAGGACGGCCAACTGGTCGCCACCCGCAGCCGGGTGGTGGCGCGGATGCCCGCGGGGGTGGGGCGGTAGGCCGCGGGGCGCCGAGAGAAGAGGGCGTCCGGCGGAGCCGGCGGCCCGGCGGAGTATGCGTGCGATGCGCCGGATCCACACGTGTGGGTGACGAGACGCGGTCGGGCGTTCACGTAGCGTGCCAGTCGTGATCGAACCGCACGTGTCCGCCCCGCCCGCTGGACGCGGAGTGTCCCGGCCGGCGAGCGAGCCCGGCCGGGCCCCGCTCCCGGTGACGCCGGGCGTGGGCCGGTTCCTCGTGCTGGTCTGCGTCTTCGTCTGCGCGGCCTGCGGGCTCGTCTACGAGCTCGAACTGGTGGCCCTCGCCACCTACTTCATGGGCGACTCGGTCACCCAGGCCTCCGTCGTGCTCTCCGTCATGGTCTTCGCCATGGGCGTCGGTTCGCTGGCCGCCAAGCGGCTGCGGCCGCGCGCCGCCGTCGGGTTCGGCCTCGTCGAGGCCGCGCTCGCGCTGGTCGGCGGGTGCAGCGCGATGGCGCTGTACGCGGTCTTCGCCTGGACCGGCGGGCGGGACGGGGCGTGGACCGAGGGCTCGCGCTGGCTCCTCGTGGCCTTCTCGCTCGGGATCGGCGTGCTGATCGGCGCCGAGGTGCCGCTGCTGATGGTGCTCATCCAGCGGATCAGACGCCAGGACGCGGGCGGCGCCGTCGCCGACCTCTTCGCGGCGGACTACGTGGGCGCGCTGGTGGGCGGCCTCGCCTTCCCCTTCCTGCTGCTGCCCGTGTTCGGGCAGCTGACGGGCGCGCTGCTGACCGGTGTGGTCAACGCGGTGGCGGGCGGCGCGCTCGTGCTCGGCCTGCTGCGGCGGGACCTGAGCGTCCGGGGCCGCTGGCTGGTGCTCGTCGCCGAGGTCGTGGTGCTGAGCCTGCTCGGCGCGGCGTGGGTCCTCGTCGACGACTTCGAGCGGGCCGCGCGGCAGGCGATGTTCGGGGCGCACGTGCGGGTCGCCGAGCGGACCACGGTGCAGGAGGTCGTCCTCACCGGTGGCGGGTCCCGGCCCCTCGCCCTGTACCTGGACGGGCGGCTGCGGGCCGGCGCGCGGGACGAGGCGCGCCGGCACGCGGCGCTGGTCGGGCCGGTGATGCGCGGGGGGCCGCATGCGCGGGTGCTCGTGCTCGGCGGGGGCGACGGGCTCGCCGTGCGGGAGGTGCTGAGCCGGCCCGGGGTGCGGCGGGTCGACGTCATCGACACCGATCCCGGGCTCGTCCGGCTCGCCCGGACCGATCCGGGGCTGCGGGCGCTGAACCGGGGGGCGCTGGGGGACGCGCGGGTCCGGGTGAGCACGGGGGACGTCTTCGAGCGGCTCCGGGAGCTGCCCGCGTCCCGCGCCTACGACGTGGTGATCTGCGATCTGCCCGGGCCCGGGGGTGCGGGCGGTACGACGCTCTACTCGCAGGAGTTCTACGGGCTGGTGGGGCGGGTGCTCGGTGGGGGTGGGCGGGTTGCGGTGGGGGGTGGGGCGGTGTCGTCCGGGCGGTTCTGGACGGTGGTCAGTACGGTGCGGTCCGTCGGGTTGCGGGTGGTGGCCTACCGGGGTGGGGAGGGTGGGGGTGGGGTTGTCGTGGGGGGCTTTGCGGTACCCCGCGTCGACGGGGTGCGGCCGCTTCGGGCCGAGCCGGGACATCCGCCCTCCACGCTGTTGCGCCCGCGCTACGACGACTGACCCGCACGATCCGTCTTCTCTCGGGCGCGGCCCGGTGGGGGCTGGTCGCGCAGTTCCCCGCGCCCCTGAAAGGCGCACTGCGTGCGCCCCCGTTCGTCTGCCCCTCCGGTGGGGGCTGGTCGCGCCGTTCCCCGCGCCCCTGGGCAGTTCTTCGGGCGCGCCCCGGTGGGGGCTAGTCGCGCAGTTCCCCGCGCCCCTGGAAGGCGCACTGCGTGCGCCCCCGTTCGTCTGCACCTCCGGTGGGGGCTGGTCGCGCAGTTCCCCGCGCCCCTGAGATGCGCACTTCGTGCGCCATCTCATCGGGCCCCTGAGGCAGCGGCGAAGCCGCAAGCCTCCAGGGGCGCGGGGAACTGCGCGACCAGCCCCCACCGGACCCGCACCCGCGATCAGACCCGCCGCCCCCTACGGCGCGTCCGCACCCGCACCCCGCAACGAAATCCCACCCGGCCGCCCCCAAGAAGACCCCCTGAACCGACGGAGTCGCTACGCTCGGGTGCCATGGAGCATGAGGTGTTCGTTCCGGTTCCGGCGGAGTCCCTGCGGGCGGTCCTCTGCGACCCCCTTCGCGTGGCCCGGGCCCTGCCCGGGTTCCAGCGCGACGCGTCGGGCGAGGGAGGCCGCCTCAAGGTACGTATCGAGGGGCACACCATCACGTACCGCGGCAGCGTCCGCGTCACCGAGGAGCCCGACGGCTCGTACGCGATGACGGGCGAGGGCACCGAGGCCCGCGGCACCGGCGGCGTCCGGTTCGCGCTGACCGCCCGGGTCGGCGCCTCCGACGGCGGCTCCGCACTCACCTTCACCGGCACCGGCTCCGGGGACGGCCGCGTCACCGACCTCCCGCCGGAGGCCGTGGCCGCGGCCGTCCACCGGCTGCTGAACCGTTTCGCTGGGAACCTCGGCGCGGCCGGACAGGAGCCCGGCTCGGAGGAGGAGCCGGACGACGCGCTCGACCCCCTCGAAGACGGGGCCGACGAGGACGACGAGGGCGACGAGGGCGACGAGCTCCTGGACGGCGACGACCTCGACCGGCCCGCCCCCACCGCCGAGGGCGACGAGCTCGACGGCGCGGGAGACGGCACCGGCCCCGCCACGGCCCACGCCTCCCTCTTCGACACCGACGTCCCGCCCCCCTCCCTGGACCCCGCCTCGGACGAGGCCCCGCGCGAGGGCGGCGAGCTGCCGCCCGAGCCGGCCGCCGCCCACGCCCGCCGCACGATGATCGGCCGCAGCGCCGAGGAGGTCGACCACGCGCCGCCGCGCGGCCGGTACGCCCCGGTGCCCGCGCCGGAGGGCGTCACCGCGAGCGCCACACTGCGCTGGGCCGCGCCCGCCGCCGCCCTCGCGCTCGCCTCCGCGATCGTCGTCGGACGAGCGCTGCGCAGGCGCCGCTGACAGCGCGCGGCATAGGCTCGGCAACCGTGACGATTCGAGAGACGACGCTGACCGCGGGCGACGCGGAAGTGACCGTGGCGCCGGGCAACGGCTGCCGCATCAGCAGCCTGAAGATCGCCGGGGCCGAGCTGCTGCGGCAGGGGGAGCGCTACGGCTGCTTCCCGATGGTGCCGTGGTGTGGGCGGATCAGGGACGGGCAATTTCGCGACGGCGGGCAGCTCCACCAGATGCCGCTGAACTCCCCGCCGCACGCCATCCACGGCTTCGCCCGGGACGCCGAGTGGACCACGGCCCGCGTCAGCGGCACCGAGGCCGTTTTCACGTACGACCTCACCGACCCGTGGCCCTACAGCGGGCGCGTCACGCAGATCGTCGCCCTCGGCGAGGACGCGCTGACGCTGACCCTGGGCGTCGAGACGTACGGCGACTCATTCCCGGCGCAGGCAGGCTGGCACCCCTGGTTCAACCGGACGTTCGGCGGCGCCGGCGTGGAGCTCGCCTTCGAGCCGGCCTGGCAGGAGGAGCGCGGCGACGACCACCTGCCCACCGGCCACCGCACCGCCCCGAAGCCCGGCCCCTGGGACGACTGCTTCGGGATGCCCGACGGCGTGGACGTGACGCTGACCTGGCCCGGCGCCCTGGAGCTGACGGTCGCCAGTCGCGAGCAGTGGGTCGTGGTCTACGACGAGCAGGAGGCGGCCGTCTGCGTCGAGCCGCAGACCGGCCCGCCGAACGGCCTGAACACCGCTCCGCGCCTGGTCACCCCGGTGGAGCCGCTGGAGGCCACCACGACCTGGTCCTGGCGGCGCCTTTAAGCTCGTAGTCATGACGACGAACGACGTGCGCGCGGCGCTGCTGAAGCAGATCAAGGACAAGGCCGTGGTGCACGGCAAGGTGACGCTCTCCTCCGGCCTGGAGGCCGACTACTACGTGGACCTGCGTCGCGTCACCCTCGACGGCGAGGCCGCCCCGCTCGTCGGGCAGGTGCTGCTGGACCTGACGGCGGAGCTGGAGTACGACGCGGTGGGCGGGCTGACGATGGGCGCCGACCCCGTCGCCGGTGCGATGCTGCATGCCGCCTCGGCCCGCGGGCAGCGCCTCGACGCGTTCGTCGTCCGCAAGGCCGCCAAGGCGCACGGGATGCAGCGCCGGGTGGAGGGCCCCGACATCAAGGGCCGCCGGGTGCTCGTCGTCGAGGACACCTCCACCACCGGCGGCTCCCCGCTGACCGCCGTCGAGGCCGTCCGGGAGGCGGGCGCCGAGGTCGTCGGCGTCGCGACCATCGTGGACCGCGCGACCGGCGCCGCCGAGAAGATCACCGAGGGCGCCGGAGTGCCGTACCTGTTCGCGTTCTCCAAGGACGAGCTCGGCCTGGACTGAGCGCCCGGACCCGGCCCGGCCCCCGGTCCGGCGCCGCGTCTGGAAGGATGGGGGCGACGATGACGTCACCCCATGGACTTGGTGAGGGTCGGACCACCGGTCGAGACACCTGAAACAACCCAAACCCGCAATCGCGCGCTTCACGAGGAGTCGGCAGATGGCCATCGCAACCCCGGATCAGTACAACGAGATGCTCGACCGGGCCAAGGCGGGGAAGTTCGCCTACCCGGCCATCAACGTCTCCTCGACGCAGACCCTGAACGCGGCCCTCCAGGGCTTCGCGGAGGCGGAGAGCGACGGCATCATCCAGATCTCGACCGGCGGCGCCGAGTACCTCTCGGGCCAGGGTGTGAAGGACATGGTGGTCGGCGCCCAGGCGCTCGCCGAGTTCGCGCACGTCGCGGCCGCCCGGTACTCGAACAAGATCGCGCTGCACACCGACCACTGCCCCAAGGGCAAGCTGGACGGGTACGTGCGCCCGCTGCTCGACATCTCCGCCGAGCGCGTGGCCAAGGGCCAGAACCCGCTGTTCCAGTCGCACATGTGGGACGGCTCGGCCGAGACCCTCGCCGACAACCTCGCCATCGCCGAGGAGCTGCTCGCCAAGGCCAAGGCCGCGAACATCATCCTGGAGATCGAGATCACCCCGACCGGCGGTGAGGAGGACGGCGTCTCGCACGAGATCAACGACAACCTCTACACCACGGTCGACGACGCGGTGCGCACCGTCGAGGCGCTCGGCCTGGGCGAGAAGGGCCGCTACCTGCTGGCCGCCTCGTTCGGCAACGTGCACGGCGTGTACAAGCCGGGCAACGTCGTGCTCCGCCCCGACCTGCTCGCCGAGCTGAACGCGGGCGTCGCCGAGAAGTACGGCAAGCCGGCCGGCTCCCAGCCGTTCGACTTCGTCTTCCACGGCGGCTCGGGCTCCACCCTGGAGGAGATCCGCACGGCGCTGGAGAACGGCGTGGTGAAGATGAACCTCGACACCGACACCCAGTACGCCTTCACCCGGCCCATCGCCGGTCACATGTTCGAGAACTACGACGGTGTCCTGAAGGTCGACGGCGAGGTCGGCAACAAGAAGACCTACGACCCCCGCGTCTGGGGCAAGAAGGCCGAGTCGAGCATGACCGCCCGCATCGTCGAGGCCTGCGAGAGCCTGCGCTCGACGGGCACGCGCATCAAGTAGTACGCACCATGTAGTCCCTGACCAGACCGTGTGCGGGCCCGGCCGTCCTTCGGGGCGCCGGGCCCGCGCCATGCCCGGAGGTGCCCCCGAAAGTGACGTACGACTTCGACACCCCTGTCGACCGGCACGGCACCTGGTGCGTGCAGTGGGACGGCATCGCGGACCGCTTCCCCGTCCCCGACCTGCTGCCGTTCACCATCTCCGACATGGACTTCGCCTGTGCGCCCGAGGTGCTGGGCGCCCTCGGCGCGCGCCTCGCGCACGGGGTGTTCGGCTACACGGACTGGCAGAACGAGGACTTCCGCGGCGCGGTCCGCGACTGGTTCCGCACCCGGTACGCCACCGACGTCGACACCGGCCGGCTCGTCTACGCCCCGTCCGTCCTCAACCAGATATCGCAGCTGCTGCGGATGTGGACCGGGCCCGGTGACGGCGTCGTCCTGCACACCCCGACCTACGACGGCTTCCGCAAGGCGGTCACCGGGCTCGGGCGCGAGATGCGGACCGTCGGCCCCGACGACTGGGCCGGCCTGGAGCGGGAGCTGGCCCGCCCCGACAGCCGCGTGCTGATCCTGTGCTCGCCGCACAACCCGACGGGCCGCGTCTGGACCGACAGCGAGCTGCGCCGGTTCGCGGAGCTGGCCCGGGCCCACGACGTGGCGGTGATCAGCGACGAGATCCACGCCGACCTCACCCACGACGGGCACACCCACCTGCCGTGGACCCGGTACGCCGACGGGGTGCGCTGGGCGCTGGTCACCTCGGCCACGAAATCCTTCAACTTCCCCGCGCTCAGCGGCAGTTACGGGTTCGTCGGCGACCCGGACGACCACGCCGCGTTCGTCCGGCGGATGAACACCGGCGAGGGCCTCGGCTCCCCGGCCGTGCTCACGCTGACCGCCCACATCGCCGCCTACCGCGAGGGCGGCGCCTGGCTGGACGCCCTGCGCGCCTACACGTACGGCAATCTGCGGCTGCTCCAGGAGCGGCTCGACGCGGCCTTCCCCGAGCTGAAGTGGACGCCCCCGGACGCCGGTTACCTGGCCTGGGTCGACCTGCGGCCGCTCGGCGTCACCGCCGACGAGGAGTTGCAGCGCGTCCTCGTCGAGCAGGAGAAGGTCGCCGTCATGCCGGGCGGCACCTACGGGGCGCCCGGCTTCGTGCGGCTCAACCTCGGCTGCCCGCGGAGCAAGGCGGAGGCGGGCATCGACGCGCTGGTGCGGGGCGTGCGCACCGTCACCGGGCGTGACTGATCACCCACGTGGAGGACAGGCGCCCGGATGGCGCAGACTGGAAACCATGAGCCTTCACGAGAACCTGCTCGGGGGACCGCCCCCGACCCACCTGCCCGACGACCCGGAGCCGCGCGAGCTGCTCGCGGCCGGGACGCCGCCGGCCGAGGTGGCCGCCAAGTACCCGACCTCCTCGCTCGCCTGGGCGCAGCTCGCCGACGCGGCGTTCGAGCGGGGCAGCGTCGTCGAGTCGTACGCGTACGCGCGCACCGGCTACCACCGCGGCCTCGACTCCCTGCGGCGCGCCGGCTGGAAGGGCCACGGGCCCGTGCCGTGGGAGCACGAGCCGAACCGCGGCTTCCTGCGCGCCCTGCACGCCCTGGCCCGGGCGGCCGGCTCCATCGGCGAGCAGGAGGAGCACGAGCGCTGCGCGCAGTTCCTCAAGGACTCCTCGCCGGCGGCGGCGCAGACCCTCGGCTGAGCCGGTCACGGACGGTGAGGCCCGCCGGTGGCCGGGCGGGCCTTGCCGTCGTGGGGGACCATTGTGAAGGATGCGAGGCGGGGACCGGGGCCCCGTGCCGGTAACGGCAGGGCGGACCGCTACCCGGAGTACACATTCAGGAGACAGCGATGTCCCACGACGCGGATCATGGAGCGGACACCTCCGCAGCCCCGCATCTCGACTTCGCGGGCACCACGCCCTACGAGGACTACGTCCAGGCCGATGTCCTCACCCACCTCCAGCACCTGCGCTCGGACGACCCGGGCGAGATGGTCTTCCTGGTCACGACCCAGGTGATGGAGCTCTGGTTCACCGTCATCGTGCACGAGTGGCAGACGGCAGCCGCCGCCCTCGCCGCCGACGACGTGCCGGCCGCCGTGGCCGCGCTGAAGCGCTCGGTGCGCGAGCTGGACGCGCTGAACGCCTCGTGGCGGCCGCTGTCGGGGCTCACCCCGGCCCAGTTCAACTCCTACCGGTCCTCGCTCGGCGAGGGCTCCGGCTTCCAGTCGGCGATGTACCGGCGGATGGAGTTCCTGCTCGGCGACAAGTCGGCGTCGATGCTGGTGCCGCACCGGGGCGCGCCCCGCGTCCACGCCGAGCTGGAGAAGGCGCTGCACGAGCCGAGCCTCTACGACGAGGTGCTGCGGCTGCTCGCCCGGCGCGGCCACCCGGTGCCGCGCGCCGTCCTGGAGCGTGACGTGTCGCGGCGCTACGAGCCCTCGCCCGAGGTGGAGGCCGTCTGGACACAGCTGTACGCGGGCGACGAGAGCGCCGAACTGGCGCGGCTCGGCGAGGCGTTGACCGACGTGGCCGAGCTGGTGTGGCGCTGGCGCAACGACCATCTGGTGGCCACGCGCCGCGCGATGGGATCCAAGACCGGCACCGGCGGCTCCGCCGGAGTGGCGTGGCTGGAGAAGCGCGCCCAGAAGAACGTGTTCCCCGAGCTGTGGACGGCGAGGTCCCATGTCTGACCTGCGGGAGCGGGCGTACGAGCTGGACGCGGCCGATCAACTGGCCGCGGTACGCGCCGACTTCGTCCTGGACGACCTCGGCGACGGGGTCTACCTCGACGGGAACTCGCTGGGGGCGCTGCCCGCGAACGTCCCCGGGCGCCTCGACGAGGTGGTGCGCCGGGAGTGGGGGCAGCTGCGCATCCGTTCCTGGAGCGAGTCCGGCTGGTGGACCGCGCCGGAGCGGATCGGCGACCGGATCGCGCCGCTGGTCGGCGCGGCGCCCGGGCGGATCGTGGTCGGCGACTCCACCAGCGTCAACGTCTTCAAGGCCCTGGTGGGCGCGGTGCGGCTCGCGGGACAGGGGCGTGACGAGATACTCGTCGACGCCGCGACCTTCCCGACGGACGGCTACATCGCCGCCTCCGCGGCGCGGCTGACGGGGTGCACGGTGCGGGCGGTGGCGCCCGGTGAGGTGCCGGGCGCGCTCACCTCCCGTACCGCGGCGGTGCTCCTGAACCACGTCGACTACCGCACCGGGCGGCTGCACGACCTGCCGTCGCTGACGGCGGCGGTGCGCGCGGCCGGCGCGGTGAGCGTCTGGGACCTGTGCCACAGCGCGGGCGCGCTCCCGGTCGGCCTGGACGAGCACGGCGTCGACCTCGCGGTGGGCTGCACGTACAAGTTCCTGAACGGCGGCCCGGGTTCGCCCGCGTACCTGTACGTGCGCGGCGAGCACCAGGCGGCCTTCGACTCGCCGCTGCCGGGGTGGAACTCGCACGCCGAGCCGTTCGGGATGCGGGCGCAGTACACGGCCGCCGACGGCGCGGTGCGCGGCCGCGTCGGGACGCCGGACATCCTGTCGATGCTGGCCCTGGAGGCGGCCCTGGAGGTCTGGTCGCGGCCGGACGTCTCGGTCGCCGCGGTGCGCGCCAAGTCCCTCGCCCTGACGGACTTCTTCCTGGAGTGCGTCGAGGCGTACGTCCCGGCGGGGCGGGTCGAGCCGGTGACCCCGGTGGCGCACGCCGAGCGGGGCAGCCAGGTGGCGCTGCGGTGCGCGGACGCGGGCGCGGTGATGGAGCGGCTGGTCGCGGCGGGCGTCGTCGGTGACTTCCGGGCGCCCGATGTGCTGCGGTTCGGGTTCACGCCGCTGTACCTGGGCTTCGCCGAGGTGGAGCGGGCCGCGCGGGTGCTCGCCGAGACGGTCAGCTGACGTAGACGCCGGCCCCGGCCGCCGCCACGGCGGCGGCCACGGACCGGGCCGCGTCCGCCTCGGTGGGCGCGGCCCCGGTCGTCAGCAGGCGGTAGTAGAGCGGCGCGGAGACCGCGCGCACCACCTCCGCGGCGTCCGTCCCGGCCGGCAACTCGCCGCGGGCGACGGCCTCTTCGACGGCGGGCGCCCACTCGGCGACCCGGACCTCGTAGAACCGCCGCAGCGCGTCGGCCGTCCGCGGGTCGCAGGCCGCCGCCGCGATCACCGCACGGAACAGCGGCCCCTGCCGGGGGTCGGCGAGGGTGCGCCGCACCAGGCGCGCGTTGGCGGTGAGGTCGCCGCGGAGCGAGCCGGTCGCCGCGCGCGGCAGCGACTCCTGGGCCATCTGCGCGAGCAGGTCGGCGACCAGCCCGGCGGGGGAGGACCAGCGCCGGTACACCGTGGTCTTGCCGACGTCCGCGCGGCGCGCGACCTCCGCCAGGTCGAGCCGGTCGAAGCCCTGCTCGGCCAGGAGGTCGCCGGCGGCGTCGAGCACCGCCGCGCGGACCCGGGCGGTGCGGCCGCCGGGGCGGAGGGTGCCGGGTTCGGGTTCGCTGCTCATGCCCGCCAGGGTAACGGAACGGCGGGACCGTTTACCCGGAGCGGCCCGGGTCGGCGCACGTCACCGGCCTGGTAGCGTCCGCTTACCCCGCCCGAGCCGCTCCGGCCCCCCGGCGGCCCGTGCAATTGCCCCGTGACAGCGAGAGGTTGGAGCATGCCGGACGAAGCCGCCGCGCGCGACGAGGCGGAGGAGGCCTCGGCCTTCTCGCACCCCGCCGTCCCGCCGGACGTCACCGCCGCGTACGGCGATCACCCGGACCAGGTCGTCGACTTCTACGCGCCGCGCTCCGGGGCGGCCGGGGCCCCGCTGGTGGTCGTCCTGCACGGCGGCGCCTGGCGCTCCCCGTACGACCGGCGGCACGTGAGCCCGTTCGCCGACTTCCTGGCCCGGCGCGGTCTCGCCGTCGCCAGTGTCGAGTACCGCCGCGGCCGCCCGCTGCCGCACCAGGGCGCGACCGGTCCGGTGGCCGGACGCTGGCCGGAGACCTTCGACGACGTCGCCGCCGCGCTCGACGCGCTGCCCTCCCTCGCCGCGCGGCTGCTGCCCGCCGCGGACCCGCGGCGCACCGTGCTCACCGGCCACTCGGCCGGCGGCCACCTCGCGCTGTGGGCCGCCGCCCGGCACGTCCTGCCGCCGGACGCGCCCTGGTACACCCCCGCGCCGCCCGCGCTGCGCGGTGTCGTGGCGCTGGCCCCCATCGCGGACCTCGCGCTCGCCCAGGAGCTCGGCGTCTGCGGCGGGGCGAGCGCCCAGCTCCTCGGCGGCGAGGGCGAGCTGTTCGCGGCGCGGCGCCCGCTCGCCGACCCGGCCGCGCTGCTGCCCACCGGCATCGCGACCACCCTGGTCCAGGGCCGCGCGGACACCACCGTGCCGCCCGCCGTCGCCGAGGCGTACGCGGACGCGGCGGCCCGGGCGGGCGAGGTGGTCGGTGTCACGTACCTGGCGCGGACCGGGCACTTCCCGCTGATCGACCCGGCGGCGGACGCCTGCGCCGTCGTCGCCGACGAGATCGCGCAACTGGCCTGGTGAGGCGCGGGGCCCCGGCCGCGAGCCGCGCCGGGTAGTACTCACGGCGGAGGCGCGGAACCCGTCTGACTGGGGACGACCGGGGCCCGGCCGGGCCCGTACCGTCGGACCATGACCGAGACGACCACCACCTCCGCGGCCCCCCGGGGCCGCAGCCCCGAGTTCAGCCTCGCGCGCTCGGCGCTGCACGGGCTGCGCGAGGACCTGTTCCGGGACGTGACGGCTTACCGGCCGCTGCCCGAGGCGGCCGCGGACGGCCCCTGGACCGGCCTGTTCCCGGCGCGCCTGCGCCCGTACCTGCGGTACTTCCCGCACGCCGTGGTGCTCTTCCTCGCGCTGCTCACGTTCGTCGTGGCGGGGGCGAGCACCGACATGTACACCGACGCGCTCGTCGCCACCGCTACCGGCCTCCTCGCGGCGGTGCCGGTGGCGCTGACCCTGCTGCGGCCGGTGCTCGCCTGGTGGCTCTCGCTCGCGGCGGCCCCCCTCCTCGTCGTGTGGACCAGCGACGGCCTCTACCCGTGGTCGTCCGGCAGCATCGTGGGCCACACGGCCGTGATGATGGTGGTCGCCGCCCGGACCCGGCCGCGCACCGCGGCCTGGATGTGGGTCCTGAGCGCGCTGTACTCGGTCCTCCTCGGGGAGGCCATGGGCGGCCTGGACGCCGGGGTCTCCGGGCCGCTGCTCCTGCTCTCCGGCGTCGCCGTCGCCCTGGTCACCCTGGTCCAGGTGAACCGCACCACGCGGCGCCAGGTCGTCCAGGAGCGCACGGTCACCGCCGTCGAGCGCGACCGGCGCACGCTCCTGGAGGAGCGCACGAACATCGCCCGCGAGCTGCACGACGTGGTCGCGCACCACATGTCGGTCGTCGCGATCCAGGCGGAGGCGGCACCGTACCGGGTCGAGGACCCGCCGCCCGAGCTGGAGCAGGCCTTCGCCACGATCCGGGAGAACGCGGTGGCCGCGCTCACCGAACTGCGCCGCGTCCTCGGCGTCGTCCGCGCGGCGGACTTCGAGAACTCAGCGGCCCCCGAGGCGCCGCAGCCCACCCTCGCCGACCTCGACCGGCTGCTGGAGAACGTGCGGGACGCGGGCCTGACCGTCACCAGGACCGTCACCGGCGCGGTCCGCGAACTGCCGCAGGGCGTCGAGCTGTCCGCCTACCGGATCGTGCAGGAGGCGCTCAGCAACGTGCTGCGGCACGCGCCGGGCGCGGCCGCCGCGGTCGAGGTCTCCTACGTCCTCGGCGGGCTCGGCCTGCGCGTCGTCAACGACCGGCCCAGCGCTCTCGCCAAGCCCTCGCCGGGCGCCGGGCACGGCATCACCGGCATGCGCGAACGCGTCTCGATGCTCAGCGGCGAGATGACGGCCGGGCGGACCGGGGACGGCGGCTACGAGATCACGGTCTTCGTGCCGGTCGCCGCCGCCCCCGTGCCCGCGCAGCGCGAGCAGAGCGACGGTCCCGGCGACGGGACGGACACGGCCGGGGCGCGCCCCACCGGGGCGGACGCATGATCAAGGTGCTGATCGCCGACGACCAGATGATGGTGCGCGAGGGGTTCTCGGTGCTGCTCGGCGCGATGCCGGACATCGAGGTCGTCGGGGAGGCGGTCAACGGGGCCGAGGCGGTCGCCAAGGTCCGCGAACTCGGCCCCGACGTCGTCCTGATGGACATCCGCATGCCGGAGCTGAACGGCATCGAGGCGACCCGCGAGATCGTGGCGGCCGACGCGGGCGCCCGGGTCCTCGTCCTGACCACCTTCGACCTCGACGAGTACGTGTACCAGGCGCTGCGCGCGGGCGCCTCCGGCTTCCTCCTCAAGGACGCCTCGGCCCGCGAACTGGCCGACGGCGTACGGGTGGTGGCGAGCGGCGAGGCGCTGCTCGCGCCGTCGGTCACCCGCCGCCTGATCACCGAGTTCGCCAAGCTGTCGGAGATCCCGAAGCTGCCCGCCGTGCAGAACCCGCAGGCGTACGGCGAGCTGACCGACCGCGAGACGGAGGTGCTCGTCCTCATCGCGCAGGGCCTGTCGAACGCGGAGATCGCCGAGCGGCTCGTGGTCGCCGAGTCGACGATCAAGACCCACGTCAGCCGGGTCCTGGTCAAACTGGGCCTGCGCGACCGCACCCAGGCCGCCGTCTTCGCCTACGAGGCACGTCTGGTCACGCCGGGGTGAGCGGCGCTAGCGTCCGCTCATGAGTGCCGACACGGTCCCGTCCGCCTTCGACCCGTGGTCCCCGGACTTCGTCGCCGATCCGTACCCCGCGTACGCGGCGCTGCGCGCGGCCGGGCGGGTGCACCGGTTCGAGCCCACGGGCCAGTACCTGGTCCCGCACCACGCCGACGTCGCGGCGCTGCTGCGCGACCGCCGCCTCGGCCGCACCTACCGGCACCGGTTCACGCACGAGGAGTTCGGCCGGAGCGCGCCGCCGCCCGGGCACGAGCCGTTCCACACCCTGAACGACCACGGCATGCTCGACCTGGAACCGCCGGACCACCCCCGCATCCGCCGGCTCGTCTCCCAGGCGTTCACCCCGCGCACCGTCGAGCGGCTCACCCCGTACGTGGAGCGGCTCGCCGGCGAGCTGGTGGCGGCGCTGGTGGCCGAGGGCGGCGGCGACCTGCTCACGGCGGTCGCCGAACCCCTGCCCGTCGCCGTCATCGCGGAGATGCTCGGCATCCCCGGGGCGGACCGCCCGCTGCTGCGGCCCTGGTCGGCGGCGATCTGCGGCATGTACGAGCTGAACCCGTCGCCGGACACGGCCCGCGCGGCCGTCCGCGCCTCCGTCGAGTTCACCGCGTACCTGCGGGAGTTGATCGCCGAGCGGCGCCGCCGCCCCGCCGCCGATCTGGTCTCCGGGCTGATCGCCGCCCACGACGAGGACGACGGCCGCCTCACCGAACAGGAGATGATCTCGACCTGCGTGCTGCTCCTGAACGCCGGGCACGAGGCCACCGTCAACGCCACGGTGAACGGCTGGGCGGCCCTCTTCCGCCACCCGGACCAGCTGGCGGCCCTGCGCGCCGACCACACCCTGGTGCCCCGCGCCGTCGAGGAGCTGCTGCGCCACGACACCCCGCTCCAGCTCTTCGAACGCTGGGTCCTCGACGACATCGAGCTGGCCGGGGTCACCGTCCCGCGCGGCAGCGAGGTGGCCCTCCTCTTCGGCTCCGCCAACCACGACCCGGCGGCCTTCGCCGACCCGGCGCGCCTGGACCTGACCCGCGCCGACAACCCGCACGTCTCCTTCAGCGCGGGCATCCACTACTGCCTCGGCGCCCCGCTGGCCCGCCTCGAACTGGCGGCCTCCTTGCGGGCGTTGCTCACCCTGGCGCCGACCCTGCGCCCGGCCGGCGAACCGACCCGCACGCCGAACTTCGTGATCAGGGGCCTGGCGGAGCTGCCCGTCGCGCTCTGAACCTGCGGTGCAGCAGGGCCCCGGCCAGCGCCCCGGCGCCGACGCCGCCGAGCGCGCACAGCGGCAGCTCGACGACGAACACCCGCCAGTCGGGCCCCTGCTCGAACCGGTCGACCCGCCCCTGCGCCCGCACCGCCCACACCACGAGCCCGGCCCCGAGCCCCCCGAGCACGGCCAGACACCCGGCCGCCGCCTCCATGCGTTGTCCCATGACAGGTGGACGCGGGGGGCCCGGCCGGGGGTTCCGCGGCGACAGGGCGAGGGCCGTCAGCCGGCCGGTCCAACCGGTCGGTTCAGCCGGTCAGGTCCCGGCGGCGCAGCCCGGCGAGGCCCGCCGCCACCAGTACCGCGGCGATCAGGGTCAGCACCAGCACCGGCCCCCACGCCATCTCCGCACCCGGCAGCTTCGGCACATGGCCGTAGGGAGAGAGGTCGAGCACGGCCTGCGGGACCTTCAGGGCCGGTCCGATCCAGCCGAGGAGCAGCGCCGCGCCCGCCACGCCCCACGCACCGGGCGCCAGCCGCGGAGCCCACCCGTACAGCAGCACGGCGAGGCCGCCGACCGTCCAGACGGCCGGGACCTGGACGAGGCACGCGCCGAGGACGCTGCCCGGGTCCTCCCCGTGGCCGAGGGCCAGACCCGCCCCGCCGAGCAGCAGGACGAGCGCGGCGCCCGCGAAGGCGGCCACCAGGTGGCCCGCGGCCCAGCCGAGCCGCCCCACCGCGGACGCCAGGACCGGCTCCGCGCGCTGCGAGGTCTCCTCGCCGTGCAGCCGCAGCACGGCCTGTACGACGTAGAGCGCGGCGACCATGCCGAGCAGCCCGGCCACTGTGGCGAGGAAGGCGTCGGTGACACCGGTGCTGCCGCCCATCCGCTCGATGATGTCGAGGGTGTCGCGGTTGTCGCCGACGAGGTCGGCCGCGCCCTGTGTCATCGCGCCGAGGACGGCGCCCGCGGCGAGGAACCCGGCCGACCAGCCCGCCAGGCCGCCCCGCTGCAACCGCAGGGCGAGCCCGGCCGCCGAGCGCAGCCTCCCGTGCGCGGGCCCGGGGCGGCTCGGCAGGAAGCTCATGCCGACGTCGCGCCGCCCGGCCGACGCGTACGCCACCACGGCCTGCGCGGCGACCGCCGCGGCCGGCAGCGCCGGCACCCACCAGCGCTCACCGGCGAACGCCCGGACGTGCTCCGCCCAGCCGACCGGCGAGAGCCACGTCAGCGGCGAGGCACCGCCGCCGGTCCCCGCGTCGCCCGCCGCCCGCAGCACGAACGCGGCGCCGAGCAGCGCCGCCGTCACGCCCCGGGCGAGCCGCGCGCCCTGCGTGAACTGCGCGACGACCGCCGCCGTCGCGGCGAAGACCAACCCGGTGCCGCCGACGGCGAGTCCGAACGCGAACGCCCCCGCCGCGCCCTGCGCCGCGAGCCCGGCCGTCAGCAGCAGGACCAGGACGCCGTCGGCCACCGCCGCCGCGAGCAGCGCCGCGGTCAGCGGGGCGTGGCGCCCGACCACCGCCGCGCGGACCAGCTCCTGGCGGCCGCTCTCCTCCTCGTCCCGGGTGTGCCGCACCACGACGAGCAGGCTCATGACGGCGGCGAGCACCGCGGCGAACGTGCCGACGCGCCAGGCCGTCAGCGCGCCCAGGGAGTCGCCGAGGACCGGCCCGTACATGGCGCGCATCGCACCGTTGGTGTTCATGGTGCGCAGCAGTTCGGCGCGGTCGGCCGGGGTGTCGTAGACGCCGCGCAGCGAACCCGGCATGGACAGCACCAGGGCCGCGACGACGGCGACCCACACGGGGACGAGCACGCGGTCCCGGCGCAGCGCGAGCCGCAGCAGGGTTCCGGTGCCCGCGAGGTGCCGGCCGCCGCCGGTCCCGGCCGCGGCACGGGGCCGGGCGGGCGCGAGGGCGGTCATCGGGCCACCGCCCGGTCCCGCGGGTGCCGGTCGTGCCCGGCGGCGGGCGCCTCGTCCTGGTAGTGCCGCAGGAACAGCTCCTCCAGGGTCGGCGGCGTGCTGGTCAGCGCCCGCACCCCGGCTGCCGTCAGGGTGCGCAGCACGGCGTCGAGCCCGGCGGCGTCGACCTGGAGCCGGACCCGGCCGTCCCGGACGTCGGCGTCGTGCACGCCCGGCAGCCCGGCCAACTCCCCGGGCGGGGAAGCGAGTTCGGCGGTGACGGTGGTCCGCGTCAGGTGCCGCAGCTCGGCGAGGGAGCCGCTCTCCACGGTCCGGCCCCTGCGGATGATGCTGACGCGGTCGCACAGCTCCTCCACCTCGCTGAGGATGTGGGAGGAGAGCAGCACGGTCTGGCCGCGCTCGCGCACCGCCTCCCGGACGCACGACCGGAAGACCTCCTCCATCAGCGGGTCGAGCCCGGAGGTCGGCTCGTCCAGGACGAGCAGGTCGACGCCGGACGCGGCGAAGGCAGCGACCAGCGCGACCTTCTGCCGGTTGCCCTTGGAGTACGTCCGGCCCTTCTTGGTCGGGTCCAGCTCGAACCGTTCGAGCAGCCGCGCCCGCCGCTGCGCGTCGAGGCCACCGCGCAGCCGCCCGTACAGGTCGATGACCTCGCCGCCGCTGAGGTTGCGCCACAGGGTGACGTCGCCGGGGACGTACGCGACCTTGCGGTGCAGTTCGACGGCGTCGGTCCAGGGGTCGCGGCCCAGGAGCTGGGCGGCACCGGAGTCGGCGCGCAGCAGACCGAGCAGGACCCGGACGGTGGTGGACTTCCCCGAGCCGTTCGGCCCGAGGAAGCCGTGCACCTCGCCGGCCGTGACATCCAGGTCGAGACCGTCAAGGGCGCGCGTCCCGCCGAACGACTTGTGCAGTCCGGAGACCGTGATTGCCTTCGTCATGTTTTTGAACGTACGGTGATTTCACAAATTTGTGAAGTTAAGGAAACGTATAAACTTCCGTGCATGGTCGACGCAGGGGAGAGGATCGGGGCATGAGCGAGGGAGCCGGGCCCGTGGGGGAGAGCGCCGAGGAGGCCGCGGCCGCCCGTTTCGTCGAGCGGTTCGCGGGCCAGCTGGTCGCGGCGGGGCTGCCCCGGATGCCCGCGCGGGTCTTCGCGGCGCTGATCTCCTCCGACGCGGGCGCGCTGACCGCGGCGCAGCTGGGGGAGCGGCTGCGGGTCAGCCCGGCGGCCGTCTCGGGCGCGGTCCGCTACCTCACGCAGGTGCACATGGTCACCCGCGAGCGGGAGCCCGGGACGCGGCGCGACCTGTTCCGGGTGCACGCGAACCAGTGGTACGAGGCGCTGGCCAGCCGCGACAGCGTCCTGAAGGGCTGGATCGACGCGCTGGCGGACGGCGTCGACAGCTTCGGCGCCGACACCGGTACCGGTCGTCGCCTCACCGAGACGCTCGCCTTCTTCGAGTTCGTCCAGAGCGAGCTGGGCGGCCTGATGGACCGCTGGCGGGACCACCGCAAGACACTCGGCCTGGACTGACCGGCCTGGGCCCGGGGGGCCGGGGGCGGCGCGGGCCCGGACCCCATCTGGACCTGCCTGCGTCTCGCCCGGAGGCCGGACAGACCTCAGGGCAGGGCCAGGCCCCACGCCGAGGCCTGGACCGTCCAGGTCCGCCGCCGGACCGGGCCGCCGACCGCCAGGTCGTCCGCCCGGTAGCGGAAGTCCGCGCCGGAGACGCTGACCGTGCGGGCCGCCGTGCGCAGCGGCGGCGCCCCCGCCGTGCGGCGGATCTCGACCCGGGCCAGGCCCGTGCCCGTGGCGGGCCCCACCGCGACGCCCTCCACCGGTTCGTCGAGGTCGACCAGGGTCACCCCGTCCGCCTCGACCCGCAGCCGGGCCGCCGCGCCGGGCTCCGGCGCCGGCGCGCGCCCGGCGCCCAGGGTGCGTACCAGCGACCGGCACGTGCGCAGCCACGGAGGTCCCACCGCGCGCGCCCCGGCGGCCGGCGCCGCCACCGGCGGGATGCGCAGGCCGCCGAGGACCACCCCGTCGCTGTCGTCGACCAGCAGGTCGAGCCGGCGCTCCGCGCCGTCCAGCGCGGCGCGCGCCGCCGCCACCGTCTGCGCGGGAATTCCGAGCGCGTGCGCGAGCGAGACCGCACCGCCCACGGGAACCATCGAGAGCACCGCCGCGGACAGCTCCCGCTCCCGGTGCAGCAGCGTCACCGCCCGCAGCAGCGCCCGGTCGTCACCGATCACCACGGGACGCCTCGCACCCCGTCTGGCCAGCGCCTTCGCGAATTCCTCCGGCCCCTCCGGCAGGCACACCTTGACCGCCGCGCCCGCACACAGCACGTCCTTGGCGATCCGCACGGACTCCCCGTCCGCACGCCGGGCGAGGGGGTCCACGAGCACCAGGACCTGCCGCGACAACCCCGCGTCCGTCCGGTCAATGGGATGGTCCAAAGCCGCCACCTCGGCCGCCCCTCGCTTCCTCGGGTAGCATCTTTGTGCAAGAGCCCCTTGCGCTATTGCGCCAGGGGCTTCGTCTATTCCGGGGCACCCCAAGGCTTACGCATACATCAGTGGCTACCGCCCCTGACCTTGGACATGCCCCGCCCGGAAGGGGTGTACGCCTGTGCCCGCACTTGTGCTGCTCGGTGCTCAGTGGGGTGACGAAGGCAAGGGAAAGGCCACCGACCTGCTCGGTGGATCCGTGGACTACGTAGTGCGCTACCAAGGCGGCAACAACGCCGGCCACACGGTCGTCGTGGGCGACCAGAAGTACGCGCTGCACCTCCTCCCTTCCGGAATCCTCTCGCCGGAGTGCACACCGGTCATCGGAAACGGTGTCGTCGTCGACCCGTCGGTCCTGCTCTCCGAGCTGAGCGGTCTGAACGAGCGCGGCGTCGACACGTCCAAGCTCCTGCTCAGCGGCAACGCGCACATCATCACGCCGTACAACGTGACCGTCGACAAGGTGACGGAACGGTTCCTCGGCAAGCGCAAGATCGGTACCACCGGGCGCGGCATCGGCCCGACCTACGCGGACAAGATCAACCGCGTCGGCATCCGCGTCCAGGACCTCTACGACGAGTCGATCCTCACCCAGAAGGTCGAAGCGGCCCTGGAGGTCAAGAACCAGCTCCTGACCAAGCTCTACAACCGGCGTGCCATCGAGGCCCAGCAGGTCGTCGAGGAGCTGCTCGGCTACGCGGAGCAGATCAAGGGCTACGTCGCCGACACCACCCTGATCCTCAACAAGGCGCTCGACGACGACAAGGTCGTGCTCTTCGAGGGCGGCCAGGGCACGCTCCTGGACATCGACCACGGCACGTACCCGTTCGTCACGTCGTCCAACCCGACCGCGGGCGGCGCCTGCACGGGCGCGGGCGTCGGGCCGACGAAGATCAGCCGCGTCATCGGCATCCTCAAGGCCTACACGACGCGTGTCGGGGCGGGCCCGTTCCCGACCGAGCTGTTCGACGACGACGGTGAGGCGCTGCGCCGCATCGGCGGCGAGCGCGGTGTCACCACCGGCCGCGACCGCCGCTGCGGCTGGTTCGACGCGGTGATCGCCCGCTACGCGACCCGCGTCAACGGCCTCACCGACTTCTTCCTCACCAAGCTCGACGTCCTCACCGGCTGGGAGCAGATCCCGGTCTGCGTCGCCTACGAGATCGACGGCGAGCGCGTCGAGGAGCTGCCGTACTCGCAGTCCGACTTCCACCACGCGAAGCCGGTCTACGAGTACCTGCCGGGCTGGTCCGAGGACATCACGCAGGCCAAGACCTTCGGCGACCTGCCGAAGAACGCGCAGGCGTACGTCAAGGCGCTGGAGGAGATGTCCGGCGCCCCGATCTCGGCCATCGGCGTCGGCCCCGGCCGCGACGAGACGATCGAGATCAACTCCTTCCTGTAGGCCACCGGCCCGCGGGCGGCCCCGTCCGCCCCACGCCTGCCGCGCCTGCCGCGCCCCGGTCCGCTCTCGCGGGCCGGGGCGCGGCGCGTTCACTCCGACTTGTCGTAGGTCAGGACCTGCTCCTTGCCGGCCGAGTCGGTCATGACGCGGCGCAGCTGCCCCGAGGACAGGTAGGTGATCGTGCTCGGCTTGCCGGGGGTGCAGGCGGACGGCGGCTGGGCGACCACCGGGTCGGTGCCGCCGATCCGCAGCGTGGAGTCGGTCGCCGAGCTGAGCGTGCCCTGGAAGACGCAGTGGTAGGACTCGCCGTTGTTCTGCGTGCCGTCGGCCGTCATCGAGAGCACCGTGTCCCCGGTGGCGCCCTGCTGGAGGACGATGCGGCGCGGGTGGTGCCCCCGCGCGTTGTCGATCGCGCTCGTCCACGTGCCCAGGAACTTCGTGGGGACCTCGCCCGCCGTGGTCTGCGGGGAGCTCTCCGGCGGGGTGGAGGGCGGCTGCGAGGGCCCCGGTGAGTCGGGTCCCGGCCCGACCGGCGCCGTGGTCGACGGCGCCGGGGACGGCGAGCCGCTCTGGGACGTCGAGCCGGACGTGCCGTCGTCCTTCATCAGGGCGTAGACCGAACCGCCCGCGCCGAGCGCCACTATCACCGCGACGACGATCAGCGCCGCCGAGGAGCGCCCCTGGCGCCGCGGCTCCGGCTGCGGCGCGACGAGCGGCACCACCCCGGGGCCGTACGGCGGGGTGTGGCCCCAGCCGCCCTGCGGATAGCCGTACCCGGGCGGTGGAGCCTGGTGCGGGTAGCCGTACCCGGACGGGTCGGGGGCGGGGCGGGCGGGCGGCAGCGCGGGCCGGGCGAGCGGGCCCGGGGCCGGCGGCGCCTGCGCCTCCTGGCCGACGACCATCGTGGGCAGGTGGTTGAGCTGGGCGCCGCCGGGCGCGCCGGGCGGGGGCGGCGCCGAGCCGGACTCCACCGCCGCCGCGGCCGCGGCGGCCGCCGCCGGCTCGGCCCGGGGCTCCGGCGGCGCGGCCGGGGCGGGCCCGGGCGCCGGCGCGGGGTCCTCGCGGTCCAGCAGCTGCACCGCGTGCCGGCCCAGCTGGGCCACGAGCGCGCCCGGCAGCCACGGGTCGCGGGTGCGGCCGCCGTCGCCCAGGGTGTCCTCGGCGCCGGTGCGCTCCAGGATCTCCGCCAGCGACGGCCGCGCCGTCGGGTCCTTGCGCAGGCAGTCCCGGACCAGCTCCTGGAGCCCCTCCGGCAGCGCGGCGAGGTCCGGCTCCTCCTGGGCGATGCGGAACATCAGGGCGTGCACCCCGCTGTTCGACGTGCCGAAGGGCAGCGCGCCCGTCGCCGCGTACGCCAGCACCGAGCCCAGGCAGAACACGTCGCAGGCCGGGGTGATCCGGTCGCCGCGCACCTGCTCGGGCGCCATGAAGCCGGGCGAGCCGACGAGCGCGCCCGTGCGGGTCAGACCGCCGTCGGTGACGGTCTCCAGGGCGCGCGCGATGCCGAAGTCGATGACGCGCGGGCCGTCGATCGTGACCAGCACGTTCGACGGCTTCAGATCGCGGTGGATCAGCCCCGCCGCGTGGATGTCCTGGAGCGCCTGCGTGAGCCCCGCCGCGAGGATGCGCACGGACCGCTCCGGCAGCGCGCCGTAGTCGTGCGAGACGACCTGCTGGAGGGCCGGGCCCGCCACGTACCCCGTCGCCACCCAGGGGATCTCCGCGTCCGTGTCCGCGTCGAGCACCGGCGCCGTCCAGGCACCGCCGACCCGCCGCGCGGCCTGCACCTCCTGCCGGAAGCGGGACCGGAACTCCTCCTGCTCGGCCAGCTCCTGCCGGACCACCTTCACCGCGACGGTGCGCCCGCGCTCGGAACGCGCCAGATACACCTCACCCATCCCGCCCGCGCCGAGCCGTCCCAGCAGCCGGTACGCGCCGATGCTTCCCTCGGGCCTCTCCATGTCGCGTCACCCTCCCCCGTAAGTGCCCAACAGCCTGAGAATAGTGCGGACTTACGACAGAGAGGACATGACTGGCTTCTACGGTTCCGTAACGGGTGCGCGGGGCCGCGGCGCGCCGCGTGGTGCGGACTCCCGGCCGGGGCGACAGGGTGTCGCGTTCGGCGCCGTCCCACAGACAGGACGCCGATGGTGCCGCGGGAGCCGCCGCCTTTACCCTCGGGCCCATGACCCCTCAGCCGAATCCCCAGGTCGGCGCCGCCGTGAAGGCCGCGGACCGCGCACATGTGTTCCACTCCTGGTCCGCACAGGAGCTCATCGACCCGCTCGCCGTCGCCGGCGCCGAAGGCTCGTACTTCTGGGACTACGACGGCAACCGCTACCTCGACTTCTCCTCCGGGCTCGTCTACACGAACATCGGGTACCAGCACCCGAAGGTCGTCGCCGCGATCCAGGAGCAGGCCGCGACGATGACGACGTTCGCGCCCGCCTTCGCCGTCGAGGCGCGCTCCGAGGCCGCACGCCTCATCGCCGCGCGCACCCCCGGCGACCTCGACAAGATCTTCTTCACCAACGGCGGCGCGGACGCCGTCGAGCACGCCCTGCGGATGGCCCGCCTGCACACGGGCCGCCCGAAGGTCCTCTCCGCCTACCGCTCGTACCACGGCGGCACCCAGCAGGCCGTGAACGTCACGGGCGACCCGCGCCGCTGGGCCAACGACACCGGGACCGCGGGCGTCGTCCGCTTCTGGGCCCCCTTCCTGTACCGCTCCCGCTTCTACGCGCGGACGCAGGAGGAGGAGTGCGCCCGCGCCCTGGAGCACCTGGAAGCCACCATCCAGTTCGAGGGCCCCGCGACGATCGCCGCGATCATCCTGGAGACGGTCCCGGGCACGGCCGGCATCATGCTGCCGCCCGAGGGCTACCTCGCCGGGGTCCGCGAGCTGTGCGACCGGTACGGCATCGTCTTCGTCCTCGACGAGGTCATGGCGGGCTTCGGCCGCACCGGCAGCTGGTTCGCGGCCGACCTGTACGGCGTCACGCCCGACCTGCTGACCTTCGCCAAGGGCGTGAACTCCGGGTACGTGCCGCTGGGCGGCGTCGCGATCTCCGGCGCGATCGCCGAGACGTTCGCGAGGCGCCCCTACCCCGGCGGCCTCACCTACTCCGGGCACCCGCTGGCCTGCGCCGCCGCCGTCGCCACCCTCACCGTGATGGAGGAGGAGGGCATCGTCGCGCACGCCGCGAAGCTGGGCGCCGAGGTCATCGAGCCCGCGCTGCGCGAGCTGGCCGAGCGGCACCCGTCCGTGGGCGAGGTGCGCGGCACCGGCATGTTCTGGGCGCTCGACCTCGTCCGGGACCGGCAGACGCGGGAGCCGCTGGTGCCCTACAACGCGGCGGGGGAGGCGAACGCGCCGATGGCCGCGTTCGCCGCCGCCGCGAAGAAGCAGGGCCTGTGGCCCTTCGTGAACATGAACCGCACGCACGTCGTGCCCCCGCTGAACATCACGGAGGCCGAGGCCAAGGAGGGCCTGGCCGCGCTGGACGTGGCGCTGGGCGTCGCGGACGAGCACGTGGCGTAACCGGAGGACGGGGCGGCGTGCGCCGGGGCCGGAAGGCGCCCGCGCACGCCGCTGCCGGCTCAGCTGAAGATGATCATCGAGCCCTGGGCCAGGCTGCGGGTCGCGGCCTGGTGCAGCCCCAGCCAGACGTGCCGCTCCCGGGCGAAGGGGCCCGCGTCCGCCGGGACCGACGCGGCCGGTTCCTCCAGGGAGGTCGGCGCGGCGGGCGGCGACGGGGGCCGGGGCGGGTTGGCCGGGTCTATCCCGATGGCGGGCGCCACGTACTCCAGCTCGCGCAGCAGCGCGTGGGAGGAGCCCAACGGGCCGCCGCCCTCCAGGAGTTCGTCGTTGGACAGCGGCGCGGGGAAGTCCACGGGGACGTAGGCGCCCGCGTGGTCGTAGTGCCACACCAGATGCGAGCTCTGCGCCGTCGGCTCGAACATCTCCAGCAACTGCTCGTAGTCTCCGCCCAGTTCGTCCACCGGCGTGACGGCGAGCCCGCACATCTGCAGCAGGTACGCCCGGCGCAGGAAGTGCAGCGCGTCGTAGTCGAACCCCGCGACCGGCGCCACGTCGCCGGAGAGCCCCGGCATGTACGCGTAGACCGGTACCGGGGGCAGGCCTGCCGCGTGCAACGCCTTGTCGTAGAGCGCGAGTTCCTCGGCGAAGGGGTTGTCGGGGCTGTGGCACAGCACGTCGACGAGGGGGACGAGCCACAGGTCACAGGCCAAGGGGGCTCCTTAGGGCTCCGAGTGTGCGGCGGGCTTTTGGCGTACGCCAGCGTAATGCGCACGGGCGCCGCGCAGCCCTGTCTTGCCGGGCCCGGCCGGGGCCGCGGCCGTCAGGCCGGCCGCTCGCCCGCGAGGCGCTCGATCAGCCGCAGCGAGTCGCTGTTGTACGCGGCGACGATCGCGTGCGCGGCGTGCGCGTCCTGGCGGGCCAGCGCGTCCACCAGGTCGCAGTGGCCCGACCAGAGGGTGCCGCGCAGGTCGCCGCAGCGGCGCAGGTAGGGGACCGCGCACATCCAGGACTGGACGCGCAGCCGGTGGAAGAAGTCGGAGAGGTAGGCGTTGCCGAAGAGCACCGAGAGTTCGCGCCAGAACCGCAGGTCGTAGCCGATCAGCACGGTCAGGTCGCCGGCCGCGGCGGCGCGGGCCGCCTCCTCGCCGCGGCGCCGCACCCCGGCGAGGGCCACCGGCAGCCGCGGGTCCGCCGCCTCGGACAGGCCCCGGAAGATGCCGTCGGCGACGAGGCTGCGGGCCTCGATCATCGCGCGGTAGTCCGCGAGGGAGTACTCGTGCACCCGGAAGCCGCGGTGCTCGGCGGAGTCCAGCAGCCCCTTCGCGGTGAGGTCGACCAGCGCCTCGCGGACCGGCGTCGCCGACACCCCGTACCCCTCGGCGATCTCCTTGACGGTGAACTCCTGGCCGGGGCAGAGCCGGCCGGCCAGGATCTCGTCGCGCAGCGCGTCCGCGATCTGCCGGCGCAGGGTGTTGCGGGTGACGGCGGGTCCGTCGAAGGCGGGCACGATCGGGTCCCCCGGGTCGGCTGGCGGTCTCTCCTGCCCGCACCCTATGCCTCCGACGCCCCGGCGCGGTCGGACGTCCCTGGGCCCGGAGGGCTACCGCGGCTCCGGTGGGCGTTGGCGGGGCATGTTCGGGCGGGTCGGCGGGGGAAGGGGGAAGCGGCCCTGCGGGGGCTCCGGGGGGCGGGCCGGGGAGGGGACGGCGGCCTGCATGGTCAGCGGCGCCGGGCCGGAGCGGAACTCCACCATCCAGTCCGCGGTCTCGGCCCGCACCAGCTCCGTGACGTCCTCCGAGAAGCGGCGCAGCACCGACAGGCACCGCTCGGCGGCCTCGCTCGCCGTGCCGTCCGTCGGCCCGAGGACCTCGCGGACGCACTCCGACGCCCAGTCGAACTGCAGCACCTGGAGCCGTCGTTGCACCGCCTGCGCGGTGGCCACGTCCCGCATCCAGCCGGAGGTCAGACCGAAGTGGCGGTCGCAGCCCACGCAGGCCACCGCCACGAGTAAGGCGAGGTACCCCCAGGGGGCCGCGCCGCCCACCACCCCCGCCAGGTCGAGCAGCGGCAGCACCGCCCCGGCGGCCGCCCCGGCCACGGTCCCGGCGCGCAGCGCCCGCGCGCCGTGCCGCTTCCACCGCCGGTCGGCGAGGTACCAGCCGGCGGTCCGCAGGGCCCCGCCCTCCACCCACCGGTACAGCTCGTCGAGCCGCTCGGCGGGCTCGGCCCAGTCGCCGAGCGGGAACGCGCGCCCCGTGAGGTCGTCCGAGGAGCTGTGGCCCTCGCCCTGCCCCTCCTGGGGCGGTCCTTCGGGCTGCATCTCCGGCTGACTCACCCGGCACTCCCTCGACTGGTCACGGACGGTTACGGACGGTTACGGATGGGGCTGAACGTGCAGCATCTTCCTACCGCCCAATGGGTGGCCAAGCTCCCGTTTTCACGGCTTTTCCGCCCAGACGTGGGCCCTCATCAGGTATAGGAAAGCGGCGCATCTCACTCGAAAGAGTGCAGTGCGAGGTGCCGGGGCGGGCGCCCCCCGGACCACGTAGGCTCGTTTCATGGGCGCGGCCCCGCGAACGACCTCGCGGCCGGGCCCGCGCGGGCCCGCGTCACGGCGCGGACCGATACCCGACAGACGTCGTACGACGTACGCGACGAATCCGGAACAGGAGCTGATCGTGATCCCCGGTGGTGGCCAGCCCAACATGCAGCAGCTGCTCCAGCAGGCCCAGAAGATGCAGCAGGACCTCGCGGCGGCCCAGGAGGAGCTCGCGCGCACCGAGGTCGAGGGCCAGGCGGGCGGCGGACTCGTCAAGGCGACGGTGACCGGCTCCGGCGAGCTGCGCGGCCTGGTCATCGACCCGAAGGCGGTCGACCCGGAGGACACCGAGACCCTCGCCGACCTGGTGGTCGCGGCGGTCCAGGCGGCCAACGAGAACGCGCAGGAACTCCAGCAGCACAAGCTCGGCCCGCTCACCCAGGGCCTGGGCGGCGGCAGCGGCATCCCGGGCCTCCCCTTCTAGGCCCGGCCCCGACTACCGTACGTACCAGGCACCCGGAGCAGCACTTACGGAAGGCGTTCGACCCGTGTACGAAGGCGTGGTCCAGGACCTCATCGACGAGCTGGGCAGACTGCCCGGCGTCGGTCCCAAGAGCGCGCAGCGGATCGCCTTCCACATCCTGCAGGCGGAGCCCACCGACGTACGGCGGCTCGCGCAGGCGCTGATGGAGGTCAAGGCGAAGGTCCGCTTCTGCGCGACGTGCGGGAACGTGGCGCAGGAGGAGCTGTGCAACATCTGCCGCGACCCGCGCCGCGACCTCAGCGTCATCTGTGTCGTCGAGGAACCCAAGGACGTCGTCGCCATCGAGCGCACGCGTGAGTTCCGCGGCAAGTACCACGTGCTCGGCGGCGCCATCAGCCCGATCGAGGGCGTGGGCCCGGACGACCTGCGTATACGAGAACTTCTCGCGCGGTTGGCCGACGGGACGGTCACGGAGCTCATCCTGGCCACCGACCCGAACCTGGAGGGCGAGGCCACGGCGACGTACCTCGCCCGCATGATCAAGCCCATGGGCCTCAAGGTCACCCGCCTGGCCAGCGGCCTCCCCGTCGGGGGCGACCTGGAGTACGCGGACGAGGTGACCCTCGGCCGGGCCTTCGAGGGGAGACGACTCCTAGATGTCTGACGCCAAGCTGCACGCCACCGCTCAGGACCCGGACGACTTCGCGGTCCAGATCTCGGACCAGATCGAGTCCTTCATCGTCGCGGTCACGGAGATCGCCAAGGGCGACGAGCCGGACTCGGCGATCCCGTTCCTGCTCCTGGAGGTCTCCCAGCTGATGCTCGCGGGCGGCCGGCTCGGCGCGCACGAGGACATCGTCCCGGACGAGCGCTACGAGCCGGACCTCGGCCCGGAGCTGGACGTGGACGAGCTGCGCGAGCGGCTCGCGCGGATGCTCGCGCCGGTCGACGTGTACTCCGAGGTCTTCGACCCCTACGAGCCCCGCAAGCCCCGGGTCGCGGCCCGGATCTCCGACGACCTGACCGACGTCGTCGCCGACCTGCGCCACGGCATGGCCCACTACCGCGCGGGCCGGGTCACCGAGGCGCTGTGGTGGTGGCAGTTCTCGTACTTCTCGAACTGGGGCTCCACCGCCTCCGCGACGCTGCGCGCCCTGCAGTCCCTGGTGGCGCACGTGCGGCTGAACCAGCCCCTGGACGACCTGGACGGCCTGGACACGGACGAGGACCTCGCCCGCACCGAGGACACCCTGGCCGAGGAGGCGGGCCAGGTCATGGTGGAGGAGATCGCGGGCCCGCTGGGGCTGCGCCCCGTCAAATGACCCCGGGCAGGGCGGAGCGCGGGCGCACGTGACCTGCCCCACTTTCCGGTTGCCCCGGTCCGCGTCGGGCATGTGCTTGATCGGGCGGCCGGACCTTCCGACGCACCTCGGTGATCACTTCGTGAGCGGGACATCTCATGATGCGGTACGGCCGGGGCGGAATTCGGCCGCTCGTTAAACTGAGCCGACCGCAGTACGCGTACGTAGTGCGGTGACAGACGGACTGAGCGAGGAGCGCACGTGGGCCTTGTCGTGCAGAAGTACGGAGGCTCCTCCGTAGCCGATGCCGAGGGCATCAAGCGGGTCGCCAAGCGCGTGGTGGACGCCAAGAAGAACGGCAACCAGGTGGTTGTCGTGGTGTCCGCGATGGGCGACACGACGGATGAGTTGATCGATCTCGCCGAGCAGGTATCCCCGATCCCTGCCGGGCGCGAATTCGACATGCTGCTGACCGCCGGGGAGCGGATCTCCATGGCCCTGCTGGCCATGGCGATCAAAGCCCTGGGCCACGAGGCCCAGTCGTTCACGGGCAGCCAGGCCGGCGTCATCACCGACTCGGTCCACAACAAGGCCCGGATCATCGACGTCACGCCGGGGCGCATCCGGACCTCCATCGAAGAGGGCAACATCGCCATCGTCGCGGGGTTCCAGGGCGTCAGCCAGGAGGGCAAGAACATCACGACCCTCGGTCGTGGCGGGTCCGACACGACCGCCGTCGCGCTGGCCGCCGCGCTCGACGCCGAGGTCTGCGAGATCTACACCGACGTCGACGGCGTGTTCACCGCCGACCCGCGCGTCGTGAAGAAGGCGCGGAAGATCGACTGGATCTCCTTCGAGGACATGCTGGAGCTCGCCAGCTCCGGGTCGAAGGTGCTGCTCCACCGCTGTGTGGAGTACGCCCGCCGGTACAACATCCCGATCCACGTGCGCTCCAGCTTCAGCGGCTTGCAGGGCACCTGGGTCAGCAACGAGCCGATCGAGAAGAAGCAGCAAGGGGACAGGGCCGTGGAGCAGGCGATCATCTCCGGTGTCGCGCACGACACCTCCGAGGCCAAGATCACCGTGGTGGGCGTGCCGGACAAGCCGGGCGAGGCCGCGAAGATCTTCCGCGCCGTCGCGGACGCCGCGATCAACCTCGACATGATCGTCCAGAACGTGTCGGCGGCGTCGACCGGGCTGACCGACATCTCCTTCACGCTGCCCAAGACCGAGGGCCGCAAGGCGATCGACGCCCTGGAGCGGATCAAGCCCAGCGTCGGCTTCGATTCGCTGCGCTACGACGACCAGATCGCCAAGATCTCGCTGGTCGGCGCCGGTATGAAGACGAACCCCGGGGTCACGGCCGGGTTCTTCGAGGCGCTCACCGACGCGGGCGTCAACATCGAGCTGATCTCCACCTCCGAGATCCGCATCTCCGTGGTGACGCGGGCCGACGACGTGAACGAGGCCGTGCGCGCCGTGCACTCCGCCTTCGGGCTCGACTCGGACTCCGACGAGGCCGTGGTCTACGGAGGCACCGGCCGCTGATGGCCCCGAACTCCGCAGGGCGTCCGACGCTCGCGGTCGTGGGAGCGACCGGGAGCGTCGGCGCGGTGCTGCTGCAGATCCTGTCGCAGCACGCCGACATCTGGGGCGAGATCCGGCTCGTCGCCTCCCCGCGCTCGGCGGGGCGCAAGCTCACCCTGCGCGGCGCCGAGGTCGAGGTGGTGGCCCTGGAGGAGTCCGTCTTCGACGGGGTCGACGTCGCCATGTTCGACGTGCCCGACGAGGTCGCGGCCGCGTGGGCGCCGGTCGCCGCGGCCAAGGGCGTCGTGGTCGTGGACAACTCGGCCGCCTTCCGGATGGACCCGGAGGTGCCGCTGGTCGTCCCCGAGGTCAATCCGCACGCCGCGCGTGTGCGCCCGCGCGGCATCATCTCCAGCGCCAACTGCACGACCCTGTCGATGATCGTGGCCGTGGGCGCGCTGCACGCCGAGTTCGGCCTGAGCGAGCTGGTCGTCTCCAGCTACCAGGCGGTGAGCGGCGCGGGCCGCGCCGGCGTGGAGACCCTGCGCGCCCAGCTCTCCCTGGTCGCCGGCACGGAGCTGGGGACCAGCCCCGGTGACGTGCGCCGGGCCGTCGGCGACCGGACCGGGCCCTTCCCCGAGCCCGTCGCGCTGAACGTCGTGCCGTGGGCCGGCTCGCTGCGCGCGGACGGCTGGTCCTCGGAGGAGATGAAGGTGCGGGACGAGACCCGCAAGATCCTCGGTCTGCCGCATCTGCCGGTGGCCGTCACCTGTGTGCGGGTCCCGGTCGTCACGACGCACTCCGCCACCGTCCACGCCCGCTTCCAGAGCGAGGTCACCGTGGACAAGGCCCGCGAGATCCTCGCGACCGCGCCCGGCGTCGTCCTCTTCGACAATCCGGCCGCGGGCGAGTTCCCCACGCCCGCCGACGCGGTCGGCACCGACCCGACGTGGGTCGGCCGGGTGCGGCGCTCACTCGACGACCCGGCGGGGCTCGAACTCTTCGTCTGCGGGGACAATCTCCGCAAAGGCGCCGCCCTGAACACGGCGCAGATCGCGGAGCTGGTCGCCGCCGAACTCACCGGCTCCTGACACCTGTAAGTGATCTACGCCTCTCCGGACGTCCGTCTGCCGGGCACCCCCTTCCCATATTCGGATTGACTCGTAGGATCTGTGAGAGTTCTGTGAGGGCAGTGGTCCACACCACTGCCCCGACTGCTGGAACCGAACCGCTGATCGTTCGAGGATTCGCTCCCCGTCCTGCAACCGCACGCAGGGCGGGGAGCGTCTCTGCGGTCGTCTTCGGGGGGCGCGCGGTCGCCGCCGGGCGGTGAACCGGACGCAGAGGGCAATTGGGGCTTAGGGGAAGAGCAGGTACGCATGTCGGCATTTGACGGGTCGTCATCGGTGGGGATGGCGAGAACTGTCGCAAATGGTTCGTCCGACGCGTACAACCCTGACGGGGGGAAGCGTGTCCAACAGGCGTGGCAGAGGTACTCGACTTCACAGCGGTACAGGCGAGAGGCGCGGCGTTGCGGCCCCCCCTCTCGCCCCTCGGGGCGCGTCGTCCCCGCGGGGGCGCGGCCGGCGGCATGCCGGTGATCGCCCCCATGCCCGCGGCGCTTCCGGCGCAGGCACAGGGCGTTGAGGACGTGACGGCGGCCGGCACGACAGTCGATCACCTCACCGAGACGTACCGCGCCCACTACCGCTCCCTGCTGGGGCTCGCGGCGCTCCTCCTCGACGACACCGCCTCCTGCGAGGACGTCGTCCAGGAGGCGTTCATCCGCGTGCACTCGGCGCGCAAGCGCGTCCGCGACCCCGAGAAGACGCTGGCGTACCTGCGCCAGACCGTCGTCAACCTCTCGCGGTCCACGCTGCGCCGCCGCATCCTCGGGCTGAAGCTCCTCACCAAGCCGATGCCCGACATGGCGAGCGCGGAGGAGGGCGCGTACGACCTGCTGGAGCGGGACGCCCTGAAGGCGGCCCTGCGCGGCCTTCAGCGGCGCCAGCGCGAGGTCCTCGTGATGCGGTACTTCGCCGACATGACCGAGGCGCAGGTCGCCGACGCGCTCGGGATATCCCTGGGCTCCGTGAAGGCGTACGGTTCCCGCGGGATCGCGGCGCTGCGCATCGCCATGGAGGCACCGGTATGAGCGCCGGGAGCCACGGGCCGCACGAGCGGTCCGGCAAGCACGAGCAGGACGAGCACGCTGGGAACGAAACTGTGAACGACGGACCCCGTCGTCCGGCCGATGCGGCGGCCGACGACGAGCTGGAACTGCGGCGCCTGATGCGCCAGGCCGTCGCCGAGATCGCCCCCTCGGACGAGGCCCTGGACCATCTGCGCCGGGCGGTGCCCGCCCGCCGGGCCCGGAAGCGGCAGGCCGTCGTCGGCGCCGTCGCCGCCGGGGTGTTCGTGGCGATGGCGGTCCCCGCGGTGCTGCACGTGGCGAACAACGACTCCTCCGACCGGCCCTCCATCGCCGGCCACAGTGAGGCGACGCACGGCGGTACCGGCGCCGATGAGCCGGACGGCGGTGGCGGCAAGCACTCCGGAGGCACTCCGTCCCACGCCGAGGACAAGGGCGAGGACGGCAAGAAGGACAAGGACGCGGACGGCAAGGAGAAGGGCGCGGGCGGCGGCGCCACCGGCGGCCCCGGCCCCGCGTCCACGGCCGCCGCTAGCTCCCCGAGCTGCGACGCGAGCGATCTGAGCCGGGCGGTGGCGAGCGTCGGCCAGCCCGACGCCAGCGGCACGGTCTACGGCTCGTTCCGCGTGTCGAACGGCTCGGCGGGCAACTGCACGGTCGACAACCCCGGCAGCGTGGTCACCATCGCCGAGGGCGCGGCCGACCCGACCCGGGTCACCGTCGTCGACCACACGGCGGGCGACCGGGCGACCGGCCTGCCCGACCCCTCGACCGAGCCGGGCCAGCTGATCCTGGAGCCCGGCATGGCCTACGAGGTGCGGTTCGCCTGGGTGCCGTCGGCGACCTGCCCGGCGGCGGGCGGCACCACCGGGGGCACCGGCGGCCCGGAGACCCCCGTACCGACACCCTCCGACTCCACGGGCACCTCGGACGAGACCGCCACGGCCGACTCCGGCCTGTCGGCGCAGCTCGGCACCGAGGACCCGACGGAGGACGGCAGCGTGGTCGTGTCGCACACCGCGGAGCCCGGGGCGCCGAGCGCCGCCGCGACCATCCCGGACGCGTGCGCGGGGACCGTGTACCGCACGGGCGTCCTGCCGGCCTCCTGAGGGCGTGTGCCGAAAGTCCCGCCCGGTCAGGCCGTCTCTTCGGTGAGCCCCAGCTCCGCGTCGCGCAGGGCCTCGGCCTCCCGGCGCACGAGGCGGAACCACATGAAGAGCACGAAGCCCGCGAAGACGAACCACTCACCGGTGTAGCCGAGGTTCTGGAACGCCTTCAGATCGAGACCGCTGCCCTGCGGCGTGCCGGCCGGGACCGGTGTCATCGGCGCGTCCGCCCGGTCGAGCGTGACCCACGCGTCGTACACGTCGTACGGCACCTTGTTCACCAGGGACGCCGCGCTGATCATGCCGAGCTGGCCCGTGGGCAGGCCGCCCGCCGTGCTCACCCCGTCGGACCCGGCCGACTCCGAGGCCTGGAGCGCGCCGACCACCGTGACCTCGCCCTTCGGCGGGGCGGGCGCCTTCGCGGCGGAGGCCGCGCCGGGCAGCCAGCCGCGCAGCACCGGCAGCGCCTTGCCGGTGCCGTCGACCTTCAGGAGCGTCACGACGTAGAAGCCGGTGCGCCGGTCGAGGTCACGGTCGGGCACCAGGAACTGCTTGTCGTAGCGGCCGGTGGCCTGCGTGCGCTTGCCGGAGGTGTTCTGGTCCACGGGCAGGACCGAGGCGAGCGGCTCGGCGTCCGCCTTCTCGTTCGCCGCCGTCCGCTCGCTCACCTCGTGGTGGTCCTGCACCCGGTCCTCGAAGCGGCTGAGCTGCCACGAGCCCATGAAGACGCAGACGGGGACCGCCAGCAGGACGAAGATGTTGATCCCCCACCAGCGGGGAGTCAGCAGGAACCGGTACACACCCCCACGGTACGGGTCCGGCGTGCGGACCGGCCCCGCGGCCCCCGCCGGGCGGCCCTCAGCCGCGCCGGGCGGGCAAGTGACGGCTCGCGAAGTCCAGTTCGAGCGCGACCTGCTTGATGCGCTCCTCCACGACCAGCGAGCCGTGTCCCGCGTCGTACCGGTACACCTCGTGCGGGGCGTCCCGGGCGGCGAGCCGGTCCACGTAGTTGTCGATCTGGCGGATCGGGCAGCGCGGGTCGTTCACCCCCGCCGAGATGAAGACCGGGGCCGTCACGTCGTCCACGTACGTCAGCGGCGAGGAGGCCGTGAAGCGGTCGGGCACCTCCTCGGGGGAGCCGCCGAAGAGGGTGCGGTCCAGGGCCTTGAGGGCCTCCATCTCGTCCTCGTACGCCGCGACGTAGTCCGCGACCGGCACCGCCGCCAGGCCCACCGCCCACGCGCCGGGCTGGGTGCCGAGGCCCAGGAGCGTGAGGTAGCCGCCCCACGAGCCGCCGGCCAGGACAAGGCGATCGGGGTCGGCGAGCCCGGAGTCCACGGCCCAGGCGCGGACCGCCGCGATGTCCTCCAGCTCGATCAGGCCGACCCGGTGCTTGAGGGCGTCGGTCCACTCCCGGCCGTACCCGGTCGAGCCGCGGTAGTTCACCCGGACCACCGCGTACCCGTGGTCGACCCAGGCGGCCGGGCCCGCGGCGAACGCGTCCGAGTCGTGCCAGGTCGGCCCGCCGTGGATCTCGAAGACCGTGGGCAGCGGGCCGTGCGCGCCGGCCGGCTTCTGCACGAGGGCGTGGATGCGGCCGCCGGGACCCTCCACCCAGGCGTCCTCGACCGGGACGGAGCCGGGGGCCTTCGCGCCGGGCGGGTCCAGGACGACGCCGCCCGTGGTGGAGCGGACGGCCGGCGGCTCCGCGGCCGACGACCACAGGAACTCGACGCTGCCGTCCGGCCGGGCCGAGGCGCCCGAGACCGAGCCGGCCGGGGTCGCCACCCGGGTCAGGGCGCCCGAGGCGATGTCGTAGCGCCACAGCTCCGAGCGGGCCTCGAACTCGTGCACGACCAGCAGCGCCGAGCCGTCCGGGTACCACTCGGCCGACACGTCGCCCGGCAGGTCGAGCGCGAGATCGGTCTGCTCGCCGGTGGTCACGTCCCACACCAGCGGCTCCCAGCGGCCGCGCCGCTGGTGCCCGATCAGCAGCCGGGGATCGCCCGCGACCGGGGCGAAGCCGAGGACCTCCAGGCCGAGCTCGCGCCGTCCGCCCTCGGTGTCGTCCAGCTCGGCGACGGCCGACCCGTCGAGGCGGACCACGCGCAGCGCCGAGTGCATCGCGTCGCCGTGCTCGGTGTGCTCGATCGCGATCAGCGCGCCGTCGTGGTCGAGGTCGCCGACGCCGGCCGACTCGCGGTGCCGGTAGATCTCGGCGGGGGCGCCGCCCCCGGGCCCCACGACGTGGATCGTGGTGCCGTCCTCGTCGGTGGAGCGGCCGATCACCGCGGTGCGCCCGTCGCGGCCGAGCGCCAGGCCCGCCGGATAGGACGGGGCGAGTCCCGGGACGGCCTCGGTGTCGGGGCCGCCGGTGAAGGGCTGGCGCAGCCAGACGCCGAACTCGTCGCCGTCGGTGTCGCTGAACCACCAGATCCAGGCGCCGTCGGGGGAGAGCACGCCGTCCGTCGTCCCGTTCGCCCGGTCCGTCGCCTGGCGCTGCTCGCCCGTGGCCCGGTCCCACGCGTACAGCTCGTACGTCCCCGTCGCGTTCGACACGAACAGGGAGCGGTCCGGGGCGTCCTCCGCCCAGTCGGGCAGCGAGACCCGCGGCGCCCGGAAGCGCTGCTCCCAGTCCGGTACGGACGGCGTCGACGGTACGGACGGTGACGGCGGTACGGACGGTGTCGACGCCGCGTCCGGTGTCGACGGGACGGCCGGCGTCGAAGGGGCGGTCGGCTTGCTCTCAGTCATGGTCCCATAGTGCCCGCCCGCGCCCCGGCCCCGCCGGGAGGGGAGCGGCGTGACCCGGCCGGGGGCCGTGCCTCCGGGGGGAGTGGCCGGGTCCGCCATGCAGGTGCTCCCGCTGAGCGTGCCTGCCGTCCGTCGGCGGGCCGGGACGAGGAGGGGGAGGATGAACCGCGCCGACGCGGTTCATCCGTACGCCCCGGAGCGGCGACGGTGTGAGGAATGTACGCCCGCCGGACCCGGCCCGGAATACCTGCCGCATATATCTACGCCGATCGTCGGGGGCGCGTCACAGCGGCGGCCGCGCCGGTGCCGGACCGAGGGTCGTCGTGCCCGGCGCCGCCCGGTGACCCAGGCCCGTGCGGTAGGTGTCGAGCGCCGCCTCGATGCGGCCGGAGCGCCGGTACAGGTCGCCGAGCAGGCGGCACAGGTCCGCCAGGTCGCCTGCCGCACCGGCCCGCTCCAGCAGGCTCAGGGCGTTGACGTAGTGCTCCTCGGCCTCCTCGACCGCCTCCGACTCCTGAGCGATCAGACCCAGCAGCCGGTGCGCGCCCGCCGCGTGCACCGCGCCCCGCTCCGGGCCGATCTCACCGAGCAGCGAGCGCAGCAGCTCCGCCGCCTCCCGCGGCCGGCCGAGCCCGCGCAGCACGTCGGCCAGCTCGACCTCGACCTGCTGCGTGTACAGCGCGGCCCGCTTGGCGCGGAGCATGTCGCGCGCCGTGCGCAGCTCGCTCTCGGCGGCGGTGAGACGGCCCGCCTGGGCGTGGACGTAGCCGCGCATCCAGTGGCAGTGCGCCAGCTCCGTACGGATCTGCAGCTGCTGGTACAGCTCGGCGGCCTTGGCCAGGGACGCGTCGGCCTCCGCGACCTTGCCCTCGGCGAGCAGGGTGCGGGCCACCGAGCGGTGCATCTGGGCGACGAGCGCGGGGTCGCCCACCCGCGGGGCGAGCGCGAGCGCCAGTTCGGCGGCCTGCGCGGCCCGCGCGTGGGCGCCCATGTCCATGTACGGGGCGATGGAGGCGGTGTAGAGCAGCACCAGCGCGTCCGGGTCGTGCAGGCCGCCGGTGTTCAGCTCGTCGAGGGCGGACTCCAGCAGGTAGCAGGCGTAGCGCAGGGAGCCGGAGAGGTAGTGGGCGACGGCCCGGGCCCGGATCACCGGAGCGCGCTGCGGCAGCGGCGCCCCGGCCTCGGTGAGCAGCGCGTCGGCGGTGTCGAAGTGGGCGCGGGCCAGGGCGAGTTCGCCGGTCTCCAGGGCGCATTCGCCCCGTCCCAGCTCGGCCGCCGCGTGCTCCGCGCCGAGGCCGTGCGCCGCCGCCTCCGCGCTCAGCGTCCGGTAGAGCCCGGCGGCCTCGCTCGCGGCGCCGGTGGCGAGCGCGCGCTGGGCCTCGGTCAGCCGCAGCCGCATGTCCGTGGCCAGGTGGGCCGGTTGCCCGGTGGCCAGTTCCTCGTACGTGACGCCGAGCCGCTCCGCGATGTGCCGCAGCGCCGCCTCGGAGGGGCGGACCCGGCCCGCTTCGAGCGTGGAGATGTAGGCGGGCGTGTAGGCGGGCTCGGCGACCTGGCGCTGGGTGAGGCCGCGCGCGGCGCGCAGCCGCAGGACGCGACGGCCCACGGATTCCGGCGGTTCTTCGGGCATGGCGCGGGCGTGCCGCCTTTCGCATGGGGTCCCAGGAGTGTCACCTCTTGCCCCCGCTCGCGCCAACCCCCTAGGTTGAGCGACCAGTTAAGGCAAGTTAAGTCTGCTTAACCTTCAACTTACTGCGAGGTTCCCGTGCCCGTCCGCACCCCTCTGGTCACCGCGATCGCGGCGGGCGTCCTCGCGGTCGCCGCGCTCGGCGCCGCGGGCACGACGAGCCACGCCGCCACCGGCGACGGCGGTGCGCCCGACCGTGGCGGCAGAACCGTCGAGTACTTCCCGGACTCGCACGGCCCGGGCCGCCACGTGCCGGCCCCCGCCTCCGTACCGGCCGAGATCGGCCGCGTGCAGCAGGCCCCGGCGCTTGCCCCCGGGGCCACCGGCGTCACCGCCCTGCAACGCACCGGCCCCGCCGACGGCCGCCTGGACCTCGTGATCGTCGGCGACGGCTACACCGCGGACCAGCAGGGCGACTTCGCGCAGGACGCCCAGGCCAAGCTGGACGCGATCTTCGCCATCGAGCCCTACAAGAGCTACCGGGGCCTGTTCAACTTCTGGCTGGTGAACGCGGTCTCGAACCAGTCGGGAGTCTCCGGCGACCCGACCGCGGACGTCGTCAAGTCCACCGCCGTCAGCAGCTACTTCTTCTGCTCCGACACCGAACGGCTGCTCTGCGTCGACGAGAAGAAGGTCGACGCCTACGCCCAGCAGGCGCCCGCCTCCGACATCGTCTTCGTCATCGCCAACTCCACCAAGTACGGCGGCGCCGGCTACAGCGGACTCTCCTCCACCGCCGGACACACCGGCATCGCGACCATGTCGTCCGACAACGACCGCTCGTACCTCATCGGCGCCCACGAACTCGGCCACTCCATCGGCCTGTTGGCCGACGAGTACCAGTACGACGGCTACGGCACCTACCCCGGCGCCGAACCCGCCGAGCCCAACACCAGCAAGCAGACCGCGGCGGAGATGGGGAGCACGCGCAGCAAGTGGTACCGCTGGCTCGGCCAGAGCGACCCCGCGGGCGGCACCGTCGGCACGTACGAGGGGGCCGGGTACTACGAGTACGGCATCTACCGTCCCACCCAGAACTCGATCATGCGGGCGCTCGACACCGACGTCTTCAACCTGCCCGGCCGCGAGGCGATGATCGCCGGCTTCTACCGCGCGGCGGACCTCGTCACGGCCGCGGGTCCGCTCCGCGTCGACGTGGCGCCCCTCGCGAAGGGGCTCGCCGACGTGCGGATCCGGTGGTACGTGGACGGGGTCGAGGTCCCCGGTGCGGCGGGCCGGCACTCCCTCCAGCCGGCCTCCCTGCGGCTGCGCGCGGGCCCGCACCGGGTCACGGCGACCGCCGTCGACCACACGCGGGCGCTCCGCGACCCGTCAGCGCGCCGCACCACGAAGACCACGCTCACGTGGACCCTGAGCCGCCCCTGAGAACGCGGTCAGGCTGACGTCCCGTCCGCGCCGGGGGCTGCGGCGAAGCCGCACGCCTCCAGGGGCGCGGGGAACGGCGCGCCCAGCCCCCACCGAACGGTCAGCCGAACGGGTTCTTCTGGGGGCGCTGCGAGGACGACCGGGGCCGCACGCAGCGCACCTTTCAGGGGCGCGGGGAACGGCGCGAGAAGCCCCACCGCCCGGCACCCGCCCCGAACCCGGCGAGGAAACCCCCGCCCGCCGGAGGCAACCCGTGCCGCCGCGCGACGAGCCCCTCACTGACCCCCCGCGACACCACCCGCCGCACGGCGAAGACCACCGGCGCCCCACTCCCCACCGCGTAGAACCCCCGGGGCCGCCCCGCCTCGACCACCCCCACGACCTTCGCGGCGACCTTCTCGGCAGAGACCCCCCGTGCCTCGTTCCGGTTCAGAGCCGCAAGCATCGTGTCGTAGGCCCCCCGGAAGGGTGACCCTTCCGCCACGTACTGGGTGCGCCGCGCGCTGATCCCGGTGGCGACCGATCCGGGCTCGACCGTCGCCACCCAGACCCCGTAGGGCGCGTACTCCCGCCGGGCCGCACTCGCGAACCCCTTGATCGCCGCCTTCGAGGCGACGTACGACGACCGGTAGGTCAGCGGGAAACTGGCCAGCATCGAGCCCACCATGACCACCCGCCCGCGCCCCCGCTCCCGCATGCCGGGCAGCACCAGCTGGCTGAGCCGCACCGCCCCGAAGACGTTGAGCTGGAACAGCCGCCGGACCGCGTCCATCGGCAGCTCCTCGAAGGGTCCGCTCTGCGATTCCCCCGCGTTGTTGATCAGCACGTCCACGTCCCCCGCGGCGGCCGCGCACGCCTCGATGCTCGCGTCGTCGGCGAGGTCCAGCGGGAGGTACGTCACCCCGGCGACGGGGGAGCCGACCTTCCGCGGGTCGCGGCTCGTGCCGTACACCCGGTACCCGCGCCGCACCAGCGCCGCCGCGACGGCCGCCCCGATCCCGGACGATGCCCCGGTCACCAGCGCGGTCCCCCGCACCCCGCCCCGGCCGCCGCCGTCCCCCGCGCTCACCCCAGGCTCCTGGCGAGCGCGCGCCCGGCCGCCCGCCCGGAGAAGATGCAGCCGCCGAGGAACGTCCCTTCGAGCGCGTTGTACCCGTGGACACCGCCACCGCCGAACCCGGCGACCTCCCCGGCCGCGTACAGCCCCTCGAAGAGCGAACCGTCGGGCCGCACCACCTGCGAGTCGAGCGTGGTCTCCAGGCCGCCCAGCGTCTTGCGGGTCAGCACGTGCAGCCGTACGGCGATGAGCGGGCCCTGCGCCGGGTCGAGCAGCCGGTGCGGCCTGGCGACGCGGGTGATCCGGTCGGGCCAGTAGGCGCGGGCGTTGCGCACCGCCATCATCTGGAGGTCCTTGCCGTAGCCGTGCTCCGCCTCCCGGTCCCGCGCGGTGATCTCCCGCTCCACCAGGTCGTGGTCGACCGGCGTCCCGGGCGTCAGCGCGTTCATCCCGGCGACCAGGTCCTTCAGGGTGCGCCGGACGACGAAGTCCTCCCCGTGGTCCAGGAAGGCCTGCACCGGACCGGGTGCACCCTTCTTCACCCGCTGGAGGACCAGCCTCAGGTCCTTGCCGGTGATGTCGGGGTTCTGCTCGGAGCCGGAGAGCGCGAACTCCTTCTCCACGATGGCCCGGGTCAGCACGAACCACGTGTGGTCGTACCCGGTCGCGGTGATGTGCTTGAGCGTGGCGAGCGTGTCGTGCCCGGGGAAGAGCGGCGCGGGCAGCCGCCGGCCCGTGGCGTCCAGCCACAGCGAGGAGGGGCCCGGGATGATGCGGATGCCGTGGCCGGGCCAGACCGGGTCCCAGTTCTTCAGGCCCTCCGTGTAGTGCCACATCCGGTCCCGGTTCACCAGGGACGCGCCCGCGCCCTCGGCGATGCCCAGCATGCGCCCGTCGACGTAGGCCGGGACACCGGTGACCATCGACGCGGGCGGCCGCCCCATCCGCTCGGCCGGCCAGTTCTCGCGGACCAGGTCGTGGTTGCCGCCGATGCCGCCCGAGGTGACGACGACGGCCTGCGCGCGCAGCTCGAAGTCGCCGGCGCTCTCCCGGGAGGAGGCGACGCCGCGCGCCGCGTCCGAGGGCTGGAGCAGCGCCCCGCGCACCCCGACCGCGGCCCCGCCCTCCACGATCAACTCATCGACGCGGTGCCGGTACTTGAAGGTCACGAGCCCCCGGGCGGCCGCGTCGAGGACGGGCTCCCGGAAGACCCGGACGACCTCGGGCCCCGTCCCCCAGGTGAGGTGGAAGCGCGGGACGGAGTTGCCGTGCCCGGTCGCGGTCCCGGTGCCGCGCTCGGCCCACCCGACGTTCGGCGTGACCCGCAACCCGAGCCCGTACAGGTAGTCGCGCTTCTCCCCGGCGGCGAACCCCACGTACGCCTCGGCCCACGCGCGCGGCCAGCGGTCCTCCCGCTCGCGGTCGAAGCCGGCGGAGCCGAGCCAGTCGGCGAGGGCCAGCTCGTAGCTGTCCTTGATGCCCATGCGGCGCTGTTCGGGGCTGTCGACGAGGAAGAGCCCGCCGAGCGACCAGAAGGCCTGCCCGCCGAGGTTGGCCTCGTTCTCCTGGTCGACGACGACGACGCGCTTGCCCGCGCGGGTCAGTTCGTAGGTGGCGACGAGCCCGGCGAGCCCGCCTCCCACGACGATCACATCGGCACGGTCCGCAGTGCCACCGCTGTCGCTCATGCGCTCTCCATGGGTGTGCTGTAGGCGTCGAGTACGTTCCTGAACAGGGCCTCGCGACGGGCCGTGGCGCCCGCGTCGTCCGGCCGGAGCAGTACCTGCACGAGGGTCCCGTCGTGCACGGCGACGAGCGCGTCACCGAGGGCGTCCTCGTCGTCGACGCGCCGCCCGAGGCGGGCAAGCGCGGCGACGAGGACCGGCAGGATCGCGTCCCGGATCGCCTGCTCCCGGGCCGCCATCACCCGCCGCAGCCCCGGATTGCGCAGCGCGTGCGCGGTGAACTCGGCGGTGATCCGGTACCAGGCGTCGTCCACCGGCGCCGCGGCGATGGCGGCCCGCACGGCACGGTCGGGGTCGGCCGGGTCGATGCCGGCCAGCGCGCGCCGCACATCGCCGAGCAGCCGCGCCGACCGCTCCTCCCACAGGGCGAGGAACAGCTCGTCGAGGGAGGAGAAGTTCGAGTAGAAGGCGCCGCGCGTGAACCCGGCCCGCTCACAGACCTGCTCGACGGTGGACCGCCCGAACCCCACCTCGGCGAAGACGTCGAGCGCGGCGTCGAGCAGCCGCTGCCGCGTGCGGGCGCGGCGCTTGGTCACGGTGCCCGGCATCGTCGCCCCTTCCGTCGGATACAGGAACGTATTCGATACGTTCCTGTATCGACAAGGCCTGCGCCGAGCCGGGTCGGGACGGGATGGGGCCGGGCGGGGACGGGACGGGACGGCGGGGGGCCGACACCGCGCCATGCCAATCCGCCCGGTCGCTCAGACGAAGATCTCGACCAACGTCCACACGGCGAGCAGCAGCATGCACACGCCACCCACCCGCTGGACGGTCTTCAGCGGCACGCGCTTGGCGATGAACCGCCCGGCGACGAGCGCGAGCGCGGAGACGGACATCAGGGCGGCGGCGGAGCCGATGGCGGTGGACCAGGTGCCGTTGGTGGCGGCGAGGTTCGCGGTGGTGATCTGGGTGAGGTCGCCCCACTCGCTGATGAAGACGGCCATGAAGGCGGTGCCGAAGACGGGCCAGAACCCGGTCACCGTGCGGGCGCCCGCCTCGTCGTCCTCGTCGTCGTCACCGCCGCGCAGCAGCATGAAGGCGCCGAACGCGAACAGCAGGGCGGAGACGACCTTGACGATCCAGTCCGGCAGCAGCCCGAGCAGCGAACCGGCGCCGACGGCGATGGCGACGTGCACGATGAAGGCGGCGGAAGTCCCGAACCACACATACAGCGGCTTCATCCGGGTGCCCATGGCCAGCGAGGCGAACATGGTCTTGTCCGGCAGCTCGGCGAGGAAGATCAGCCCGAAGGCGGTGACGATCGCCAGGGGGTCGAGGTGCATCAGCGGTACTTTCTGTACGGGCCGGGCCGGTGCGACCCGCCCGCCACGCGGAGAGGACCACTCGACCCGGCAGCCACGACACGTATGCCCTACGCGTCAGTCGTTCTGCCTGGTCGAAGGTCTCGCCCACCCGAACCGATCCGGCCCGAGCCCGGCCACCGGGAACCCAAGGGCTCCAGTGTGTCGACGACCGGTTCGCGGGGCTACTCCCCTTCGCTTGCGTGTCCAGGGTACCTGGTGGCGGGCGGGTCCGCCCTGACGGACCGCGGAACGGTGCTGGTGCTCACGGGCGCTGCTGCCGGGTTCCGGTGCGGGTGCGGGTGTCGTGGCTGGGCGCCAGGGGCTCGAAGGGCAGCTCCGGAATGCCGAGTTCTCGGCGCATGGCGGACGCGGTGGCCTGAACGGCCTTGTAATAGGTGTGCTGAGCGGTCTGAAAGGTGCCGTCCGTCACGTGGGCACCGTCCGCGAGCAGATCACGCAGAGCCCGGACGGTGCGGAACGCTTCGACGCCCAGAGCGACGACGCGGGGCGGGGCAAGCATCGTCAGACCGAACCGTTGCTCGAACAGACCAGACTCCGAAAAGGCGACCCGGACCGCCCGCCGGCGGTCTTCAGGCGTGTCATGAGCGGCTTCGGCAGCAAACCGCATGCCCTCCGCCGAGCGGGCCAAATGAGCGAGATAGCTCACGAAGGCCTCACGCAGAACGGCCTGCGCATCCGCCCGCTGGGCCCGCTTCCAGCGATCCCGATCCACGACGAACGTGGCAATGATCCCGGCGAACGCGCCCGCTATGGCGCTTAGAGGTGCAGTCCAGTCCATACACGGTATTGAGCACGGGGTGCGGCGCGCTGTGAAGAAGGCGGGACGGTCATCTCCCAGCCCTTGCGTCACTCCGAAACGCGAGCGTCCCCACCCCATGGACCGTCGGCGCCCGCCTCACCGAGCGATCTCGGCGATCAGGGCCTCGACGCGTTGCTTGATCTCGTCGCGAATGGGGCGGACGGCCTCAACGCCTCGGCCGGCGGGGTCGTCGAGCTTCCAGTCGAGATACGTCTTGCCGGGGAAGACCGGGCAGGCGTCGCCGCAGCCCATGGTGATCACGTAGTCGGACGCTTGGACGGCTTCGGTGGTGAGCACCTTGGGGGTAGCGCTGGTGAGGTCGATGCCGACTTCCTGCATGGCTTCGATGGCGGCCGGGTTGATCTGCTCGGCGGGCAGGGAGCCGGCGGAGCGGACCTCGATGTGGCCGCCTGCGAGGTGGGTGAGGAAGGCGGCGGCCATCTGGGAGCGTCCCGCGTTGTGGACGCAGACGAACAGGACCGAGAACTTGGCGCGGTCAGACACGGGCGGAGCCTCCCGAGGCGGCGGCCGGTGAGGCAGCAGGTGCATGGGGGGCGGGGAAGTAGCGGCGGGCGGCGAGTGCCACGTACACCAGGCCGATCAGGACGGGGACCTCGATGAGGGGACCGACGACGCCGGCGAGGGCCTGGCCGCTGGTGGCGCCGAAGGTCGCGACGGCGACCGCGATGGCCAGCTCGAAGTTGTTGCCTGCGGCGGTGAACGCCAGCGTTGTCGCCTTCGGGTAGTCGAGGCCGACTGCCTTGCCCAGGGCCATGGATCCGGCCCACATGAGCGCGAAGTAGACGAGCAGCGGCAGCGCGATCCGGGCGACGTCGAGGGGCTGGGAGGTGATGGCGTCGCCCTGGAGGGCGAAGAGGACGACGATGGTGAAGAGCAGCCCGTACAGGGCGAAGGGTCCAATGCGCGGGATCAGCTTGGTCTCGTACCAGGTGCGGCCCTTGGTCTTCTCGCCGAGGCGGCGGGTCAGGAATCCGGCGAGCAGCGGGATGCCGAGGAAGATCAGGACGCTGCGGGCGATCTCCCACACCGAGATGTCGAGAGTGGTCTGCTCCAGACCGAGCCAGCCGGGCAGCACCGACAGGTAGAACCAGCCGAGCAGGCTGAACGCCAGTACCTGGAAGACGGAGTTGAGGGCGACCAGGACGGCGGCGGCTTCGCGGTCGCCGCAGGCGAGGTCGTTCCAGATGATGACCATGGCGATGCAGCGGGCCAGGCCGACGATGATCAGGCCGGTGCGGTACTCGGGCAGGTCCGGCAGGAAGATCCAGGCGAGCGCGAACATCAGCGCCGGTCCGACCACCCAGTTCAGTACCAGCGAGGGGATCAGCAGCCGTCGGTCGCGTGTGACGGTGTCGAGCCGGTCGTAGCGGACCTTGGCGAGCACCGGGTACATCATCACGAGCAGGCCGAGGGCGATCGGCAGGGAGACCCCGGTGACGGTGACCTCGGCCAGCGCGTCACCGAGACCGGGCACGAGACGGCCCAACCCGAGACCGGCGGCCATCGCGACGAGGATCCACACCGCCAGGTAGCGGTCCACGAATGACAGGCGGGCCGCGACCGGCGCGGTGGCGGTGTCGCTCATGAGGACGCCTCTGCCGTGGCGGGCTGTCCAGGGCGGGTCAGGATGCCGGCGAGCTTGTCGGTCATCTCCGGCTGCAGCCAGTAGAAGACCCAGGTGCCGCGCCGCTCGCAGTCGATGAGCCCGGCCTGGCGCAGCAGTTTCAGGTGGTGGGAGATGGTCGGCTGCGACAGGTCGAACGCGGGGGTGAGGTCGCAGACGCAGATCTCGCCGCCCTCGCGCGAGGCGATCATCGACAGCAGGCGGAGCCGGACGGGATCGCCAAGGGCCTTGAAGACCCTGGCCAACTCGACCGCCCGGCCCTCGTCCAGCGGGGCTGCCAGCAGCGTGGGGCAGCAGCCGCTTTCGTCCTGGCCGAGCACGACCAGCTCTTGTTTCGACATGGCTCTATGTTGACGAACTTCGATCCAGGGCGCAAGGTTGCATCGAAAACCTTCGAAGCAGCGCGTCCGATGTCCGTCTCCTCCCGGAGGAATGCCATGAGCGATCAGTCCGCTGACCTGCGCGAGACCGTCCGCGAGCGCTATGCCGCCGCAGCCGTACAGGTCACCGAGGGCGGCACCGCCTGTTGCGGCCCGCAGGCCGTCAAGATCGACGACAACTTCGGCTCCACGCTCTACGCGGCCGACGAACGCGACGCCTTGCCCGCCGAGGCGGTCGCCGCCTCCCTCGGCTGCGGCAACCCCACCGCCGTAGCCGACCTCCACGAGGGCGAGCGGGTCCTCGACCTCGGCTCCGGCGGCGGCATCGACGTACTGCTCTCCGCCCGTCGCGTCGGGGCGACCGGCGAGGCGTACGGGCTGGACATGACCGAGGAGATGCTCGCCCTCGCCCTGGCCAACCAGAAGAAGGCCGGCGCCACCAACGTCGAGTTCCTCAAGGGAACGATCGAGGCCATCCCGCTCCCCTCGAACACGATCGATGTCGTCATCTCGAACTGCGTCATCAACCTGTCCACCGACAAGCCCGCGGTCTTCGCGGAGATGTTCCGCGTCCTGGCACCCGGCGGCCGGATCGGCATCTCCGACGTCGTCGCCGACGACGAACTCACTCCGGCCCAGCGGGCGCAGCGCGGCGACTATGTCGGCTGCATCGCGGGCGCCCTCTCGTTCGCCGAGTACCGCGCAGGCCTGACGGCGGCAGGCTTCAGCTCCATCGAACTCACCCCGACCCACGCAGTCGCCGACGGCATGCACTCCGCCACTGTCCGAGCGGTCAAGCCCGCCCATGTGCCGCGTGCGGCCCTCCTCCATACGCCCTCCGGGGAGAGCGGGGCCGGCTCCTGCTGTGGTGGGAGCGACCACGGAACCGAGGGACTGTGACGGTCACAATCCCCTGGTGGCCCTGTGGTTCGGCGACGAACACCCGGGCGCCCGAGCAGTGGCACATCCCTTGAGGGTGATCACCCGGCTCGTCCGCCACTCCGGCGCCGCCTGACCGGGGAGACTCACCAGTTGTTTCGGCTGTCGGGGTGGCGGGATTTGAACCCACGACCTCTTCGTCCCGAATGAGGTTCGGGTGGTGATCTTGCCAGCGTGGACGGCGTTTGCGCTGTTCAGGGCGTCGGGATGTCGAGGTCTCAGGTGGCCTCGAAGGGGCTCGGGGAGCGGGTCGGCTCCCAGATGGCTCCCAAGGGGACCGTAGCCAACGGTCGCTGGGGCGACCTGTCCCGCCACATCGGCACGCGCTGAATACGTGTGCGCGACGCTCGTGCGACGGCTCAGATTACGGTTGAGGGAGCGTGCTTGCTCAGGTAGCTCTTGAAGGTCTTCCTGATCTCGGCCTGGAGATAGCCTGCCTGTGGTGAGTTGGGTACCACGTCGGGCTCGAAGCCTCTCTTTCGGGCATCGAGGTACCGCACGATGCTCGACGATCTGGTGTTGGCGACGAAGAGTTCGTTCTGGGTACGGATGTCGGCGCGCAGCCCCTCGAAGTTCCGTGCGAGGCCGATGCCGAGGTTGGAGACGTAGTACTTGCACTCGACGATGAGGACACTCTGACTGCCTCGTGGTGCGATGCCCTGCACTCGGCTCAGGGCGGCTTCCTCGGCTGGCAGCACCAACACGTCGCACTCGTGCAGGACGCCCGACGAGCCGGTCACATAGACGCCGAGGTGGACTTCAAGGGCGGGGGCACCGTCGAACTCGATCACGGCGTGGGTGAAGGGCTGGCTGTTGCCGTACAGGTGACCGGGCCCTGTCCGGAAAACAAGATTGCTGGCCCTCGCCCCGTAGACGTCTTCGTAGGTGACAGTGGCACCATGCCGACTCGCGGTGGCGACGATCAGGGAGAAGATGAAGCCCTCGTAGATGTCGGACGGCTTCGAAGCGGAGTCGTACGACACCGCCCCCGCAGCCAGAAGGCTCTTGATCTCGTTGACTAGGTCATCGACCGTGCTCAACTGACTACCTCCCTCGTCACTTCGGCCAGCAGCTGGCTGACGCGTGTACGTCGCTCAGCCGGCACCCGATCTCCCCGGAACTCAGTTCGGCTACGGCGTGTTCGAGCGCTTTCGTCTGGCTCGAACACGACCCCCTCAGCCATGCTCCGGCTGCCAGCGTCGCCTTCGGGCTCAGACCGGAGCGTCTTCAGCACCTCCAGTTCCATTTCAGGCAGGTCGACGAGCACGCGCTTTACCGCATCAAGGAGGAGCTGCACACGTTCTTCCTCTGTCATGGCTCGCGTGGCGATGACCAGGGTCCCTCCCTTGTGTGAAGACTCGTACTCTCCGAGGCCAAGCATGCTGCGGTCCACCACCTCGTATCGAGCCGCTGCTGCAGCCGGACTCGTGGCGGGGAGGTTATCGCCGCGGCGCTGCTGGCGTCGGCGGAGGATCTTCTCCTCCGGCACTCCCGCGGCGATTGCCGCGTCGACATCGTCGAGCACCCAACTTAGGGCGGTGTCTTGCAGCGCTTCGCGGAGCTGCCCTTCCACACGGCGTAGTTCGAACTGGTTCATGTCCCCCTCGTATCAGTCGCTTTCGTCTGACGTAGCCAGTCGGTTCACGGTTCTTCCCCGGGATGTGTTCGAAGGAACCGCAGTTAGCCGTCGATCAGATTTCGGAGTGCCTCCAGCGACAGGCGGGCTTCCGGAGCGCTAGCTCCACCGGATAATCGGACACCCTCGCCTTCCAGGACGGGTTCGCCGACGTTTCCTTCAGCGCTACCAGAGTTTCGCGAGCGACGGAGCCTCCTCGATGGGGTCGTCTGGTCCAGCCAGTGTCCACACCTCATCGGAGAGGGCGATGCTCGGTGCATCGCCATGTTCGGGGCGTCGGCGGGTGACCCGTTGACTGACCCATTCACCGTCGCGCGGCACGGGCAGGCCGAGGCTACGGGCGATCGTCGCCTGTCGACTGGTGCCGCCGAGCACGAGGATGCCATCGCCGCGCAATGTCTCCCGGGCAGTTCGAACTCGCTTCGGGCCATCTGCGGTCACGGCGACGGTGGAGATCGTGGTTCGGTTGAGTAGCCGTCCTTGCGCGAGCCTGAAGAGGTTGTTCACCCGGGCCTGGCTGCCGCGCCGGCTCACTTCGGTGGCGAAAATCTTCTCTCGAAGCGGCGCCGGAAGGTGGAGAAGGGTGTTCTCCGGCAGATGCGCGTTGTGGAAGAGCCAGGTGACGGCCTGTCGGCCTGCGGCCGAGAGCGTGCGCTTGAAGTCGCGGTTGGCTGCTCCGCTGAGGTGGCCGGGTTCGATCCGGATCAGTCCGAGGCTCCAGCAGGACCGCTCATCGTTGGCTGACACGAGCAGACACACCCTCCCGACCTCCCCGGGCGTAATCGTCCATGTCGCACCAGTGGTGAACTTCAGTACTACCTGCTGGCGTCCTATCGGGAGGTCGGTGGTCTCCTGGCCAGGCGGGAATCCCCAGGCCGCCGTGAGCTCGTGAGTGACCTTGGCGCCGAGGTAGACCTTCTCGGACTTCCCGAGCGTAGCCGGGTCGAATCGCCCCGTTCGCCGTCCGTCGAGCACGCTGTCGAATGCGTGGCGCAGGGCGTTCGCCGTTGTTGCCTCGAAGTCCGGCATGCCGCGGAGGGCATCCGCGACGGTAGCCACGTCAGAGGAGCCAGAGCTGCTTTCAGTTCCTGCGGCGGCGGCAGAAGGGCTGCTGATCGCGGCTGCGATGTCGGAGTCTGCCAAGCGGGTCGCTGCGACACCCTCGTCCGGAAAGGACGGGATCACGGTGGCCGGTTCATCCCGTGCCGGGCCGACGGACGGAGCCGGAGCTCGGCGCTCGGCGGCGGCCAGCTCGTCGCGCAGTGCTTGGAGGCGCTTCTCCTTGCGCGCCAGGCGGCGCTCGATCCGTTCCACCTTGCTGCGAAGGTCGCGGTTCTCTCGTAGCACGTCCAGGAGTTCCGGATCCGGGCTATCGGGCGTCGGCTCTTGCGATGGTTGTGTACTGTCGGCTGCCAGCGTGGCCCGCGCGTTCACCAGGTGCTGCCTGACCTCCTCGGTCATGCCTTCCTTACGCTCTGGTGGAGCGAGTACCGCGATGATCGCGTAGATCAACGAGGCGTTGTTCTGGAGCCCTCTGCCTCGAAGTCGGTCCGAGAGCACCTGATACGACGGAGGGCGCGGGCCTTCCCGGTGCTGCGCCAGCAGTAGCTGTTGCAGCCCTTTCAGCTGGACTCCGCTGTTGTCGACCAGATCACGCAGCAGCCCCACGATCTCCCGCATGGGCATGCATAGTTCCGTGTCCACCTCTGACCACTGACCGCCCCGTCTTCGGCGCGCCATGTCCTCGCCCCCGCCCCTTCGATCTCCTCAAAAGAGTATTCAATCTATCTGATCGGAAGATCGAACTTCCGGGCGTCGTGGACATCCGGCACCGTGGTCACCCCAGCCGTAAATCGCTACGTGAGAAAGGACGTCGATGCGTCAGCGCACGGCCGATATCTGCGCCTTCGCCATCATCGTCGGCACGCCCGCAGCTCTGATCGCCTTGAATCTGCCTTCCGATCAGGTCATCACGAGCACCTCCGCCGCGGCCGTTCTCTACTCGGCCTGGCGCCAGGGTGGAGGTACGCCGCCGTCACAGGGCTCCGGGGGACGGCATGGCGTTGACTCTGCTGCCGCTTCCGACTCCGGAGCGGTGTCCGAGTCGGAAACCCGCCCAGGCCGGGGGCCCTCGGAACAGGTCGGCTCCCGGGACCCGGCATAGTGCCGATGTCCCTACGCCCGGCGTGACAGGTCGTCCACCAGGAGGTCGAGGGTCGCCTCCTCATGGAGCGCGACGCCGAGGGCGGTCATGGCAGGGGCGAGATCCGCGTCCCAGTCCGCGTCGACCGGCTGGCCGTCGAGCGCCAGTTGAGGGATGCCCTCAGCCTGACTGCGAGCGGCCAGATGCTCGTAATCCGCAGTGCCCATGCGCCACGGCCGGGCTTCGTAGCGGCGGATGACCCGGTTGGCCAGAGCGATCCCCGGCCAGTCGAAGTCGCCGTGGTACGCGAAGCGGCAACCCGTGGCGGCGAGGGCGTCGAGAAGTGTGAAGACCACGGTGGCCGCGCTGCCGGAGGTGCACACCAGGGGCTGGACGCAGGCCGCGTCCGCCGCGGCTTCCACCACGCGCGGGTTCTCACAGATGTGGATGAGAGTTCCGGCGGGGAGCTGCAGCCGGAGGCCATGCAGGTCGCGTGGCGTGACGTGCACTTCGGCGTGATGGTCGGCCCGCTCCCGCAGAGCACGCTCCCGCCAGCCCTCGCCGTCGGGTCGCAGCCCGTACGTCAGCACCGTGCTGGAGACCTCGTCCGGCGTGACGGACACCAGCCGCCACAGAGCGCGTCGGCCGGCCGCGTCGTCGGGGAACTCGGTGCCGTGGGCGAGGGCGACCCCGCGTTGGACGAGGCGTGCGAGCCAGGTGCCGTCGTCCAGGCCGTGCGCGGAGCCGGTTGTCATGGCAGCGAGTTCTCCTCGACCACGTGTGCCGTTGCGTTCAGGTCCTTCGAGCCCGAGGAGAGCTGTGAGGACTTGGACCGCCTGCTGGAGCGTCCAGATCGCCGTTTCAGGCGTCACTCCTCTCGGAACACCGGCACGGCGCAGCAGGTCGTACCACTGCCAGGGCCATTCCTGGTCGGCGAGTGGGGAGGCGTCCAGTGACGAAGCGAGGAATGACCACACCTGCTCCCGCCGTGCCGCCACGTCCGCGCGGGCGGCACGGCGGTCGGTTAGTGGCGGACCGAGTTCCTCCAGGGTCTGTCTGAGGCCGAGTCCGGCGGCCGAAGCGCGTAGCCGTGCGTCGAGCACGTCGAGCCGTATGGTCACGGCGGCACCTGTGAGGGGTTTGCCCAGTAGGAGAGACAGGGCGTTGCGTTCCTGGGCGTTCATCGCGGTCAGCCGGAGCGAACCCGTGGCCTGTACGCCGTTGCTCTCCAGGCGTTTACGTGCCCCCTGCCAGAGCCGGGTGAGTCCAGGTCCGTTCAGCCAGTCACGCGTTGCGGCGGGCAGCCCGCTCATACGGACACCAGACGTCGGTGCCGACCGTTCCAGGTGTAGTGCAGGGTGGCCACCCCGCGTACATGGGGATCACGGAGGCACTCGTAGATGTGCAGGGACGGAACCTCGGGCCAGTTGCCCATGAGCCGCTCGCTGGTGAGGACGAAGTCGAGATCGAGGTCGACGAGGATACGGCCTAGCCGCCCATGGGTGGGTTCGTCGACCTTGGCGAAGGCGTCGTCCAGGAGAATCAGGCGTGGCGCGTGCGGTGCCGACTCGGCGAGGCTGGTGAAATGGGCGGCTGCCGCGGCGAAGAGCACGAGGTAGGAGAGAACCCGTTGTTCGCCCTGGCTGAGACCGGTCCGGCCGGTCAGTTTCCTACGGCGGCCCGGAGCCGCGTCCTCGACCACAAAAGTGTGGAAGCGGAACCAGTCGCGGTAGTCCAGCGCGGTCCGCAGATGGGCGGCGTAACCGGCTGACGGGTCGGCACGGCGGGCGTCCTCGATTCGGCGTTGCAGCACCTCGCGCAGCTGCTCGGTCTGGTCGCGCGTCCTGAGGCTCGACGGACTGCGCAGCAGCTCGACGGCCGCGCGCACATCCGCGTCCACGTCCTCGTCCAGCTTCCACAGCAGCTCGACACCGAGGCCGTGGGAGGTGCGCACGGTCCGCAGGGTGTCGTTGAGAGCGGCGACCAGATTCGCCGCGGTGATGACCTGTGCCGAGAGGTGGTCGCCGAGCTCACCGGTCAGGAACCGCTGGAAGACCTCGCGTTCGCGCTCGGTGAGCCGTCCCCGGGCCTCCGCCGCCCGCACGGCGATCCGCTCGCCCACGGCCGCGACGTCATGGGACCCGTGGTCGTCGACCAAGCGGCACACCTTGATCCCGTCGCGCTCCTCCAGCTGCGCGTCGAACCCGCCGGCCAGTTGGTCGCGCAGATCGGTGTGACGGTTGAGCAGGGTGCTGTCCGACACCTCGCCCTTCGGGCGGCCGAGGGCTTGCTCCACGGCGTCGGCGAGGGCCCGCAGAGCTCGCAGACGGCTGCGCACGTCCGCGGCGGGATCGTCCGACACGTACTCGGGCAGCGAGGACCGGTCGAGGCCGGCGCCGAGCACCACCTCCGGTCGGCCGAGAGCCCCGCGCAGAGCGCTGCCGGTGTCGATGACCGCCGTCTCCTGGTCCGCCAGGGTCCCGCGCAGGCGTTTCTCGTCCTCTTCCGCGCGCACGCGCAGGTCGTGGAAATCGTCGCGAGCTCGTTGTGCCGCGGGGAGCGCTTGGACGGCGTGCGTGATGCGCTCCTTGGCGTCCTGCTCGCGGGAGAGGATCTCCTCCTCGGACGACCCGATGGCCTCCTCGCGGGTACGTAGGTCCTGCTCAGCGGTGCGCAGTCCAGCGAGGTGGAGCCGGTAGCTCTCGTCTGCGGCCAGGCGATCCTCTCGGGCGCGTCCGTACCGGTCGGCATCGGCGTGGTTCGCGCCGAGCCGCTCCCCTGTGCCGCCGACGGCCCTGCGCAGATGCCCGACACCGCTGAGCAGGGCGGCCAGTGCGGTGCGCACACGGTCCAGGGCGGCGGGGTCGCCGGGCAGGTCGTGGGCGGTGGCGGTGGCCTCTGCCTCGGTCCGCGCTGATACCGCGAGAGCGCGTGCCTCCTCGGCCAGCCGCGCCGCCCGGGTCGCCTTGGCGGTCAGGTCGCGCAGCGTCCGCTCGGCTGATTCGGTCCTGCTCCAGGCGTCCGCGAGACTCCGCGCCCTGGGGAAGTCCCGTTCCGCGAGCATGAGAGCCCGACGCACGGCATCGGCTACGGCAAGCTCTTCGCGGACATCGGCCAGCCGCTGTTCCGTATGCGCGATCCGCTCCTCCAACTCGGCGAGAATGCGTCGTCGAGTCTCGGCGCGTACTGCGGCCCCCACGTACTCGGTGTCGCGCTTGTCATGACGACCGCTGAGTACGCCCAGACGCCAACTGCCGTCGTAGAAGACCGCGTTGTGCGCGGAGGTCTCCTGTGTCGATGTGAGTGCGATGGTGGCCAGGAGACCCCCCACCTGCTCGGAGGTGACGCCGCAACCCGGCCCAGGGGCTGGGCGCAGGGCCGAGGCGAGAGTCGGCCCGTCGGACAGCGTGGGACCCGGCTGGAGAAGGGTGTCCCGGGTGCGCGGATCGAGAAGGACGCCGTCCGCACTCACCCACGCGTCCAGGATTCCACTCGCCTCCAGCGCCCCTTCCAGACCGGCTCGGTCGGCCGGAGCCAGGTCTTCCACGAAGTCCACGAGCCGATAGAAAGGGGCTCCACTGCCCGGCATCCTCGCGGCGGCGCGGTGGTGCGGGGCCGGCGGCTCGGGGTCGGTACGTTGCTCCCAGTCCCGCTTCTGCTCCGCCAGATGGTCGAGTTCCTCGCCGAGCCGGTTGACGCCGAGTGCCAGGGCGTCCCGGCGTCCGGTGAGTTCCTCGCCGTACGGCTCCAACGTGGCCTGAGCTGTCCGCCACGCCTGGCTGTCGATATCGGGTGGCAGCGTGCGGTCCGCGAACGGCGCGTCAGTAGAGGTCTCGTGGCCGACGGTGGCGTGGACGGCGTTCAGCGACGGGCAGTCGGGACCGAGCGCTTTCCGCGTGCGGGCAGCCCACTCGGCGACTCGAAGGGAGTAGGCGCTGCTCTCCTCGGCGACCTTCTGACGGCTGCTGTCGAGATGGCCGGCGGCCTCTTCTGCCTCGCCTTCCAACCGTTCCCGCTCGGCATCGGATTGAGCCGCTGCGGCCCGGGCCTCGTCCGCCCGTAAGATGAGGCGGGTCACCTCCTGAACCATCCGGGCCCGGTTTCTCACGACCGACTCGGCGTCCTCCAGCTGGTTCTGCCAGGACCGCAGCCCTTCCTGCGCCGTGACGGTGTCCACACGGGCCACCGATCGGTGCCGTACGGTACGCATCTCCCCGTCCGGAGTCGTCAGTTCGGTCTCGGCGGCCTGGGCCAGAACCGTGCGCGGCAGGGCTACCACCTCGCCGAGATGGCCGGTGGGAAGCCCCGCCTTCTCCGCCTGCGTCAGCAGCTCCCGGTGTTCGGTTCCCAGCTCGGCCAGCCGACTTCCGAGGTGTTCGACACCTTCGGCCAGCCGCTCCGCCGAGCCCTCCTCCGCATCGTGTGCGTTCCGCAGGGTGGTGAACGCGGCCGCGGCGGCGGTGTGCAGCGCCTCCACCGTGCCGCGGCGTTCCGACAGTTCGCGCAGACTGCGGTAGGCCTGGCTGGCGTGCAGGGCGGCCAGATCGGTCCGGGCGGCCTGTTCCTCGTCACGCAGGGTCTCCAGCCGGCCCTCCGACTCCTCCTCCTGCGTCCTCAGGTCGCTCGTCCGCTGTGCGGCGTCTCCGGCTGCCCGGCGCCGCTGTGCGAGGACGCCCAGCTCGTGGCTCACTCTCTGGGCTGAGGTGCGCAGGACCCCGGCCAGGTAGCCGCGGTAACTGGTGAGGAACGTGCGCAAGGCCGCGTCGGTGCGTTCCAGGCGGCCGAGTTCGTCCCGTACGGCGTCAAGGTCATGGAGGTTGCGCGCCACCTTCTCGACGACGTCCTCGTCGAGCCCCGGCAGGGTCTCGCTCAGCAGGGAGACCAGGCCCCCGTGTTCGATCCGGTCGCCGACCGTCGGGCGCCGCAGCCGGTGGAGGAGCTGGGTGAGGTTGCGATAGCGCGTCGCGTCGGTGATGCCGAACAGTTCCCGGGCCACGCGTGAGCGGTGCTGGACCGCACGGTCGGTCGTGTTGTCGGAGCCGACGATCTCCTTTAGCCGGTCGACCGGCAGCGGCTTGCCGGCCTCGACCAGGTGCAGGTCCTCACCGATTCGCAGCGGGGTGACGAAGAACGTCGGCAGCGCCTTCTGTGTCGACTTCGAGGCGCGGATGGCGGCACCGAGCGTCAGGTGGCGCTGACCGCCGTCGTCGTCGGCCATGCCCCGGAACTCCACCCACAGGTAGCCGAGACGGTTGGTCTGCTCGAACCCGTCCAGCATCAGCCAGGCGAGCGTGGTGCGGCCGGTGCCGGTCGCGTCCAGTGCCCGGGAGTCGCCATCCAGAAGATACGGGAGCAGCATCTCCAGGGCCTTGGACTTGCCCGCGCCGTTCTTGCCGCGCAGCAGCAGCCGTCCGTCGCCGAAGGAGAACTCCTGCTCGTCGTACTGCCAGACGTTCTGGATGCCCGCCCGGTGCAGCCGAAAGCGCGCGCCGGTGGTCGTCGCGGGGCCGGAACGCGGCAGCGGAACGAGGCCACGCGCGTCGGTGGTCATAGCGGCAACTCCTCTTGAACGTCCGTGCCTTTGCCGACTGCGGTGGCCGGGCGCACCATGACTTGGGTGGCGTAGCGAGCCGCTGCGGCCAGCAGCACCCAGCCGTCACCGCCGGGCCGTGCGCCATGGACATCGGTCACCGTGCGTCCTTCCGATGCCTCTTCGACGTACCCCTTCGGCAGTCCTTCGCCCTCGGCGCGCAGCCGGCCCGCGCGGGCCATCAGCCGCATGCGGACCAGCAGGTCCAGTACGGCCTCTCGCAGGGAGGGAAGGTCCTCCAAATAGCCGCGTTGCCAGTTGCTGCGCTGCCCGTACTCGGCGATGAGCTCGGCGAGCACCTCATCCACCAGGCCGTCCGGTACGGCCACCCCGATGACGAGCGTCCCGCCGGTCGCCGGATGCCCCGGTTCCTGCGGCCGAAGCCGTTCCACGAGCCGTTCCGTCAGCAGCAGCGCGGCCTGTGCGACGGTCCCGGTGCCCGGCAGGTGCAGATCCGTGAGCTCCTCCTCGGGGTCCACCAGCGCCACGCCCTCGGCACGGATCTCCATCTCCAGACCAAGGAGTTCGGAGAAAGCCTGGGCCTCCCGGCGCTGCCGGGTGCGCAGCCAGTCACGCTCGGCGTCCGTCAGCTCGTCGAGGTGGACGACGGGTGTCTCGACGAGCATCCGGCGCACGTAGGTGCGTGGTCCGCCGAAGCCCGGGTCCGCAGCCCGCCGGACCAGGTCGGCGCCGTCCCGTGCTTGGGAGAGCGGGCCGGCGACAACCACGCGTGCCAGCTCCCGATCTATCGTGATCAGGGCTTCTCCGCCCGCCTCCTGCGCAAGCGCGGCCACATGGCCCTCGGTCTCGATGAGCACGCCCCAGTCGACGAGCTGGCGCAGAGCCGCTACCAGGGTCCGCTTCCCGGCCGCCCGGCCCGTTTCCTCCAGCTCAATCCCGGCGTCGGCTGCGGCCGCCCTGATATCGGCGACCAGGTGTGACAGCAGCATCTGCTCGGGCGCCGTCACCAGCACGGACAGGGCCAGCGCGAGGCAGGCGTACGTGTGTGGGGTGAACGGGGTGCCGGTGGAGCGCTCCAGCCGATGACCCGAACCCGCCCCCAGCCCCGCCTTGAACAGCCGGGCGTAGGAGCTGTCGACCAGCAGGCGGTAGCCGAGCACCTGCTGGAACCGTTTGCCCAGCCAGTCGGCGTGCCTGCGGATCAGCGGGAAGAGGTCGGCATGAGGGCCGTCCGACGCGACCAGCGGGTGGCCGAGCAGCAGCCGGGCGGCGGTGCGGCGCTCGGCGGCCAGGGCTACGTCGTGAGTCGAGGGGAGGGTCATGACACGCTCGCCTCCGTTTCGCCGTCGACCGCGGCGGAGGTGCGACCGATGTCCAGCTCCAGGTCGTCCAGCAGCAGATCGCCGTCGGCCGAGTACAGCACCGTTCGCGTGCCCGCCGTCCGACGCACGGTGAGGCGGATACGCAGTTCGGCGTCTTCACTACTGGCCGAGTCGAGGTCGAACACCGCCGTCCTCTCCCCATCCGTGCTGACGGGCCTGCTGAGCTGTGCGTTTCCGAGCGCTGTGGCCAGTAGCTCCAAGAGCAGGCCGAGCGCCGCTGACGTGAGGCGTACCTCGGCGAACCGGCCGGACGCGCTGCGCAGTTCGTCCGCCGCCGCTGCTCTGGCCGCTGCCCGCTGCCGTGCGGCCTCCCTCAGCAGCTGCTTCTGCGCGGAGTGGTCCTCCACCGCCGAGGCCCGGCCCCGCTGGGCGCGGCTGCCTCTTTCACGCAGGGCCACCGGTACCTCGACCACCGGACCGGTCCACCAGCTCGTGTAGGCGGGCACCACCTCGTCGGTGGCCGGAGGTATGCCCAGATGGCGGGCGCCGTACAGCCCGAAGGCGGCGACGGCGATGTCGTGCGCGTCCCGCGGCGCCGCTTCGTCGAACCAGCGGGCCAGCCGCAGCAGATCCTTGCGCCGGGACATCTCCCCGGTGGCCGATCGCAGCATTCGCTTGGCGTTGGCGAGCAGCGACTGCAACGCGCGGAGAGTGGCATCGCGTAGCTGGTCGACCTGGCTGCCCTGGCCGTCGGTGTTGCTGAACCAGCCGCGCAGGCCCTCCCAGTCCGCGACTTCGCGGCCCCGGCTGCGCTGGATGCGTACGTCCGGGCGGCTTTCGTCCTGTGCCTGCGCCGAGAGCCCGGTGAGCCCCTGGGCGTGGGAGTCCAGCCGGTCCAGCAGAGCCGGGATGTGCGGCCACAGAGTGTCCAACGCCGCTGAGATCCGGGGCGCACGGAACGCCACGTCCTCCGTGATCGCCTCGACGTAGTCCAGGAGCAGCTCCTTGAAGCCCTGGTACTCGGCGCTGTCCAGGTCGTAGCGGGACAGCACCTGGCCGAGGTAGGCGTAGAAGTCGCGTATGGAGTCCGCGAACTCGCTGAACTGCACGAACAGAGTGCTGATCCGCTCAAGTCCGTCCTGCGGCTCGACGCCGCCCGGCGCGGTCACGAGGTCGGCCAGCTCCCGTAGTCCGCGCTCGACCAGGGCCAGCAGTTCGTTGCTCACCTCGCGGGCGGCGTCGGCCTCGGCCAGGACCCCGTCGGCGTCCCGCTGGATACGTTCGCCCAGTTTCGACAGCTGGTAGCGCGAGCGGGAACGCTGGTACTCGCTGATGCTGGACGCGTTCACCGTGTGGCTGCTGCGGAGCAGGTTTCCCCACTGGACCAGCTGTTCCAGTCGGACTGTGAGGGTGTCGGCGTCGAGTCCTGCGGCGGAAGCACCGGTCTGGCGCAGTTTCGCCATGATGTCCGGGACGGCGAGATCCGCCAGCAGCGTTCCGCAGAAGACCCGCATGATCGCGACGTGCTCCAGCCGCTCGGGCGCGCTGAGGTACGTGTACGCGTTCAGCCGCCGCCGCGCCTCCTCGTCGGCGTCCTGACCTGCACCGGATGCTGATGCCCCCATGCCCGTGAGGTTACGCGGCGCGTGCGGGCGCCACCGGTGAGTGGCCGAAAATGCCACGGACGTGTGCCGGCCTCTGGCGATTCCCGTGGCAGCGGCCTGTGCGGCATGCGGGCGTTCGGCGTCCCCGGCTCACCCTGAATGGGCCCTTCGGTTTCTGTGCTGGGTGGCCTCCAGGAGAATGGGGTACGTTCAGGCCGATATCGATGGGGGCGGAAGACGGAAGGAGGCACGCGGTGTCATACGAACCCAAACTCGCCGCGGCTCTTTCCGGCGCGACTCTGCGCCAGCTGTCCCACTGGCGCCGAGCCTCCGGGCCCAAAGGCGCCGTGCTCGTCCCCGAGATCTCCAACGAGAGGCCGATCCTCTACTCGTTCCGCGACGTTGTCGCACTCCGCATCTGCGTGCAGCTGCGCGAAGAGGCTTCGTTGCAGAAGATCCGCCGTGCGCTGAACACGCTCCGGGAAGACCTCGGCGAGTGGGAGCACCTCTCCTCGTACAAACTCGTCGCGGGCCCGGACACTATCTATCTGGCTGAACCCGACCACGCCGTAGACCTGATCAAGGGGGGCAACGTGGTCATCCACCAGATGGTGGATGTTCTCGCGCCCTTCTATAAGGACGGCCGTAGCATTCCCGCTCTGCTCACCCCCCGTGAGCACGTCGCGGTCGACGAGTCGGTCCGCGGCGGAGAACCGGTCATCCAAGGCACCAGGATCCCAGCCTCAGACGTCGCTGCCCTCGTAAGAGACGGCATCCCGCCGGACCAGATCGGTGAGTTCTACCCAGGCGTGACGGCCGAGGCCGCCCGGGACGCCGCCGACTTCAGCGAGTACGTCGACAGCTATGGCAGCAGCGAGCCGCGGCAGGTTGTCGCTTGAAACTGCTGCTCGACGAGAACGTGCCCCGTCCCATGGCCGAGATCGTGCGCATCCTGCTGAAGGCACATGATGTCGTCCACGTCCACGAGCGCAAGGGTTGGACGGGCACGAAGGACATTGAGCTGTACGCCAAGGCCAAGGCCGACGGCTTCGAAGTCGTCATCACCAACGACACCAAGCAGCTCAGCCGGCCACTCGAAGTGGCAGCCATCGCACAGTCGGGCCTGCATCGCATCGAGTACCGCCAGAACAACAAGCATGGTGGCCTAGTGGGCCTGGGAACGGCGATCGCCACCGTCTGCGCGGCCCTTCCTCATGCCCTGTCCGAACTCGAAGCAGCTGACGGCCAACGTCTCGTCTCTCTGACGTCGATCGACCCGACCCGGCAGAAGCGCCTGCAGATCACGGACCCGGCCGTCGCTCCGCCAAAGCACTGGCCTGGCCGCGATTCGACCGCCAAGTCCTGACGCCTCGATACACGAGGGTTCCCGGCCGGTACCCAGGGGAAGCGTTGCCGGGAAATGATCTGGCATCGCCGCCTGCGCTTCGTATCACCAAGACTCACTGCCGAGCTCTTCCTGGAGTTCGGCGATGCGGCGTTGGGTTGCCGCCGCGTTCTTCTGCTGACGGGTCAACTTCGTCTCGGCGGCTGCCAGTTCCCGGGCGAGCCGCTCTCGATCAGCTGCCGCCCGCTCACGGATGGTCCCGTCATCGCGATATGCCGGCCCTACCCGCTCACTGCTCACTACGCCGCGACGCTCCCCGCACTCCGGGCAGTCGACGACGCTGGTAGAAACGTAGCTGTGCTCGCGATGCTGAATGTGTGGCACCACATGGTCGCAACGGAGAGTGAGGTCCCAAGTATCGAGATCCTTCTTGCATTCCTCTCGTGAGGGCCAGGAAGCGAACAGCCTGGCGAGCTTCTCCACCTGCTTCGGCCCCATCGGTGGTGGCGGGCAGCAGAAACAGCAGTGCGTTACCCGAGAACCGCTGACGGTCCACCGGGCGTCCCGGCAGTCGACGTGCCGCTCCCGGAACTTTTGGTTGGCCTCCTCGTATTCGAGCTTCTCCGCGTCGGACAACTTCAGGAGGGGTGGCCAGCTCCCCAGCTCATCCGTCATGGGCAGTCCGCAGCCGCGGCAGGGCTCACCAGCCACGTATTCCGCCCAGCTGAGACGTGTACCTTCGCGCTCCCACTGCTCATCCCGCTCGCGGCGCCGCCGGTCATCCGCTTCGGCCTCGAGGGCCGAGCGCAGAGCACGCTTGGCGGCTCGTTGCCGCTTCTGCTCCTCAGTGAGCTTGGCCATGCGTTTCACCCCTCGCTGCACCGTGTTCTCATGCACGACCGTGCAATCCATGCTGGCGTGGCCACCCCGTGCGCCGACTGCCCGTGTGCCGGATGACGACTTGTGACCGTACCTGGATCGCAAGCGGCCTTCAGGCGACTGGTGTCGTCTGGAGCGGACAGCCGGAGGTTCCTGATTTGATACGTGGTCAGGAGCCGCACTGTAGAGAGCGCGGACAACAGGGCACACGACGCAAGGGCCAATCTCGCCAGCCCGCGACCTGCTCCGAACCCGTACATGCGGCACGTCTCTGAAAGTCCCCAGCACTCTGTCACGTCCCCTTGTGGCGTAGCACCGTGATTCGTACACCGCTCCTGAGTGCAGGGAACTCTCGTGGAGCGGGGCGCCGGTGAAGGATTTTGACAGTTTCGAGACCCTCGGTTTATTCGTCCGCTCCCCGGTCCGCTCGTGCTGACCTAGGATCGTTAGCGACCATGCACCCACCGTGATGGTTCGGGGTGGACCGGGTGCGTACACACCTTGGGGAGGCCCCGTAGGGCTCGGCCTCTCCGCGACCACTGGCACCCCGGGGCGACAAAAGGGCACGGGGAAGACGATGAGGGACCATCACCTGACGAGGGGCGAACTGATCGACGGCCGCTACGAGCTGGCGGAGCTGCTCGGTAGAGGTGGCATGGGCGAGGTGTGGGCGGCGTACGATCAGCGGCTGGACCGGTCTGTGGCGGTGAAACTGCTGACACCACGGACGTCTGTCTCCAAGATGCCGCGCAGGCTCGATCCGCAGGACCCCGCCGTCGTCCGCTTCACCAGAGAAGCACGACTGATGGCCAAGCTGGAGCACCCGTACGTACCGGTCATCCATGATGCGGGCACCCATCGAGCGAGTCGGCTCTATCTGGTCATGCAGCGGGTGTACGGACACACGCTGGACCGGCTGGTGGCCCAGCGCGGACCCTTTCCCGTGGAGTGGGCCGCCGCGGTGGGCGCCCAGGTGTGCTCCGTGCTGGCCCAGGCTCACGGACGCGGCTTCGTTCACCGGGATCTGACGCCCCGCAACGTAATGCTCACGACAGACGGCACGGTACGCGTCCTCGACTTCGGTATCGCCACCGCTCTGCAACCACCGGACGGGCCACGGTTGACCGACGCCGGCATGGTGGCCGGAACTCCGGGCTTCATCTCTCCAGAACAAGGCAAGGGGCAGGCGGCCACTCCCCTCAGTGATCTGTACGCGCTGGGCTGCGTGCTGTACGAGATCCTGGGAGGCCGACCGCCGTTCACGGCCGACGAGCCGCTGGCTCTGGTGGTCCAGCACATCGCCGATACTCCGGTACCACTGGATCGGCTGCGCGACGACGCACCAGTCGAACTGTGCAACCTGGTCTCCCGCTTACTCGCGAAGCGCCCGGAGGACCGACCGGCGGACGCAGCCGAAGTCCGGGAGGCCCTCGCGCCCTGGGCCGAGCAGGCGGTGCCGAAGGCCACCCGCGCCGGAACTCCGAGGCCGCACGATGGCACCGGCCTTTCGAACGATCCGCCCCCGGACAAAGCACACGCACCCGTTCCGGAGCGCGCCCCGGCCCCGCTTGCGACGGCAAAATCTTCCGTTCAACCAGCGCAACCGCCGTCCACTTCCGGGGACGGGCCGCCTGCAGAGTCTGCGGACCTGCGCGAGCGCGCGCAACGCCTTGCGGCAGAGGGGCGGTTGTCACAGGCACTGGAGTTGCTGGGCAAGGACCTCAACGAGGTGCTGCCCCGTTTCGACTCCTCCCATCCGGAGGTCGTCTCCCGCCGACTGGCCATCCTCCGGTTGCAGTTCGAAGGGCAGGAACTGCAAGCGGCGCGCGAGGGCTGTCTGGAGCTCGCGGAAACCCTCGTGTCGACCCGTTCCGCGCCGGACGCGGGACTCGCGGCTTGCCGGGTGATGGCGGCCCGCTGCCTTGGCCGGCTCGGGCACAACTCCGCCGCCCTCCTGGAGCTTCGCGAGGCGCTCGATCTTCAGAAGAAGGTGCTTCCCCCGCTGGATCCGGAGGTGTTGGAGACCCGCCGGGACATCGCCACCCTCCTGGCCGGCTCGGGCTCGGCCGGTGAAGCCCTAGAGGTTCTGCGCCACCTCACCGACGACCAACGGACCGCGCTACCTCCCGACCATCCCGCCCATGCCGAGGTGGAGCGTCTGATCAGCCGCCTTGGCAGACTGACGCGCGCGCTCCGCCTCCCGCAGTGATCCGCCGACGACCCATCCACAACCAGGAGAGAAAGTATGTGAACTAGGTCAACGAACGAAGCGCTCGTCAATATGAGGCACTCCGGTAGGCACCGCCGTCTCGCCGAGAGTGATAGTGGAGGATGTCCGCATGCCCGGAACCACCCGTACTTCCGAAGCCTCCGCAATCGTCGCGCCGCCCAAGGAGAACGCTCTCGTCCAGGTACGCGGCCAGAACTGGGTGGTGTCCGGAGTCGAAGCTGCCCCGGCCGGCGATGTCACCGTGGTGCATCTACAGTCCGTCGCCGATGGCCGCTACGGCGACACCCTCTCCGTTATATGGGAGGTCGAGCCGGGGCGTCGCGTCCTCCCCGCCGGCTCCCTCCCCGATGTCTCCACCGGAGCGTTCGACCCGCCGGAGCAGCTCGCGGCCTTCCTCGACGCCGTCCGCTGGTCCGCCGTCGCTTCCGCCGACGTGAAAACGCTCCAGGCCCCCTTCCGGTCAGGGGTGGCCATCGAGCCGTACCAACTGGAACCGGTCGCCCGCGCCGTCGGTGCCCCCCGCGTCAATCTGCTACTCGCTGACGACGTCGGTCTCGGCAAGACCGTGGAGGCCGGGCTGGTCGCCGAGGAGCTACGGCTGCGGGGCCGGGCGCACCGCGTCATGGTCGTTTGCCCGGCGGGGCTCACCCTCAAGTGGCGCGACGAGATGGCCGACAAGTTCGGCCTCGACTTCACCGTGGTCGACTCAGCCTGCTGCGCCGAGCTGCGCCGCACGCACAGCAGCGCCGCGAACCCGTTCCGCGTGTTCCCGCTGACCATCGTCAGCCTTCCCTGGCTGCGCACGCCCAAGGCGCAGCGGCTCATTGACGAGGTACTGCCCCCGGGAGGGTCGACGGAACTGCCGGGCCGCCCTGGGCGCCGTACCTTCGATCTGCTGATCCTGGACGAGGCGCACCATGTCGCCCCGAGTGCGCCCAAGCAGATCTACGCCGTCGACTCCCAGCAAACCAAGCTAATCCGGCGGCTCGCCCCCCACTTCGAGCACCGGCTCTTCCTCTCCGCCACCCCGCACAACGGCTACCAGGAGTCGTACACCGCCCTGCTGGAACTCATCGACAACCAGCGCTTCTTCCGCGGCGTCGAGCCGGACAAGGCCGCCCTCGACGACACCGTCGTACGACGTCTGAAGACCTCCGTCACCGACGAGGAGGGCAACCCCCGCTTCCACATCCGCGAATCGAGGGCGCTTCCTGTCGAGTACCCCGACACCGAGCGCGAGATCCACGCCCTCCTCACCCGCTACGCAGAACTGCGCAAGAAGCGGGTCACGCCCGACCGGCGCGGCGGCCGGAAAGCCGTCGACCTGGTCACCCTGCTACTGAAGAAGCGGCTGTTCTCCTCTCCCGCCGCCTTCGCGCACACCGTCGGCGTCCACCTAGACTCGGTACGCGCCAAGGCGAAGTCAGGCGGAAAAAAGGAGGTTCCGGCCCCGGTCGAGACCCCGCTGTGGATCACGCAGTACGAGGACTACGCCGCCGAGCTCGACGACGAGGAGCTGGCCGAGGCCGAGCACGACGCGATCACGCGCGCCGCCACGGTCACTCCGGGATCTTCCGAGGAAGAGGTCGAGCTGCTGGAGCGGATGGCCCGCTGGGGCCAGGCCCACCAGGCGTCCCCTGACGCCAAGGCCAAGGAGCTCGTCAAGACCCTCAAGGCCATCTGCCTGACCGACGGGAGGTGGGGGAACGAGCGGGTCGTCGTGTTCACCGAGTACCGCGACACCCAGGACTGGCTGCTGAACCTGCTCCAGCAGGAGGGCCTGGCCCAGGAGGGCCGCGTCCTCACCCTCCACGGCGGGAAGAACGCTGAAGAGCGCGAGCAGATCCGGCTCGCATTCCAGGAGCAGCCCACCAGTCCTGAGGGCACGGTACGCATCCTCATCGCCACTGATGCCGCAAGCGAAGGAATCGACCTCCAAGATCATTGTCGACATTTGATCAACTACGACATCCCGTTCAACCCCAACAAGCTCGAACAGCGCATCGGCCGCATCGACCGGTACGGCCAGCGATACAACCCGCAGATCATGCACTTCGTAGGCGCGGCCTGGGACAAGGCCAGGACGGACGTGTACGAGGCCGACCTGGAGTTCCTGGCCCGTATCGCGCGGAAGGTCGCGCAGATGGAGGAGGACCTCGGCGAGGTCAACGCCGTGCTCGCCGAGAAGGTCCAGTTGCGGATGACGGGTCAGCTCAACGACTTCGACATCGAGCACGCCCGCGCGAAGAAGATCAAGGGCCGTCCCACGGGCGGCAAGGTGGACGCCGAACAGAACGTCACCGAGCAGGTGCGACGGCTCAGCGCCCAGCTGAAGCAGACGACCGTGGAACTCGGCATCACCCCGGACCGGGTCGCCCGCGTGGTGAACACCGCGCTGAATCTGGCCCGCCAGCAGCCCCTCGTACCGTGCCTCGACGAGAACGCGCCGTCCGAAGACGACTTCCGGCAGGGCCTGTACACCGTGCCGCCGCTTACCGGCTCCTGGGAGCGCGCAACGCGTGGCCTGCCCGACAAGCTGCGCCCCGACGTCCTGCGCCCGGTCACCTTCGATGCGCAGGCAGCCTCGGGACGCCCCGACATCGTGCTGGCTCATCTGAACCATCCGCTCGTCGCCATGTCGACGCGGCTCCTGCGCGCGGCCGTATGGAACGCGGACAACGTCGACCTGCGCCGGATCACGGCCGTCGTCAGCGACGACCCGGCCCTGGAGACCACGTTCGTCGGAGCGTACGCCCGCTTCGTGCTGGTCGGCACGGACGGGCAGCGCCTCCACGAGGAGATCCTGCACGCGGGCGGCTGGCTCGGCGACAACGGCTGGCAGCGTCGGCTGCGCGGCGTGGAGGCGGTCGCCTCGATCCTGGACCGCGCCCTCACCGAAGGCCGCCCCGCCAAGGAGCGCCTGCTCCACCGCCTCCAGCAGAGCTGGCCGAAGACGTACGAGGGCCTCACCCAGTCCGTCGACGCGCGTGGCAAGGAGCGCAAGGCGTCCCTGATGGACCGGCTGGCCGAGCGCCAGGCCGACGAGGAGCAGCGCATCAATGCCACCCTCGACCGTCTCCAGCGCACCCTGCGGAACCGGCTCGGCGAGACCTCCTCCGCCATGGCGGCCTCCCCGACGGGCGGGATGGACACGCTCTTCGGCCTGGACGAGCTGAAGGATCCCGACGAACGCCGCCAGCTCGCCGACGACCGCAAACGCTGGCGGGCTCGGCTCGACGGCGTGGAGGACGAACGCGAGCGCGAACTCGCCGCGATCGCTGCCCGCTACCGCGACCCGCAGGACCATCTCTTCCCCGTCGCCGTCGTCTTCGTCATCCCCGCCAAGGAGGCATACTGATGAGCTCCGCGCCGCGTTCCGGAAGCCGCCGCCCCTCCGCCGCCGCGATCCGTGCCGCGAAGGCGTCCGACGGCAAGCAGCAACACTTGGACTGGCTGAACCTCGTCGAGGTGTCCGGCCCGTTCCTCACCCTGCCGGTCCTGCTGCGCAGCTGGCCACAGCTGGAAGGCGTGCCCAGCGGGCTCCGCGCCGACATCCGCCTCCACCACGGCATCTGGCAGGACGACCGCAAGGGTGCCGGCCGCCTCGACTGGATCGGCTTCCAGCTGCGCACCCTGCTGGAATGGGACGACGCCCTGCATCTGCGGGAGGACGCCGGACAGTTCGGTGACAGCGGCGAAAGCCTGGCCGAGAACGACACGCTGCTGGACCGGTTCGCCGTCAGCCCGCCCGGGGCCGACACCACCGTCCGCCCCGACTTCGCGCTCGTCCGCCCCGGAACCGACCCCACCGCCGAACCGGATACTGCTGGCACCGCCCAGCACGTACCGATCCTCGGCCTGGTCCTCCCGCCCGACACCGTGCCGACCCGCCGTATCAGGGACGACTCCTGGGCGGCGAGCGGAGTCGACCGGCTCGCCCACGTCCTGCGCCACCATGGCGTCGAGCTGGGGCTGGTCACCGACGGCCGTTGGTGGTCCCTGGTCTGGGCACCGCCCGGCGGCGTCACGACGAGCGCCACCTTCGACACCATCGCCTGGAACGAGGCGGCCGACCTGGTGGCGGTCCGCGCCTGGGTGTCCCTCCTACGCCGTGGCCGGTTCTTCGGACGCCCGGTGGACGAGCTCCTCCCTGCGCTGCTGCGCGAGAGCCTGGACGGCCAGGAAGACGTCACCGAGGCGCTCGGCATCCAGATCCGTCAGGCCGTCGAACTCCTGGTGGACTCCATCGGCCGCGCCGAGGCTCGGATGGTCAAACGCGGCGGCAAGGGATTGTCAGGCGTACCGGCGAGCGAGGTCTACCGGGGCGCCGTCGCGGTCATGATGCGCGTCGTCTTCCTCCTCTTCGCCGAGGAACGGGGCCTGCTGCCCGCGGACAACGAGCTGTACGCGGAGGCGTACTCGGCCGGGCGACTGTACGAGACGCTGGACAAACGCCGCCGCGCGGACGGCGAGGACTCCCTGGACCACACCACCGCTGCCTGGCACCGGCTGATCGCCCTCTTCCACGCCGTCCACGGCGGAGTGGACCACCCCCTGCTCACATTGCCCGCGTACGACGGCTCGATCTTCGACCCGAAGCGCTTCCCCTGGCTGGAGGCGGTGCCGGAGGGCGCAGACGCCACGGACGACGACGCCACGCGGGCCGCAGACGGCCACACCTCCCTCCTCCCGATCGACGACCGCACCGTCCTGCACGTCCTCGACTCGGTGCAGTTCGTCGTCGTTAACAGGGAGCGGCGCCGGCTGACCTTCCGCGCCCTCGACGTCGAGCAAATCGGCTACGTGTACGAGGGCCTCCTCTCGTACGACGGCAAGCGCGCCCTGGACACCGTGCTCGGGCTCATGGGCAAGCCTGGCCTGGAACACGAGGTGAGCCTGACCGAACTGGAGGAATTGGCCGCCCCGTTCGGAGTGGGCGCACGCGCCGTCTCCGGCCAGAAGCCCGATCTCCCTGGCCTGTCGAAGAAACTGTACGAGCACTTGAAGGACCCCAGGCCGCCGGCCGCGGCGTCGAAGATGGAGAAGCTGCTCGCCCCCGGAGACGACCAGGCGCGGGGCAAGGCGACCCACCGCCTGCTCGCGGTCACTGAGAACGACCGCGACCTGGCCGAGCGCATCCTCCCCTTCCACGGCCTCCTCCGCGACGACCTTCGCGGTCTGCCGGTGGTGATCCCGGAGGACGGCTTGTACGTCACGGAGTCCCGCCTCCGCAAGAACACCGGCACCCACTACACGCCGCGTGTCCTGGCCCAGCAGGTCGCCGTGGGAGCACTGGAGCCACTCGTCTACCGTCCGGGCCCGCTCCAGACGGCGGACGACAAGCAGTGGAAGCTCATCGGCGCAGACGACATCCTGAAGCTCAAGATCGCCGACATCGCCATGGGTTCGGCCGCCTTCCTGGTTGCCGCCTGCCGCTACCTCGCGGACCGACTGGTCGACGCCTGGGTCGAGGCAGAGGACGAGGAGGCCCTAGCCTTCCGCGGCAGCCACCGCGACCAGACGGGCGCGATGACGGCGGCGGACGCGGAGAGCGACCCGGTGATGGTCCGCGCCCGGCGCCTGATCATCGAGCACTGCCTGTACGGGGTGGACATCAACCCCATGGCGGTGGAGATGGCCAAGCTGTCGCTGTGGCTGATCTCCATGGACCCGGAACGCCCGTTCACGTTTCTGGACGACCGGTTGGTGGCGGGGGACTCGCTGCTGGGGATCGCCAACCTGGAGCAGATCGAGAGTGTGCATCTCGATCCGGTAGCGGGCCGCAAGCTCCATCGGGGAGCCTTCGAAGAGGGGTGGACCGAGTGGGCGCGTGCTCGTGTCCACGGCGCGGCAGACAACCGGCAGGCCATCGCCGGAATCCACAGCGACACCATCGCCGACCTGGATGAGAAGCGGCGCCTGCTCGCGGCCACCAACGAGCACCTGCAACGCCTGCGGCTGATCGGCGACCTCACGACCGGGGCTGGCCTGGCTTCTGCCAGCGGCGGGGACTCGCTGCAAAACGCTACCTACCTCCAGGCTGCGGAACTGGCCGGAATGGTTGCCTCGGAGGCGGTCCGCGACTCCGATCCCGTGATTCACGATGCGCGAAGGCGCGCCCTGGACTGGCTGAGCAAGGATCTCCCCACAGACGGCTTCGTTCGCCTCCCTGTGCACTGGCCCCTCGTCTTCCCCGAAGTCTTCGAGCCGGACCAGAGCGGCTTCGATGCGATCATCGGCAACCCTCCTTTCCTCGGTGGCCAGAAACTGACGGGGGCGCTCGGGCAGGCATACCGCGAGTACCTCGTGCTCGGGCTGGGGCGAGGACAGCGAGGTAGCGCGGACCTCGTCGCATACTTCGAGCTCCGGGCCCACCAGTTGCTCAGCGAGCGCGGCCAGACGGGCCTGATCGCTACCAACACCCTTGCCCAAGGCGACACTCGGGAGGTCGGGCTGGACCAGCTACTTGACGACGGCATTGAGGTACGCCGAGCAGTAAAGAGCGCTCGCTGGCCTTCGCGGTCTGCGGCGCTGGAGTACTGCGCTGTGTGGACCACCAAGCCGAGTTTGGGTGCGGAAGCCACTCGGGTACTGGACGACGTCGCGGTCCGGGGTATCACTTCGTCGCTTGATCCGCGGTCCCGGGTTTCGGGGCGGCCGTACCGTCTGGTAGCGAACAGGGGCCAGTCGTTCCAGGGGGCCAACGTGCTGGGGAAGGGGTTCATCCTCACCCCCGAACAGGCAGACGACCTGATCCAGCGCGACCCTCGCAACAAGGACGTCCTCTTCCCCTACCTCAACGGCGAGGACCTCAACTCCCGCCCAGACTGCTCAGCCAGCCGCTGGGTGATCAACTTCCATGACTGGAGCGAGGAACGGGCCCGGGGATACCCCGAAGTATTCGCCATCGTCGAAAGAGACGTGAAACCCGAACGACTCAAGAACACCAACCGTCAACGTCGCGAGATCTGGTGGCGGTTCACCCGTCCCGCAATGGACCTTTACCGTGCCATCTCCGACTTGGACCGTGTTCTGGTGGTAGC
>NZ_JBITLI010000005.1:435385-509168 GCF_044465085.1 Streptomyces sp. NPDC049813 | reverse complement strand
CACCGAGGCCACCGGAACCACCAGGACCACCGAGGCCACCGGAACCACCAGGACCACCGAGGCCACCGGAACCACAAGGACCACCGAGGCCACCGGAACCACCAGGACCACCGAGGCCACCGGAACCACCAGGACCACCGAGGCCACCGGAACCACCAGGACCACCGAGGCCACCGGAACCACCAGGACCACCGAGGCCACCGGAACCACCAGGACCACCGAGGCCACCGGAACCACCAGGACCACCGAGGCCACCGGAACCACCAGGACCACCGAGGCCACCGGAACCACCAGGACCACCGAGGCCACCGAGGCCACCGGGACCACCGGGACCACCGAGGCCGTCGGGACCACCGGGACCACCGAGGCCACCGGAACCGCCGAGGCCACCGGGACCGCCGAGAACACGGTCGGCCGGGACCGCGGCCCCGGTGGCGGCGGCCTCGGCGGTGGGCCGGGTCGGGTCGGCGCTCTCGTGCGCCCGCACGGCGAGCCCCGGGGTGCCGGCATCGACCGCCAGCCACACCACCCCGTCGGCACTCTCGGCCGCGAGGACGAGCAGGTCGGCGTCGGCGCCGGTGAGGACCGGGGGCGCGGTCCCGTCCAGGACGAGCCCGTCGGATCCGGCCGCGGCGGTGAGACCGCCGGGGCCGAGCGCGACGGCGCCGGTCCGCTCGCCGCGGGCCAGTGCCCCGGCGAGGTCGTGCCGCCCGGCGCGGCGCAGCACCTCGGCGGCGAGGACGCTGCCGAGATACGGGCCGGGCAGCGCGGCCCGGCCCGCCTCCTCGACGACCACCGCGAGGTCGAGCAGGGTCCCGCCCTGGCCGCCGCAGGACTCGGGCAGGTGCACGCCGAGCAGGCCCTGTCCGGCGAGGGCGTCCCAGTAGGACGGGCGGTGGCCGGGCGCGGGCGGAGTGTCGAGCAGCTTGCGCACCTCCTCCGGCGGGACGGTGCGGGCGATCCAGCCACGCACGGCGTCCGCGAGTTCCCGCTGTTCCTGCGTGATGGCGATGCCCATGCGGCGCACGGTAGAACACGTTCCAGTAAGACGGAAGAGTCCAGCTGACGGTAGGTCAGATACGGAGCATGTAAACAAAAGGTCAAGGTTCGCGTTCGTACGACGATCGTCGGAATAGTCGCCTCGGGAAACAGGTTCGAGTTACACGCAAGCCGCCCGCAGCAGACTCGTCCCACTGCCCCACGCACGCCCCACCGTTCTTCGAGACCCCCTTCCGGAGGCCTTCCCTCATGTCCCAGCCGACGACCGTTCCGCGCAGAACAGCCGGTGTCGTCCCCGTCCTCGCCTTCGCGGGCATCGTCGTCGCCGTCATGCAGACCCTGCTCGTGCCGGTGATCAAGGATCTGCCCGCGCTGCTGAGCACCGCCCCCTCCAACGCCACCTGGGTGCTGACCGCGACCCTGCTCGCCGGTGCCGTGTCCACGCCGATCATGGGCCGCCTCGGCGACCTCGCGGGCAAGCGCCGGATGCTCCTCATGAGCCTGGCGATCATGGTGGTGGGATCGTTGATCTGCGGCTTCACCGACCAGCTGGTCGTCATGATCGCGGGCCGCGCCCTCCAGGGCTTCGCGATGGGAGCCATCCCGCTCGGCATCGGCCTGATGCGGGACATGCTGCCGCCCGAGAAGCTCGGCTCGGCCATGGCCCTGATGTCCTCCTCCATCGGCGTCGGCGGCGGTCTCGCGCTGCCGCTGGCCGCGCTGGTCGCGCAGCACGCCGACTGGCACGCGCTGTTCTTCGGCGCCGCGGGCCTCGGCGTCGTGTCGATCGTCCTCACCGTCCTCTTCGTCCCGGAGAGCCCGCTGCGCGCCACGGGCACCTTCGACGTCGCCGGCGCCCTCGGCCTCTCGCTCGGCCTCGTCCTGTTCCTGCTGCCGATCACCAAGGGCAGCGACTGGGGCTGGAGCAGCGGCACCACGCTCGGCCTGTTCGCCGCCGCGCTCGTCGTGCTCCTCGCCTGGGGCGTGATGGAGCTGCGCCTGAAGGCCCCGCTGGTCGACCTGCGCACCACCGCCCGCCGCGAGGTGCTGCTCACCAACCTCGCCTCGATCATGGTCGGTGTCGCGTTCTACGCGATCTCCCTGGTCCTGCCGCAGCTGCTCCAGCTGCCGTCCGCGACCGGCTACGGCCTCGGCCAGTCGATGGTCGTCGCCGGGCTGTGCGTGGCGCCGCTGGGCCTGACGATGATGTTCACCGCTCCGGTCTACGCCCGGCTGTCCGCGCGCTTCGGCCCGAAAGTCACCCTCATCCTCGGCATGCTGATCATCGGGATCGGCTACGGCGCCGGGCTCGGCCTGATGAGCGCCGCCTGGCAGACCATCGTCATCTCGGTCGTCGTGGGTGCGGGCATCGGGCTCGCCTACTCCTCGCTGCCCGCGCTGATCATCGGCGCGGTCGACGCCTCGGAGACGGGCGCCGCCAACGGCCTCAACACGCTGATGCGCTCCATCGGTACGTCGGTGTCGTCCGCGGTGATCGGCATGGTGCTGGCCAACACGGCCGACCACGTCGGGGGCGCGGCGATCCCCACCATGCACGGCTTCCGCGTCTCGTTCCTCATCGCCACGGGCGCGGTCGGCGCCGGTGTGCTGCTCGCCCTGTTCCTGCCCGGGCGCCGCGCGGCCACCGTGCGCCAGCACGTCCAGCTGCGCGCCAGCAGCGAGGAGGACGCCGGCCTGGCCCGCGCCGAGGAGGCCCTCGCCGACTTCCGCGGCCAGGTCCTCGACCCGGCAGGCCTGCCCGTCGCCCACGCCAAGGTGACGCTCATCGACCGGCACGGCCGCCAGGCCGGCGCCGCGCTGACCGACGCCGAGGGCCGGTACGCGCTCACGGTCCCGGCCGGCGGCGCGTACGTCCTCGCCGCCACGGCCCCGGGCCACGCCCCGCACGCCTCGGCCGCCACCCACCACGGCGAGCAGCGCCCGGTCCAGGTCGACCTGGCCCTCCGGGCGGTCGCGGAACAGGTCTGACCTGCACCGGACCGGGGGCCACGACGGCCCCGTGAAGACGCGCCGCGCTTTGCGCGGCGCGTCTTCTTGTCTGCGGGGGCTTGTTGCTACGGGGCCGGGGGCCGGTAGGCCCGACGTTCACCTACCCGGCCCAGCGCTCCCTGCCGCGGCGTGGGTGTCGCCGCCGGGGCCGTCGGCGTCGGGGTCCGCGTCCCCCGCCAGGGCGATGACGCAGAGAGCGTCGGCGTACGGCGACCTGGTCCGGGCCTTCGCGTCCTTTGCCCTGCCGGCCACTTCGGTGATCACATCCCGTACCTCCGCGTCATCCGGCCAGTGTTCGGCCACGGCGTGCAGGGCGCGTTCCTGCGCGTCATCGGTCCGCTCGGAACTCGCCATGGACATCAGCACGGCACGGGCCTCCGCGTCCTGCGACCAACGGTCGGCCAGAAGCACCACCATCTTCTCCCGTGTGGCCTCGGTACCGTGCCGCGCCAGTTCCAGGAACAGCGGGCGGACGGACTCGTCCTGCTGCCATCTCAGGGCGAACGCGTCCAAGGCGGCCGCCCCGGGGTCCCAGTCCTGGGGAGCCTGCCGCGCCTGCTCCAGCAAGAGGAGGTGAACCTCCGTGTCGTCCGACCAGTATCCGAGGAGCAGCCGCAGAGCGGCCCTCCGGACCTGCGTGCTCTCGTCCTCGCGGGCCCGGCCGAGCACAAGAACCCTGACCTCCGGGTCGTCCCGCCAGCACACGACGAGCAGGTCCAGCGCCGTTCGGCGCAGAAGAGCAGGCTCGTCGCTCAGCAGCAGCTGTTCCAGCAGCGCCCGCGCGTCCCCGGTCTCCTGCCGGTACCTCGCCAACAACTCCACTGCTGCCGCGCGGCGCCGCTCGCCTTCCTCGCCGGCGCCCATGAAGTCGCTGAGCATCTCGAATATTTCCGTATCAGATGTCCAATAGTTGACCATAAGCTGCAAAGTGGACTTTTTGTCGTCTGCGGGACCGGAACGGATCAGCGCTCGCATCTCGGCATCCCCGGGCCAGTTCCTGGCCACCATCCGCAGCACCTCACGGCGGACCCGCCGACGGTCGTCGTCGCGCCCCGCCTCCAGAAGCCGCAGGCTGCGGTCCCCCCCTTGCCGCCATACCTCCCCGAGAGCCTGAAGGGCCACGTTGTGTACATCCGGATCCTCGTCCTCACCGAGGACATCCAGGCACAGGGAGTACACCTCTTCGTCCTCCCGCCAGTGCTGTACGAGTAGGTTCAACGCTGTTTCGCGCACCCGCCATCCAGCAGCGTTGCGCGCCCGCTCCAACAGCAGTTCCTTGAGCGCCGGATCATGCCGCCACGTCTCGGCCAGCACGAACAGCGCGGCAGCACCGGCGTCACCGCTGAAGTGCCCTCCTGAATCGCTTTCCAGGCGACGAGCCAGTGCGAACAAGAGCCGCCGGACGTCCGCGTCGCCCGGACAGGTCTCGGCAAGAAGCCGCAGCACGGCCCACTGGGGGTCCAGGTCCCGTTGGGGACCCGACAACTGGGACACCAGCGCCTCACCGTCGATGCGTCCCGCCCACCGCTCCACGGCCTCCGCGTGTTCGGCGGCGTCCGCGTCCATCCCGCCTTCCCGAACGAGTTCGCGCAGCATGGGCCGCGCGTCGGCGGTCTCCGGATCCGTACCGATCAGGATCTGTAGCGCCGCCCATCGCACGTTGGGCTGCCCGTCCTCGCGGGCCACCCCGCCGATCACTGCCCGCACCGCGTCATCCTGGAACCACACCTCACGGAGCCTGTACAGCGACATGTGCCGCGAGTTGCCGTTCTCATCCTCCCGGACGGTGTGAAGGACCAGCTCACGGACCTTCTCCGGTTCCAGAACGTCGTCGCACAACGCCGACAAGGCGCTCTCCCGCACCCCCGCGCTCAGGTCGTTCCGGGCCATGTCGAAGAGTGCCGCCTGTACATCGGCATCATGCGGCCACCGCTCGGCCAGCGCCTCGATGAAGATTCTCCGGTCGAAATCGGCGTACGCGTGCCGCGCGAAGCGCATCAGGTCGGATCGGGACGGCTCCAGACGGCACACGAGGCGCGGCGTCTCCGGGCTCGGAGAGAACTGGCCCCGTGTGCGGAACCAGCTGAGAAAGGCTTCGCGGCCTACCCAGTACGCCCCGAACGAGGCGAGCGCGGGGGACAGACCGTTCAACGACGGTGAGGCGTGGTTCAACAGCCGGGTCAACGCCTGGACGGCCCGCACGCTCTGCCTGTTCAACCGCCCGATCTTGGGGACCTCCGCCAGAGCCCGGATCGCGAGCACCAGGACAGGCGCCTCCTCCACCTCGGTTCGCCCGTCGTGCAGATCGACCAGCCGGTCGACGGCCGCCGCCGCGTCCCGTGGTTCCAGCCGGCCGATGAGCAGCAGCAGGACCTCGTGCCAAGCCGGGTCGTGGGCGTGCCGGGCGACCACCTGGTCGAGCAGTCCCTCCGGGGTCCATGCCCGACCCCGCGTGTAGCGCTCGTAGATGTCGGCGGCCGCTAGATGCTCCAGGAACGCGCGGTGGACGAACCCGTAGACCTCGCTGCCGTACCTGGCGAGGATGAAGTTCCGCTCACGCAGCTGGGAGACGAGGGCCTGGGCGCCGGTCCTCGCCGGCCCGGGAGGCAGTCCGTACTCCTGAAGATGGCTTCGCAACAGTTCGGTGAGGTCATCACCGTGAATATGGTTGCCCGCGATACCGGATGTGCCCGCCTGCATGGCACGCGCCAGCATCATCAACACCTCCTCCCGGTCGAGTCCGTCCAGTACGTCCTTGATGCCGGGCGGGAGAGCGGCCTCCAGGTGCTTGGCCTGCTGGTCCCATTGGGCGGTGAGCACGGTCACTGCCTGCCGGTAGACGCCGAGGCGGTCCTTGGGCAGCGGTTGCCGGCGGCCGACGATCGCCAGAATGGTCAGCAGCAGCGGATTGCCCGCCAGCTCACGGATCGGCCGGGAGTCGCGCACGGCGTCCTGGAGGCGCTGGGAGAGCCGGGCCGCCTGCTCGGGATCGGCGGGCGACGACAGGGTGTACCAGCGGTCGGTGAAGGTGGCGATCTGCCCCTGATCCAGGTCCTGCAACATGAAATGTGTGAAGTCGGCGCCGTCGAAGACATGCCGCTTGTATCCGATGACGCGGGACGTGACGACGATCCGGGCCAGCGGCCAGCGCGCGGCGAACGCGGCGATCTGCTCCGAAGCGGCCTGGCGCACTTTCGGGTCGAAGACCTCGTCCAGGCCGTCGAAGACCAGCAACGCCCGCCCGGTACTCAGGAGATGGGTCAGCACGGGCGGCGGTACACACAGGCCGAGCTGATCCTGACGGTGTGCGAGGAAGTCCTCGTAGGTGCGCTGGTACCACTGCGGCTCGGCGTACTGCCGCAGTTCGACGATGATGCCGATGCGGTCGGCGAGGACCTCCGGGATGTGGTGCCGGGCGGACCGGTCTCCCCGGCCGGCGAGCGTCAGGGCGAGGAACTTGGCAAGGGTTGACTTGCCCGCGCCCGGATCCCCCAGCACCACGTGCTTGCGGGTGTCGCTCGCGCCCAGCACCTGGAGAACGGGCGAGGTGGGGCGATCGTCGTACGCTTCCTGCAGTTCCTTCAGCGCGTCCAACGCCCCGGTCGGCAACTGGTCGCCCTCCGGCAGTTCCCCCGACTCGACGAGCCTGCGCACCAGTTCACGCGGCAGTTCCACGGGCGGCGGGTCGGCTCGTACCCCGGCTTCCACGAAGATCTCGCGGAGGCGGATCGCGGGGTGCCGGCCCTGGTCGTCGAGGGGGAGCAGTACCTCCAGGTCGAGGTGGCCCCAGGTCTCCCGGACCCGCTGGGCGTACGCCGCGACAGCGGCCTCCACGTCCTTCGCGGAGAGTTCCTGCGAACCGGAGGCGGCATCGGATTGCAGCACTCCGGTCAGAACCGTGTGCTGCGCCTTCCACTCGTCCAGGTCGAACCGGGCCGCCGGGACGCGAATCTGCGTCCGTCCTGCGTGCCGACGGCAGGCGAGGACGTACGACGCGACCAGATCCCAGTCCGGCGGCTTCGCCGCGGCTCCGGACTCAAGCCGGCTCACCGCGTTCGCGCTCAGCGGCCGGGCGCCCGGCCGCTTCGACTCCACAGCATGCGTGGACGCTGCCACGATGTCGGCGTTCCGCGCCCCGACGGCGATCCTCAACGCCCGTAACTGCCCGCCGAACGCCGCCCGCGCCGTCCCGGCGGAGCCGCCCTCACCCGTTCCCATCGTCCACCCCCGTGCCACGCGTGTCACCGCGTACCGCGTCGTCCCGACCGTCGTCATCAAAGTAGGCGATGACGTGCGGGAACGGCAGGGAAATCTCAAGTCGTACCAGAGGGCGACACGTTGCCCGGCGGGCAACTGAAGCTGGCTGCGTCGCGTTCCCCCTCGCTCCGTGGAGAGCTCACATGACCGTCGTCGTCAGCTCAGGCCTGTCCGCCCTCGGCCCGCTGGGCGCACTCGCCCTGTTCGGCTTCCTCCTGCTCTTCGTCGGCGTCGTCCTGCCGTCGGTCTGGTCCCGCCACGCCTACCGCCGTCGGGCGGCCCGGCAGACCCTTGCCGCCCTCGTCGACGCCCTCAGTACCCTTGCGCGCTCCCTCCGCCGGGCCTGGCCCCCTCAGTGAGGGCCCCGATACCTCGGTACGGCAGCATGAGCGCCATGACCAGTACACGTCCCACCCCGAACGCCGACGTCCTCGCCGCCTTCGAGCAGGCCAAGGGGTTCATGCCGCTCGGTGAGGGCCTCGCGCTGTACGCCGCCGCGGTCGAGGCCGCCGCGCTGGGGCTGCCGCTCCTGGAGGTCGGCACCTACTGCGGACGCTCCACCCTGCTGCTCGCCGACGCGGCCCGCTCCGCGGGGGTCACGGCGCTCACCGTCGACCACCACCGCGGCAGCGAGGAGCAGCAGCCCGGCTGGGACTTCCACGACCCTGAGACGGTCGACCCGGTCGTCGGGCTCATGGACACGCTGCCCGCCTTCCGGCGGACGCTGCACGCGGCGGGCCTGGAGGAGCACGTGGTCGCGCTGGTCGGCCGCTCCCCGCAGGTCGCCCGGGTCTGGGGCGGCCCGCTCGGTCTGGTCTTCGTCGACGGCGGGCACACCGACGAGCACGCGAACGCCGACTACGAGGGCTGGGCCCCGCACGTCGCCGAGGGCGGACTGCTCGCCATCCACGACGTCTTCCCCGTCAAGCACGACGAGTGGACCGGTCAGGCCCCGTACCGCGTCTACCTCCGGGCGCTGGAGTCCGGCGCGTTCACCGAGGTCTCGCAGTGCGATTCCCTGCGCGTCCTGCGCCGGACGGGCGCGGGGATCTGAACTCACCGTTATCGTCGACGACGTGTCGTACGTAGGTCCGGAACCGGACGGCTTTGATGACTTCTACCGCGACGACGACCCGGGGCAAGGCCCCGGGGGGCGTCGGTTCCGCGGGCGCCCGGCGCTGATCGCCCTCGCCGCGCTGGTGCCGACGGCGCTCGCGGCGTACCTGGTGTGGCAGGTCGTGAGCGGCCCCGGGGAGAGCGAGCCGCCCCAGGTGCTCCCGGCGCCGGGCACGTCCTCGGCCTCCTCGGACGCGTCGCCCCAGGACTCGGACGCGAAGGCGCCGAGCGCGCCCCCGTCGAAAACCGCGACGTCCCCGGCCGCGCCGCGCACGTCGAAGGCGCCGTCGAAGCCGGCGGGCGGCGGCTCGGGGCCGCTGCGCGGCAAGGTCGTCGTCATCGACCCGGGTCACAATCCGGGTAACTTTCAGCACCCGGCGGATATCAATCGCCAGGTGAACGTGGGCAATGCCAGCAAGGAGTGCGACACCACCGGCACCTCCACCAACGCCGGGTACACGGAGGCGCAGTTCACGCTGGACGTGTCGCGCCGGCTGCGCACGCTGCTGCAAGAGCAGGGCGCCACCGTGAAGTTGACGCAGAACGGCGACCGGGCCTGGGGGCCCTGCGTCACCGAGCGCGCCGCGATCGGCAACGAGGCGAAGGCGGACGCGGCGATCTCCGTGCACGCGGACGGCTCCGCGGCGGGCAACCGCGGCTTCCATGTGATCCTTCCCGCATCCGTGCAGGCCGGGGCCGCGGACACCCGGCCGATCGTGGCCTCGTCGCGTGACCTCGGCGAGCGCATCGCGGGCAAGTTCCTCCAGGCCACGGGGCAGCCCCCGTCGAACTACATCGGCGGCGGCACCGGCCTGGACACCCGCAGCGACCTGGGGGGACTGAACCTGTCGACCGTGCCCAAGGTCTTCATCGAGTGCGGCAACATGCGGGACACGCAGGACGTGAACCGGCTGACCTCCGGCGCGTGGCGACAGAAGGCGGCGCAGGGCATCTCTGAGGGAATCGTGAGTTTCCTGCGGGGGTAGATGTCACCCTGTGGATCTCGGCGGACACCCCAAGGACGCGGACGATAGTGTCCTCCGTACGATGTGGGGCCACTCCCGCGCTTGGCGCCGCCTCCTCCGATGACGAGACGACTGACGAAGGACCCTGAAGTGAATATCCGCTCCCTCACTCGAGGCGACGGCGTGGTGATCGGAGCAGCGGTGTTGCTGTTCATCGCCTCGTTCCTCGATATCTACTCGCTCGGCGACAACGTCCCCGACAGCATCAGCAGCCCGAACTCGTGGGGCAGCGGCCCGCTGCTGATGAGCGTGGTCCTCGCGGGCATCATCGGCGCGGTCCTCATCGTCGTCGCCCGGGGCCTGCCCCAGCCGACCAAGGTCGCGGGCCTCGACCTCGGCCAGTTCGGTGTCGCGTGCACCGTGCTCGCCGCGTGGGCCGCCCTCGGCAACATCTTCGACCCGTCCGGGGGCGCCAACAACTTCGGCAGCGGCGGCGACAGCGCCGACCCCGGCATCGGTGCCATCCTCGCCCTGATCGCCACCCTGGTCATGGCCGCCGCCGCGATCGCCACCCCGCTGGTCCCGGCGCTCAAGGCCGCCCTCGTCGGCGCCCCGCGCCCGCAGCAGCCGCAGCCCTACGGCGGCCAGCCGGGGGGTGGCTACGGATACCCGGGCGCCCAGCAGCAGCCGGGCCAGCCCTACGGCGCCCAGCCGGGCCAGCCCGGCCCGGGCCAGCCCGGTCCCGGCCAGCCGTTCGGCGGGCAGCCGCAGCAGGCCGCGGCGCCGCAGCCGGGTCCCGCCCAGGGCGGGCAGCGGGCCGGGGAGTTCTCCCCGTTCTGGTTCGCCGTGCCGGTGCCGCGCCCGCTGTACGCGGAGGACGGCTCGCCGACCCCGATCGCGGAACTGGCGCCCGGCACCTGGTACTTGGCTGTCGAGCAGCGCGGTCCCGGCCTCGTCGCCCAGACGCAGGACGGCCGCCGCGGCGTGCTCCAGGACACCACGGGGATCCAGCGCGGCTGACCCTGTCCCGCCGCGTCAGGCCCCTCGCCCACTTCCGGGCGGGGGGCCTTTCGCGTACTGTCCCCCGAACTGATGCACCATCAGTTGGCTGCCGTCAGGTACGGCTCGTCCGGAGGGGGCGCGCATGCGGCTCGGACTCGCACTCGGCTACTGGGGGCGCGGGCCCGACCCCGGCCATCTCGACCTCGTACGGACCGCGGAGGAGCTGGGGTACGACTCGGTGTGGACCTCCGAGTCCTGGGGCAGCGACGCCTTCACCCCGCTGACCTGGTTCGCCGCGCACACCCGGCGGATCCGGCTCGGCACCGCCATCGCGCAGATGGCGGCCCGCTCCCCCACCACGACCGCGATGCACGCGCTCACCCTCGACCACCTGTCCGGCGGCCGGATGATGCTGGGCCTCGGCCTGTCCGGGCCACAGGTGGTGGAGGGCTGGTACGGGCGTCCGTTCCCCCGCTCCCCGCTGACGGCGACCCGGGAGTACGTCGACGTGGTCCGCCAGGTCCTGCGGCGCGAGGGCCCGGTCGAGGCCGCGGGCCGCTTCCACGCGCACCCCTACCGGGGCGAGGACGGGACCGGGCTCGGCAAGGCCCTGAAGCCGATCACGCACCCGCTCCGCGCGGACCTGCCGGTCCTGCTGGGCGCCGAGGGCCCGAAGAACGTCGCGCAGACGGTACGGATCGCCGACGGCTGGTTGCCGCTGTACTGGTCGCCGGCCAGGACCGACGCGTACGGGGCGGCGCTCGCCGGCGTGCCGGAAGGGTTCATGGTCGCGCCGATGGCCCGGGCGCAGGTCTGCGACGACGTCACCGAGGGGCTGCTGCCGGTCAAGGCGATGCTCGGGTTCTACATCGGCGGCATGGGGCACAGCACCCGCAACTTCCACGCCGACCTGATGGCGCGGATGGGGTACGAGGCCGAGGCGCGCCGCGTCCAGGAGCTGTTCGCGCAGGGGCGGCGGGAGGAGGCGGTCCGCGCGGTGCCGGACGCGTTCGCCGACGAGATCTCGCTCGTCGGGCCGCGCGGGCGGATCGCCGAGCGGCTCCAGGAGTGGCGCAAGGGCCCGGTGACGGACGTGCTCCTGCTGTCACCGGACCCCGGCACCCTGCGCACGCTGGCGAAGCTGAACTCGTAGTCGCTCAGCTGCCCTTGGTGAGTTCGGAGGCGGAGGGCACCTTGTCCTTGACGGGGGCGCCGGCGTCGCTGCCCGCGTTCTTCACCTTGTTGATGATGTCGTCGAAGGACGAGGCGACCGAGTCGGTGCCGTCACCCTTGCGCAGCTTGCCCGGCAGGTCCTTGAGCGCGTCGATGCCGGAGGTGAGCGGGGCGATGGCCTTGGCGAGCGTGGGGTCGCCCTCGGCGTTCTTCTTGGCGGCCTTCAGCCGGTTGTAGGTGAGGCCGCCGGCCAGGCCCGCCTTGACGAGCGCGAACTTGCGGCCGTCCGCGCCCTTCTTGAACTTGCCCGCCTTCCACGGCTTCACGATCCACTGGTAGGTGGCGCCGGCGGCGATGCCCGCGTTGGCCACGAACCGGGTCTTGGCGAGTTTCTGCCGCTCGGCGGTGGAAGAGGTGCTGGGGTTGGCCGTCGTGTCCTTGTCGTCACCGCCGCACGCGGTGGTGCCCGCCAGCAGCGAGCCGCACAGGAGCACGGCCACGGACAGGCGGCGCGCGGAAAGGGGGGAGCTGGGCACCACGGGTTACCTCCGGACCTCGGGCTGCACTGCTGGCAGCGTCACCCGGCCCCGGTCACCGCGCCACCCGGGCGCGCCCGTCCGTGTCGGCGGTCCCGGGCGTGGTTTTCCCGCGGGATTCGGGGACATCTGGACTTCATGGCTGTGAATCGGAGAGGCTCAAGCGCAGGCCGGGTTGTCATGATCATTGCAGACATCCTGGCCGTCATCCTCGTCCTGTGGATCCTGATGTATCTGCTGGACGCGAACCGGGGCAACGACCTGGTCCAGTGGGTCCACGAGGCGGCGAACTGGCTCGCCGGCTGGTCGCACGACCTGTTCACCTTCGACGCCGCGTGGGCGCGCGTGGTCGCGGGCTACGGCCTCGCCGCGGTCGTCTACCTGGCCATCGGCCACTTCGTGGCCAATCAGCTGAGCCGCCGCTGACCACCTGTGCAGACGGTCAGCGACAGCAGTCCGGTTCGACGCCGGACGGCAGCAGCTCGCCGCCGAACACCTGGCAGGTCGCCTCGTCCCCGCCGAGCGCGGCCACGGCGAGCAGCACGGAGCCCGCGGTCCACGTCGTGAGCTCCTCGGGCCACACGGCCCGGTCCTCGAAGACGTACCCGGTCCAGTACAGGCCGGTGCGGGCATCACGCAGGTGCTGGATGTCCTGAAGGATCGTCAGCGCACGGTCGGACTCGCCCGTCGCCCACAGGGCGAGGGCGAGTTCGGCGCTCTCGCCGCCGGTCACCCAGGGGTTCGGCACGACGCAGCGCACGCCGAGCCCGGGGACCACGAACCGCTCCCAGTCCCGCTCGATCCGCGCCTTCGCCTCGGCTCCGCGCAGCGCGCCGCCGAGCACGGGGTAGTACCAGTCCATCGAGTAGCGGTCCTTGTCGAGGAACCGCTCGGGGTGGCGCCGGATCGCGTGCCGCAGTGCGCCGAGCGCCAACTCCCAGTCGGGCTGCGGCTCTTCGCGCTGTTCGGCGATGGCGAGCGCGCAGCGCAGCGCGTGGTGGATCGAGGAGCTGCCGGTCAGCAGCGCGTCGTCGACCGCGCCGCCGTCGGCGTCGCGCTTCCAGCCGATCTGGCCGCCGGGCCGCTGGAGCCGCAGCACGAACCCGATCGCCGCGCCGACCACCGGCCACATCCGGTCCAGGAAGGCGTCGTCGCCGGTGGAGAGGTAGTGGTGCCAGACGCCGACGGCCACGTACGCGACGAAGTTGGTCTCGCGGCCGCGGTCGGTGACGTCGTCCGGGTCGCCGTCGTGGTAGGCGGCGTACCAGGAGCCGTCCTCGTTCTGGTGCCGGGCGAGCCAGTCGTAGGCGCGCGCCGCCGCCTCGTGCTCGCCGGCCACGTCGAGCGCCATGGCGGTCTCTGTGTGGTCCCACGGGTCGAGGTGGTGGTGGCGGAACCACGGGATCGCCCCGTCCGGGCGCTGCACGGCAAGCAGCCCGCGTACCGTGTGCGCGACCTGATCGGCCGTCAGGACGCCGTCGAGAACGAGGAGTTCGGTCCGCTCGGGACTGCTCACGCCCCGGCCCCGCTGTCCTTCTTCGGCAGGTGCGGCTTGGTGGCGTAGGCGACGAAGCTCTTGCCGACGACGGGGTTGAGCAGCTGCTCGGCGACCCGGGTCAGGGCGGGCTTCTTCATGATGTCCCAGACCAGCAGCTTGTGGTACGCCTTGACCGGCAGGGCCTTGTCGTTGTCGACGCCGAACGCGCACTTGAGCCACCAGTACGGCGCGTGCAGGGCGTGCGCGTGGTGCGTGCCGTACGGCTTGAGGCCCGCCTCGCGCATCTTGCCGAGCAGTTCGTCCGCCTTGTAGATGCGGATGTGGCCGCCCTCGACCTCGTGGTACTCGTCGGACAGCGCCCAGCAGACCTTCTCGGGGCCGTAGCGCGGCACGGTGACGGCGATGCGGCCGCCGGGCCTGAGCACGCGCACCATCTCGGCGAGCACGCCCTTGTCGTCGGGGATGTGCTCCATCACCTCGCTGATGATGACGACGTCGAACGACTCGTCGGGGAAGGGCAGGTGGAGCGCGTCGCCCTCCATCGCGGTGGCGGTGGCGCCCGCGGGGGCCTCGCCGGCCTCCTTCATGGCGGCGAACCACTTGGCGACCTCGGCGATCTCTTCCGCGTTCTGGTCGAGCGCGACGACCTGGGCCCCGCGCCGGTAGCACTCGAAGGCGTGCCGGCCGGCTCCGCAGCCGAGGTCGAGGACGCGATCACCCGCGGCGAGCGGGAAGCGGGTGAAGTCGACGGTCAGCACGTGGCCCTGCTTTCCTGAGGGGTTTCCTGGGTCGGTCGTACGGCGGCGCCGGGGGCGGCGTCGATGGCCGCGCGGTACCGCTCGGCCGTGCCCTGGGCGGCCCGCGCCCAGGTGAAGCGGGCGAGGACCCGGGCGCGGCCGGCGGCGCCGAGGCGGGCGCGCAGCTCCTCGTCGCCGAGCAGCCGGGCGAGGGCGGTGGCGAGGGCGCCCGCGTCGCCGGGCGGCACCGCGAGGCAGGTCTCGCCGTCGGGGCCCGCGACCTCGGGGATCGCGCCGCCGGTGGTGGCGACGAGCGGGGTGCCGGTGGCCATGGCCTCGGCGGCGGGCAGCGAGAAGCCTTCGTAGAGCGAGGGCACGCACGCGACCTGCGCGGAGCGGACCAGGTCGACCAGCTCCCGGTCGCTGATGCCCTTGACGAACCGGACGGCTCCTTCGAGTCCGTACCGCTCGATGGCCTGGGCGACGGGCCCGTCCTCGGCGCGCTTGCCGACGACGACGAGGTGGGCGCCGGGGTGCTCGGCGCGCACCTTGGCGAGCGCCTCGACGAGGAAGACGAGGCCCTTGAGCGGGACGTCGGCGCTGGAGGTGGTCACGATCCGCCCGGGCACCACCGGCACGGCGGGATCCGGCGAGAAGAGGTCGGTGTCGGCGCCGATGTGGACGACGCTGATCCGGCTCCCGGCCACCCCGAGGTGCTGGACGATCTCGTCGCGGGAGGTGCCGGAGACGGTGAGCACGGACGGCAGGCGGCGCGCGACCCGCTTCTGCATGCTGGTGAAGCCGTACCAGCGGCGCACCGACATCCGCCGCCGCCAGGTCGCCGCGGCGTCCAGCTCCAGCTGCCGGTCGACGGTGATGGGGTGGTGGATGGTGGTGACGAGCGGGGCGCCCAGGGACGCGGGGCCGCCCAGGAGGCCGTAGCCGAGCGTCTGGTTGTCGTGCACGACGTCGAACTCGCCGCGCCTGGCCCGCAGATGGCGGCCGGCGCGCAGGGAGAACGTCAGGGGTTCGGGGAAGCCGCCGGTCCACATGGTGGCGACCTCGGCGACGTCGATCCAGTCGCGGTACTCGCCGCGTCCGGGGGTACGGAAGGGGTCGGGGCTGCGGTACAGGTCGAGGCTGGGCAGCTCGGTCAGGGAGAGCCCGTCGAGCCCGTCGCCCGTATCGAGGACCGGGTAGGGCTGGGCGCCGATCACCTCGACCCGGTGCCCGAGCCGGGCCAGCTCACGGGAGAGGTGCCGTACGTACACGCCCTGGCCCCCGCAGAACGGGTTGCCCTTGTACGTGAGGAGAGCGATGCGCAACGACTCCGCGGTCACTCCAGGCCACCCTTCTCCCTGCTTGCCCGTGGACACTGGACACTACGTGGGGACGCTAATCTAGAACAAGTTTCAGACTTGATCGTTCAATGAGCACCGAATCTACCGGCAGGTAGCCAGGCTGTGACCGGCGGATCGGGTGATTCACGCCACGGCCGGGACCACGGGACACGGAAGCGAACTGATGACAGCTCCGGACGCCAGAAGCTCCGCACAGGGCGCCCCCGCGCTCACCGAGCGGCAGGAGGCGCGGCGCCGCCGCATCCTGCACGCGAGCGCCCAGCTGGCGGCTCGCGGCGGCTTCGACGCGGTGCAGATGCGGGAGGTCGCCGAGGACTCGCGGGTCGCCCTCGGCACGCTGTACCGCTACTTCCCGAGCAAGGTCCACCTGCTGGTCGCCACCATGCAGGACCAGCTCCAGCACATGCACACCACCGTCCGCAAACGGCCGCCGTCCTCGGACTCCCCCGCCGAGCGGGTGGCCGAGACGCTGATGCGGGCCTTCCGCGCGCTGCAGCGCGAACCGCACCTGGCCGACGCCATGGTGCGGGCCCTGACCTTCGCGGACCGCAGCGTCAGCCCCGAGGTGGACCAGGTCTCCCGGCAGACCACGGCGATCATCCTGGACGCGATGGAGCTGGACGACCCGACCCCCGCGCAGCTCTCGGCCGTCCGGGTCATCGAGCACACCTGGCACTCGGCGCTCATCACCTGGCTGTCGGGGCGCGCCTCGATCGCCCAGGTGAAGATCGACATCGAGACCGTCTGCAAGCTCATCGACCTGACCGATCCCGGCCAGGACTGACCCCCCGGTAGGCCTTGGCCAGTTCTGTGCAGCCACAACGGGGAACCCGCCGGTTGAATTGCTGACACGCGCTGGACGACGCGACCGCGAGCCGTCGGTCATGAGGGGGGCAGACGTGACCCGGGTACTTCTTGTGCACGATTCGTGTCTGATGCGTTCGGCCCTGGCCGAACAACTGTCCAAGGAACCGGACCTGGAGGTGGAGCACGCACCGTGGCGCAGCGCGCCGGGCAAGGCGGGCACGCTGAAACCGCACATCTGCGTGGCCGACCTGGACTGCGAGATGCCGTACGGGATACCGCCGCTGGCCGAGCTGCGGTGTTCGCTCGTGGTGCTGGCCAGCACCAGCAGGCCCGGGCTGCTGCGCCGGGCCGTGGAGGCGCAGGCGATGGGGTACGTGGACAAGGACGGGCCCGTGGAGCGGCTCCTCATCGGCATCAGACAGGTGGCCAAGGGGCAGCGGTTCGTCGACGACTCCCTGGGCTTCGGCTTCCTGAAGGCATCACAGAATCCTCTGACGTTACGGGAGTTAGGTGTGCTGTCGCTCGCCGCCGGGGGCGCCTCGATCTCCGAGATCGCCCGCAGCCTGCATCTGTCCAACGGGACGGTGCGCAACTACATGGCCGCCATCACCCGCAAGATCGGCGCCCGCAACAGGATCGACGCCATCCGGATATCCCAGGGCGAGGGCTGGCTGTGACCGGCCTGCCCCGTCCCAGGCCCCGGCGAGGTCGCGGTAGAGCGAGGAGCGCGCGAGCAGCTCCTCGTGCCGGCCGCTGACGGCCCGGGTGCCGTCCATGACGAGGACCTGCGCGGCCCGGCGGGCGGAGCTGATGCGGTGGGCGACCACCACCAGGGTGCCGCCGGGCCGGGCGGCGAACGCCCGCTCGGCGCGCTCCTCCGCCACCGGGTCGAGGTGGCAGGTGGCCTCGTCCAGCAGGGCGAGCGGGGCGGTCGAGAGGTAGGCGCGGGTCAGCGCGACGAGCTGGCGCTCCCCCGCGGACAGGGCCGCCGGGTCGAGCGGGGCGTCGAGTCCGCCGAGGCGGCCGAGGAGCGGGCCGAGGCCCACCGCCTCGGCGGCGCGGGCGAGTTCGTCGTCGGGGACCGGGTCGGGGCGCAGACAGCCCAGGTTGTCGCGCAGGGTGCCGCTGAAGACGTACGCCTCCTGCGGGATCAGCACGCGTCGCGCGGCCGCCCCCGGGGAGCGGGCGGGTTTCCCCGCCACCCGGACCGTGCCGGCACCGGGCACCAGCAGCCCGGCGGCGAGCCCCGCCAGGGTGGACTTGCCGATGCCGCTGGGGCCGACCACGGCGAGGTGGCCGCCCTCGGGGACGGTCAGCGTGAGCCCGTCGAGGACCGGATCGGCGCCCGGCCCGTAGGCGAAGGTCAGGGAAACCGCCTCCAGTGCGGGCGGACATGGGTGTGCGGGGCCCGTCGTCAATGTGGCCTTTTCAGCCGTTCTCCGACCCGGTCGTGCGGGCCCCTCGGTCCCCGGGCGGAGCGGGTCGTTCCGCGGGCCGGAGGGGGGTGCGGCGTCCTGCCGCTCCGGGGCCGGGGGCAGTTCGGCCGGACGGGGTCCCGGCGCGGGTTCCGCCGTCAGCCTGCGCAGGACCACCACCAGGCGCGAGCCGCCCGCGCCCAGGCCGTGGACCAGGTTCTGCAGGGCGGGCAGCAGGGACTGGCCGACGTAGGCGAGGGCGCCGACCAGGGCGCCCGCGCTCACCCCCCGGTCCAGCGTCCACGGCGCGGTCACCAGGAGCAGCAGCAGCGGGAGCTGGCCGCCGATGCCGAGGGCGAGCACCCGGGGCACCGCCCACCACGCCAGGGTCCTGGCCGCCCGGTACTCGCGGTCGATCAGCGTGCCCGCGTCCCGGGCGGCCGGGTCCTCGGCGCCGGCCGCCGTGACGTCCCGGAGCCCGGCGCAGACGGTGGTGAGGCGGGCCGAGACCGTCTCGTCGGCGATCAGGAAGGCCTCCTGCCCGCGGGCGAGCGGGCGCAGCGTGGCGAGGAACAGGGCGACCCCGGCGACCAGCGGCGGCGCGACCACGAGCAGCAGCACCGGGGCGAGCGAGAAGAGGCCGATCAGGGCGCCGGCCGCGGTGAACACGAAGGCCCGGGAGACCATGACGAGGCCGGCGAAGGTGTCGCGGGCGATCTCCACCTGCTGGGTGAGCCGGGAGACCGCCGCGCCGTCGCCGGCCCGCACGCCGCGCTCGACGACCCGGCGCACGAGGAGGTCCCGCAGCGGTTCGACGAGCCCGGCGACGGCGCCGTAGACCCGGGCGGTGCCGAGCGCCCCGGCGGCGACGCCGAGCACGGCCACGCCGAGCCAGAGCAGGCCGACGTCCTGGCGCCCGGCGAGGAACCCGTCGTCGAGGGCCCGGGCCAGCGCCTGCCCGAGCAGGAACGTCTGCCCGGTCTCCAGGACGGACCAGGCGATGAGCCGGGCGACGGTACGCCGCCGCCGCAACAGGAACCGCAGCCCGCGCCGGTAGGTGCCGCCCATGGACGGCGCCCCGCTCACGCCGTCCCGCCGGGGCGGGGGTCCCTGGCGGGACGGGTGCGGGTGCCGGTGCCGGGCGGGGTGCGGGTGTCCGGCGGGGTGCCGGTGCCGGGCGGGGAGCCAGTGCCGGGCGAGGCGTCGGTGCCCGGCGCGGTGCCGGTGCCCGGCGGAGTGCCAGTGCCGGGTGCGGTGCCGATGCCGGGCGCCGTGCCGATGCCGGGCGCCGTGCCAGTACCGGGCAAGTTGCCAGTGCCGGGCGGGGCATCAGTGCCGGGCGGGGTGCCGAAGCCGGGCGCGGTACCAGCACCGGGCCCTGTGCCGATGCCGGGCGCCGTGCCAGTACCGGGCAAGTTGCCAGTGCCGGGCGGGGCATCAGTGCCGGGCGGGGCGCCGAAGCCGGGCGCCGTGCCGGTGTCGGACGGCTCAGCGTCGTGGCTCCGTTCGCCGGCGCTGGGCGCGGCGCCGGCGCGGGCCCCGGGCACGGTGCCGTCATGGACGCCGGACGGGTCACCGTCGCGGCCGGGTTCGCTGGTGCCGGGTGGGTCGCTGTCGTCGTCGGTGACGAACACGGCGCGGTAGGCCGGGTCTCGCCAGAGGTGTTCGTGGGGGCCAAGGGCGCGGACGCGGCCCGCGTCCAGCCAGGCCACCGCGGAGGCGCGGGCCGCGGTCGTGGCTCGGTGGGCGACGACGAGGCGGGTGGTGCCGGGGGCGTGGCGCAGGAGCGCCGCGGCGATCTCCCGTTCGGTGATCATGTCGAGGCTGGAGAGGGCGTCGTCCAGGACGAGCAGCCGCCCGCCGTGCGCGAACGCCCGTGCCAGGCCGAGGCGTTGGATCTCCCCGCCGGACAGCGGGGCGTCCGCGCAGGCGGTGGCGTAGCCGTCGGGCAGGCGGCGGACGAACCCGTCGGCGTGCGCGGCCCGGGCCGCGCGGACGATCCGGTCGTGGTCCGGCGCGCCGGACCCGGGGCCGAGGGCGATGGTGTCGGCCAGGGTGTCGCCCAGCAGCGTGGGCCGCTCGAAGGCGTATCCGACGGCCGCGCGGAGTTCGGCGCGGCTCAGCTCGGGCAGCGGGGTGCCGTCGAGGAGCACGGTGCCCCCGTCCGGGTCGGCGAGCCGGCCCGCGAGCGCGGCGAGCAGGGACTTGCCCGCGCCGGAGGCCCCGACGACGGCGAGCGTCTCACCGGCGGGGACGGTCAGGTCGACGTGGTCGAGGACGGTGCGGCCGTCGCGTTCCGCGCGGACGCCGCGGAACTCGAGGCGTCCGCCCCGGCGTTCGAGCCGGGTGGTGCCGTACGCGGGCGCGGGCTCGGCCAGGACGTCGGCGAGGCGCTGTCCGGCGGCCCGGGTGCGCACCAGGGCGGAGAGGTCGCCGACGAGCATGCCGACCCCGGTGGCGAGGACGGCGTAGCGGGACGAGGCGAGCAGTTCCCCCACGGTCAGGCGGCCGTGCAGCAGGAGCAGGCCCGCGGTGGCGATGACCGCGATCTGCAGCAGCGGCGCGAGGGTGACCGCTCCCGCGCTGGCCCGGCCCTGCACCCGCCACAGCCGCAGCCCGTGGTGGCCGAGCCGGGGCAGTGGCTGGAGCACCCGCGCCGTCTCGCGGTCCGCGATGCCCGCGGCGGCGATGGTGCGGGCCCCGCCGATCGCCTCGGTGAGCCGGGTCGCGATCTCGCCCTGCTCGTGGAGGTAGGCGGAGACGCAGTCGGAGGAGGCGCGGGCGAAGGCGCGCAGCAGCAGGGCGAGGGCGGGCGCCCCGGCGAGGAACGCGGCGACGAGCCAGAGGTCGGTGAGGGCCAGCGCGACGACGGCGCCGACGGGCAGGACGAAGGTGGCGGCGAACGCGGCCACGGTCGCGGGGGCGGGCCCGGCCTGCGCGGTGCCGCCGACCAGCCGCGCGACGAGGTCGCCCGCGGGGAAGCGGGCGGTGGCCCGGGGCCCGGTGGCGAGGACGTGTCCGACGAGGCGGTGGCGCAGCCAGGCCGTGGTGCGGGCGTTGGTGGTGCCGGTGAGGACGGACTCGCAGGAGTCGAGGAGGGTGAGGCCGCCGAGCAGGGCGGCGCACAGCAGCAGCCAGTGCCCGGTGTCGCCGCCGGCCGCGCCGCCGGCCTGGGCGGTGTGCGCGGCGAACAGGGCGTCCAGGGTCCGTCCGAGGACGTACGGCAGGAGCAGGCCGGCGCCCGCGGAGACGACGGTGAGCAGGCACAGGATCACGCACCGGCCGGCGCTGTACCGGGTCGCGGCGCGCAGCAGCGCGTCACCCGGCTTCCTGGCCGACGTCCGCTCCGACGTCCGGTCCGACGTCCGCACTGGCGTCTTCACAGGGCCTCGCATCCGGGGTCGCGTCCAGCGGGGGAACGGGGACGGGGCCGCCCGCAGTGGGGCGGCCCCGCCGTCATCCGTGCGGAGTCCTCAGCGGTGTCCGGAGGATCTCAGCGGCGGACGGTCGGTCACAGGCACAGGATCGTGCTGTTGGAGCTGTGCTTGTCGCAGAGCAGCAGGCTGACGTTGCTGCCCTCGCCGCCGCCGCCACCGCCACCGCCGTGGGTCTCGTCGGCTTCCATGCTCTGCAGGTCGAGAAGTGCCATGGTTTTCCCTTTCGTCGACGTTCATTCCTGTGGGGACGTGGTGCGGTTGTGTCACGACTCCGGACGTGCCGGAACCGGTTCAGGGCTGCCGCAGGGGCGGCAGGAAGGGCAGATGCGCGCCGCGGTCCGGGTCCAGGGCCGCGCTGAGCGCGAGCAGGCAGCCGGCGGTGCCGGTGCCGAGGTCCATGGACAGGCGCATCATCTGGTGTCCGGGGAAGGCGAGGTGGTCCTGGTAGCGCATCGACAGCCAGGACAGGGCGTCGATCTGGGCGGCGAGCGGCTCGCCCGCGGCGCCGGGCGTGGTGGTGCGGGCGAGGTGCAGGATCATCCCGGCACGGCCCTCGAACAGGCCGGGCTGCACGTAGAAGCGGGAGGTCGCCGCGGTGAGGACGCCCTGGCGCACCTCCTGGGCCGGCCGGCCGCCGAGCGGCGCGTCCGGGGCGGCCCGCAGGTAGTCGTCGAGGACCATGCCGACTCCGGCGCTGCCGTCCCCGAGGTAGGGCATGGTGCGCCAGCCCTCGTCGACGTGCAGGCCGCCGTCGGACGATTTCCGGCACCGGTCGAGGTCGAGTTCGAGCGCCTCGCCCGCGAGCCGCAGACAGTCCGCGCTGCCGGTGTGTTCGTGGCGGCGCAGCAGGAACAGGGCGGGTCCGCTCAGGCCGCGCATCAGTCCGGCGCGCCGCTTCGAGGTGGGGACGCGGTCCGTCGTGCCCACCTCGGTGATCCGGTCGGCGACGAGGTGGGCCGCCTCCCGGGCGCGGTCGGCGAGGGTGCTCTCGCCGGTGGTGCGGGCGAGGTGGTCGAGGACGAGGCCGACGCCGGCGAGGCCGCTGTGCAGGCCGACCGCGAGCCGCTGCCACTTCTCGCTCAGCAGCCGCTCGGTCAGGTCGAGGGCGCGTTGGCGGTGCCCGAGCCGGTCGAGGACGTAGGCGATGCCGGCGATGCCGTCGTAGAGGCCGAGCGCGGTGCCGGGCGGCACCGGGTCGGTGTGGTCCAGGAGCCAGCGTTCGCCCTGTTCGTAGCGGGCGGCGCCGGTCTCGGTGAGGGCGTGCAGGACGCCGGCCGCGCCGTAGGCGAGGCCGAGGCCGCCGCCGGTGGCGAACTGGACGACGTCGCCGGGGAAGAGCCGGTCGTCGCGGTCCGGGGTGGCCGAGGCGAGGATGCCGGCGACCATGGAGTCGCGGCTGTTGGGCCAATCGGCGGGCTCGACGGGGCGCGGTACGCCGCTCGCGGCCCGGGTGCCGGCCGGGCGGCCGGGGGCGCCGCGGGTGATCTCGGCGACGGCCTCGTCCAGGAACTCCCGGGGCACGGTGGGGAATTCGTCGGCGATGATGTCGGCCAGGTGCGCGGCCTTGGAGCGGTCGACGACGAAGAGCGTCGTCACCGGCAGGAACATGGCGATGCGCAGGCAGGCGAGGGCGTAGCGGTCGATGTCGGTGCCGGTGCGGTCCAGCGGCGCCCAGAAGCCGGGGTGGGCCAGCATCTGGCTGCCGTTCTCCTCGACCCGGGTGGCGGCCTCGAAGTCGATGAGGGTGACGCTCTCCTCGTCGGGGGCGACCATGATGTTGAACAGGTGCAGGTCGTTGAAGACGATGCCGCGTTCGTGGACGGCGGCCACCGCCTTCTCCACCGCGTCGTTGATCCGCAGCACCCAGGCCGCGTAGTCGGCGACGGCGGCCGGGTCGGGGGCGGGCGACAGCAGCGGGTGGCGCTCGGCGAAGAACGCGTTGAGCGGGCGTCCCTCGACGTGGTCCATGACGAGGAAGCGGTGGTCGTCGACGAGGAACCAGTCGCGCACCTCGGGGGCGACGCCGAGCCCCGACAGCCGCTCCAGGGCGGCCTTCTCGCGCTCCAGGCGGGCGATGGCGTCGGCCCCGTCGGCGGCCAGCCCGGCGTGCGGGCGGCCTTCCTTGAGGACGACCTTGCGGCCGTCGCGGGTGTCCGTCGCCCGGTAGACGCCGCCGCCGTTGGAGAAGTGCAGGGCCTTCTCGAAGCGGTAGGGCAGGTCGGTGACGGTGGTGGCGTTGCGGGCGTCGACGTGGGGTTTGAGGAAGTCCGGCAGGGGCACCCACTCCGGGACCTGGAAGGCGGGTTCCCGGTTGTCGGGCACGAGGCGGCCGGCGCCGTCCTCGACGGCGGGGACGAGGGTGCCGCGTTCATTCACGACCATGCGGCGGGAAAAGGCGCCGTAGCGCACGTACAGGGGTCCGTCCCCGATGCGCAGGTCGGTGAGAATATACGGTCCTTCGCCGCCGCGCAGGAGTTCTCCGAGTTCTTCCAGAATCTGCTGACATCGGTCGTCGTCGGCCGGATAGATGGTGACGAACTTTCCGCTGGTGTCACGGCCGGCGTATTTCGCGTTCCGTAAGTGAAGGACGTGCGGGGCCGGCACGAATTTGAAGGGAATGCCGCGTGGCACGCAGTAGTCCCAGACGGTCGCAGCGGTCCGCTCGGCGGTGGTCCTGGTGGCCGAGACGTGGATCTTCCAGCCCTGGGCGGGGCCCTGGCGGGGCGTGCCGTCGGATTCCAGCGGGGTGAGATTGAGCCATTCCCCGTTGTTGTCGGAGCGCCAGCCGTCGGGTATCTCTCTGCGGGCCGTCTCGAACTCGGGCAGCGGCCGCGCTTTCCCGTCGGCGGAGAGCCGCTCCGGGGTCTCGTAGAAATCGGGATCGGCAAGGGCGTAGACCTCGTACCGCTTGTCCATGGCGTTGGTCGCCCTCCTTGGCATCCCGTGGTCGGCCGGGAAAGAGATTCGCATGGCGCCGAGGAGGGCGGACAGTCACATCTGTCATCAGTAAGCAGTGCGGAACTCACGAGGAAAGTAATGTTCGCCTTGTTCGAGTTTCCGCCTTTACCGGCTGAGCAGCCGGTTGTTCCGGCAGGTCATTCCTCGGGCGGGAACACCGGTTCCCCGCCGTCGGCGACGGTGATCACGATCGCCTCGACCGGGCAGCCCTCCGCCGCGGCCAGGACCTGCTCGTTCGCGTCCGTCTCGGGGGCCTCGGGGTGGGACTGGCGCGCGGTGTCCAGCCGGAACGCCCCGGGCGCGTGGTGCAGGCACGTCGCCGAGCCGATGCACACGCCCCGGTCGACCTCCACGTGCCACCGGTCGCCCATGCTCAGCCCTCCTCGGGTGCGTAGCCGGCGGGCAGGTGGATCATCTTGTGCTCCAGGTAGGCGCTGTAGCCCTCGGGGCCGAACTCCCGTCCCAGGCCGCTGTTCTTGTAGCCGCCGAAGGGGCCGAGCATGTCGAGGCTGAAGGTGTTCACGTTGTACGTGCCGGTGCGCACCCGCCGGGCGATGTCGACGCCGTGGGCGACGTCGGCGGTCCAGACGCTGCCGCTGAGCCCGTAGTCGGAGTCGTCGGCGATCTTGACGGCCTCGGCCTCGTCGCCGTAGGGCAGCAGGCAGATGACCGGTCCGAAGATCTCCTCGCGGGCCACGCGCATGCCGTTGTGGACGTCGCCGAGGAGGGTGGGCTGCACGTACCAGCCGCGGTCGAGTCCGGCCGTGGTGGGCGCGCCGCCGCCGGTGAGGACCTTGGCGCCCTCCTCCTGGCCGATGCGGATGTAGTCGAGGCTGCGCTGCTGCTGGCGGCGGGCGACGAGCGGGCCGACCTGGGTGGCGGGGTCGAGCGGGTCGCCGACGACCAGGGCGGCGGCGGCCTCGGTGAACGCCTCGGCGAACTCGTCGTAGCGGGAGCGGGGCAGCAGGATGCGGGTCTGGGCGACGCAGGCCTGCCCGTTGTTCATCCAGGCCGCGGGGACGACGCCGGCGACAGTCGACTCCACGTCGGCGTCGGGCAGCACGACGGCCGCCGACTTGCCGCCCAACTCCAGTGTCACGCGCGTCAGCTGGCGGGAGGCGACCTCCATCACCCGCTTGCCCGCCGCGACCGAGCCGGTGAAGGAGACCTTGTCGATGCCCGGGTGCCCGACCAGGTACTCGCTCACCTCGCGGTCGGCGGGGAGGATGGAGAGCACGCCCTCGGGCAGCCCGGCCTCCCGGGCGATCTCCCCGAGGAGGTACGCGTCCAGCGGCGACTCCGGCGAGGGCTTGAGGACGACGGAGCAGCCGGCGAGGAGGGCGGGCGCGAGCTTGGCGGCGGCCACGAACTGCGGCACGTTCCACGGCACGACGGCCGCGACGACCCCCACCGGTTCGCGCCGCACCAGCAGCTTCCCGAGGGCGCCGTCGCGGGTCTCCTCGTACGTGAAGCCGCGCGCGACGGCGATCGCGGAGTCCCAGACCATCATCGCGCCGAGCGCCTGGGCCAGCACCGACCAGGAGTAGGGGGAGCCGTTCTGCTGCGAGATGACCCGCGCGATCTCCTCGTGGCGCACCGCGACGGCGTCCTTGATGCGGGTGACGACGGCGATCCGCTCGTCGAGGTCCGCGCGCGGCCAGGGCCCCTCGTCGAAGGCCCTGCGCGCGGCGGCGACGGCCCGGTCCACGTCGGCGGGCCCGGCGTGCGGCACCCGCCCGAAGACCTCGCCGGTGTGCGGGGAGACGACCTCGATGACGTCCTTGCCGAGGGGATCGGTCAACTCCCCGCCGATGAACAGCTGTCCGTGTTCCACGAGCTCGGTCATGGCGACTTCCGCTTCCGTGAGGCGTGCTGCGTACGGTTTCTGACGGTGTCTCAGAACTGATACCAGTTCTACTTGTGATCCGGAAGGGTGGCGGCGGGCGGCGGGAAGGTCGACCCGGGCGACTACTGAAACAAGTTCTACAAGTTCCATTACAGTGACCGGAGTCCGGCGCGTGCGTGTGGCGCCCTTGGCGGCGGAGAGGCGGCCCCGATGACCGGGACGACAGGGACGACGCAGGTGACCGACCACGGCGGAGGGGTGCACAGCATCCGCGTGCCGATCCCCGACAACCCCCTCGGCCACACCCTCGTCCACCTCCTGGACACCGACGCGGGCCCGGTCCTCATCGACACCGGCTGGGACGACCCCGCCTCCTGGACCGTCCTCACCGCGGGCCTCGCCGCGTGCGGCACGGCGGTCACCGACCTCACCGGCGTCCTCATCACCCACCACCACCCCGACCACCACGGCCTCTCCGCGAAGGTCCGCGAGGCCTCCGGCGCCTGGATCGCGATGCACGAGGCGGACGCCGCGGTGGTCCGCCGCACCCGCGAGAACCCGCCCGCGCGCTGGTACGCGTACATGGCCGCCAAGCTGCACGCCGCCGGCGCCCCCGCGGCGCACGTCGCGCCGCTGCTCGCCGCCGCCGAGGCGGGCCGCCCGCGCCGGCTGCCCGGACTCGACCCGGCCCTGCCCGACCGCGCCATCACCCCCGGCGACCTCCTCGACCTGCCGGGCCGCAGGCTGCGCGCGATCTGGACCCCGGGCCACACCCCGGGCCACGTCTGCCTGCACCTGGAGGAGGCCCACCCGGCGGGCCTGTCCGGCCACGGCCGCCTCTTCTCCGGCGACCACGTGCTGCCCGGCATCACCCCGCACATCGGCCTCTACGAGGACCCGTCGCTCGGCGAGGGCTCCACCGACCCGCTCGGCGACTACCTCGACTCCCTGGAGCGCGTCGGCCGCCTCGCCCCGGCCGAGGTGCTCCCCGCCCACCAGCACCCCTTCACCGACGCCCCCGCCCGCGTCCACGAGCTGCTGGAACACCACGAGTCCCGGCTCACCGGCCTCGTCGCCCTGCTCGCCGCGCCCCTCACCCCCTGGCAGCTCGCCGAGCGCATGGAGTGGAACCGCCCGTGGGCCGACATCCCCTACGGGTCACGGAACATCGCGGTCTCCGAAGCGGAGGCCCACCTGCGCAGGCTGGTGAAGCTGGGCCGGGCGGAGGCCGTGCCGGGCAGCGATCCGGTGACGTATGTGGTGCCGTCCTGACCAGGACCGTTCTTTGCCCCGCCGAGATGGTCCGGGCGGGTCGGCAGGCGTAGGGTCTGGCCTCCAAGGGCTCATCTGAGCTGGGACGACAAGGGGGCGGCCGCCGATGGCGCCGGACGAGGCCGTGGTCGGCTGTACGGGGGAGCTCGTCGTCGGCACACGGGGTGCCGGTGGGCCGGGCGAGGTGCTGGTGCGGGTCAGGGGCGGCACGGAGACGTTCATCGCGTACTCCGACGAGCCCCTGGCGCGGGGCGCGACCGTGCTGGTCGTGGACTCCCTCGGCCACCGGCAGGTCTCCGTCATGGCGTGGGGCGATCCTCTGCTCGGCGACGTGGGCGGCGCCCGCTAAGGAGACATCAGGGATGTTCGGATATCGCGTTCCCGCACCCGACGAGGCGATGCTGATCTCGGGCGGCAGGCGGGGACTTGGGGGAGCGCCGTTCCGTGTCGTCACCGGGCACGGGAAGTTCGTGCTGCCGGTGTTCCGCAAGACCCGCTTCCTCTCCCTCGCGATGAGCGAGGCGGAAGTGGTGGAGAAGTGCGTGACCCGCCAGGGCATCGCCCTGACCGTGCGCGCCGTCATCGCGTTCAAGGTGGGCAACGACCACGAGTCGATCGTCAACGCCGGTCAGCGCTTCCTCTCCGACCAGGACCAGATGTCCGTCCTCACCGGGCGGATCTTCGCCGGTCACCTGCGCTCCATCATCGGTTCGATGACCGTCGAGGAGATCGTCACCGAGCGGCAGAAGCTGGCCACCGAGGTGCTGGACACCTCGAAGGCCGAGATGGCCAAGATCGGCCTGCACGTCGACTCGCTGCAGATCCAGTCCATCGACGACGGCAGCACCGGGTACATCGAGGCGATGTCCCGGCCGCACAAGGCCAACATCCAGCGGGCCGCGCAGATCGCCCAGGCCCAGGCGACGCAGGCGTCCACGGAGGCGGAGCAGGCGGCCGCCCGCAAGCAGGCCGAGTACGCGCGCCAGACCGCGATCGTGCAGGCCGAGTACAGCGCCGAGGTGGACCGGGCGAAGGCCCAGGCCGAGCAGGCCGGTCCGCTGGCGCTGGCCCGCGCGCAGCAGGAGGTGCTCGCGGCCCAGACCGAACTGGCGCTGAAACAGGCCGAGCTGCGCGAGAAGCAGCTCGTCGCCGAGATCGTGAAGCCGGCCCAGGCGGACGCGGAGCGCATCCGGGTGCTCGCGCTGGCCGAGGCCGAGCGGATGAAGATCCAGGCGGAGGCCGCCGCGTCGTACGACCGGGTCGCGCTGGACCGGATGCTCATCGACCAGCTGCCGCAGATCGTGAAGGAGGCGTCCGCCGGTCTTGCCGGGGCGAACGTGAACGTGCTGAACGGGGCGGACGGGCTCGGGGAGATCGCGGCGGGGCTCGTCGGGCAGGGGCTGACGATCCTGGACTCCGTCCGGAAGAACCTGAGTGGGCAGGAGGGGGTGGCTGCGCCGGGGGCGGTCATCGAGCGGTACCTGGGGGCGCCCCGGGGGGATGATGACGGGCCCGTCGATGTGCGGTAGGTCTCGGTTCTGCGGGGTGTGAGGGTGGGCGGGGTGGGTGTGCCGCCCGGGGTGGGGTGCGCCGCCCGGGGTGGGTGGGTGTGCCTTCCTGGCGGGTGCGGGTGCGGGTGCGTCGTGGCTGGGCGCGCCGTTCCCCGCGCCCCTTTCAGGGGCGCTGCGGCTCGTACCTGCGTGCGCGTGCGTCGTGGCTGGGCGCGCCGTTCCCCGCGCCCCTTTCAGGGGCGCTGCGGCTCGTACCTACGTGCGCGTGCGTCGTGGTTGCTCGCGCCGTTCCCCGCGCCGCTGAAAGCGCGCCTGAACGGGGGCGCTGGGGGGCCGGTACAGTAGGGCGGTCGTCATATGCGCGTGCGAGGGGAAGCCGGTGGGAGTCCGGCGCTGATCCCGCAGCCGTGAAAGCCGGAATGCCTCGGACGCGTCGTGATCGGCTCAGGACCGTCGAGGCATACGGAACCGGAGCCGCCCGGTGCCCGCGTGCGCCGTGCCGCCCGGCTCCCCGCAGGGAGAGGCACCCGCCCCACCATGAACATTCGCCGCAGCGCCGCGCTCGTCGCCGCGACCGTCGTGATCGGCGCCGTGAGCGCGCAGGCCGCGTTCGCAGACGGCGCTGCCAGTGCCTCCCCCTCGCCGAAGGCCGTCGTGCCCTCGGGCCTGTACGGGAAGACGGACCCCACCTACGACGGCGTGTGGCGCCAGTCCCTCGCCTTCGTGGCGCAGGACACGGCCGGGGTGCACCCCGCCGCCAAGGCCGTCGACTGGCTCGCCGGGCAGCAGTGCGCGGACGGCGGCTTCGCGGCCTTCCGCGCCGACCCCGGCAAGGCCTGCGACGCCAAGACGCCCGTCGACAGCAACAGCACCGCCGCCGCCGTCCAGGCCCTGGTCGCCGTCGGCGGCCGGGACCAGGCGGTCACCAAGGGCGTCGGCTGGCTGAAGAAGAACCAGAACGACGACGGCGGCTGGGGGTACAACCCGGGCGGCGACAGCGACGCGAACTCCACCTCCGTGGTGCTGGGCGCGCTCGCCGCCGCCGGTCAGCAGGGCGCCGACGTGACGTCGGACTCCGGCAAGTCCGGCGTCGACGCCCTCGCCGCGCTCGCCCTGCCCTGCTCCGACGGCAAGAACGGCGGCGCCCTCGCCTACCAGCCGGACAAGAAGGGCAGGCTCGCGCCCAACGCCGACGCCACCGCGGCCGGTGTCCTCGGTGCGCTCGGCTCCGGCTTCGCGCCCGGCAAGGGCAAGGCCCCGGGCGCGTACACGTGTGAGAGCGGCAAGAGCGCCGACGACCTCGCGCACAACGGCGCCGTCCACCTCCAGAACCAGCTCTCCACCCACCTGTACCTGAAGTCCCAGCTGGCCGGCGCCGAGGACCAGCCCGACTACGGCAACACCGCGGACGCGGTCGCCGCGGTCGCCGCCGCCGAGGGCGTCAAGTACACCAAGGACCCCTACGCCTGGCTGGAGAAGAACGCCAAGGGCTGGGCCGCGCAGTCCGGGCCCGCCGCCTACGCCCAGCTGATCTTCGCCGCCCACGCCACCGGCAACGACCCGCGCGACTTCGGCGGCACCGACCTGGTCGGGGCCCTGAACAAGACGGGTCCGGCGCCCGCCGCGGCGGACTCCGCCGACGACGGCGCGAAGAAGAAGGACGACAAGAGCGACGGCGGCGGCTTCGGCACCTGGTGGATCGTCGGCGTGATGTTCGTCGCCGCGGTCGGCGCGGGCTTCTTGATCAGCGGCCGCAAGAAGCAGCAGCTGTGACCCGCAGGGGAACGGCCGGGCTTGTGCTCGGCCTGCTCGCGGCGGTGCTCGGCCTCACCGCGGCCCCGGCGCAGGCCACCGGGTACCGGTACTGGTCGTTCTGGGAGCGCTCCGGGCAGGCGTGGACGTACGCCTCGATGGGCCCGTCCGGGACCACGCCGGACGACGGCGACGTGCAGGGCTTCCGGTTCTCGGTGAGCGCGGACTCCAAGGACGCCGCGCAGCCGCGCGGTGCCGCGGACTTCGCCGGCATCTGCGCGCACACCCCGGCGCGCGACGGCGACAAGCGCGTCGCCCTCGTCATCGACTTCGGCACGGCGCGCGACGCCCCCGGCACCGAGACGCCGCCGAAGCCGCGCACGGCCTGTGCGCGGGTCGGCCAGGACGCCACGTCGGCCGACGCGCTGGCATCCGTGGCCAAGCCGCTGCGCTACAGCAGCGACGCGCTGCTGTGTGCCATCTCCGGTTACCCGCAGTCGGGCTGCGGCGAGCAGGTGGCCAAGGAGGGCCCGCAGTCCTCCGCCCCGGACGCCACGGACGCCACGGACGCCACGGACGCCACGGACACCGCCGCCCCCGCCGAGCCCGCCCGCTCCGGTCCTTCCGTCGGTCTCGTCGCCGGTGTCGTCGTCGTCGCCGCGCTCGGTGCCGGCGCGATCTGGCAGGCCAAGCGCCGCCGCGGCTGACCCCGATGACCCGCCGTACCCTGCGGGCCCCACGGGCCCACCGCTCCAACGCCGTCCACCCCGGCGCCTGGTGGATCTGGGCGCTCGGCCTGGGCACCGCCGCCTCCCGCACGACCGACCCGCTGTTGCTCGCCCTGCTGATCGGCGTCGCCGGTTACGTGGTGGCGGCGCGGCGCACCGAGGCGCCCTGGGCGCGTTCCTACGGGGCGTTCGTGAAGCTGGGCCTGGCCGTCATCGGCATCCGGCTCGTCTTCGCGACCGTCCTCGGCTCGCCCATCCCCGGGACGCACCTGCTGTTCACGCTGCCCGAGGTGCCGCTGCCGCACTGGGCGCAAGGCGTGCGGATCGGCGGGAAGGTCACCCTGGAGGGGCTCGCCTTCGCGTTCTACGACGGCCTGAAGCTGGCGACGCTGCTGATCTGCGTCGGCGCCGCGAACGCGCTCGCCTCCCCCTCCCGGCTGCTGAAGTCCCTGCCGGGCGCGCTGTACGAGGCGGGGGTCGCGGTGGTCGTCGCGATGACGTTCGCGCCGAACCTGATCGCGGACGTGCGCCGGCTGCGCGCGGCCCGGCGGCTGCGCGGCCGGCCGGACAGCGGGCTGCGCGGACTGCTCCAGGTCGGCCTGCCGGTGCTGGAGGGCGCGCTGGAGCGCTCGGTGTCGCTCGCGGCAGCCATGGACGCGCGCGGCTACGGCCGCACCGCCGAGGTCCCCCCGGCCGTCCGCCGCGCCACGGCGACGCTCACCCTGGCCGGTCTGATCGGGGTCTGCGCGGGCACGTACGGCCTACTCGCCGCGGCCGGCGCGGGCTACGGCCTGCCGGTCCTGCTCGTCGGCCTGGCGTCGGCGCTCGGCGGCCTGTGGCTGGGCGGGCGCCGCTCGGTCCGCACCCGCTACCGCCCCGACGTGTGGGGCGTGCGCGCCTGGCTGATCGCCGGGTCGGGCGCGGTGGCCGCCGCGGTGATGATCTGGGCCGGTGCCCGGGACCCGGCGGCGCTCCAGCCCCAGGTCGTCCCGCTCACCGCCCCGGCGCTGCCGCTGTGGCCGGCGGTGGGCGTCCTGGTCGGCCTGCTCCCGGCGTTCGTCGCCCCCGCCCCGCATCCCACGCCGAAGCAGCCGACGGAGGCCGCACAGTGATCCGTTTCGAGGACGTCTCCGTGACGTACGACGGCGCCGACCGCCCCACCCTGACCGGCATCGACCTCACGGTCCCGGAGGGCGAGCTGATGCTGCTGGCCGGGCCGTCCGGGGTCGGCAAGTCGACGCTGCTCGGGGCGGTCAGCGGGCTCGTGCCGCACTTCACCGGGGGCACGCTCGGCGGCCGGGTCACGGTCGCGGGCCGCGACACCCGCACCCACAAGCCGCGTGAACTGGCCGACGTCGTGGGCACGGTGGGCCAGGACCCGCTCGCGCACTTCGTCACGGACACGGTCGAGGACGAACTCGCGTACGGCATGGAGTCGCTGGGCCTGGCGCCGCCGGTCATGCGGCGGCGCGTCGAGGAGACCCTGGACCTGCTGGGCCTGGCCGCCCTGCGCGAGCGGCCCATCGCGACGCTCTCCGGCGGCCAGCAGCAGCGGGTCGCCATCGGCTCGGTCCTCACCACGCACCCCCGGGTCCTGGTCCTGGACGAGCCGACGTCCGCGCTGGACCCGGCCGCGGCCGAAGAGGTGCTCGCCGTCCTCCAGCGCCTCGTCCACGACCTGGGGACGACCGTCCTGATGGCCGAGCACCGCCTGGAGCGGGTCGTGCAGTACGCGGACCAGGTCGCGCTGCTCGCGGAGCCTGGCGGCCCGCTGCTCGTCGGGGACCCGGCCGCGGTGATGGCCGGCTCCCCCGTCCACCCGCCGGTGGTCGGGCTCGGCCGGCTCGCGGGCTGGGACCCGCTGCCGCTCACGATCCGCGACGCCCGGCGGGCGGCGGGCGCCCTGCGCTCCCGCCTCGACGGGCTGGCCCCGCAACGGCCGGGCGGCGGCTGCGCCCCGCCCGGAAAGACCCGCGCCCCGCTCGCCGCCGTCCGCGGGCTCGGGGTCCGCCGGGGCCGGGTGGAGGCGCTGCGCCAGGTCGACTTCCAGGTGGTGGCGGGCGAGGTCGTGGCGCTGATGGGGCGCAACGGCGCGGGCAAGTCCACGCTGCTGTCCACGCTGGTCGGCATGGTGCGGCCGACGGCCGGCTCGGTCACGGTCTCCGGCGCGGCCCCGCACCGGCTCTCGCCGCGCGACCTGGTCCGCAAGGTGGGGCTCGTCCCGCAGGAGCCCCGGGACCTGCTCTGCGCGGACACGGTGGCGGCGGAGTGCGCGGCGGCGGACAAGGACGCGGCGGCGGCGCCCGGCACCTGCCGGGCGCTCCTGGGCGACCTGCTCCCCGGCATCGCGCCGGACGCCCACCCCCGGGACCTCTCCGAGGGCCAGCGGCTCACCCTCGCGCTGGCGATCGTCCTGACGGCGGCGCCGCCCCTGCTGCTGCTCGACGAGCCGACCCGGGGCCTGGACTACGCGGCCAAGGCCCGGCTGGCCGGCATCCTGCGCGACCTGTCCGCACGCGGGCACGCGATCGTCCTGGCGACCCACGACGTGGAGCTGGCGGCCGAGCTGACCCACCGGGTGGCGATCCTGGCGGACGGCGAGGTCGTGGCGGACGGCCCGACCCCGGAGATCGTGACGTCCTCCCCCTCCTTCGCCCCGCAGGTCGCCAAGGTCCTGGCCCCGCAGCCGTGGCTGACGGTCGGCCAGGTGGAACGGGCCCTGTCATGACGGACGAGTCCCCACGCCCGCGTACGGCACCGGTGGAGACCGGCCGGGCGAACCCCGTCCGGCTCGGCCCGCGCTCGGTCGCGGCCCTGCTCCTGGTGAGCGCCGTCGGCGTGGTCGCGATCGGCTGGCCGCTGATCACCGGCCCCGGCTCCCAGGTGAACGCGCACGCCCAGGACGCGCCCTGGCTCTTCGCGGGTCTGCTGGTCCTGCTGGTCGCGGTGGTCGCCGCGACGATCTCCGAGTCCGGCCTCGGCCCCAAGGCGGTGGCGATGCTGGGGGTCCTGGCCGCCGCCGGGGCCGCGCTGCGCCCGATCGGCGCGGGCACCGCGGGCATCGAGCCGATGTTCTTCCTCATGGTGCTCAGCGGCCGGGTGCTGGGCCCGGGGTTCGGCTTCGTGCTGGGTTCGCTCAGCATGTTCGCCTCCGCCCTGCTCACCGGCGGGGTCGGCCCGTGGATGCCGTTCCAGATGCTCGCGATGGGCTGGTTCACGATGGGCGCGGGCCTGCTCCCGGCGCCGTACCGGCTGCGCGGCCTCGCCGAGCGGGCGATGCTCGCCGCCTACGGCTTCCTCGCCGCGTTCGCGTACGGCACGCTGATGAACCTGGCCGGCTGGCCCTTCATGAACGCCCTCGCGTCCTCGGTCGCGTACCGGCCGGACGCGGCGCTCCACGAGAACCTCGCCCGCTTCCTCGCGTACTGCCTGGCGACGTCGCTCGGCTGGGACCTGGGGCGGGCGGCGCTCACCGTCGTGCTGACGCTGACGGTCGGCGGCGCGGTCCTCAAGGCGCTGCGCCGGGCCACCCGGCGGGCCGCCTTCGCGGCGCGGGCCGCCTTCGACGGCGGCGCGGGGTGAGGCGGTGAAGCGGCCCGGCGCCGCTACAGCCGCTGGATGATCGTGCCCGTGGCGAGCGCGCCGCCCGCGCACATGGTGACGAGGGCGAACTCCTTGTCCCGGCGCTCCAGCTCGTGCAGCGCGGTGGTGATGAGCCGGGCCCCGGTGGCGCCGACCGGGTGGCCGAGGGCGATGGCGCCGCCGTTCACGTTGACCTTCTCCAGGTCCTGCTCGAAGACGCGGGTCCAGCTCAGCACCACCGACGCGAACGCCTCGTTGATCTCGACGAGGTCGATGTCCTTGAGCGTCATGCCGGCCTTGCCGAGCACGGCCCGGGTCGCGTCGACGGGCCCGTCCAGGTGGAAGTGCGGGTCCGAGCCGACCAGTGCCTGCGCCACGATCCGGGCCCGCGGCTTGAGCTTCAGGGCGCGGGCCATCCGCTTGGACGCCCACAGGAGGGCGGCGGCGCCGTCGGATATCTGCGAGGAGTTGCCGGCCGTGTGCACGGCGGTCGGCATGACCGGCTTCAGTCCGGCGAGTCCCTGCGGGGTGGTGTCGCGCAGCCCCTCGTCCCGGTCGACCAGGCGCCACATGCCCTGGCCCGCGGCCTGTTCGTCCTCGGTGGTGGGGACCTGCACGGCGAACGTCTCGCGCTTGAAGCGCTCCTCGGCCCAGGCGACGGCGGCCCGCTCCTGCGAGGCGAGCCCGAGCGCGTCGACGTCCTCGCGGGTCAGGCCGCGGCGCTGCGCGATGCGCTCGGCCGCCTGGAACTGGTTGGGCAGGTCCACGTTCCACTCGTCGGGGAACGGCTTGCCGGGGCCGTGCTTGGACCCCGACCCGAGCGGCACCCGCGACATGGCCTCGACGCCGCAGGAGATCCCGACGTCGATGACGCCCGCCGCGATCATGTTGGCGGTCATGTGGGAGGCCTGCTGCGAGGAGCCGCACTGGCAGTCGACGGTGGTGGCGGCGGTCTCGTAGGGCAGGCCCATCGCGAGCCAGGCCGTGCGCGCGGGGTTCATGGACTGCTCGCCCGCGTGCGTGACCGTCCCGCCGACGATCTGCTCGACGCAGTCGGCGTGGATGCCGGTGCGGCCGAGCAGTTCCCGGTACGTCTCCCCCAGCAGGTACGCGGGATGGAGGTTGGCCAGCGCGCCCCCGCGCTTGCCGATCGGCGTACGTACGGCTTCGACGATGACGGGCTCGGCTGCCATGGCGGTCGTCCTCTCACGCTTCCCGGACCAGCAGGACCACGAACCGGTACGGGCGCCGGGTGCCAAGCGCGAAACTAGAACGCGTACCAGTTCTCCGTGCAGTCTCGATGTGATTACCCCGGGTACGCAAGGGGCGTGCAAGCACCGCGCACACAACCGGCACCGCCGCGCCCCTTGCCACTTCTAGAACGCGTTACTACCTTTCCAGCCAGAACTGACGGCCTGTCAGAACACCCGGGAGTGACCCATGCCGTGCCCCGCACTGCCCGACGGGTTCGACTTCACCGACCCCGATCTGCTGCAAGACCGCGTGCCCTACCCGGAGTTCGCACAGCTGCGGCAGAGCGAGCCGGTCCGCTGGATCGCCCAGGAGCCCGGCATCTCCGGCTTCGACGACGCGGGCTACTGGGCGGTGACCCGGCACGCCGACGTCAAGTACGTCTCCACCCACCCCGAGCTGTTCTCCTCCAACCTCAACACGGCCGTGATCCGCTTCAACTCCTCGATCCAGCGCGACCAGATCGAGGTCCAGAAGATGATCATGCTGAACATGGACCCGCCCGAGCACACCCGGGTCCGCCAGATCGTTCAGCGCGGCTTCACCCCCCGGGCCATCCGCTCCCTGGAGCGGACGCTGCGTGCCCGGGCCCGCGCCATCGTCGCCGCGGCGCTGCGGCAGGCGGGTCCGGACGGCACCTTCGACTTCGTGACGAACGTGGCGGTCGAACTGCCGCTTCAAGCCATCGCCGAGCTGATCGGGATCGCCCAGGAGGACCGCTCACGGGTCTTCGACTGGTCCAACAAAATGGTGGCGTACGACGATCCGGAGTACGCGATCACCGAGGAGATCGGCGCCGAGGCGGCGATGGAGATCGTCGGGTACGCGATGAACCTCGCGGCCGAGCGCAAGCAGTGCCCGGCCAAGGACATCGTCAGTCAGCTGGTGGCGGCCGAGGACGAGGGCAACCTCTCCTCCGACGAGTTCGGCTTCTTCGTGATCCTGCTCGCGGTCGCGGGGAACGAGACGACCCGCAACGCGATCACGCACGGCATGCACGCGTTCTTGACCCACCCCGGCCAGTGGGAGCTCTACAAGCGCGAGCGCCCCTCCACCACCGCGGAGGAGATCGTGCGCTGGGCGACGCCCGTCGTCTCCTTCCAGCGCACCGCCACCCAGGACACCGAGCTGGGCGGCCAGAAGATCGGGGCGGGCGACCGCGTCGGCATCTTCTACTCCTCGGCCAACCACGACCCGGAGGTCTTCACCGACCCCGACGCCTTCGACATCACCCGCGACCCCAACCCGCACCTCGGCTTCGGCGGCGGCGGACCGCACTTCTGCCTCGGCAAGTCCCTCGCCGTCCTGGAGATCGACCTGATCTTCGACGCCCTCGCCGACGCGCTGCCGGACCTGAGCCTGGCGGGCGACCCGCGCCGGCTGCGCGCGGCCTGGCTCAACGGCGTCAAGGAGCTCATGGTCCGCGTCGGCCGCTGAGCCGCCCTGATCCGCACCGCTCCCGCCACCGAGTGAACATTTCCGTCCCCGAGCGCGTCTACGTCCGTGGAACCTGCCCGCACCCATGACGCGCGAAGGAACGGACCCTGCCCGTGGCCACGGCCGACCTGTCCCTGGAGCGCCGCCCCGCACGCCGGCGCCCCGCCCTCGCCGCGCACCACCGCGTGGCGCTCCTGGCCACCGCGCCCACGCTGCCGCTCTACGCGGTGTGGGCGCTGTTCCTGGCGACCGGCGGCGGTGACCTCGCCGCCCAGCAGGCCTGGGCCCGGTTCGCCGCCGACCACGGGGCGTCGGCGTACAACCTGTTCTGGTACGGCGGCATGCACACCGCCAACTACTCGCTGATCTCGCCGTACCTGATGGCCGGGCTCGGGGTGCGCCCGGTGACGGTGGCCTCCGGCCTCGCGGCGGCCTGGCTCGGCTCCGTCCTCGTCGCGCGCACCGGCATCGGCCGCCCGCTCGCCCCGGCCGTGCTGCTCTCCCTGGCGCTGTGGTGCAATGTGGCGTCGGGGCGCACCACGTTCGCGCTCGGCGTCGCCCTGGGGCTCGGCGCCTGCGTGGCCGTGCAGGGGCGGCGCAGGCTCGTGGCGGCCGCGGTCTGCGCGGCGCTGGCCACGACGGCCTCCCCGGTGGCGGGGCTCTTCCTCGCCGTGGCGGGGGCCGGGTACCTGGGCGCCCGGGACCGGGCGCGGGCGGCGGTCCTGCTGGTGCCGCCGGCCGTGGTGGTGGGCGCGACGACCCTGCTGTTCCCGTTCACCGGCGAGCAGTTGATGCCGCCGGCGCGGGTCTGGCCGCCGGTGCTGTGCGCGCTCGTGCTGGTGGCGGCAGGCCCGCGGAGCTGGCGGGTGGCGCGCTGGGCGGCGGTGGCCTACGCGGCCGGCACCGTCCTCACCTACCTCGTCGCCTCTCCCGTCGGGACGAACGTGGAGCGCCTGGCCGAACTGGCGGCGCCCGCAGCGCTGCTGGCGGCGGCCCGCGCGCCGGGCCTGCGCCGGGCCGAGGTGGCGGTCCTCGTGGTCGCGCTGGTGCTCTCCTCGGCGTGGGTGGTGCGCAAGACGGCGGACGACCTGGAGGTGTCGACACGCGTGCCGTCATGGGCGGCGCAGACGCACGGCGTCGTGCGCGAGCTGCGCCGGCTCGGCGCGGACCGCACCCGCGTCGAGGTGATTCCGGCCCGCAACCACCGGGAGGCGACCCGGCTCGCCCCGTACGTGAACATGGCGCGCGGCTGGAACCGGCAGCTCGACATCGAGCGCGGCCGACTCTTCTACGACGGCACGTTCTCGGCGGCTTCCTACCGGGCCTGGCTCGACCGGTGGGCGGTCGGCCTGGTCGTGCTGCCCGAGGGCACGCCGGACGGGTTCGCCGAGCAGGAGGCCGCGCTGGTACGCGCCGGAACCCCCTACCTGGAGCCGGTCTGGCGCGATCCGCACTGGCGGGTCTTCCGGGTGCGCGACGCGGTGCCGCTGGTCTCCGCGCCCGCCTCGGTCGTCGGCTCGGACGGCGCCCACGTCACGGTCCGCTTCCGGCGGCCGGGGACGGCGGTGCTGCGGGTCGCCTACTCGCCCTGGCTGCGGTCCCCGGGCGGCTGCCTGGAGATCCGCGGACAGGGCGAGTTCACGCGGCTGACGGCGGCCGCCGCCGGGACCTACCGGATCGGCTCCGGCTGGGAGCCGGTAGGCAGACCGTCCCCGGGCCCCTCAGGCGGCGGGTGTCGCACACGGTGACGGCGTGTCCGACGGGTCCGGGGACGGCGTGCCGGCCGGGCTCGGCGAGTCCGTCGGGGACGCGCTGTCGCTGGGGCACGGGGACGGAGAACCCGGGTCCGTGGGCTCCTCGGTGGTGGGCTCGTCCGTGGTCGGCGGATCGGTCGGGGGCGTCGTGGGCGGGTCGGTCGGCGACCCGCTCGGCGGGGCGCTGGTGTCGGAGGGGCCCGGGGTCGGGCTGGGGCTCGGCTTGCCCGGCGGCTTCGGGGTGGTGGACGGGCGCGGGCTCTGCGTCGGGGCCGGGCCGATGACGATGCCGCCCCCGCCGTGCTCGCCGCCCCCGCCGCCGGGGTGGCGGACCGGTTCGGTCGCCGGGGTCCTCGACCCCGCGCCCGGGGTGTGCGGGACCACGCCGCGGCCGTCCGGCACGGTGTGCACGCCCTCCTGGTAGAACTCCAGCCAGTACAGGACGAGGTGGAGGTAGTCCTGCGAGTAGTTGTAGCTGAGGACGGCCCGGTCGCGGCCGGCCGCGGTGCTCACGTCCCGGTCGCCCGCGCACAGGTAGCGTCCGGCGCCGAGCGCCGCGTCGAAGATGTTGTTGGGGTCCGAGCGGCCGTCGCCGTTGCCGTCGGCGCCCCAGCGGCGCCAGGTCCCCGGCAGGAACTGCATCGGCCCGACGGCCCGGTCGTAGACGGTGTCGCCGTCCCAGGCGCCGCCCTCGGTGTCCCGGATCAGCGCGAAGCCGTCGCCGTTCAGGGCGGGGCCGGTGATCCGGTGCCGGGTGGTGCCTGCCGCGTCGACGTCACCGCCGCGGGCCTGCCCCGACTCGACCTTGCCGATCGCCGCGAGGAGCTGCCACGGCAGGCGGCAGCCCGGATCGGTGCGGGCGATCGAGGTCTCGGCGCGGCGGTAGGCGGCGAGGACCGTGGCGGGGATGCCGGACTGGTCGCGCAACTGCCGCACCGGGTACGTCATGTTCGGGACCTGCGGGCTGTCCAGGGGCGGCAGTTCCGTGTGGTACGAGTCATCGCCCTGGGAGGCGACGGGCGGCAGCTGCCCGGCCGGCGCGGCGGCGGCGGACGGATCGCCGCCGCCGTCGCGGACCGGGCGGCTCGCCAGCTCCGCGACGACGTCGGGTGCCTGGGACGCGGTCAGCAGCGCGGTCGCGGCGACCGCCACGGCGGTGCCGCACAGGCGGCGGCGCAGTCGGGTACGCGGGGTTCGCATGGGGCCCTCTCTGTCCGTTCGGTCCGGGGGGGGTGGGGCGCGGGCGCCGGCTCAGCCGCCGAAGGTGTCCAGGGCGGAGACCAGCCAGCGGCCGTCCTCGTGGACGAGGTCGACGGCGAGCATCGCGCCCGCGTAATTGGCGGCGTCCTTCGCCTTCGCCGCGGTACTGGTGCTGCTCTGGTCGGCGTAGACGAGGACACGGGCGCGGTCCCCGTCGATGCGCTCCACCGCGCTGTCGGTGACGGTCGTGGTCACCACGGTCTTCTGCTGTTGCGCCTGCGCCAGTACCGGGGCGAGGAGCGCGCGGTGCTGGGCGACGGCCTTGCCGGTGAGGTAGGTGGCGGCGGCCTTCCGCTCGGCGGCGGGGTCCGCGTGGTCGTAGGAGAACAGCGCGTTGACGGCTTTGCCCGCGGCGCCCTTGACCTCGCTGGTGCGGGCGGCGTCGGTGAGCGCGGTGTTGGCGGTGGCCGCGTCGTCCTTCAGCGCGCGCGTCTGTGCGTACGCCCATCCGGTGAAGGCGCCCAGGAGCAGGGTGAGGAGGCAGAGCACGGCGAGCGGGCGGCGGCCGGCCCGCCGGGTCCGCTCCTGCGGGGCGGGGGTCTCCTCGGTCGCACGGGTGCGCGGCCGACGGCTCGGGGTCGCCTCGGCCGGGGTCGCGGGCGCCGGGGCCGCCGGGGCCGTGGCCCGGGCGGTGGTCCCGCCGGCCGTGGCGGCGGGACGCTGGGCCAGTCGGCGGCGGCGGTTGACGGTGTGCCGGGTGGTGGTCGGCATCCTCGGTCCTTTCCGGTCAGTCGGTGGTCGCGGTGGAGCCGACCTGTGCCTGGCCGAGGGCGCTGAGCTTCCAGTGGCCGTCGGTGCGGGTCAGTTCGCCGAGCATGCGGCTGTCCTTGTCGGTGGCCTTCTGTCCCGAGGCCCGTACGGTGACGCGCAGGGCGACCATGACGCGGGCGCGGCCCGCCCGTTCGTCGAGTTCCGTGACGGCGCCGGAGAGGACCTTGGCGGTGCTGACGGTCTTGGCGCTCTGCACCTGCTTGGTGAACGCGGCGCGGCCCTTGACGAGTTGGCTGTGCAGGTCGCCGGTGGTCGAGCTCTCCCACAGGTCGAGCCCGCCGTCGAGGGAGCGGTGGTCGAGGGTGCTGAGGTTCTGCACCGCCTGCTCCCCCGCCTCCAGGGCGTCGTCGCGGGCGGCGGCGTACCCGGCGGAGTCGTCGTGCGCCGCCGCGTACCAGGACCAGCCGGCCCAGGCGGCGACGCCGCCGGCGAGGAGGGTGAGTGCCAGTGCGGCGGCGAGCAGCGGCTGCGTGAACCGGTACATGCGCGCCCCTTTCATCGGGCCTTGATGTCGACGATCTGCCAGACGTCGTCGTGGAGCCGGGCGGTGACGGAGAGCTGGGCGGCGGAGGTCGTGGGCTTCTTCGTGCCGCGCCGCGCGGTCTGGTCGAGGAAGACGAGCAGGTGGGCGGTGGAGCCGCGCAGGCTGACCGTGCCGACGCGCACGCTCTGGGTGGTGAGGGTGACGCGCTCGCTGCGCACGTTCTTCTCGACCTGCGCGAAGAGGCGGGTGTACTGCTGCGCGGCCCGGCCCGAGAGCACGGTGCGGGCCGAGCGGGCGGTGGCCTCGGTGCCGCCGGGCGTGTACGAGAACACCTTGGCGAGAGCGCTGCTCACGTCGCCGTTGACGCGGGTCGTGGCCTCGACGTCGGTCAGCGCGTGGTTCCCCGCGGCGGGGTCGGTACGCAGCTCATGGGCCCGGTACAGCAGCGTGCCGCCCGCACCGGCGAGCAGGACGGCCCCGGCGACGACCCCAACGAGCCCCCGCCGCGCCCGCACGAACCTGCGCACGCGGGAGACCACCCCGGGGCGCTCCGTGTCCGCGCCGGGGGCCGTTTCCGATGCCGGGTCAGGGTCCGCGTCCGGGTCCGCGCCCACGTCGGGAGCGGGCGCTGCGCCCGTGGCGGGGGCCGGGTCCGCGCTCGCGACGGGGGCCGGGTCCGCGCTCGCGACGGGGGCCGGGTCCGCGCCCTTGGCGGGGGCCGGGTCCGCGCCCTTGGCGGAGGCCGGGTCCGCGCCCTTGGCGGAGGCCGGGTCCGCGCCCTTGGCGGAGGCCGGGTCCGCGCCCGTGGCGGAGGCCGGGTCCGCGCCCTTGGCGGAGGCCGGGTCCGCGCTCGCGACGGGGGCCGGGTCCGCGCCCTTGGCGAAGGCCGGGTCCGCGCCCTTGGCGAAGGCCGGGTCCGCGCCCTTGGCGGAGGCCAGGTCCGCGCCCTTGGCGGAGGCCGGGTCCGCGCCCTTGGCGGAGGCCGGGCGGGGGCCTGCGGCCGGATCAGGGCCCGCGGCCGGACCGGGATCCGCCGCCGGACCGGGATCCGCCGCCGGGCCAGGTCCCCCAGGCGGACCAGGATCCGCGGCCGTATCGGAAGCCGGGGCTGCCACCCGGGCCGGGGTGACGGGCTCGGTGCGGGCGCCATCATGCGGCTCCTCCCCCGCGGCAGGCGGTACCCGCACGTCCGGAGCCGGGTCCGCGGCCGGGTCGAGGGCCGTCTTCTCCGTCATCCGGACACCTCCGTCACCGGTACCGCGTTGAGCGTCTTGACCTTCCACGTGCCGCCGGCGTCCCGGGTGAGGACCGCCTCCAGACGCTTGCGGTCGGCCGTGGCGGTGCCGCCGCCCTTGGGGGTCGTCTCCACGCGGACCGTCGCGATGAGCTTCGCCGTCCCGGCCCGGTCGTCCAGCGCGGTGAGTGCCGCGTCCGTGACGACACCGCGCGAGGACGCCCCGGAGTCCGGTGCGAGCCGGCCGAGCTGGGTGCGCAGCGGGCCCGAGGTGACGCCCTTCCAGGTGGTGACCCCGGCCCGGGCGTGCGCGGCCGTCGACGCGTCCAGCGTGGTCAGCGTCGCGACCGCCGCGCGCCCGTCGCTGAGCGCCGCGTCCCGGGCCCGGCCGTACGCGAGGTCGTCGTCCCCCCGCGCCTGCGCGTACGACCAGGCCCCGGTCCCGCACAGGGCGAGCGACACGGCGAGCCCCACCCCCGCGAGGGCCCGGCGTATCACGATCCGCTCCCGGTGCGGGAGTCGAGGCCGAGCAGGTCCTGCATGCCGGACGACGGACCGGCCGCGCCGGACTCGGCGACCGAGGGCAGCGACAGCGCCCCGGGCCTGGCCGGCCGGGGCACCGCGCCGCCCCCGGGCGCGTGCGCCGAACCGCGGACGCCGGTCCCGCTGGAGGCCGGTGCCGTGCAGCGGGCGCCGGTGTTGAGGGCGGGCGCCGGGCTCAGGTCCGTACCCAGGCGGTACTGCGTGCCCGTGTACCCGGCGGTGCAGGGCAGCGGTTTGAAGAAGGTGACCGCCATGCCGAGGTTGACCTTCTTTCCGTCGACGGCCGTGGCCCCCGCGGCGACGGCCTGCGGGAGCTTCACGAGGAGTTCCTCGGTGCCGCGCTGCCGGGTCACGGCGACCTCGGAGGTGGTGAGCAGATTGGCGAGGACGACGCCGAGTTCGGGGTTCATGTCCCGCAGCACCCCGCTGAGCTGCGTGGCGGCCTCGGGCGCGGCCATGACCAGGCGGCGCAGGTCCGCGTCGGAGCCCTTGAGGGTGGCCGCCAGTTCCTTCGCGCCGCCGGCGAAGTCCTTGATGGCGGCGCTCTCCTCGGCCTGGGTGCGCAGCACCACCTCGCCGTCGTCGATCAGCCGCGTGGTCTGCGGCAGGGCCCGGTCGGCGGCCTGGACGAAGTCGGAGCCGTTGTCCATGAGGAGCTGGAGGTCCTCGCCGCGCCCTTCGAAGGCCTTGCCGAACTCGTCGACCACGGTGCGCAGCGACTCCAGCGGCACGGACGTCGTCAGGTCGTCGACGCCGGCGAGGACGTCTGTGACCGGCCGCGGCACGCTCGTCGCGGTGCGGTCGATGTGCGCGCCGTCGGCGAGGTAGGGCCCGTCGGTGCGGTCGGGGCGCAGGTCGATGTACTGCTCGCCGACCGCCGACAGGCTCGCGACGACGGCCTTGGCGTCGTCGGGGATGTCCGGCGCGGACTTCTTGATGCGCAAGGAGGCCTCGACGCCGTCCGGGGTGAGGTCGATGGCGCCGACGCGGCCCACTGAAACGCCCCGGTAGGTGACGTCGGAGTGGGTGAACAGGCCGCCGGTGCGCGGGAGTTCGACCTTGACGGTGTAGTAGTCGGCGGCCCCGACGTAGCGGCCGAGGTCGGCGTAGCGGATGCCGAGGAAGGCCAGCACGAGGACGGCGATGACGAGGAAGGCGAGGTTCTTGAGCCGGACCGCGAGAGTGATCACCGGGTGCCTCCGCTCGACGGCAGGGGCAGCGGCGGCGACGGCGTCGCGCCCCGCGCCCCGCTCGGCGCCTGCTTGCGCTCCGGCGCCCGCTCGGTGTTCCCCTTCTGCACGGTCGCCGTCGGGGTCGGGCTCGGCGAGGACGTGTCCTCGGTGAGGGGCGGGATGAGGGTGGTGCCCGGTTCGGCGGTGAGGTCGAGGTAGGCGTTCAGGTAGTCGCCCTTGATGCCGCGCAGCACCTCGTCGGTGAACGGGTAGGTGAGCAGCACCTGGAGCGAGTCGGGCAGGTCCTTGCCGGAGTCGGCGAGCGCCTTGAGGGTGGGGGCGATCGCCTTGAGGTCGGCGACCATGTCGGCCTTCCCGGTGTCGATGGTGTCCACGGCGACCCCTTTGAGCCGGTCCAGGGAGCGCAGCATCGTCATCAGGGAGCCGCGCTGCTTCTCCAGGGTCTTGACGCCGGGCGAGAGGTCGGTGAGCACGGTCCCGACGTCCTCCTTGCGGTGCGCGAGGGTGGCCGACAGGCGGTTGACGCCGTCGAGTGCGGCGGTGATGGAGCCGCGGTGGTCGTCGAGGTCGGTGACGAGGGTGTTGACGCGGCGCAGCGTGGAGCGGACCTCGCTCTCGCGGCCGCCGATGGCCGAGTTGAGTTCCGTGGTGATGGTCTTGAGCTGGTTGACGCCGCCGCCGTTGAGCAGCAGGGACAGGGCGCCGAAGACCTCTTCGACCTCGGAGTTGCGGCCGGTGCGCGACAGCGGGATGCGGGCGCCGTCGCCGAGCGATCCGGTGGCGTCCTTCGGCGCGACGAGCTGGACGTACTTCTCGCCGAGCAGGCTGGACTGTTCGAGCCGGGCGCCGGTGCCGGCCGGCAGCCGCACGTCGCCGTTGACCCGCATCGTCACCCGCGCGGACCAGGTGTCGCCCTTGTTGAGGGCGATGTCGGTGACGCGGCCCACGGCGACGTCGTTCACCTTGACCGCGGACTGCGGGACGAGGCTCAGGACGTCCCGCATGTCGGCGGTGACCGTGTACGGGTGGGAGCCGAGGTCGGCGCCGCCGGGCAGCGGCAGGTCGGCGACGCCGCCGAAGGTGGGCGTGGGCACGGAGATGACGCCGAGGGTCAGCAGGAACGCCGTGGTGACGGTGAGCGCGCCGACGGTCACCACGCCGGTGCGGACCTTCGTCCGCCGGGAGGCCGCCATCACTGCTCACCGCCGACCGCGGGCAGCGGGAGCAGCGGGCCGCCCATGCTGATCTCGTTGAGGTTCGCCCGGCCCGACAGGGTGCGGGACTTGGGATCGTAGGCGTTCACGACGTTCCCGGCAGCGAGCGGTGCGACGTCCAGCGCCTCGGCGAGGGAGGCGCGCTGGTCGACGAGGGTCTGGGTGAGGGGCACGAGCCGCTCCACGTTCTTCTTCAGCTCGCCCCGGTTGTCCCTGATGAAGGTCTTGACCTGGCCGAGGGCGGCGCCGAGTTCCTTCAGGGCGCCCGCGAGGTCGTCCTTGTTGTCGGCGAAGTAGCCGGTGACGTCGGCGAGGTTCTCCTGGGCGGTGCGCACCCCGCCGTCCTTCTCCTTCAGCATCGTGGTGAAGGACTGGAGCTGGGCGAGGGTGGTGAACAGGTCGTCGCTGCTGCCGTTCAGGGTCTTGGCGGCCTTGCCGAACTGCTCGATGGTGTCGCCCATCGCGCCCCCGTTGCCCTTGAGGTTCTTCGCGCCGGTGTCCAGCAGTGCGGACAGGGCGCCCTCGGCGTTGGCGCCGCCGGGTCCGAGCGCCTTGCTCAGCTCGGTGACGCTGTCGTAGAGCTGGTCGATCTCGACGGGGGTGCGGTTGCGGGACGCGGGCAGCGTCGCCCCGTCGTGCAGGGCGGGCCCGTCGGTGTAGGCGGGGGTGAGCTGCACGTACCGGTCGGCGACGACGCTGGGGGCGACGGCGACGGCGCGCGCGTCGGCGGGCACCTTCACCCCGTCGTCGATGCCGAGGGTGACCTTGACCCGGGTGCCCTCGGGCCGCACGGACTCCACCCTGCCGACCTTCACGCCGAGGACGCGCAGGTCGGACCCGGCGTAGATGCCGACGGCCCGGTCGAAGTAGGCGGTCACGCGGGTGCCTTCGGAGCCCGCGGCCCGGACCCCGACGATCCCGGCGGCGATCAGCAGGGCGAGCGCGAGCCCGCCGACGAGCAGCTTCCTGCGTGCGGTCATCGTCCCCATGTCAGCCACCGGCCTTCACGTCGTACGTCCCGTTCTTCGGCGGCATGCAGGAGGTCTTGGGCAGCGAGGAGGCGGGCAGGTAGTTCCGTGGCACGACGCCGCACAGGTAGCTGTCGAACCAGCGGCCGTTGCCGAGGGTGTTGCCGATGAGCCGGTAGTAGGGGCCGACGAGGGCGAGGGTCTTGTCGAGCTTGCCCTGGTTCTTCTCCAGGACGTCGGTGACCCGGCCGAGCGCCTTCAGGGTCGGCTCCAGCTGCGTCTCGTTGTCGTCGACGAGCCCGCCGAGTTCACGGCCGAGCGCCTCGCTGCCGCTGAGCAGCGCCTTGATGGCCGTGCGCCGCTTCTTCAGTTCGCCGAGGAGCGAACCGCCGTCGTCGATGAGCGTCTCGAAGCTCGACTTCTTGGTCTGGAGCGTCTTGGTCAGCTTCTTGCTGCCCGCGAGGAGCCTGGCGAGTTCCGTGTCGCGCGTGGACACGGTCTTGGACAGTGCGGACAGGCCCTTCACGGCCGCCTTCACGTCGGGCGGCGAGTCCTTGAAGGTCTCGGAGATCGTCTCGAAGCTCGCGGCGAGCTGCTTGGTGTCGATCTCGTCGATGGTGCCGCTGAGGTCCTCGAAGGCCTCGGTGACGTCGTAGGGGGAGGTGGTGCGGGAGAGCGGGATGCGGTTGTCCGGGTTCTGCCGCTCGCCGCCGACCGGATCGAGGGCGACGTACTTCTCGCCGAGCAGCGTCTTGATGGCGATGGCGGCGGTGGTGCGGTCGCCGATCCAGGTGCTGTCGTCCTCGATCTCGAAGGAGACCTTCACCTTGTTCCCGTCGAGCGCGACGCCGGTGACGGTGCCGACCTTGACGCCGGCGATCCGTACCTCGTCGTCGTCGCCGAGCCCGGCGGCCTCGCTGAAGTCGGCGGTGTAGGTGGTGCCGCCGCCGACGAGGGGCAGGCTGCTCGCGTTCATCGCGGCGAGCCCGATCAGCGCGAGCACCACCAGGCCGACGACGGCGACGGCGACGGGGTTGCGCTCCCTGACGGGCTTGAGCCGGGGCCGCCGCTGGGCCTGGGTCCGCATCACTGGCACCTCGCTTCGGTGACGGCGATGCCGGTCGGCGGCTTCGACCCGTCGGACATTTTCACGCCGCCGACCTTCGCCTCGCAGAGGTAGAGGTTGAACCAGGACCCGTACGAGGAGAGGCGGGACAGGGCGGTCAGCTTGGCGGGGGTCTTGTCGAGGAAGTTCTCGATCTGCGGGATGCCGTCGCCGAGCGAGGTGGAGAGCCGGCCCAGCTGGTGGATGTCGTCCTTCAGCGGGGTGCGGGCGTCCTGGAGGAACCCGGCGGTGACCGTGGTCAGCTCCCCCATCGCCTCGACGGCGTCGCCGAGCGGTTTGCGGTCCTCGTTGAAGCCGGTGACCAGTTCCTGGAGGGTGGTGACGAGGTCGTCGAACTGGGCCTCGCGGTCGTTGATGGTCGTCAGGACGTCGGTCAGGTTGCCGACGACCTCGCCGATCACCTTGTCCTTGGCGGCGACGGTCGTCGACAGCGAGCCGACGTGCTCGATGAGGCTGTCGACGGTGCCGCCCTCGCCCTGGAGCACCTTCACGATGGACCCGGCGAGGTCGTTGACGTCGTGCGGCGACAGTCCTTCGAAGAGCGGCTTGAACCCGTTGAACAGGAGGGTCAGGTCGAGGGCGGGGGTGGTGCGGCGCAGCGGGATGGTGTCGCCGTCCGCCAGCGTCGACGTGCCGCCGCCGGTGCCGCGCTCCAGGGAGACGTACCGCTGGCCGACCATGTTGAGGTACTTCACGGCGGCGGTGGTGGTGCCCGGCAGCTTCCGGTCGTCGGCGACGGTGAAGGTGACCTGGGCGGTGCGCCGGTCGACGACGCGCACGTCCGTCACCTCGCCGACCTTGACGCCGGAGATCCGTACGCCGTCGCCGTCGACGAGCCCGGTGACGTCGGTGAACAGCGCCTTGTACGTGGTGGCGTCGGTGCCCACCCCGGTGTTGGCGATGCTCAGGCCGAGCACGGTGGTGGCCAGCGCGGTGACGACGACGAAGACGAGGGACTTCACCAGCGGTCCGGCCAGGGACTTGCGCTTGATGTGCGCGAACTGGGCGAACTCAGCTTGTCGCGGGCTCACTTGAGCTTCACCTCGGTTCCCCGGTAGACGGGGCCTGCGAGCAGGCTCGACCAGTCGGGCAGGTCGTCGGGCGAGGCCTTGGCGCCGGGCGCGATCAGCTCGTTCACCAGGTCGTTCTCCTGCGGCGAGTTGGCGGGCCCGAGCTCCTGCCCGGCGGAGGCGGTGGCGGTGACGGGCGCCTTGGCGGTGCCCGCGCCGAGGTAGGGCACCGGGTAGCAGTGCGGGCCGCCGCCCGCGGTGTACGCGGGAGTGTCGGTCCCCGGGGTGTAGCTCCCCCGCGAGGGCATGGTGGTGACGTCGACGTGCAGTCCCGGCTGGTCCGTCCCCTTGCCGAGCGCCTTGTCCATGCGCGGCACGAAGTCGGCGAGGGTGCGCAGGGTGCAGGGGAAGGACGAGGAGTACTTCGCGAGCAGCTGGAGGGTGGGCCGGGAGGTGGCGGAGAGCCGGATGATGTTGTCCTTGTTGGCCCGCAGGAAGGCGTCCAGGTCCTCGGCGGCCCGGGTGGTGCCGCCGTAGGCGGCGGCGAGGTCGCTCTCCTTCTCGGCGAGCGTGCCGCTGGTGGTGGTGAAGTCGGTGAGCGCGTCGATGATGCCGGGTGCGGCGTCGGCGTAGACGTGGCTGACCTCGACCAGCTGCTTCAGATCCTCGTTCAGGGTCGGCAGGTTCGGGTTGAACTTGCGCAGGTGGGCGTCGAGTTGGGTGAGCGTGTCGCCGAGCTGGCTGCCGCGGCCCTCCAGCGCCTGCGAGACGGCGGACAGGGTCGCCGACAGTTTCTGCGGCTGGACGGCGGTCAGCATCGGCAGGACGTCGTCGAGGACCTGCTGGAGTTCGACGGCGTTGGCGGAACGGTCCTGCGGGATGGTGGCCCCGGCCGGCAGGGTCCGCGCGCTGGGCTCGCTCGGCGGCACCAGGGCGACGTAGCGCTCGCCGAAGAGGGTCGTCGGCAGCATCTGGGCGCGGACGTCGTCGGGGATCGAGTCGAGGGCGCCGGGTTCCAGGGCGAGGGTGAGGCGGGCGCCGGTGGGCGTGGCGTCGATGTCGCGCACCTCGCCGAGGACGACGCCGCGCAGCTTCACCTCGGCGCCGAGGTGCATCTCGTTGCCGACGCTGCCGGTCTCGACGACGATGTCGTCGGAGGCGACGAAGTCCTTGTTGTAGACGGCGACGGCGAGCCAGATGAGCAGGGCGGGCACGACGAGGAAGACGACGCCCGCGAGCCTGCGGCGGAGGGTGTCCGTCCTGGTCGTGCTGGTCGTGCTGGTCGTGGTCACCCCGCCACCTTCACGGTCGTGGTCGCGCCCCACAGGGCCAGCGACAGGAAGAAGTCCGTGACGGAGATCAGCACGATCGCGTTGCGCACGGACCGGCCCACGGCGATGCCGACACCGGCGGGGCCGCCGCTGGCGCGGTACCCGTAGTAGCAGTGCGCGACGATCACCATGACGCTGAAGATGAGCACTTTCAGGACCGACAGCAGGACGTCCGTCGGGGACAGGAACAGGTTGAAGTAGTGGTCGTACGTGCCTTGCGACTGGCCGTTGAAGACGACGGTCACCAGGCGCGAGGCGACGTAGGAGGAGAGCAGCCCGATCGCGTAGAGCGGGATGATGGCGACGACGCCGGCGATGATGCGGGTGGTGACGAGGTACGGCATCGACCGCACGCCCATGCCTTCCAGCGCGTCGACCTCTTCGTTGATGCGCATGGCGCCGAGCTGGGCGGTGAAGCCGGCGCCGACGGTGGCGGAGAGGGCGAGGCCCGCGACCAGCGGCGCGATCTCGCGGGTGTTGAAGTAGGCGGAGACGAAGCCGGTGAAGGCGGCGGTGCCGATCTGGTCGAGGGCGGCGTAGCCCTGGAGGCCGACGACGGTGCCGGTGGCGGCGGTCATCGCGATCATCACGCCGATGGTGCCGCCGATGACGCCGAGGCCGCCGGAGCCGAAGGCGACCTCGGCGAGGAGGCGCTGCACCTCTTTGGTGTACCGGACCAGTGTGCGCGGAATCCACAGCAACGCACGTATGTAGAAGAGGAGTTGGTCGCCGCCGCGGTCGAGACGTTCGAGGGGGGAGGTCATGACGGATTCAGCCTCCCTTCGGCGGAACGATCTGGAGGTAGATGCCGGTCATCACCATGTTCACGAAGAACAGCAGGATGAAGGTGATGACGACGGACTGGTTGACGGCGTCGCCCACGCCCTTGGGGCCGCCGCGCGGGTTGAGTCCGCGGTAGGCGGCGACGATCCCGGCGATGAAGCCGAAGATGACGGCTTTCAGCTCGCTGATGTAGAGGTCGGGGAGCTGGGCGAGCGCGGAGAAGCTCTGCAAGTAGGCGCCGGGGGTGCCGTGTTGCAGGATGACGTTGAAGAAGTAGCCGCCGAGGGTGCCGACGACGGAGACCATGCCGTTCAGCAGGAGCGCGACCGTCATGGTGGCGAGTACGCGCGGCACGACGAGGCGCTGCACGGGCGAGACGCCCATGACGGTCATCGCGTCCAGCTCCTCGCGGATCTTGCGCGAGCCGAGGTCGGCGCAGATGGCGGAGCCGCCCGCGCCCGCGATGAGCAGGGCGACGATGAGGGGGCTCGCCTGCTGGATGACGGCCAGGACGCTGGCGCCGCCGGTGAAGGACTGGGCGCCGAGCTGCTGGGTCAGTGACCCGACCTGGAGCGCGATGACGGCTCCGAACGGGATCGACACGAGGGCCGCCGGCAGGATGGTGACACTCGCGATGAACCAGAACTGCTCGACGAACTCCCGGAACTGGAACGGCCGCCGGAACGTCTCCCGCGCCACCTCGATCCCGAGCGCGAACAACTTCCCGGTCTGCCGGAGGGGCCCGAGGAGCGGATTCGGAGTACGGGGCGCTCCGCGTCGTCCCTTGACGTCGGTGACGGGGGGTGCCTGGGGCGCGGGGCCCGGAACTTTGTTGTCGACGCTCATACGGTCACCGCCGGCTGACACCCAGCCCCGGGGCTCCGCCCCGGCCCCCGCTCCTCAATCGCCGGAGGGGCTTGAAAGGCCGACATCGCCAGCCGGGGCACACCCCCCAGGGGCGCGGGGAACTGCGCGACCAACCACGACGCACCCGCGGACGAACAACGACGGCGAGTCACCCCGCACCCCCGACCCGCGGCATCACCACAGTCGGCTCAGCCCCGGCGGAGCCATACGTGGCCCGGATCGCCGCAGCCGCCGACGGCGGCAACGTGTCCAACATCCCCAGCACCCGCGCCCGCCGCCGCGCGACAGCGGCCCGCTCCCCCAAACCCGGCGAGGGCTGAAGCTGCGGCACAAGCGCCCGCGGCTCCACCACCCCCGCCCCGCCGGAGGCCTCCGCGGCCAGCGTCGCCGCGTCCTTCTCCTCCGACATCCCGATCGGCCCCGCCTTGCTGGCGGTCAGGAACTGCGCCACGACCGGCTCCCGGCTGGTCAGCAGCACCTCCCGCGGCCCGAACGTCACGAGCTGACGCCGGAAGAGCATCCCCATGTTGTCCGGCACGGTCGCCGCGATGTCGAGGTTGTGGGTGACGATGAGCATCGTCGCGTCGATCTTGGTGTTCAGGTCGATGAGCAGCTGGGAGATGAACGCGGTGCGGACCGGGTCGAGCCCGGAGTCGGGTTCGTCGCAGAGGATGATCTGCGGGTCCAGCACGAGGGCCCGCGCGAGCCCCGCCCGCTTGCGCATGCCGCCGCTGATCTCGCCGGGCAACTTCCCCTCGGCGCCCAGGAGTCCGACGACCTCGATCCGCTCCATGACGATGCGGCGGATCTCCGATTCCTTCTTCTTGGTGTGCTCGCGCAGCGGGAAGGCGATGTTGTCGAAGAGGTTCATCGACCCGAACATGGCGCCGTCCTGGAACATCAGCCCGAACAGCTTGCGGGCCTCCATGATGTCCCGCTCGGGGCTGCGCGCCATGTCGACGCCGTTCACGAGGACGCGGCCGCGCTCGGGCTTGAGCAGACCGATCAGCGACTTCAGGAAGACGGTCTTGCCGGTACCGGAGGGGCCGAGCATGACGCTCACCTCGCCGGCGGGCAGGGTGAGACTGACGTCCTGCCAGATCTGCTGCTTGCCGAAGGACTTGGTGAGCCCTTCGACCTTCACTTCGATTCCCATCGCTTCTCACCTTCAGCGAGCGAACTCGGCAGCGCACGGTAATTCGCTTCATACGCGCCGGACAAGATCCCGGAGCGGCCGCCCCGAATCTTTCTCGAAACTTGTCATCCGGTGACAAGAGACCCGTTCTCTCCTGTCGGCGGATGAGTAAGAATCACGGAGCCCTGCGGGGCTCTGACAGTTCGTGGCGGGGTCCCGTCCCGCCGGGGGTACGACGAGAGACCGGGACCCCGCCACGGAGGCGACGACCGGAAAGGAGGATTCCGGTCGGCCTTCATACGACCCCTGATCGACTGGGGACGCCAACCAGGAGCGAAGTACTTTTTGGAGACGTTACGGCCGAGTAACCTGCGCTCGCAATAGCGGTTGAGAATTTTCGCGCCGGTCCGAGAAGGGCGCCCGGTTTTTTGTCACCGGGTTATAAGGGGGGTCAGGCGGGTGGGGTGATGGTTTGTCGGGGGGTGAGGGTGTAGGTCGCCTTGATCGTGAGGACGTCTCCGGGCGTGACGAGTCCGAGGCAGGACGCGCCGGCACCGGCCACGAGCCGGCCCGCGGGGGCGCCGTTGAGACCGGTACTCAGTCGCCCGGTGGTGTTGTCGTACTGGCCGTATACGGTTCCGGTCCACGTCGCGTGGCAGCCGGTCGCGGACCAGTTGAACGTCACTCCACTGATGGACAGGTCGATCTTCGAGGGGTCGGCTGCGTTGCGTTGCAGCAGATTGACCTTCCAGGGAGTGGGACCGGCGCTATAGGTGAACGGGATGCCCGCGATGGCGCAGCCGGTGTAGGACTTCGGCGCGAGGGTCCCGGCGGCAAGGCCGTCCGCATCCATGGCCGCCAGAGATCCGGTGACGGTGGACGAAGTGCAGTTGAACACCATGGAGTTCCAGGCGAACACCGGGTTGGCGCCGGCCCCGGTGTAGTTCCCGCCCGGGCTGACCGTCCACACCCCACTCCCCGTGGCGGACGCCGACGTCCCCGACACCCCCAGCGCGGCGACGAGCGCGACCCCGCTCATCACCGCCCTGCGCAGCGATAACCACATCACTTGACCGCCGAGTGCCAGTACTGGGAGAAGACCTTGCCCTGGTTCGGGGCGGCGGCGCCCGGGTCGTTCAGGGTGCCGAAGTAGGTCTGGGTGTTGTTGAGCTTGAGGCTGTTCACGCCCGAGGCGGCCGGGAGGCCGGACTTGAGGTTGACCGCCCAGTTGAAGGCGCCGAGCCCCAGGGGACCACAGCCGCTCGCACCCGGTGCCGCGAAGGTGAGGTCTTGCTGGGTCGAGCCGGTCATCACGAGCCGGCCGAACGTCCCGTCATCGGCGGGCGTGCCGTTGGAGGTGGCGCTGTCCTGGGCGATGTTCGGCGCCGCCGCGTTCCCCGGGCGCAGGACGACCGGCGCGGACTTGGTGCCGATGTAGCAGTTGCCGCCGATGAGCGGGTTGCTGAGGTGGATGCGGACCGGGATCGAGATGATCGGCACGCCCTCGGAGACCCCGGCGAGCAGTTGGAAGTCGGAGGGGGTGCCCACCGATTCGACGGTCGCCACGATCCGGTTGAGCGTGCTGTTGGTGATCTGCCCGCAGACGGCGCTGACGACGGGCACGGAGCTGGGACACATCAGCCCCAGCAGGCCGCCGGGCAGGTCGGCGGGAGCGGCGACGAGTGCCCCGTCCGACGGGGCGACCACCGAGTTGGTGCCGTCGGCATGGGTGATGATGCCCACCTGAAGGTCGGTCTTCCCCGTCGGGACGACCGAGCTGCCGATCTTGATGACACCGCTGGCCGAGCTGGAGGAGACGCACGTCGCCTGGTCGTCGATGCCGTCGGCGCCCAGCATGGCGGCGTTGTCGACCGGGCAGCGGTTGAACGGCGCCCAGTTTCCGTTCAACTGGGTGCCGGCCGCGCTGGAGGTGCCGATGGAGGCGATCGTCGCCAGGGCCGCCGTCGCGCCGAGGACGGACATACGTCTGAGAGTGGCCATGCCGGTTTCCCTTCTCGTAGGGGAATGCGAGCCCGGACGTTACTCACGGGAAACCTTTCGCACAATGGCCTTGCTGACAGTTCTTCCACTACTCGCGGGTTTATCTGCAAGTGAGCATGCGGGAGATCCGGTTACTCATCATGTGAGTGTTCTCCGCGGCAGGACGAAAATTCGTCACTCGACGACAAGGAAAGTCACGCGACCTGTATCCGGAGCGACAAGAAAAACTGCGCATTCCGGTCCGCCCGAGGAACCTGGCGCATTCCCATTGCGGCTTCTGGTTACCAGCTCGTAACGTCCGTCTCGAAGGCGACGAAGGTTGGCCCCCGGGCCGGCCCCCCGGGGTTGCCTGACGGTGCGACACGGTCGCGTCACCGGCCAACGGTCACGCTCCCTCTCCATTCACCCTCGTTCACATCGGAGGAATCACTGTGCGCAGATTCGCCCGTAACACCGCCATCGCCACTGCCGCGCTCGCCTCGGCCCTCGGCCTCTCGATCTCCTCGGCCTCGGCCGGGGCGCTGGCCACCTACACGGTCACGCCCGGCGGGACGTACACGGCCAACGCCACCAGCCCGAAGCTGAAGGTCGGCAACACCACGCTGACCTGTTCCACGTCGCAGGCCAAGGGCAAGCTGAAGTCCGGCTCCGGCCTGGCCGGCGCGCAGATCGGCACCATCACCAGCCTGACGTTCAGCGGCTGCAACGTCGCCGGCATCGCGTTCACGGTCACCACCACCGCGACGGCCACCACGCCCTTCTACATCAACGCCACGGGCACGACGGCCAATCACATCGAGGGCAACATCAGCGGCATCAACGCCTCGATCAGCGGCACCGGCTGCCACGCGACCTTCGTGGGCACCACGACCGGCTACTACGAGAACACCTCGAACTCCCTGAACACCATCGGCGGCGGCACCCTCGCCGCGCAGTCGGGCGCCAGCTGCCTGGGCCTGATCACCGGCGGCGCGCACGCCGACTTCACGTCGAAGTACGTGCTGACCACCACGAACACGATCACCTCCCCGTGATCGCGTAGCACCGCCCAGCCCGCCGCCGAGCCCCCACTCGGCGGCGGGCGTGCACGCGTTTGCGGGGACGGAGCCCGCACCGGGCGAAGGAACACGACTTCAGGAGGCAAGGACCGGATGAGAGCGATCGGGAAGCGGGCCGGACTTCGTGCACGGCGCTCGGTGCGGGTGGCGTCGGTCGCCTCGGCCGCGCTGGTCGCCGGGCTGCTGTCCGGTTCTGGTTCACAAGCCGACCAACAACCGCCCTCCTCGGTCAAGTTGGCGTACGAGTGCACCTTGCCTCCGGCCGCGGGCGCCGACGGCACGGCGACCGCGAAGCCGACGGCGACGGCGACGGCGACGGCGACGGCGACGAAGCTGGACGCCACGGTGACGGTGTCCACCCAGTTGCCGGTGACTGCCACGACGGGGCAGCCGATCCAGGCGGGCCCCGTCGAGGTGGAGGCCCGGCTGCCCCGCGCCGAACTGGCCGAACTGCTGCCCGCCGGAGGCGATCTGACGAGCCAGGCGTCCCTCGGCGTAGAGGTACGACAGAACGAGCAGAAGGCGAACGCGACATGGTCCGGCCTGAGCGCGCGGGCCACCATGCCCGCGGAGGGCCCGGATCTGGTCCTGACGCACACGGGCGACGTTCCCACCGTCACCGTCGACGCGGCGGGTGACATCGAGCTGCTCGCACGCGATCTGATGCTGACGGTGTCCCCGGCGACCGGCAGTCCCGTCAGCGCGATGTGCTCACCGGCCGGGGACACCGATCCGCTGCTGGCCCGGGTCGCCGTGCCCGCGGGCCCGGAGCCGGAACCGGGCGGTTCATCGCCGTCGGGAACACCGTCCGATCAGCAACAGGAGGACTCCCCCGGCGGCGTCACCGTCACACCGAAGGACGAGCCGAAGGCGGCGGCCACCACCTGCGGGCCACGGCCGACGGGTGTGCCGGACACCAGTCAGGCGCCGCTCCCCGCGGGTGAGCCCGTCGAGTACCCCGGCGAGCCCATCACAGCCTGCGCCTACGCTGCGGGGCTGGCCACCGTCCGCAAGCAGGACGGATCGATGATCGTCAACGCTCCCTCGAAGTCGCCCGCTCTGATGGACGTCTCCGCCGGCGTGCAGGCCGCCAGCTACTACGACGAGGCAACGGACGCGGTCTACCTTCGCATCGACTCCATCGGCAAGCTCACGCTCCCCGACGCCGAATCGACCTTCCTCGGCTTCGGCTTCGTTCCCGTGTCCGCGAAGGTGGCGTTCGAGAACGGCCCGATCACCATATCCACCGGCAGCATGGCCATGCCGAACGGTCCGTTCGCCGTGGTGACGTTCCACCAGAGGCTTCACATCCGCTCCGTGCGGGTGAACGGCACCACCCTGCCGGTCGGCGCCAACTGCCGCACCGAGAAGCCCTTCCGCGTCACGCTGCGCGGAAAGTTCGGGGAAGACGGCTCCGGCTACGTCAACGTCTTCGCCGGCGGCCTGCTCACCGGCAAGGTCACGATCCCCGCCTTCACCGGTTGCGGCACCGGCGGCGAGAACCTCAACCCCCTCTTCACCGCGTCCATCAGCGGCCCGGACAACCTCATCTCGATGAATCAGGCCCCGACCTGCGCGCTCGATCCCGCGGGCGCGTTCGGCTGCCCCCCTGTCCTGCCCACCCTCCCCCCGTTCAAATTGCCCTGACCGGCACCTACACGGCCCATCACTTCTCGGCCACATCTCCCACCCGGTGATCGATCCCTGCGCAACTGATGTACAACACACAGTAGTTGTTCTAACTTCATAGGCCCCATTGGTACGCACCTGGCGGGCGGGACAGCGCACCCTGCGTCGCCCGCCCGGCCCCCACCCGGCGCTCGGACAAGCGAGGAAGGCGGCCATGCCCCTGCCCGCGCACGCGAAGGATGTCGACGACCCCCTGGGGCCGCTGCCCAAGGAGTTCGCCCACATCATGCGTCCCGAACTCCCCGGTCTCATCAAAGAGATCGGGGTCGAGGTGACCCGCGCGTTCCCGGAGTACGCGGCCCTGCTCAGCGGGCCGAGCGGAGCGGCGATCCGGCAGGGCGTCGAGCAGAGCCTGCACGCCTTCGTGGACCAGGTCGCCGATCCGAACGCCTCCACCGCGACCCGTGACGAACTGCTGCGCAAGTTCGGCCGGGTCGAGGCGTACGAGGGCCGGGACCTGGCCACGCTCCAGGGCGCCTACCGCCTCGGCGCCCGGGTCGCCCTGCGCCGGGCGAAGGACCTGGGCCGCCGCTTCGACCTCTCCCCCACCCTCCTCCTCTCCTTCGCGGAAGCCGTCTTCGCCTACATCGGCGAACTCGAATCCCTCTCCCACGAGGGGTACATGGAGGTGCAGTCCCGCGCGGGCGTGGCCGGCGAGGCGGTGCGCAGACGGTTACTGCATCTGCTGCTCGCCGGAACGCCGCTGGGGCACACCACCATCAACAACCTGTGCGAGCAGACCGGTTGGCAGCTTCCCGCCGAGGTGACCATGATCGCCCTGCGGACCCCGGCCGAACACATCCAGCCAGGTCTGGCCGTCGACGTCCTCGCCGATCTCGGCGCCCCGCAGCCGCATCTCCTCATCCCCGGCCCGCTCACCCCCGAGCGCCGCGCGATGCTCGCGGCCGCCGCCCCCGGCAGCTCGTACGCCATCGGCCTCACCGTGCCCACCGAGCAGGCCGCCGACTCGCTGCGCTGGGCCCGGCAGGTGCTGCAACTGGTGGACGACGGGATCGTGCCCGACGCCCAGGTCATCGAGGCCGGCGACCACCTGACGACCCTGTGGCTGCTCTCCGACCCGGCCCTGGTCACCCAGCTCGCCGCCCGCGAACTCGCCCCGCTCGACAAGGCGTCCGGCGCGCGCCGGGCCCGCCTGGTGGAGACGCTGCACGCCTGGCTGACGACGCGCGGCACCGCGCACGAGGTCGGCAGCATGCTCAACGTGCACGCCCAGACCGTCCGCTACCGGCTGCGCAATCTGGACTCGCACTACGGCGACTGGCTGGAGGACCCCGATCACCGCTTCGCCCTGGAGGCGGCGCTGCGCGCGCTGCACCTCCAGGGCAAGGACTACGCGGAGTAGCCCCGCACGAACGCGCCGAACGCCCGCGGTGAGAAAGAGATGCTCGGGCCCGCGGGGTCCTTCGAGTCCCGCACGGCGACGGCGGCACAGGGAGTCCCGGCGACCTCCACGCACGAGCCGCCCTGATCGCCGCTGTACGTGGACTTCTGCCAGGCGAGCGCGCCGACGGGGGCGCACTCGACACAGTCACCGCCCTGGTCGCCGCTGTAGGAGGACGTGCGCCAGGCGAGCGCGCCGAGCGGCGCGCACTCCACGCACTCACCGCCCTGGTCACCGCTGTAACTGGACTTACGCCACTGGATGTTCGTCGACTTCGGCATAATGCTCCTCCATCACGTACCGGATCAGCTCCGCCGAGTCCCGCACGGACAGAGCAGCGGCTTGCAGGTGATCGTAACGGAGCGAACAGTCCTTGATGGTGGCCGGATTGGCGGTCGGATGCCCCTGCCCGTACCCCTCGGTGTAGACGATGGGCGGGTCGCAAGGAAAGCGGAAGAGGTCGTAAGAACCCTGCATCCCCGCATGCGGCCCCGCCGAGAACGGCAGTACCTGCACATTGACCCGCGGATCGTTCTCGTACGACAGCAGCCGCTCGAACTGGCCCCGCATCGCCGCCTGTCGGCCGACGCCCATGTCCTGGTACAGCACCCCCTCGCCGAGGATCAGCCAGACCAGTGGCGGCTCCTCCTTCTCCAGGATGCGCTGGCGGGCGAGCCGGACCTCCGTGCGGTCGTCGAGGTGCTCCTGGTCGAGCGCGCCGAGCACCGCCCGCGCGTACTCCCGGGTCTGGAGCAGCCCGTGCACCAGATGCGTGTGGAAGGCGCAGATCTCGACGGCGCGCGCCTCCAACTCGGCGACCTGCTGGAACCAGGCGGGCAGCTGGGAGCGCAGCACGAGCCCGACCAGACGCGAGAAGAAGCCGTCCGTGCCGAGCCCGGCGTCGAGCCGCTCGCTGAACTCCGGGGTCGGCAGCTTGCGGGCCGTCTCGATCTGGCCCACCAGGGACCCCGTGTAGTTGAGGATCGCGCCCAGCTTGTCCTGGGTCAGTCCGGCGGCCTCCCGGTGCCGGCGCAGCTCGAAGCCGTAGTAGTCGAGCGGTGAGGCGCTCGGGTCGAGGACGTTCACGTTGGCCATGCAGCCCCCTCGGGTCGGCTGCACAGCGTAGTCAACTCGCCACGGAAGCACCCGCGTTGTGCGGGGAATCCACCTGTGTGGGTGGTTCCTCGCGCGTGCTGGCGCGGGGGCCCTGGAGGAGGTAGGTCAGCAGGAAGCCGGCGCCGACGACCGTCGCGCCGCCCACCGCGTCGAGGACCCAGTGGTTGCCGGTGCCGACGATCGCGGAGACCGTGCACAGGGGGTGGATGACACCGAGGGCCTTCACCGACTTCCGGCGGGCCAGGACCACGATGACGATGCCGCACCACAGGGACCAGCCGAAGTGCAGCGAGGGCATCGCCGCGTACTGGTTGGTGAGTTGGGTGAGCGTGCCGTAGTCGGGCTTGGAGAAGTCCTGGACGCCGTGGACCGTGTCGATGAAGCCGAGGCCCGGCATCAGGCGCGGCGGCGCGAGCGGGTAGGCCCAGAAGCCGACGAGGGCGAGCAGGGTGGCGAAGCCGAGGGCGGAGCGGGCCCAGCGGTACTCGGCGGGGCGGCGCACGTACATGAGGGCGAGGAGGCTGAGCGGGACCACGAAGTGGAACGACGTGTAGTAGAAGTTGAAGAAGTCCTTCAGCCAGGTGACGTGCAGGGCGACCGAGTGGTTGACCCAGTGCTCGACGTCGATGTGCAGGAACTTCTCGATCGCGTGGATCTGCGCCCCGTGGTGCTCGGCGGTGGCCCGGCCGCCGGAGTTGGTGCCGCCGGTCGCGGCGAGCCGCACCTGCTGGTAGGCGGAGTAGCCGACGCGGATCAGCAGCAGTTCGAGGATCAGGTTGGGGCGGGCCAGGACGCGGCGCCAGACCGGCACGAGCGGCACCTTCGACCAGCGGGCGGGCACCGGTTCGGCGTACTCGGTGGGGACGGGGCTCGCGTACAGCGGGGAGGTGCGGGAGAGGAAGGGGACGACGCAGGCGGCGGCGAGGGCCGCGATCAGCACGACGTTGTCCCGCACCGGTTCGAGCGAGGTCATGTTCGGCAGCAGCATCTTCGACGGCAGCGTCAGCGCGAGGACGACGAGGACGGGCCACATGTAGCGGTCCGAGGCGCGCTTGCCGACGCGGCCGACGACCGCGAGGAGCACCCACAGCAGCTGGTGCTGCCACGTGGTCGGGGAGACGGCGACGGCGACGCAGCCGGTGACGGCGACGGCGAGCAGCAGCTGGCCGTCGCGCGCGTACGTGACGGCGCGGCGCAGTCCGAGCACGGCGACGCCCGCGCCGAGGGCGAGGAACAGCCCCTTCTCCAGCGGGCCTTCCAGACCGAAGCGGAGCAGCATGCCGTGGAGCGACTGGTTGGCGTTGGCGGCCGGGTCGGTGGCCAGGCCCGCGCCCGCCAGGTGGTGTATCCAGTACGTCCACGAGTCGTGCGGCATCGCCGCCCAGGCGACGCCCGTCGCGGCGGCGAAGGTGCCCGCGGTGGTCAGGGCCGCGCGTCTGCGGCCGGTGAACCAGAGCAGCGGCGCGAAGAGCAGCACCGTCGGCTGGAGGGCGGCGGCGACGCCGATGAGCGCGCCGGACGCCTTCTCGCCGCGGACGGTGAAGCAGCCGAGGAGGACGAGCAGGACCGGCAGGATGCTGGTCTGGCCGAGCGTGAACGCGTTGCGCACCGGCAGCGACAGCATGAGCAGGCTGATCGCGACCGGCGTCGCGAACAGGGACGTACGCCGGGAGACGGGTCCCGGCAGGGCGCGCGCGGCGACCACGCCGAGGGCGACGACCAGGGCGAGCGAGCCGAACGTCCAGCCCCAGCCGAGCGCCTGCTCGGCGGCGCGGGAGAGCGGTTTGAGGACGAGGCCGGCGAAGGGGGTGCCGGTGAACCGGTCGGGCGCGTCGTAGAGGGAGCCCTTGACGTGCAGCACGCCCTCGGGCCCGATCCACGTCTCCAGGTCGGTGAGGCGCTCGCCGCGCGGCGTGCTGAGGACGGCGACGAGCTGGCGTGCGGCGAGTACGGCGGCGAGCAGCCACAGTGCGGCGCGCACGGCGCTCATCCGTCCCGTCGCCGCGCCCGCAGGTCCCGTCATCGGCCTTCCGTGCTCCACGTTCGCCACGCGCTCCCGACCCTCCCGCCTGTCGGCTTCCGGACGGAAGCCCCATGTCGTCCCGGTTCGGCCCCGGTCGTCCCAGGTGGCCCCGACTGGTCCCTGGTCGTCACTAGAGGTTCGCACCGCCCCCGGTATGAGACGCACGCAACCCCTACTTCACCTGCTTGTCCACTCGGTTTTGACCGGAAGACGGCTCTCGGCGGCTGCTTCGTTGCGCCGTACACGGGCCTGGTTCCGCGACAAAGATCACAGATTCGCTTATTTGCGATGCGTAAAGCTACACAGCTTTTAGCAGGTCAGAGCCAATTTCCAAACGTAACGCACTGGAATCTTCACTATGCGTCACGCTCCCGGACGCACCTATGGTCGGTTCGAGGCCGTTCCCCGCTGGACGGCCTCTGTCCTTGTCCCCCACGAAAGGCAGGCGAGCGGATCCTTGGCCAGCGCCACGTCCATCGCAGTCAGTACCGGCAGGGTCTCCACCCCGGCACGCGGCCGTACCGCGACCGATGTCACCGTCACCGACCCCTCGCTCGTCAAGCGCGCGGTCAAGGCCGCGGCCCTCGGCAACGCGATGGAGTGGTTCGACTTCGGCGTCTACGGCTATCTGACCGCGACGCTCGGCCACGTCTTCTTCCCGACGGCGTCGAGCACGGCGCAGGTCCTGTCCACGCTCGGCACGTTCGCCGCCGCCTTCCTGGTGCGCCCGATCGGCGGCGCCTTCTTCGGCCCCCTCGGCGACCGCATCGGCCGCCAGCGCGTCCTCGCCATCACCATGATCATGATGGCGGCGGGCACGTTCGCGATCGGCCTGATCCCCTCGTACGGCACGATCGGCGTGTGGGCGCCGGTGCTGCTGATCGTGGCACGCATGCTCCAGGGCTTCTCCACGGGGGGCGAGTACGGCGGCGCCTGCACCTTCATCGCCGAGTACGCCCCGGACAAGCGGCGCGGCTTCTTCGGCTCGTTCCTGGAGTTCGGCACGCTCATCGGCTACATCGCGGGCGCGGGCCTGGCGACGGCGCTGACCACGCTGCTCTCCGACGGCGACCTGTACAGCTGGGGCTGGCGCCTGCCGTTCCTGATCGCCGGTCCCATCGGCCTGGTCGGGCTCTACGTGCGGATGAAGCTGGAGGAGACCCCCGCCTTCCAGAAGCTGACGGAGGAGGCCGAGAGCAAGCAGAAGGCGCGGCCCAAGCCCAAGCTGAAGGACATGTTCGTCGGCAACGGCAACGCGATGGCCATCTGCATCGCGCTCGTCCTCGTCTTCAACGTCACCGACTACATGCTCCTCTCCTACATGCCGACCTTCCTGAGCGAGGAGCTCGGCTACGACGCCACGCACGGCACGCTCATCCTCATCGCCGTGATGGTGCTCATGATGTGCGTGCAGATCCCGATGGGCCGGGCCAACGACCGCTTCGGCCACCGGGTCGTCATCGGCGCCGCCTGCGCCGGCTTCGTCCTGCTGTCCGTCCCCGCGGTGCTGCTGATCCGCGCCGGCTCCACCTGGGCCATCGCCCTCGGCCTCGCCGCCCTCGGCCTGCTCCTGGTCGGCTTCACGTCGTCGATGCCTTCGACGCTGCCCGCCCTCTTCCCGACGAAGGTCCGCTACGGCTCGCTGTCCGTCGGCTTCAACCTCTCGGTGTCCCTGTTCGGCGGCACCACCCCGCTCGTCGCGGCGGCCCTCATCGCCGCCACCGGCAACCTGATGATCCCGGCCTACTACATGATGGCCGCGGCGCTCATCGGCGGGATCGCCGCCTGGCGGATGCGCGAGTCGGCGGGCCGCCCGCTCCCCGGGTCGCCGCCCGCCATCTGATCCGGGCCGCGCCCGCCCGCGGTCCGGGCCACCGTCCCGTCCGCCCGGCCTGCCCGATCCTGTCGGCGCACCCGCCGCCGCGCCTAGGGCCTGTCTCTCAGATCCCTCCGTCCGCCCGGAGGGCGGGCCTCGCGGCGTCTGGTGCGTGCTCTCGGCGTGCCGGGCGCAAGGCCTCGTACTGGACGTACTCGGCCTTGTGCCCGGTGCGGCGAGAGCGCGTGCCAGGCGTCGCGAGGCAGGAGGGATCTGGGAGACAGGCCCTAGGCTGACGGCCATGACCTCACCTCGTGAACCGGGGCAGCCCGGCCCCGCCGCCGCCGTCGACGCCTACTTCGCCGAGCTGCTCGCCCCCGCCGACGAGGCGCTGGCCGCCGCGCTCACCGAGAGCGCGGCGGCCGGGCTGCCGAGCATCAGCGTCTCCGCCACCAACGGCAAGCTGCTCCACCTGCTCGCCCGTGTGCAGGGCGCCCGCCGCGTCCTGGAGATCGGCACGCTCGGCGGCTACAGCACCATCTGGCTGGCCCGCGCCCTGCCCGCCGACGGCTCGCTGGTCACCCTGGAGTACAGCCCGCGCCACGCCGAGGTGGCCCGCGCCAACCTCGCCCGGGCCGGCCTGGACAAGCTCGTCGAGGTGCGGGTGGGCCCGGCCCTCGACGCGCTGCCCCGGCTCGCCGACGAGGGCGCGGTGTTCGACTTCGTCTTCATCGACGCCGACAAGGTGAACAACCCGCACTACCTGGAGTGGGCGGTCCGGCTGACGCGGCCGGGCAGCGTGATCGTCGTCGACAACGTGGTGCGCGAGGGCCAGGTGATCGACGCCGGGAGCACCCGCCCGGACGTCACCGGCACCCGGGCGGCCCTGCAGTTCCTCGCCGACCACCCGAAGCTGGAGGCGACGGCCGTGCAGACGGTGGGCGCCAAGGGGTACGACGGCTTCGCGGTGGCCTACGTGCAGGCCTGAAGGCAGGACCGCACCCCGGCGCCCCCACCTTGGCCCCTAACTCTCCTGATAGAAGCCCACGTTCACGCTGCGCGGCCCGCTCCGGTCCAGGACGACGACCTCGCCGGAGCCGCCGCGCGGCAGCCGCACCTCCCCGCCGTACGCGAGGGGATGCCCGGGACCCGGCGCGTCCCCGAGCCGCACCCGCACCTGCGAGGCCGGGTCGCCCTGGGACCCGCGCAGCCAGCACACGCTCCACTCCTGCCCGGGCCCGCACCGGAACTCCAGGTGCACCCGCGACACGAACAGCCAGTCCTGCGGCGTCACGAGCCGGCACAGACTGCCGTCCCGCCCCACCCGCAACACCGCTCCGGGCTCGCTGTCCGCCTCGGCCATCACCATCCCGGCCGTGGCCCCCGCGTCACCGCCCGCCATCGTGGCCATGGTCAGTTCGAGCACCGCACTCCCCCAGTGTTCGTGTCCGTAGGAGCGGCATCCTAGGCCTTCACCGGGCCGTCCTGGGCTGCCACGGATGGGCTGGGCGACAATGGGACCATGACCGAACGCAAACCCCCTGGCGTCAGTTTCGAGTCATTCGTCGACAAGCAGATCCGTGACGCCGAGCGTCGCGGCGACTTCGACGCGACGGCCGGCGCCGGCCGTCCGCTGGACGCGTCGACCGAGGCCCCCTACGACGAGAACTGGTGGATCAAGCGGAAGCTGGCCCGCGAGGGCCTGTCCGTCCTCCCGCCCAGCCTGGCCCTGCGCAAGGAAGCGGAAGAGGCCCTGGAGGCGGCGGCGAAGGCCCCGTCGGAGACGGCGGTGCGCCGGATCGTCACCGACCTGAACGCCAAGATCAGCGACATGATGTTCAAGCCGCCGCCGGGCCCGCCGCTCGGCCTGAAGCCGTACGACGTGGACGAGATCGTCGAGCGCTGGCGGACGGGCCGTCGGGCGCCGGACAGCGGTGCGGCAGGATGAACCCATGAGCATCGTCAAGATCAATGTCCTGTCCGTCCCGGCCGAACAGCGCGAGGTCCTGGAGAAGCGCTTCGCGTCCCGCGCGGGCTCCGTGGAGAACTCCGACGGCTTCGAGTGGTTCGAGCTGCTGCGTCCCGTCGAGGGCACCGACGACTACCTGGTCTACACGCGCTGGCGCGACGAGGAGTCGTTCCAGGCGTGGATGGAGGGCCCGATGAAGGCGGCCCACCAGGGCGGCGGCGACCGCCCGAAGCCCGCGTCGAGCAGCTCCTCGGTGTGGTCCTTCGAGGTCGTGCAGCAGGCGGCGCCGAAGAGCGCGTAGCGCCCGGTCCGGACCCGGTCGGCGCCCGGTCCGGAACGCATCAGGAACGGATCAGGAATGGAGAAGCCCCGGCGGCCCCGGCGGCCCTAGCGTTGCGGACATGACCTCACTCGCATCCGTGACCCTGGAGGTGGCCGACCTCGCGGCCGCCGAACGCTTCTACGCCGCCGCCTTCGGGCTCGGCCCCGAACTGGCCCTGCGCGCCTCCCAGGAAGCCACGTCCGGCTTCCGCGGCTTCACGCTGTCGCTCACGGTCGCCCAGCCCGCCGACGTCGACGCCCTCGTCGCGGCAGCCGTCGAGGCCGGCGCCACCGCGGTGAAGCCGGCCTCGAAGTCGCTTTGGGGTTATGGCGGCGTGGTCCAGGCCCCCGACGGGACGCTCTGGAAGATCGCCTCCTCCGCGAAGAAGAACTTCGGCCCCGCCACCCGCGCCGTCGAGTCGTTCGTCCTGCTGCTCGGCGTCCAGGACGTCAAGGCGACCAAGGAGTTCTACGTCGGGCACGGCCTGACCGTCGACAAGAGCTTCGGCAGCAAGTACGTGCAGTTCGCCGCCGGGTCCGGCGCGGTCACGCTGGGCCTGTACAAGCGCGCCGCCCTGGCCAAGGACGCCGGGGTTCCCGCCGACGGCGCGGGCTCGCACCGGATCGTGCTGGGCGGCACCGCGGGGTCGTTCACCGACCCCGACGGCTTCGCCTGGGAAGCGGCGTCCCTGGCCAGGACGGGCGAGTAGCGGCCGGAACTCACAGGCTGAGCAGGCGCTCCGCCGTCTCGCGGTAGTCGCGCAGGGCGAGCCGCAGCCGCTCCGTGTCCTCCTCGTTCTCCTGCCAGGACGTGCGCAGGGTCTTGCGGCGGCCCGCGAGGGTCTCGGTGAGCCGGGTCGTCAGGTCCTCCAGGACGTGGTCGGCCTCCTCCACCGCGGCCCGGGGCTGGTCCACGAACCCGGCGACAGCGTGCTTGAGCCGGCCCGCCAGGTCGTCCCGGGTGTCGGGGGCGACCAGCGCGGAGTTCGGGCCGTGGACCTCGCGGCCGGTCCCCGCCCCGGCGTGCACGCCGTCACCGTGCAGGCCCTTGTCACCGTGCAGGCCCGTGTCGGCCTGGTGGCCGCTGCCGCGGTGGAGGCCCGTGCCGTCGTCCGTGCGGAGGCCGGGGTCGCCCTGCACGCCGGCGCCGCTGTGCAGACCGGGGTCGCCCTGCACCCCGGTACCGCCGTGCAGGCCGCTGTCAGTGGTCCGCCCGGTGTCGCCGGGGAGCCCGCTGTCGCCGTGCGGGACTCCGTCGCCGTGGCCCGGCCGGCCGGTGTCCCGGTGGTGGCCGGTGCCTTCCGGTACCGGCGCGGCGAACGGGTCGGTGGCGGGGGTGCCCCCCGCGGGCACGGGGGGCTGCTCGCGGATGTCGCTCCGCGGCTCGCGGCCCGGCTCGCCCGCACCGGGCGCGAGCGGGGGCTGCGCCGGGTCCTGCAACGGGTCACGCCCCGCCACCGGCCCGTCCTGCCGCCCGGGCACCACGCCGTCCTGTCGCCCTGTCACCGCGTCCTCCTGTCGCCCGGGGACGGAACCCTCCCGCGGGTCCGTCGCGTAACCGTCCTGCCGTGCTCGGTCGTCCTGCGCCATCGTCGCTCAACTCCCCTTCGCGAGACGCCCCTTGAGGGGGCCGGTCCGCTCGTGCCGCGTCGTCGTGCCGTCCGGGGTCCGCCCCGCCGTGTCGTCGCCCCGGTCCCGGCGCGCGACCCGCCCGCCGGTACCGGTCAGGTCGTCGAACAGGGCCCGCGCCTCGACCATGGCGGCGCGCAGCTCCTCCGTGCCGGACCCGTTCGGCCCGGCGCCGTCCCGGTGGGCGTGCGCGGCCAGGTGGATGCGCCGGTAGCCGTGGACGTGGGGGCCGTGGTGGACGGAGAGGGCCTCGAACTGGTCGTCGTAGCGGCTGCCGTCGGGGAAGCCGCGCTCCTTCGCGACGTCGCCGATGAGCCGGTCCGCCTCGGCGACCGCCTCGGCGGGCGACTCGACGAAGCGCTCCTGGGCGGCCGCCCAGCGCGCCCGGTACCGCTCGCGGGCGGCGGGCTCAAGGTCGTGCGTGCGCAGCGACCCGTGCCGCCGCACCCGCTCCGTCAGCTCCTGCTCAGCGGCTTTCGTGTCGCCGTCGTGGCGCGCCACGACCCGCTCGTACTCGGGCCCGAAGCGGCTCTTGAGGCTCCGTCCGCCGCGGGGCTTGGTCCGCGCGGCGAAGACGCCCGCCGCGACGACGACCACGATCCCCACCACGATCAGAGCGATGATCACGCCTGTGGACATGGGTGTCTTCCCGACCTTCCCGGTATCCGTCGAATAGGGGTCAGCTGTCAACCGTGCTTACCGACAACCGGGTTGCCCGCCCCGGCAGGCTCAAACAGGCCGCGCCGCCCCCGCCGGCCGCGCGACGGAATCCGCTTGCCCGACCCCGCCCCACCACCCCCACAATGCGCCATGAACACCCGCTGGACCGTCGCGCCCGAATCCCCCGGCTCCCCTGTCGCCGCCGCCCTGTGGCGCGCGTACTACACGGAGGTGAGCGACCGCTGGTACCTGCTGCACGAGGGACGCACCACCGACGTGGCGGAGCTGGAGCGGGAGATCGCCGCGGTCTCCGGAGCCGAACTGGCGCCGCCGCGCGGCCTGTTGCTCGTCGGCCGGTACGACGGGGAGCCGGCCGGGACCGCGGGGGTGCGGCTGGTCGGCGCGGGCACGGCGGAGCTGACCCGCGTCTATGTGCGCGCCGCGCTGCGCGGCACGGGCGGGGCGCCGCTGCTGGTGGCGGCGGCCGAGGCGGCTGCCCGGGAGCTGGGCGCGGACCGCGTCCGCCTGGACACCCGCAGCGACCTCACCGAGGCCCGCGCGCTGTACGCCCGGCTCGGCTACGAGGAGACGGGCCGGCACAACGACGACATCTACGCGGAGCACTTCTTCACCAAGCCGCTCGGCTGAGGCCCCGCGCGCCGGGCGTCAGGCCGCCAGGCCCGGCCGGCGGCCGCCCTGGGCGTGCGGGCGCTCGGCGTCGCACCCGCACATCTCCGCGTTCAGCTCGCGCACCAACTGGTGCAGGTCGGTGGGCCGTTCAGGCGTCCACCAGTCGCCGAGCAGCTCCGCGAGCGACTCCTCGCGGGCGGCGCCGAGCCGCGCGGCGACCGTGCGCCCCTCGTCGGTGAGGACCAGGTCGAGGCCCTCGCGCACCGCGAGGCCGCGCCCCTCCACCTGCCGCGCCGCCTCGATGATCACCTGGAGCGGGACGGCGCTGCGTTCGGCGAGGACGGCGGGCTCGGCCCAGCCGTACCGGCCGATGCGCAGGACCAGCCAGCCGGCCGCGGGCAGCAGGTCGTACCCGGCCCGCGCGGTGATCTTCTCGTAGATCTCGCGGCGCCCCTCCCGCGTGCCGAGCGTGGACAGGGCCCGCGCCACCTCGTCGTACGAGGAGCGCTCCACGGGGTTGGAGGCGAGGGTCTGCGACTGGTCGGGGGCGGTGACGGAGCCGCGCAGCTTGTCCTCGCGCAGGAACCAGGCGAGGACGAAGGCGGCCAGGGCGACCGGGACGGCGTAGAGGAAGACGTCGGTGATGGAGGTCGCGTAGGCGTGCAGGACCGGCTGGCGCAGGGTGGGCGGGAGCGCGCCGATGCCGCGCGGGTCGGCCTTGAGCGAGTCGGGGGTGACGCCGGGCGGCGCCTGTGCCCCGTTCAGCGCCGAGGTGAGTTTGGTGGCGAGGCGGTTGGCGAAGATGGTGCCGAAGATCGCGACGCCGAAGGAGGCGCCGATGGAACGGAAGAACGTGGCGCCGGAGGTGGCGACGCCCAGGTCCTCGTAGGGGACCGCGTTCTGCACGATGAGCACCAGCACCTGCATGACGAGGCCGAGACCGAGGCCGAAGACGAAGAAGTAGGCGCTCATCTCCCAGGTGGAGCTGGTCTCGTCGAGGTTGTGCAGCAGGAGCAGGCCGATGGTGGTGACGGCGGTGCCGGCGACCGGGAAGACCTTCCAGCGGCCGGTGCGGCTGACGATCTGGCCGGAGAGGGTGGAGGAGAGCAGCAGGCCGATCACCATCGGCAGCATGTGCACGCCCGACATGGTCGGCGAGACGCCCTGCACGACCTGGAGGAACGTCGGCAGGTAGGTCATCGCGCCGAACATCGCGAAGCCGACGACGAAGCTGATGACGGCGGCGAGGGTGAAGGTGCGGACGCGGAACAGCTTCATCGGCAGCACCGGTTCGGCGGCCCGGAACTCCACGCGGACGAAGACCGCGCCGAGGACGACACCGAGCACGGCGAGGCCGATGATCTGCGGCGAGCCCCAGCCCCAGGTGGTGCCGCCGAGCGAGGCGACGAGGACGAGGCAGGTGGCGACGGACGCGATGAGGAAGGTGCCGAGGTAGTCGATGCGGTGCTTGCGGGCGCGGACCGGGATGTGCAGGGCGGCGGCGATGACGAGGAGGGCGACGACCCCGATCGGCAGGTTGACGTAGAAGACCCAGCGCCAGCTGAGATGCTCGGTGAACAGGCCGCCGAGCAGCGGTCCGAGCACGCTGGTCGCGCCGAAGACGGCACCGAACAGGCCCTGGTACTTGCCGCGTTCGCGGGGTGAGACGAGGTCGCCGACGATCGCCATGGACAGCACCATCAGGCCACCGCCGCCCAGGCCCTGCAAGGCGCGGAAGCCGATCAGCTGCGGCATGTCCTGCGCCGTTCCGCAGAGCGCCGAGCCGATCAGGAAGATCACGATGGCCAGCTGGAAGAGCCGCTTGCGCCCGTACTGGTCGCCGAGCTTGCCCCACAGGGGCGTGGCGGCCGTCGCGGCGAGCATGTACGCGGTGACGACCCAGGACAGGTGTTCGAGTCCGCCGAGGTCGCTGACGATGGTCGGCAGGGCGGTGGAGACGATGGTCTGGTCGAGCGCGGCCAGCAGCATGCCGAGCAGCAGCGCCCCGATGGAGACGAGGACACCCCCGGTCTTGGCCATGTCCCCGGGCAGCGCCCGGTGCGTGCGGGAGCTGTCGCCGCCTGTCGCCGTGCCGCTGTCCTGGCTGCTCATGGCCACCTCCACAGGCACCCCGGCCCGGTCCGGCCGGTGGCTCGGTATCTTCCATCCTGGTCGGTGCGGTCCCATTTGGCCTGTTGAGTTCCGGCCCGGCGGTGCGGGCGGGCCCCGGGGTCTGCATAATTCGCTGCAGTTCTCGGGGAGGGGACCACAGTGAGTGGTGAGCGGCGGCGCACGTGTCCGGAGTGCGGGGCGGGGCCGGGGCAGGACGGGGGGCCCGACTGCGCCTGCGAGGCGGAGGGCTTCAGTCCGCTGCGCGTCCGCCCGTACGTCACCTTGCCGGAGCCCTCCCAGCCCCCGCCCCCGCGGGTCCCCGACCCGTACGCGCACCCCCCGCTGCCGCCGGAGCAGCCCCCGGCCGCCGACGATCCCGCCGGCCCCGACGACCGCCCCGGGGACCGGCCGCGGCGCGCGCCGGTGCTGCTCCTTGCGGCGGTCGCGGGCGTGCTGAGCGTGGCGGCGCTGGTGACGGTCCTGATCTCCTCCGGCGACGGCGGCTCGGGCGCCGCCGCGCAGGAGGCAGCCGCGCCGCTGGTCACGAGCCCGGCGTCGCACAGCCCCGCGCCCGGCGGATCGCCCGCACGGTCGCACGCCGCGGCACCCTCCGGGGCCGCCGCGTCGCCGCGGCACTCGGCCCCGGCGCCGTCATCCGCCCCACCCACGGCCACGCCCTCGTCCGAGGCCCCCGCGGCACCGGACGGGACCACGTCCTCCGGGCCCGCACCGTCGTCCTCGTCGCCGGCGTCACCCTCGTCGTCATCGTCCCGGCGTCCGCACCAGGAGCAGGCCACGGCCCTGCACCGCGGGGACCACGGCCCCGAGGTCGCCGAACTCCAGTACAGGCTGCGGAAGGTCCATCTCTTCGCGGGCGACCCGGACGGCAGCTTCGACACCCGCACGGAGTACGGCGTGCGGGCCTACCAGCTGGCCCGCGGGGTCCACGAGGACACACCGGGCGCCTACGGCCCGGCGACGCGCAGGGCGCTGGAGTCGGAGACCCGCTGAGCGACTCCCGGGCCGTCCGCGCTCAGCCGATGTGGAGCAGGATCTCCCCGTCCGGACGGGCCTCGACCCGTACGGCGGTCAGGTCCGGCACGTGGACGGCGGGCCCGTGCGCACCGGCCCGGGGCCCGACCCCGACGACCCGCATACCGGCGGCGTGCCCGGCCGCGATACCGGCCGCGGAGTCCTCGAAGACCACGCAGTCGGCCGGGTCGGCGCCCAGCTCTGCGGCGCCCTTGAGGAACCCCTCGGGGTCCGGCTTGCTGGCGCCCACGCTCTCGGCGGTCACGCGCACCGCCGGGTAGGGCAGCCCGGCGGCGGCCATCCGCCCGGTGGACAGCGCCACGTCCGCCGACGTGACCAGCGCGTGCGGCACCCCGCCGGTGAGCAGCGCGGCCAGGAACGCCGCCGCGCCCGGCACGGGCACGACCCCGTCCATGTCGGCGGTCTCGGCGGCGAGCATGCGCGCGTTGTCGGCGTGGTTCTCGGCCATGGGGCGCTCGGGCAGCAGCACGGCCATCGAGGCGTACCCCTGGCGCCCGTGCGCGACGCCCATGACGTGGTCCCCGTCGAGCCCGTGCGCGGCGGCCCAGCGCCGCCAGATCCGCTCGACCACGGCGTCGGAGTTGACGAGCGTGCCGTCCATGTCGAGCAGGAGGGCGCGCGCGGAGAGAACGGTGGGCGTGGCCGGCATCGGCGGGCTCCAGAGGACGCGGAGGGGGTGCGACGGAATCGAGCGCGGCCGCACGGGTCACGAAGACAGAGCGGCCCCGCCCACCGGTCAGGGTACGCGGGCGGGAACCACTTTGTTCCCCCACGGTACAAAAACGGACCGGGTGATCGCCACTCGCGGGCAGCGGAACCCCGATCAAGCCCCTCCGGCGATTGAGGAGCGGGGCCCGGGGCGGAGCCCCGCGACCTCGGCGGCGATAGGCCCCCCCCCCCCCCCCCCCCCCCCCCCCCCCCCCCCCCCCCCCCCCCCCCCGGGCCCCCCCCGCGGCCCCCCCCCCCCGGCGGCGCCCCCGC
>NZ_JBITLI010000005.1:0-435375 GCF_044465085.1 Streptomyces sp. NPDC049813 | reverse complement strand
ACCCCCCGTCCCCCCCCCCTTAAAACACCGCGGGGGGGTGGGCCGCCCCGGGGCCCCCCCCACCCCCCCCCCCCCCCGGCGGGGGTGTGGGGGGGGGGGGGGGGGGGCCCCCCCCCCCCGACCTCGGCGGCGATAGGCCCCCACACCCCACCCCGCCAACCCCAAACCCACCCCAACCCCCCACCAGGGCACCCCACTTACCCCCCACCCCCTTGCCCGCACCCCAACTTGACGCGACCCTGTCACCACCCCAACACCTCCCCGCAACCCCCTCCCCCCACGATGAGCCCCGCACCCAACCCACCCACCCCGCCCAACACCCCCCCCACCCAAAAGGGAGTCCACATGCCCCGCAGCTACGCGCGTAACCCCCACCACCGCGCAGCGATAGGCACCGCCTCCACCCTCCTGACGGCCGTCACCCTGCTCACCGCCACCGCCATTGCCACCGCCCCCGCCGCCCAGGCCTCCCCGCCCACCCCGGTCACCGCCGCCACGGCCCGCACCTACCTCGCCCAGCTGACGGTCAAGGCGGAGGGCTCGTCCGACGGCTACAGCCGGGACAAGTTCCCGCACTGGATCACCCAGTCCGGCACCTGCAACACCCGCGAGACCGTCCTCAAGCGCGACGGCAAGAGCGTCCAGACGGGCTCCGACTGCGCGGCCACGTCGGGGAGTTGGTACTCCGAGTACGACGGCGCCACCTGGTCGGCCGCGGGCGACGTCGACATCGATCACGTCGTCCCGCTCTCCGAGGCGTGGAAGTCTGGCGCGTCCTCCTGGACGACGACCCAGCGCCAGGCGCTCGCCAACGACCTCACCCGCCCCCAGCTGATCGCCGTCACCGACAACGTCAACCAGTCCAAGGGCGACCAGGACCCGGCCGAGTGGATGCCGCCCCGCGCCGCGTACGCCTGCACGTATCTGCGGATGTACGTCCAGGTGAAGCACTACTACGCGCTCTCGGTGGACTCCGCGGAGAAGTCGGCGATCCAGTCGAAACTGAGCGGCTGCTGAGCGGCGGCCGAGCCGCACCGACCGCCTGCCGACCGACACCCGCCCGACAGCCGACCCCCAGCTGACCACCGCCGAACGATCGCCGGACGATCGCCGAGCAGCACTGAGCAACCGCCGATCAGCAACCCCGCACTCCCCACCCCCTCCCGGCGTTCCGTACGGTACGGACCGACCGACCAGGGCACGAGAAGCACGACGTGCGAGACGATGCCCGACGTCCCGGTCCGGCAGGTCGGGACGTCGGAGGAGCGGAGGAGCAACGTGGTGAGCCTGCGGCTGGGACCACTGCTGAGGTACGTGGACGAGGAGGCGGCGACGGTCTGGGTCGAGACGAGCCGCCCCTGCGTCGCCGAGGTGCGCTGCGCGGACGGCGCGTCCGGCAGCACGCACACCTTCCAGATCGACGGCCACCATTACGCCCTGGTGCCCGTCACCGGCCTCACGCCGGGCACCAGGACGGCGTACGAGGTGACGCTGGACGGCGTCACGGTCTGGCCGGAGCCGGACTCCCGTTTCCCGGCCAGCACCATCGCCGCACCGGCGTACGGGGCGGACGACCCGGTTCGGGTCACGTTCGGCTCCTGCCGCTGGGCCGCGCCGCCCGCCTCGGGCTCCTCCTGGCGCGAGCGGGGCCGGGACCTCGGCGGGGAGCGCGACCCCGTCGGCCCCGACGCCCTGGACACGCTCGCCGCCCGCCTCGCCGCCGACCCCGAGGCCGACCGGCCCGACGTCCTCGTCCTCCTCGGCGACCAGGTGTACGCGGACGAGACGTCACCGGCGACACAGGAGTGGCTGGCCCGCCGCCGCGACCTCGACGACCCGCCCGGCACCCAGGTCGCGGACTACGAGGAGTACACGCACCTCTACTACGAGTCCTGGCTCGACCCCGAGATCCGCTGGCTGCTCTCCACCGTCCCGAGCTGCATGCTCTTCGACGACCACGACGTCATAGACGACTGGAACACGAGCGCCGCCTGGCTGCGGGACATGCGCGCCACGCCCTGGTGGCAGGAGCGCATCCTGAGCGGCCTCATGTCGTACTGGGTGCACCAGCACATCGGGAACCTCCCTCCGGCCGAACTCGCCGCCGACCCCGTCTACGCGGCGGTGCGCGAGGCCCCGGACGGCACGGACGTGCTGCGCGAGTTCGCCGCCCGGGCCGACGCCGACCCCACCTGCGCCCGCTGGAGCTACCGCCGCGACTTCGGCCGCGTACGCCTGGTGATGATCGACACCCGGGCCGCGCGCGTCCTGGAGGAACAGCACCGGGCGATGCTCGACCCCGACGAGGAGCGCTGGGTGCGCGAGCAGACCCTCGCGGGGCAGGACGCCGACGGCGGCGCCTACGACCACCTCCTCATCGGCTCGTCGCTGCCGTGGCTGCTGCCGCACCTCATCCACGACGCGGAGAACTGGAACGCGGCGATGAGCCGCGGCGAGCGCGGTGCCCGCTGGGCGCGGCGCGGCGAGAAGCTGCGCAGGCGGGCCGATCTGGAGCACTGGCCGGCGTTCCCGACCTCGTTCGACACGCTGACGGATCTGGTGGCCGAGGCGGGCGGGGGCCCCGCCGCGCCCGCGACCGTCTCGGTCCTCGGCGGCGACGTGCACCACGCGTACGTGGCCGAACCGTCCTGGCCCGACGGGGGCCCGGCGCCCACCGCGCGGGTCCTCCAGCTCACCTGCTCCCCCGTGCACAACTCTATCCCGCGGTACATGCGGGGCGCGTTCCGTTTCGGCTGGAGCAGGCCGGGGCGGCTCCTCGGCCGCGGCCTGGCCCGGCACGCGCGCGCCGCGCTGCCCCGGATCCGCTGGCGCCGGACGGGCGGCCCGTGGTTCGGCAACCACCTGATGACGCTGACGCTGCGCGGACGGTCGGCGGACCTCTCCCTCGACCGGGCCGAGGAGGGGCGCGGCCTCGTCCGGACGGACCGGCGCACCCTCACGTGAGCCCGCAAGCGGAACCGGATCATGGCTGAATGTTGAACTTGCAAGTTCAAGTTAGGTTCTCCTAACCTGTGGGCTCTTCCCTCCGGCGGGGCCGGCGGCAGCGCGGCCGCCGACGCCACCGGAGCACTCGGTTACGTCCCCGACCGAACTGAAGGAGCCCCCCATGACCGGTCGCCTCGACCGCGCCCAGCCCTACGTCCTCGGTCTGTTCCGCATCGTCACCGGCCTGCTCTTCGCCTGCCACGGCGCCTCCTCGCTCTTCGGCGTCCTCGGCGGCTCCGCGAGCGGCACGGTGGCGGCGGGCGACTGGCCCGGCTGGTACGCGGCCGTGATCCAGCTCGTCGGCGGCGGCCTGATCGTGCTCGGCCTCGGCACCCGCGCCGCGGCGCTCGTCTCGTCCGGGTCGATGGCCTACGCGTACTTCAAGGTCCACCAGCCCGAGACCCTCTGGCCGATCCAGAACGGCGGCGAGGCCTCCGCGATGTTCTGCTGGGCCCTGCTGCTGCTCGTCTTCACGGGCTCGGGAGCGTTCGGCCTGGACCGGCTGTTCACCCCACGCGGCGACGGCGGCGAACGGCCCGAGGAGCAGGACACCCGCCCGGAACGCGCGACGGTCCCGGTCTAGCCCCCACCGGCCCGGACACCACTCGACGCCCTGCCCGACCCGAACACCGCTCCGCCCGGCCCGGACACCACTCGACGCCCCGCCCAGCCCGGACCCCGCCTGGCGTCCCGCCGGGACACCGCTCAGCGGCGCGCCCGGCCCGGACACATGACGACGTCCGCCCTCTCCACAGAGGGCGGACGCCGTCACCTCACCGCGCCCTCACTTCACGCCCCTCGCTCCCGACCGGGGAAGCCGGGAGCACCGGGGACGTCCAGTCAGCACCTGGGGATCTCCGGTCCGCTCCCCGACCGGGGCCGTCTCGACCCCCAGGGACGTCTCAACGTCCCGCGGACGTCTTGCCCCCGCGGCCGTCTCAGCACCCAGGGCCGTCTCAACGCCCCGCAGACGTCTTGGCCCCCACGGCCGCCCCGGCACCCGGGGCCACCTCGCCGACCGGAGCCGTCGCAACACCCGGAGCCGTCTCAGCACCCGGGGCCGCCCCGACGCCCGGAGACACCTCGACCCCCGTAGACACCTCGGCCCCCGGGGCCACCGTCGCCCCGGGGGACACCTCGGTACCCGGGGTCGTCTCAACCCCCGGGGACGCCTTGACCCCCGGAGAGGTCACCGCACCCGGCGCCCCGCCGGAGGCGAACGGCACCGTCACGCACCCCACCCGCTTCCCCGCCCCGCCCGGCGCGTCATGGATGACGACGGATCGCGCCTCACCGTCCCGCACCCCCCACGCCTTGCTGACCGTCGCCGTACCCACGCCCGCGGCGTCCGTCGTGAAGTCGAGCCACACCTCGTTCTCGGCGGTCGCCCGCTCCGGGTCGACCACGTGCTGGTAGTGCCCGCCCGCGGCGGCCGGGTCCGCGCCGCACGGCTTCTGGTGCACGTGCGCGCCATAGGCGTGGTCCGGGGCCAGCCCTTCGACGTCCAGGCTCACGGTCATGTTCCGGCCCTCGCCGCGCTGCTCGACCACGACCGTCGCCGCCGCGGGCACCAGCTTCAGGTCGTACGTCAGCGCGGGCGAGGCCACGAACGCCATGGGCGGGGAGAACGAGGCCGCGGCCCGCACCCAGTAGCTCTGCGCATAGCTCTCCGCGGTGCCGCCCGCCCCGCCACCGCCCGCCGCCAACACGGCCGCCGCGAGTGCGCCGGTCACCATCCCTGCCACCATGGCCCGCTCCTCCGTCTTCGCTCAGCTCACTACTGGCTCGTTCGTATGCGAATCGGTGCACGGGCGCCGCTCGGAACCGCGCACACGGGCGAACGTGAGATGGGGAACATCTGTACCTGTTGCGTCAATCGGGCGACACATCGGGCGTACGCTGTACAGCTGTCATACAGCCGCTCCTGTTCTGGAGGAACGGTCGGGGGATCGTCCGTACGGGAGTTGGCCAGCGGTGTTCGCAAGCCTGGGGTCACTGGCGGGAAGCCCATGGATCTACGCGATCGTGGCGCTCTCCGTACTCTTCGACGTCTTCGTCCCGGTACTGCCCAGCGGCGTCCTCGTGATCACCGCGGCGACCGCGGCCGCGGCGGGAACGGGCGCGGCGACGGGTGCCGTCCCGCACGGCGTCCCGGACCTGCTCGCCCTGACGCTCTGCGCGGCGACCGCCTCGGTCCTCGGTGACCTGGTCGCCTACCGCCTCGCCTGGCGCGGCGGCGAACGCCTGACCCGCGCCATCGCGCGCTCCCGCCGCCTGACGACCGCGCAGGAACGTCTCGGCGGAGCGCTCGCCCGCTCCAGCGGCGGCCTGCTGGTGATCATCGCCAGGTTCGCCCCGGCGGGCCGCTCGGTCGTCTCCTTCGCGGCCGGTTCCGCCCACCGCAGGGTCCGGGAGTTCCTGCCGTGGTCCGCCCTGGCGGGCGTGGCCTGGGCCGCGTACAGCGTGGCCCTCGGCTACTTCGGGGCGCAGTGGCTCGGCGCGAGCTGGCTCTCCACCGTGGTCTCCCTGCTCGCGCTGGTCGGCGCGGGGCTGGTGGCGGCGTACGTGATGCGCCGCCCGGTCCCGGAGCCTCAGGAGGCCTGAGCCGCCCGGGCGGCGCCCCGCACCTCCAGTCCGTCGAGGAGGGCGGCGGTCGCGCGGGCGATCTCGTCCACGGCCTGCTCGAACACCTCTCTGTTGTGCGCGGCCGGCGCCCGGAACCCGGACACCTTCCGCACGTACTGCAAGGCTGCGGCCCTGATCTCCTCGTCGGTGGCTTCCTCGGGGAGGGCGGGCGGGCGAAGGGTCTTGATGCTGCGGCACATACCTCCAGTCTGCCGCCGCCCACCGGTCCGCTCACACGTTCGCGTGAACCGCCCGGCCGCACTCGCCTCTCGAATTCGAACAGACGTACCATTGCCGGGTGGCAGCGACCGATGATTCCGACTTCGATTTCCCGAGCGACCTCCGCGCCGGCCAGGAGGAGCTGCACCAGATCCGGGCCGAGCTCCTGGCCCTCCTCAAGCGGCTCCCCTGGTCCGTGACGCCCCACGAGGCGATCAGCGACACGCAGGGCTGGCGCAAGCTGGAGCGCCCCGCCTCACCGGGCTGGACCGACGACGAACAGGCCGAGGTCGAAAAGCTCCGCCGCCGCGAGCTGGAGCTGTCCGTCTTCGTGACCTGCCACCGCTACTGGACCAACCTCTCAGGCCCCGACACAGTCCGCGGCCGAGCCCGCCTCAAAGGTGTACACCGCGCGGACGAGGATGGCACTGATAGGCACTAGGTGTATTGACCCGCAGCGTTGTTGACGCGGTTGATCGGTGGGTGGCCGCCAAGTGCGGTGTGGCAGCGGTGGTGGTTGTAGGTGTGGAGGAAGTCTGCCAGGGCTGCTGTTCGTTCGGTGTTGCTGGTGTAGGGCCACAGGTAGGCCCACGCATCGAGCAGGGTGCGGTTGAAGCGTTCGACCTTGCCGTTGGTCTGTGGCCGGTAGGCGCGGGTGAGCTTGCCTCTCGCGCCGAGGTCGGCCAGGGCCTGCTGCCAGGCGAAGCTCTTGCGGTAGGGCCAGGCGTTGTCGGTCAGCACGCGCTCGATGTGGTCAATGCCGTGGGCGAGGAAGAAGGCTGCGGCCCGGCGCAGGAAGGCGGCGCAGGTGGCGGCCTTCTCATCACCGTGGATCTCGCTGTAGGCGAGGCGGGTGTGGTCGGCAACGGCGGAGTGGATGTAGTCGAAACCCATGCCGCTGCGGGTGGCCCGGCCGGCCTGGCGGCCCAGGACCTTGTGGCCGCCGCCGTCGGGGATCCGGCCGAGTTTCTTGACGTCGACGTGGACGAGTTCGCCGGGCTTCTCACGTTCGTAGCGGCGGATGAGCTGGCCGGTGAGCCGGTCCAGGAAGGCCAGGCGGTGCAGGCCGTGCCGGACCAGGATCCGGTGCACGGTGGAGGCGGGCAGGCCCAGGATGGGGCCGATACGGGCGGGGCCGAGCTTCCGGTCCTGGCGCAGGCGGCGCACCTGGTCCTCGACCGTCGCCGGGGTGCGGTGCGGCGTCGTGCGGGGCCGGCTGGAGCGGTCGTGCAGCCCTTGCTCGCCCTCGGCCCTCCAGCGGCGGACCCACTTGTGGGCGGTGACCCGTGAGATGCCCATCTCGGCCGCGACGTGCGCCACGGGACGGCCGGTGTGGACACGCTCGATGAGCAACCGCCTGCCGTGAACGGTCAGCCGGGCATTACGGTGGGACACGAAGACCTCCGTGTGGTGCAGTCCTAGACAGCTCCACCACACCGGAGGTCTTCGCCATGATCAAGCCCCATCGGCGTTAACAACGCTCGTGATCAATACACCTAGGGCGGGGCTGGCCCGCTCGCCCGGTTCCGCGTGCTTGCGTGGCGCACGCTTGGCCTCGCCACGCCCCATGCCGCCATGGATCATAAAGAAGGGCACCACCGCTGGGAGCTTACCGGCCGAAATGCTCCGCCATGCTTACTCCGAAGGCCTCAGTCCCATTCGCACGCCACCCCGTCGTCATCACGGTCCAGGTGCGCGCCGTACCCGGGTTCACCTCTGAACAGCGGCGCTGCGCCTGCTTCTCGCGCCTCGTCACAGTTCTCGTAATAAGTATCCGAAGGACTTTCGGGCTCGGTGGTCGACTCTCCCTCTGGCGGCTCTGTCGCCCCCTGCTCACGCTCATCAGTGGTTCCAGTACCGTCGGCAGGCTCGGTCACGGTCTCAGTGACCGTCGGGCCGTCCTCCACATCAGGCTCGGTATCAGACATGTCGGGCTCGGTCTCCGTCACAGTGACCGTCGGCGCCGGCACGGGCGCTGGCGTTGGCGAGTCCGACGACTTCGACGTTGCCGATACCAGGAAGCAGATGAGAAAAACGATGGCCAGCGTCCATGGAAGACACCCGCCCGGTCCCCGACGCTTTACGCGGGTCCGGCCCGGGGGGTCGGAAGACGGGGGTGGCTCGGCTTGGTCTCGCCGCCAGGAATCTCCCCAGTCTGGTGCACCGCCCATCGGAACCTCCGGATGGGATCCCCGAGTCGTTGAGCAGCTTCGCGCTCAGCGCGACACGATCACGTCACGTGAGCGTGCACGCAGGCCAGGATTCAACCTGCATACCTCGTCCAGACGCCCACCGGTATCAGTTGAGAGGGCTCAATTACCGGGACGCTTGTCATACCTTCATGGTGCGTCGCGCTGCATGTATCGGCACGTTGATCACGGCGTAGACGCCCAGCCACAGCATCGCAGCTCACTAAGCGGTTACTGCAACCCAAGCATGACGTCACTACTAGGTGCCTTGAGAGACGAGGGCTGACACACTGGAAAGGCTCGCTGGGTCATGCCGGAAGAACCCGCATCGCGTATACCTGGCGCGGCGAAGCTTCTGCGTACGCCCACCCGCGAAGGGGACCACCATGATCGAAGCCAAGGGACATACCGGCCAGGTTCTCTTCGATGGTGAGTACATCACCATCACACGGAAGGGTTTCAACGCACGCGTATCGGTTGGCAAAGGTGAGAAGCGGCTGCACATCTCCCAGGTATCAGCTGTCCAGTGGAAGCCCGCCGGCGCCTTCGTAAACGGCTTCATCCAGTTCTCACTGCCAGGCGGCAATGAACGGCGCAGCTCCTTCGGCAGGCAAACTTCAAGCGCCGTCCAGGACGAGAATAGTGTGATCTTCACAAAAAAGCAGATGCCGGAGTTCGAGAAGCTGCGCGCTCAGCTCGACGCCGCGATCGCTGCCCAACACCAGGCACCTACGGCAGACACGGCCGGCTCAGCGTCAGTCGCCGATGAACTGGCGAAACTCGCTCAACTTCGGGATCAGGGTCTGCTGAGCGAAGCTGAATTCCAGGATCAAAAGACCCGCCTCCTGGAGTCGTGACCCGCTCGCGAACGTCCTCGAACGAGGCGGGGCAGCACCTCTGGAGGGCGGAGGTACGAATCAACATGCCCTCCGGTAACTCGCCGGAGCACCGCTCTTCGGACTTGGTGGGCGCGGACGGTTTCGAACCGCCGACATCCTGCTTGTAAGGCAGGCGCTCTACCCCTGAGCTACGCACCCGTTGCCCTGGAACGCGCGCGACCAGGACGAGCCGACAGCCTACCTTGCCGGTGCCGGTGCACAGCAAATACGTAACGTCGCAGGCCGCCGCCGGGGCGCAGGGGGGTCATCAGGGGGGTTAACCCCACCCGCGATCCGGTGGCCGGCCGCATCCCGCGGGGCGTCCCCGCGCCGTACGTTCATGGGGTGCCGGCCGCCGGTCCGGCGCCGCAACACCGACCGTCGCAGGGGGAGTTCACCATGACCGTCCGCCAGTTCCGCACCGCTCACGGCGCCCGGGCCGTCCGGGGCCTGGCCGCCGTCGCGGTCGTGGCCGCCCTCGCCGCGACGGCCACCGCCTGCGGTGCCGACGCCTCGGACGACCCGCACCCCGACCACCGTTCGTTCGCCCTGCACGGCCGCACGCTCACCGTCGACTCGGACGACTCGGCCCTCGAACTGGTCCCGGGCGACGGGAAGAAGGTACAGGTCACCCGCTGGTTCCGGGGTTCCACCGTGATCGGCTCCGACCCGAAGGCGTCGTGGGCGTGGCAGGGCGACGAGGACCGGCTGACCCTGCGCCTGCACTGCGCCGGCTTCGTCGCCGACTGCTCGGCCCGGCACCGCGTCGAGGTGCCGCGCGGCGTGGCCGTCGTGGTCCGCAGCGACGACGGCAGCGTCCGTGCCGACGGCTTCGCCAAGGGCCTCGACATCACGACGCAGGACGGCTCGGTGCGCGTACGGAACGTCTCCGGACCGCTGCGCCTGCACAGCGACGACGGTTCGGTGCGCGCGACCGGCGTGGACGCGCGGCAGGTCACGGTCCGCACCGAGGACGGCAGCGCGAACATCGCCGCGCGCACCGCCCCCGACCGGCTCGACGCCCGCACCGACGACGGCTCGCTCACCCTCACCCTGCCCGGCTCGGCCACGTACCAGGTCGCCACGGACACGGACGACGGCGGCGTTGACGTCTCCGTCCCCCGCGACCGCCACAGCGCGCACCGGATCCTGGCCCGCAGCCAGGACGGCGAAGTCACGGTGCGAACCGCGAACTGACCGGCCCGTGTATTCGTTCCTCACCGGTGGGAGAATGGACACCGGTCAGGGCGATGGCGGCACGGGCAGCACGGGAGTGGTTGGTGACGACGGCGACGGACGGGTCTCCCGAGAACGAGTCTCCCGAGGGGGTGCGCCCGGCCACGACCGATCCACGAGCGGGACGGAGAGGGGGCGGCGGGGCGCCACGGCGCGCGCCGGGGAGGACCGCCGACGGAGCGCCGCGTCCGGCGGGGAGCACCGGCCCCCAGAAACTCACTCCCGGCAGCCGGCCGCTCCCGCCCGGCAGCCGCGCCCTCCACGACCTCCTCACCCTGACCCTGCTCCCCCTCCCGGTGCTCGCCGCGGCCCTGAGCACCGCCTTCGCCGGGGGCGGCACCCGCAAATGGTTCGGCGGCCGTGCCGAGTCGCAGCGCGCGGAGGCGCAGGCGGCCAAGGACGCCGCGGCCGCCGCCTTCTACGAGCTGGACACCGCCCAGCGGGACCTGCGCATCTCGATAGAGACCATCACGGCGGTCGACGACTCGCCCGCCGCCCGCCGCGCCGTCACCGACTTCCAGCAGCTCGGCGCCCGCATCGACGAGGTCAGCGGCCAGTACATCACCGCCGTCGACGCCCACGACCTCGACCGCGACGACCTGGAGGCGAGCGTCGCGGCCCGCGCCAGGACCGAGCTGACCCAGGCCAAGGACCAGCTGACCCGGACCAAGCAGGAGCTGGACCGGTTCGCCCGCGGGCTCGGCCCGCTGCTCGGCAAGGCCGAGACGCAACTGGCCCGCCTCGCCCCGTCCGTGGAGCGCGCCCGGCAGGCCCTGCTCGCCGCGACGACCGCCCTGGACACCGTCCGCGAGGCCGGGCTCAAGGCCGACGACCTGGCCGGCCGGCTCGCCGCCCTCGGCCCGGAGCTGACCAGGCTGAACGAGGGGGCGGGCCGGCACGGCGTGCCCGAGACGCTGGAGCGCGCCGAGCGGGTCGCGCGGGACGCCGAGGCGGTACGCGCCGAGGCCGAGCGGCTGCCCGAGCGGGCCGCGGAGATCGACCGGCGCCTGGTCTCGCTGCGCACCAGGGCGCAGGCCCTGACGACGCGGGCCGGCCAGGTCGAGCCGGTCCTCAGCGAGCTGCGGCGCCGGTTCGCCGCCGCGTGCTGGCAGGACCTCCAGGGCGTGCCGGAGCAGGCCGCGGAGAACGTGCGGCAGGCCGAGGCCAAGCTCGCCGAGGCCCGCACCGCCCGCTCCGAGCAGCGCTGGCCCGACGCCACCGCCCGCCTGTCCACGGTCCGCGCCCTGCTGAACACGACGGACGAGTCGGTCTCCGCCGCCGCCGACCGGCTGCACCGGCTGAACGCGGTGGCGAAGGACCCCCAGCAGGAGATCGACCGCACCCGGTTCGCGATCCGGGACGCCCAGCGGCTCGCGATGGCGGGCCGCAGCACCCCCGACCCGCGCCACGCCCGCCCCCTCGACGACTCCGTGGCCCGCCTGGAGCGCGCCGCCGCCGGGCTGGAGGGCCGCCACCCCGACTACTGGCACTTCCTCACGGAGACGGAGGCCGTGCGGCAGACGGTGGCCCGGGTCGTCACCCAGATCCGCGAGGAGCGCGGCGGCGGCTGACCCGGACCAGCGGTTCACCCAACAGCCGCAACCGCAGGGCGAGTTGATCTCTCACAGCTGACCGTGCGAGCCTGCTCCGCATGACCAGCTCACCGCCGGTGCCGGACGGGCACGACGTGCACCGCGCCGCGGTCGAGACGCTGGCGCGCCACATCACCGACGGCGCCTACGCGACCGGCAGGCTGCTGCAACCCGCCGCACTGACCGCCGAGTTGGGCTTCGCGGAAGCGGTGCTCGGAGAAGCGGTCCGGGTGCTCGCCGCGAAGGGCGTGGTCGATGCCGTGCACCGGGTGAGCCCCCGGTCCGCGTGGAACGTGCTGGACTCCGACGTACTGCGCTGGACCCTGGCCGGCGGGCAGCCGGCCCCCGTCGGCCTCTTCCCCGATCTGCACGAGCTGCTACGCGCCGTCGAGCCGTCGGCCGCCGCGCTCGCCGCCCAGTTCCGCTCGCCCGCCGAGCTGACCGCGCTGGACGAGGCGCTGGCGGCGATGGCGGTGGCGGAGCGGCCCCCGCACGGGGACCCGGCGCTGGCCGCGCGCGCGGACGTCGCCTTCCACACGGTTCTGCTCCGGGCCTCCCGCAACCGGTTCTTCGCCCAGCTGCCCCGCGTCCTCGTCCCCGCCCTCACGGCGCGCGGCGAACGCGTGCACGCGGGCCCGCACCGCCACCCGCTGCCCCTGCACGCGGAAGTCGCCGGACGGGTGCGGGAGATGGACGCCGACGGGGCGTACACGGCGATGCTGGAACTCCTGGACCTGTCGCTGCGCGACGACCCGTAACCTGAGGGCATGCCTCGCTACGAATACCGCTGCCGGACCTGCGGCGACACGTTCGAACTCAGCCGCCCCATGTCCGAGTCCGCCGCCCCCGCGACCTGCCCCACGGGCCACGACGACACGGTGAAACTCCTGTCGACGGTGGCGGTGACCGGCACGTCGCCGGCCTCCGGCACCCCGGCCCCGGCACCGTCCGGGGGCGGCGGAGGGGGATGCTGCGGGGGCGGCTGCTGCGGCTAGCCCAGGCGCGGGGCCCCATGAGCCCCTCCGGCGATCGAGGAGCGGGGTCCGGGGCAGGGCCCCGCGACCTCAGCCACAGGCAGCCGACAGAACGCCACCCCGCACGCGAGGCCGGGCTCACCCGCACGGGCAGCCCCGCGCCGGAAGACCCGCACGGGACGGACCCCGCGCCGGAAGACCCGCACGGGACGGACCCGCGCCGGGAGACCCCGCCCCTCACACCGCCCCCAGGAACCCCCGCAACACCGCCTCCCCCGCCAGCACTCCCCGCTCCGCGAGGACCGTGACGCCGGGGGCGGTCCAGCCCGCGTCCGCCAGTTCGCCGTGGCCGGGGCGCCAGCCGTGGTCCACGGTGTGCAGCAGGTCCGCGTCGAGCAGGGAGTCCCCGGCGCCCAGCGTCCGCGCGGCCCCGGTGCGCCGGGCCACCTCCTCGACCGCCGCGCCCTTGGTGAGCGGCTTCGGCACGGCGTACACCTTGCGCCCCTGGAGCGACACGCTCCAGCCGAGTCCGTCGGCCCACGCGCCGAGCTCCTTGACCCAGCCGGCGGGCAGCAGCGCCCGGTCCACGACGAGGTATGCGAAGAGCTCCTCGGCGACCCGCTCCTTCAGCAACCAGGCCGGGTCCGCGGCGGCGAGCATCCGGGCCCGCACCTCCTCCAGCGGCGCGCACCCCGCCGCGAGCCGGTCGGCCACCGCCGCGCTCCACTGCGGGTCCGACACCCCGTCGACCAGCAGATGGCCGCCGTTGGCGCAGATCGCGTACCGCGGCGCGGGCCCCGGCAGCCGCACCCGCCCGTACTGCTCCCGGGTCCGCGTCGTCGTCGGCACGAAGACCGCCCGCCGCCCCAGCTCCGCCAGCAGCCCGGCCGCGTCCTCGGTGACGTACGACAGGGGCCGCCCCTCGTACACCTCGACGCACAGCAGTCGGGGGGCCTGCGCGTCGGGCATGGTCAGGCCGAGGGCGCCCGCCGAGTAGATGAGGGTCCGGTCGAGGTCGCTCGCGACCACCGTCACCGCCGGGGAGTTCACTGCGCCGCCACCGCCCTGCCGTCCACACCCGTCGCCCCGCGGGTGAACCGCGGATGGATCAACCCCACGCAGCTGTACGGGAGTTCGCCGACCTCCTCGACCGGGACGCCGCGCTGCCGCGCGAGCAGCCGCACATGGTCCAGGTCGGCCCCGGCACCGGCCCGCGCCAGGATCTTCCACGGCACCCGGCGCAGCAGCACCCGCGTCGTCTCCCCGACACCCGGCTTCACGAGGTTCACGTCATGGATGCCGTACTCCTCGCTGATCCGCTCCACCGCGGCCCAGCCCTCCCACGTCGGGGCGCGATCCGCCCCGAGCAGCTCCTTGACGTCCGCGTCCACCGCGTCCCGCACCCCGTCGAAGCGGCCCTCCACGACGTCGAGGAAGTGCCGCGAGACATCCGCACCGGCCAGCTCCGCATAGAACTTGGCGCCGTGGAAATCGTCGGGCCCCACGAGGTCGGAGCGGAGCACCGTGCGCGATATGAGCCCGGAGACCGTCGAGTTGAGGCAGGCGGAGGGGATGAGGAAGTCCTCCCGCGTGCCGTACGTCCGCACGCACGACCCGGGGTCGGCGAGCACCGCGATCTCCGGGTCGAAGCCGTCGAACCCGGCCACCGCGGCGGCCAGTTCACGCGTGATGGCGCCCTTGCCCGTCCACCCGTCGACGAAGACGACGTCCGCCGGGTCGTGGTGCGCGGCGAGCCAGCGCAGCGCGTTCGCGTCGATCCCGCGGCCCCGCACGATGGAGACCGCGTAGTGCGGCAGCTCCAGACCGTGCCGCCGCTGCGCCCAGCGCCGCATCAGCACGCCGACCGGTGTCCCGGCGCGCGCGAGGGAGACCAGGACGGGCCGCGGCGACCGCTCGGCGAGCACCGTCTCCGTGACGACGCCCACCGCCCGCGCGATCCGGTCGGCCGACGCGTCGAGCGCCGCGTGGAACAACTTCTGATAGGCCGGGCTCGGTTGGTACTCCACCGGCAGCGACTCCGCGTAGTGCGCGCCGCCGCTCTGGATGGCCTCCTCGCGCTCCTCGGTCGGCGCCTCCAGCGTCACGTCCGAGAGGTCCTGCAACAGCCAGCCGACCTCGTCGGGCGCGTACGAGGAGAAGGCGGGGCCGCGCAACGGCTCGGACAGCGACATGACAGGCCTTTCCTGTGATTCTCGGGTCCCTCTGGTTCCCTGGGTCCCCGAACCCTGCTGGGACGTCCGGTGCGCGCGCCGGGGCTCGCGCCCCGGCACGTACGAGGGCAGCCCCACCACGACGACCCGGCCCGCGTGCCGCGCGACCTGGTCCACCAGCCCCCCGGGCGCCACGGCCCCGGCGCTGTCGCCGACGGAGTCGAGGACCACGACGACCGTGTCGAAGCCCCCGCCCGCCACGTTGTACGCGTACCGCTCGCCCGGCCCGTCGGCCGGCGCGTCGTGGGCGGGAAAGACGAGGCGCGTGCGGATCGCGTACCCCGGATCGTCGACGGCGAGGACGGGCGAGCGGGTCGTGGTGGAGTAGGCGACATCAGCCCCGGCCGCTTCCAGCGCGGTGGCGAGCCGCAGCGGCGCGTACATCAGCTCCTCGTTGCCCAGGACGAGTGCGCGGCCCCGGACGTGCGGCGCGAGCCGCTCGGCCAGGCCGGGCAGCGCCGCTTCCAGGCGGGCGCGGTGCGCGGGGGTGAAGCCGTGCCGTCCGCCGTCCGGCACGTCGTCGGGCCAGCCCAGGTCGCCGGCCCGGACGATCTCGCCGGCCGGGACGATCTCGCCGCGCTCGCGCGGCGCCCCCGGAAGGGCGGCCGTCTCGTGCGCCGCGACGAGCGCCTGTCCCTTCTCCAGGACACCGTCCGGCAGCCGCACCGAACCGCGCGCCCTGACCACCAGGTCGACCCGGGCGCCTATCTCCCGCGCGAACGCCTCCAGCCGGCCCCGGTCGCCGGGCGAACGCATGTCGACCAGCGCGACGACGACGTAGTGGGCGCGGGCGTGCAGGGCGTGCAGCGCGCGGATGGTGTTCAGGACCGTGTTCCCCGTGGAGAACTCGTCGTCGACGAGGACGAGCGGTCCGTCCCCGGCGAGCAGCTCCGGGTCCTCGGGCAGCAGCAGGTGGGAGGTGGCGTGCGAGTGGGACTCCTCGAAGCCGCCCGCGCGGGCCACGCCCGCTATCGGGCGGCGCGTGGAGTGCAGGTAGGGCGCGAGCGCGAGCCCGTCGGCGACACAGTGGCCGAGGCCGGTCGCGGTCTCCGCGTACCCGAGGACGACCGCCCGCGCGGCCGCCTCGTCGCCGAGCAGCTCCCGGACTCGTACGCCCAGCTCGTGGCCGGCGGACCGGACCACGGACGGGCGCTGCGGGACGTGTTTGCCGAGCACGTTCGACACGAGCAGGTGCGCGCGCTTGGGGTTGCGCCGAAGGGCGAGCCCGAGCAGCCCGGGCAGCTCCCGGTCGCCGGTCAGCTCGACGCCGAGCCGCTCGGTGACCCAGGTACCCGACCACACCACGTCGCTGCTCTCGTCTCTCGTCGCTTCGATCACCGGCCCTGCCGCTTCGGGCATGGGCTCCGTCGCCTCGGGCACCGGCGGCGCGCCCGCGCCGTCCCCGGCCGCACGGGCACCACTGCCCCGGGCCCCGGTCATGCCGGCAGCCCCGCGGTCAGCAGCTCCACGAAGCCGACGTCCTCACGGGCCACCCCGAACGCCTCCGCGCGCTGCAGGGTCCGCTCGGCCCAGGCGCGGTGCGGCTTCACCTCGTTCATCTTGTTCGTGTACGCGGAGCGCAGCACTCCACCGCCGCCGCGCTCAGGCCGCAGGATGTCCTGGGCGTCGCTGTACTCCTCGTGGCTCACGACGGACAGCGCGTGCACGGGCAGCACGTGCGAGGGGTGGATGCACGTCTTGCCGAGCAGGCCATTGGCCCGGTCCAGCTCGATCTCGCGCAGCAGACCGTCGAGGTCGTGCTGGATCAGCGCCTCGCGCAGCGGCTCCGCGCCCTCCTCCAGGAAGGGGCTGCGGCGCAGCTGCGGCTTGAACATCCGCTCCTGGTGGCGGAAGTACTCCCAGACGGGCCCGGTCACGGTGAAACCGGTGCCGTCGGCCCGGCCCAGCAGATTCACCACGTCGCCGATGACGGAGGCGACGATCTGCACGTCGTACGCGGTCATGTCCGGCGGCCGGCGCAACCCGTACGCGGAACAGAAATCGGTGACGCCGAGCCGCAGCGCGAGCACCCGGTCGCGGTACTTGTCGACGGTGCGGGAGATCCCGGCCAGGGTCTCGGCGCGCGTCTCCAGGTGCAGCAGCTCGGGCGACTCCAGCACGGGCATGGCGAAGAGCCGCCGCCCGCAGGCGGCCTCGGCGGCGGTCAGCGCCTCCAGGAACGGAACGCCCCGCTCCTCGGTGAATTTCGGCAGCACGAATCCGGACAGCAGTGCGACGGAGGTGCCGAGCCGGGTGACGAGGTCGGTGATCTGCCGGGGCTCGCGCACCCGGACGAAGAGCAGCGGGGCCTCGCCCCCGTGGGCGGCGAGGCGGGCGAACTGGCGGACCAGGTTGTCCTCGGCGCCGCCCACCTCGGAGTCGTCTATGGAGTCCTCCAGGCACAGCACCATGGACACGACACCGCGCCCGGCCTGCTTGAGCACGTCGTCCGCGAGGCGGGGCCGGGTCGCGGGGCTGTAGAGCGTCGCGCCCAGTGCCGCCGCGAGCATGGCAGGAGCCGAGTCCGCGCTGAAGAGCTGCGGCTCCCGGTGGAACAGCCGCTCCCGCACCTCCGGGGCAACATGCCCGAAATGACGCATAGATCTCCCCTGTTACTGCCAGCCCGCCCGGCACGATGTGGCCGGTAATAGTACGTACAAACCTGGGTCAAGAGTTCCCGTCCGCAATGAAATCCTGGTAACCCGTGGATGTCGGGCACGCCCCGGAAGCCGCCCGCCCGGCCCGCGGACCGCCGCCGCACCCTCCCGCGCCCCTGTCGTGCGCCCGGCGATCCGGGCACCCCACGTTGTCCCGAACCCCGCCGGGACGACAGAATGACCGCATGACGCACGCGATGCTCAAGGGGGCGAACGTCCCGCTCGACGTTCCGGCGGTACGCGCCGTACTCCGGTGGACCCCGGGGCAGGGCGTGCCCGCGGTGGACGCCTCCGCGCTGCTGCTCGGCGCCGGTGGCAAGGTCCGCTCGGACGAGGACTTCGTCTTCTACAACCAGCCCCGGCACCCGTCGGGGAAGGTCTGGCGGCTCGGCCAGAAGCGTGTGCCCGAGGGGATGACGGACACCCTCCAGGCCGATCTTGCGGGCCTTCCGCCGGAGATCACCCGGCTCCTGTTCACCGCCTCCGCGGACGAGGTCGCGTTCGAACACGTGCAGGCGCTGCGGCTGATCGTCCACGACGCCGCCACCGACGGCGCCGAACCGCTCGCGTACTTCGACATCAAGCCGGAGACCGGCGCCGAGACCGCGATGATCTGCGGTGAGCTGTACCGGCGCGGGGACGGCTGGCGGCTGCGCGCGGTCGGCGAGGGTTATTCGAACGGGCTGATCGGGCTCGCCACCGACTTCGGCATCTCGGTCGACGAATCAGCCGCCGCCGAGCCCGCCCCGACGCCGCCCGCGCCGACGCCGACCCCGGTCACGGCACCGGTCCCCGCTCCGGCGCCGTCCTTCCCGCTGCCGCCCCAGCAGCCGCCGACCTACGGCTATCCGCCGCAGGCCGCGACGCAGCCGGCCCCGGCGGCCCAGCCCGCCTACGGCTATCCGCAGCCGGTGGCGGCCGCCGTCTATCCGGACCCGGCGTTCCGGCTGCCGCCGCAGGGCCCGCAGTTCATCGGCCGGTGACCGCTGCCGTCACCGGCCGGGCCCGCTGAGCGCGGTCACCGCTCGCCCACCTTGGTCTTGTAGCCCCGGCCCCACTGCAGCCCCCAGCCGTACAGCCGGTCCAGCTCGGCCTGGAACCCGTAGACGAACTTCACCTCGCGTCGCACCACCAGGTCGCCCTTGACGTTCTCCAGGGAGACTACGGCGCAGGAGCGGGCCTGGGGGGCGCGCTCGTCCAGGCTGATCTCGATCCTCGGGCCGTTGCTCGGGTACAGCGTCACGATCGCGTGCGTACGGTCGAACGCCGGCGTCTGGTCGTAGATGTAGACGAACAGAAGCAGCCGCTTGAAGGACTCGCGGTGGTCGAGATTGATGTAGATGGTCTCGCCGGACGCGGAGCCGAACCGGTCGTCGCCGCTGAGCTTGACGTAGGGCGGAGCGTTGAGCGAGCCGAAGAAACTGCCGAGCGGCTGGACGACCCCCTTGTCGCCGTCCACCAGCTCGTACAGGCAGCCCAGGTCCAGGTCGACATTGACCATGGACTCGGTGTGCGCCTGGACCACGTCCGGTTTGAACATGCTGAACGGATGCCGTATCAGGCTGTTCTTCTCGAACGAGCCGATGTCCGAGGTCCGCATCCGCCAGGAGAGATTGACCCGCAGGTTGCCGGTGGCCGCGCCCTGTTTGGAGAGCGAGACGACCGGATGTCGTTTGGTGAGTTCGATGGAGTTCGTCGCCGCACTGCCCGAGTCGAATTCGAACTCCGCGGAACGCCCGCGCCAGATCTTGTCCCAGAAGGACATGCCGCCCCCAAGTGCTGTACCGGTACTGACCGTTCCTGCTCACTTCTGCCCGCTCCCGGCGAACGGGACCCCCTGCATGCCGAACGGGGCGGTCGCGGGAGGACTGCTCCTCGTACGACCGCCCCGTTCAGAGAATTCCAGGAACGGGGCCCGGCTGAAACACCGGGCCTCGGCTTCCGGTCAGACCCCGGACGGGATCTCGCTCTTGTCCGGGCTCCCCGCGTTCCCCTCCTCGGCCGCCAGCCGCTTGTTGCGCCGGACCGAGGAGAAGAAGGACCAGGCGATCAGGACGACGCCGATGAGGCCCGTGATGATCTCGTTGATCTCGTAGCGGATGGTGACCAGCAGGATCACGGCCAGGGCGCCGATCGCGTAGTGCGCGCCGTGCTCCAGGTACACGTAGTCGTCCAGCGTGCCCTGGCGCACCAGGTAGACCGTGAGCGAACGGACGTACATGGCGCCGATGCCCAGGCCGAGGGCCATGATCACGATGTCGTTGGTGATGGCGAAGGCGCCGATCACGCCGTCGAAGGAGAACGACGCGTCCAGGACCTCCAGGTAGAGGAACATGAAGAACGCGGCCTGGCCGGCCAGCACCACCGCCGACTTCGGCTTGCCCTCGCGGGCGGCCTGCTCCTCCGCCTCGTGCTCGCGCTCCTCCTCTTCCTCCAGCCGGTTCTCGAAGAAGCTGGAGAGACCGCCGACGACCAGGTACGTGATCAGGCCGGCGATGCCGGAGATGAGGACGGTCGACTGCTTGTCCGCGTGCACGCCGCCGTGCTGGTGCGCGTGCGTGGCGAAGGTCATCGCGCAGACGAGGAGCACGATCAGCGCGATGCAGACCGACAGCATGTCGACCTTGCCGAGCTTGGCGAGCGGGCGCTCCAGCCAGCCGAGCCACTTGATGTCCCGGTCCTCGAAGATGAAGTCCAGGAAGATCATCAGCAGGAACATGCCGCCGAAGGCCGCGATGGACGGGTGCGCGTCCGTGACCAGCTGCTGGTAGCGGTCGGGCTGGTTGAAGGCGAGGTCGACGGCTTCGACCGGGCCCATCTTGGCGCTGATCGCCACGATCACGACCGGGAAGACGAGCCGCATGCCGAAGACCGCGATCAGCACGCCGACCGTGAGGAAGATCTTCTGCCAGAAGGCGTTCATCTTCTTCAGGATTCCGGCGTTGACGACCGCGTTGTCGAACGACAGCGAGATCTCCATGATGGCGAGGATCGCGACGAGCCCCAGCGCGGTCCATCCGTCGTAGAACACCGCCGCGATCAGTCCGAGCACGGTGATCGCGAACGACCAGCCGAAGGTTTTCAGAACCACTGGCTACCCCATCAATGTGTACGGGTTTCCCCGTGCTGGTTGTACGGGGCTCCCCCGCTCCGTGCACGGCTTTAGCAACGCTTTATGAAACGTTGACTCCGAAGTCTAGAGCGATGCCACGCAGTCCGGACGCGTACCCCTGTCCGACTGCACGGAACTTCCACTCCCCGCCGTAGCGGTACAGCTCACCGAAGATCATCGCGGTCTCGGTGGAGGCGTCCTCGGAGAGGTCGTAGCGGGCGAGCTCCTGACCGTCCGCCTGGTTCACCACCCGGATGAACGCGTTGCTGACCTGGCCGAAGGTCTGGCCGCGGTTGTCCGCGTCGTGGATCGAGACCGGGAAGATGATCTTGTCGCAGCCGGCCGGCACGGTGGCGAGGTCCACGATGATCGACTCGTCGTCGCCCTCGCCCTCACCCGTGAGGTTGTCCCCGGTGTGCTCGACGGAGCCGTCGGGGCTCTTGAGCTGGTTGTAGAAGATGAACCACTCGTCACCCATGACCCGGCCGCCGCTGCACAGCAGGGCGCTGGCGTCCAGGTCGAAGTCGGCCCCGGTGGTGGAACGCGCGTCCCAGCCGAGCCCGACCAGTACCTGTGTGAGGTTCGGTGCGGCCTTGGAGAGGGAGACATTGCCTCCCTTGGCGAGCGTGACGCCCATGATGTGGTCCTCCCCGCGAGTAGGCAGTGCTGTGGTCGAGCGCGTCCGGCGCCGCACACAGGAGTGCGGCGCCGGACGGGTGAGCGTGGTGCTGTGCTTCGGCTCAGACGTTGACGCCGAAGTCCTGCGCGATGCCGCGCAGACCCGAGGCGTAGCCCTGGCCGACGGCGCGGAACTTCCACTCCGCCCCGTTCCGGTACAGCTCACCGAAGACCATGGCGGTCTCGGTGGAGGCGTCCTCGGACAGGTCGTAGCGGGCGATCTCGGCGCCGCCCGTCTGGTTCACGACGCGGATGAACGCGTTGCGCACCTGGCCGAAGGACTGCTGGCGGTTCTCGGCGTCGTAGATCGAGACCGGGAAGACGATCTTGTCGACGTCGGCCGGAACCGCGGCGAGGTCGACCTTGACCTGCTCGTCGTCGCCCTCGCCCTCACCGGTCGTGTTGTCGCCCGTGTGTTCGACCGAGCCGTCCGCGCTCTTCAGGTTGTTGAAGAACACGAAGTCCTGGTCGTTACGGACCTTGCCCTCCGCGTTGGTCAGGATGGCGCTGGCGTCGAGGTCGAAGTCCGTACCGGTGGTGGTGCGAACGTCCCAACCCAGGCCCACGACGACCGCCGTGAGGCCAGGGGCCTCCTTGCTCAGCGATACGTTGCCGCCCTTGCTGAGGCTGACTCCCACGAGTCCTCCCTATGGTCTGTAGGGGCGGGGAGCCCCGTAGTGCGTCTGGTACCGGATCAACGTCTGGATCCTAGTGAGGGGTTCCCGTCCCCGGCGAGGCTTCCTACCGGGTGTCGTCCCCCGGGAATGGCGACGAGCGCCTCAGAGGGCGGCGAGCGCCTTGGTGTACTCGTTCAGGTCCCGGGCGTCGGGCAGGCCGTTGACGATGGTCCAGCGGACCACGCCCTCCTTGTCGATGATGAAGGTGCCGCGCACCGCGCAGCCCTTCTCCTCGTCGAAGACGCCGTACGCCCGCGAGGCCTCGCCGTGCGGCCAGAAGTCGCTGAGCAGCGGGTACTCAAGCCCCTCCTGCTCGGCGAAGACCCGCAGCGTGAACGGGGAGTCGTTGGAGACCGCGAGCAGCTGCACGTCGTCGTTGACGAAGCTGGGCAGCTCGTCGCGGAGCGCGCACAGCTCGCCGGTGCAGACCCCGGTGAAAGCGAACGGGTAGAAGAGCAGCACCACGTTCTTCTCGCCCCGGAAGTCCGAGAGCTTGACGGTCTCCCCGTGCTGGTTCCGCAGCTCGAACTCCGGAGCCTGGGTGCCGACCTCGATCGCCATGGTGAAGCTTCCCTTCGGTGGGGCTGTTCGGGTGGCTTCACCCTAGTTGGCGCCGGAGAACGCCCGGCCACCGCATGCTGCGTGGCGCGCGCCGCCGGCCAGGGGCTGCCGGTCGGCCCGTGGCTGCCGGTCGGCTGGTGGCTGCTGGTCGGCTGGTCGGCTGGTCGGCCGGGTAACGCGTGAGGCCCCGCAGGCGCGCTTGTGCGCCGCGAGGCCTCACTCCGGGTCGATTCTGTGCCGCCGGGGCGGCTTACCGCTTCTTGGCGGCCGTCTTGGGCGTCACCAGCCTGCTCCCGGTCCAGTCCTTGCCGACGCTGATGCCCTTGGTCTGCGAAAGACCGGCAGTGGTGGCGGCCTCACCGATCTCACTCGGCTCGACGTACCCCTCCCGCCCCGTCTTCGGCGTCAGCAGCAGGATGTAACCGCCGTCTTCGATGTACGTGGTGGTGTCCACCAGCGCATCAGTAAGGTCCCCGTCGTCCTCACGGAACCAGAGCACCACGGCATCAGCCACGTCGTCATAGTCCTCGTCGACGAGCTCTGTGGCGGTTGCGGCCTCGATGGCCTCACGGAGCTCCTGATCGACGTCCTCGTCGTAGCCGATCTCCTGGACCACCATACTGGGCTGGAAACCGAGCCTCACGGCAAGGTTCGTCTCCGCGTGGTCCGCGGTCGCGCTCACGGATTGCCTCCTGATCATGTTTACGAAGTTGTCTGCAGCGTCGCGCACGCGCGAAGCGTTGGCCGTAGTCCACACGTGCGCGACGGATCGCGCAAGTACCCGGCCGCCGAGACCGCCGAAACGGTGACGTTCCAGGCCGTGCCACCACAACTCCTGTCAAGGATTCCCGCAGGCCGGTGATGTACGCCACAGCATTCTGCCGGGTTTGCCCGCCCTGCTCCCGCACACAGCGTAACCAGGGCCGAACAGCCCCGCCGCACATCTGAACGAGATGGGCGGAACGGCCTGGTTTGTTCACAGCTGACCGCAGTGATCCGTCCGACCTCTGTTTTACCTCTCGGTAGAGATGACGATTCCCCTTCCGAGGTACACGATGGACAACGGTGTACCGACGGCGTACCCGACAGTGGAACAGTGGCATCACCGACAGTGAAGGAACAGCGTGGCTTCCGGATCCGATCGCAACCCGATCATCATTGGCGGTCTTCCCAGTCAGGTCCCGGACTTTGATCCCGAAGAGACCCAGGAATGGCTCGACTCCCTTGACGCGGCAGTCGACGAGCGTGGCCGCGAGCGTGCCCGCTACCTGATGCTCCGGCTGATCGAGCGGGCCCGCGAGAAGCGTGTGGCCGTGCCCGAGATGCGCAGCACGGACTACATCAACACGATCGCCACCAAGGACGAGCCCTTCTTCCCCGGCAACGAGGAGATCGAGCGCAAGGTCCTCAACGCCACGCGGTGGAACGCCGCGGTGATGGTCTCCCGCGCGCAGCGCCCCGGCATCGGCGTCGGCGGCCACATCGCCACCTTCGCCTCGTCGGCCTCGCTGTACGACGTGGGCTTCAACCACTTCTTCCGCGGCAAGGACGAGGGCGACGGCGGCGACCAGATCTTCTTCCAGGGCCACGCCTCGCCGGGCATCTACGCCCGCGCCTATCTCCTGGACCGCCTCTCCGAGGCTCAGCTCGACGCCTTCCGCCAGGAGAGCTCGAAGGCTCCCAACGGCCTGTCGTCGTATCCGCACCCGCGCCTCATGCCGGACTTCTGGGAGTTCCCCACCGTCTCGATGGGCCTCGGCCCGCTCGGTGCGATCTTCCAGGCCCGGATGAACCGGTACATGGAGGCCCGCGGTGTCGCGGAGACCTCCAAGTCCCACGTGTGGGCCTTCCTCGGCGACGGCGAGATGGACGAGCCCGAGTCCCTCGGCCAGCTCTCCATCGCCGCCCGAGAGGGTCTCGACAACCTCACCTTCGTGGTCAACTGCAACCTGCAGCGCCTCGACGGTCCGGTGCGCGGCAACGGCAAGATCATCCAGGAGCTGGAGTCCCAGTTCCGCGGCGCCGGCTGGAACGTCATCAAGCTGGTCTGGGACCGCAGTTGGGACCCGCTGCTCGCACAGGACCGTGACGGCGTCCTGGTCAACCGGCTCAACACCACGCCCGACGGCCAGTTCCAGACCTACGCCACCGAGCCCGGCTCCTACATCCGCGAGCACTTCTTCGGTGACGACCACCGGCTGCGCGCCATGGTCGAGAACATGAGCGACGACCAGATCCTGCACCTGGGCCGCGGCGGGCACGACCACAAGAAGATCTTCGCGGCGTTCACGGCGGCCAAGGAGCACCGGGGACAGCCGACGGTCATCCTCGCGCAGACGGTCAAGGGCTGGACCCTCGGCCCGAACTTCGAGGGCCGCAACGCCACGCACCAGATGAAGAAGCTGACAGTCGACGACCTCAAGGGGTTCCGCGACCGGCTGCACATCCCGATCTCCGACGCCCAGCTGGAGGGCGGCGCGCCGCCGTACTACCACCCCGGCCGCGACTCCGAAGAGATCCAGTACATGCACGACCGCCGCAAGGCGCTCGGCGGCTATGTCCCGACCCGCGTCGTCCGCGCGAAGCCCCTCCAACTCCCGGACGACAAGGCGTACGCGACCGTGAAGAAGGGGTCGGGGCAGCAGTCGATCGCCACCACCATGGCCTTCGTCCGGCTCCTGAAGGACCTCATGCGGGACAAGGAGATCGGCAAGCGGTTCGTGCTGATCGCCCCCGACGAGTACCGCACGTTCGGTATGGACTCCTTCTTCCCGAGCGCGAAGATCTACAACCCGCTCGGGCAGCAGTACGAGTCCGTGGACCGCGAACTCCTCCTCGCCTACAAGGAGTCCCCGACCGGACAGATGCTGCACGACGGCATCTCGGAGGCCGGCTGCACGGCCTCGCTGATCGCCGCCGGCTCGGCTTACGCCACCCACGGTGAACCCCTCATCCCGGTCTACGTCTTCTACTCGATGTTCGGTTTCCAGCGCACCGGCGACCAGTTCTGGCAGATGGCCGACCAGTTGGCACGCGGGTTCGTCCTCGGTGCGACCGCGGGCCGCACCACTCTGACCGGCGAAGGCCTCCAGCACGCCGACGGACACTCGCAGTTGCTGGCCTCCACCAACCCGGCCTGTGTCGCCTACGACCCCGCCTACGCCTACGAGATCGCGCACATCGTCAAGGACGGCCTGCGCCGGATGTACGGGCCGACCGCCGGCGGCCAGCCCGGCGAGAACGTCTTCTACTACCTCACCGTCTACAACGAGCCGATCCAGCACCCCGCTGAGCCGGCCGACGTCGACGTCGAGGGCATCCTCAAGGGCATCCACCGCGTCAGCGCCGGCACCTCGGGCGCCGTCCCCGCCCAGATCATGGCCTCCGGTGTCGGGGTCCCCTGGGCCATCGAGGCCCAGCAGATCCTCGCCCAGGAGTGGAACGTGCGGGCCGACGTCTGGTCCGCGACCTCCTGGAACGAACTGCGCCGCGAGGCGGTGGACGTCGAGCGCCACAACCTGCTGCACCCCGAGGACAAGCAGCGCACGCCCTACATCACGCAGAAGCTCTCCGGTGCGGAGGGTCCGTTCATCGCGGTCTCCGACTGGATGCGTGCGGTGCCCGACCAGATCTCCCGCTGGGTGCCCGGCACGTACCAGTCCCTCGGTGCGGACGGGTTCGGCTTCGCCGACACCCGCGGCGCCGCGCGCCGCTACTTCCACATCGACGCGCAGTCGATCGTGGTCGCGGTCCTCACGGAGCTGGCGCGTGAGGGCAAGGTCGACCGCTCGGTCCTCAAGCAGGCGATCGACCGGTACCAGTTGCTGGACGTCGCGGCCGCGGATCCGGGCGTGGCCGGCGGTGACGCGTAGCGGGGCGTAGGCTCCGCAGTCCCGTTCGGAGCGGCCCCGGGTTGTGGACCCGGGGCCGCTTCGCGTTCCGCTCGGGGTCAGTCGCCCCTGCTCGGCGTCGGACTCCCCTCCTGCGCGGACGAGTCAGACTCTGCTCCTGCGCGAAGGAGCCGGACTCTGCCCGGTGTCAGAACGGACCGCGTCAAAACAGACAGCGTCAGAACCGCGTCAGAACAGACCGCCCGTGGCCGATCCGGTGGCCGAGGCCAGCCAGACGACCGCGAGCAGGGTGTCGATCGCGCCGAGAACGAGGGCGACCAGCGCCGGAACCGAGTTCGTGCCGGTCCAGCGTCGGCCCATGGCCAGCCAGCCGCAGACGACGGCGACCGGCCCCAGCACGATCCCCAGGACGAAGAATCCGGCGATCGCGCTGACCAGCCCGATGATTCCGAGCGACGCGCGGTCCGGCCCGCTCCGCGTGCCTACGCGGCCGCGTGAACGGGGGTGCTTGCGCGTGGTGTGACCGAAGCCCGCCATCATCACTCCTCGAGTTCGTCCGGACTCGGGCAATGAATCGGGTACCCCGTCTGCCGCCGTCTATCGCGGCGCCCTCACGCGCTCATCTCTCCCATACCTTGAACGCCCGTGTCCTGTAGGGCGATTCGGGCTCCCAGGTCCCACTGCCTGGATAGGTCTGGAACTCCCCGGTCTCCGCGCACTCCGTCGACTGGTAGGTGGTGACGGGCCGGCCGGTGCGGTTCGCGAGAGACGCCGCGCTGCTCCCCTCCGGCAGCGCGACGCAGCTCTCGATGTCGATCCCGGCCAGCTCATACGTGTGCCGGGGCCCCTTGAACCCCGCCTTGCCCCAGAGACAGAGCTCTCCCGCCGAACAGGCTCCGAGTGTCGGTGGCGCCGCCGCAGCGGTGAAGCCGGGAGTCAGAGTGACCGCGGCGAGCGCGGCGACGGTGACCGAGATGGATGTAGGCGTGAGCATGGACGTACGCATGTGTCTGAACCCCCGTGTCGTGTCGACCAGTTGCGTTCGCGACTGATCGCTTGCCAGACACTTTGGCCCGGAACATCCGATTCCGGGAAGGGCTTCCGTTCGACGTCACCCAGATAAGCGAAAGCCCCCGGAAAGTTCCCGGGGGCTTCCCCCACACGAGCGGTTTCAGCAGGTCGGGCCTGTCCGACGGCGCGAGGCCCGCCCGAGGTCAGGCGCGCCCGGCAGCGCCGTACACGGCGTCAGATGTGCGCCGCGCCCGCGTTGTCACCGCGCTTGGTCAGCATCGCGACGAGGATGGCGACGACCGCGACGCCCGACGCGACGAGGCAGGCCAGGCTCATGCCGGAGATGAAGGTGTCGTGGGCGACGCCGGTTATCTTCTCCGCGAGTCCGGCCGGCGTGCCGGGCGGCACCGGCGCGGCACCGACCTGGACGGCCTCGGACGCCTGGTCCAGCTGACCGGACGAGAGCGGCGGGAGCTTGGCGTCCGCCCAGTTCCCCGCGAGGTCGCTGTCGACCTTCGACGCCATGACGGCGCCGAGGACCGCGGTGCCGAGGCTGCCGCCGATCTGCATGGCCGCCTGCTGGAGTCCGCCGGCGACGCCGGACAGCTCCATCGGCGCGTTGCCCACGATGACCTCGGTGGCTCCCACCATCACGGGCGCGAGGCCGAGGCCGAGGAGCCCGAACCAGACGGACATGATGCCGCTGCCGGTCCCGGCTTCCAGCGTGGACATGCCGTACATCGCGATGGCCGTGCACGCCATGCCGCCGGCCAGCGGGATGCGCGGGCCGACCTTCGTGATCATCGCACCGGCCAGCGGCGAGGCGACGATCATCATCCCGGTCAGCGGCAGCAGGTGCAGGCCGCTGTCGATCGGGCTCATGCCGTGCACGTTCTGCAGGTAGAAGGTGACGAAGAACAGGCCGCCCATGAACGCGATGGCCATCAGCACCATCAGCACCACACCGGCCGACAGCGGCACAGAGCGGAACAGGCCCAGCGGGATCAGCGGCTCGGCGACGCGGGTCTCCCACAGCGCGAAGACCACGAAACAGACCACGGCCGCCGCGAGGAACATCCACGTCCGGCCGGCGCCCCAGCCCCACGCGGGCGCCTTGATCAGGGCCCACACCAGGCAGAACATCGCACCGGACAGCAGCGCGATGCCGGGGATGTCGAAGGACCGCGGCGCGTTCTTGGCGCGGTGGTCGAGGAGGATCACGAGCCCGAGTACGAGGGCCACCACGCCCACCGGGACGTTGATGAAGAAGACGGACTGCCAGCTGACGTGCTCCACGAGCACGCCGCCGAGGATCGGTCCGCCCGCGGTCGACGCGCCGATCACCATGCCCCAGATGCCGATGGCCATGTTCAGCTTCTCGGCGGGGAAGGTGGCGCGCAGCAGGCCGAGCGCGGCGGGCATGAGCAACGCGCCGAACAGACCCTGGAACACGCGGAACGTGACGACGAACGCGATGCTGTCGGAGAGACCGATGGCCCCCGAGGCGGCAGCGAAGCCGACCACGCCGATGAGGAAGGTCTGCCGGTGCCCGAACCGGTCGCCGAGCTTGCCCGCGGTGATGAGCGTGACCGCGAGGGCGAGGAAGTAGCCGTTGGTGATCCACTGGACGTCGGCGAAGCTCGCGCCGAGATCCTTCTGAATGGCCGGGTTGGCGATGGCGACGATGGTGCCGTCGAGGGCGACCATCATCACGCCGATCGCGACGGAGAAGAGGGTCAGCCAGGGGTGGCCGCGCAGCCCCTTGGCCGGTGCCGCGACAGGCTCGGGCTCCGGCACCCGGTCCGCCTTGTCGACAGTGGTCTGACTAGTCATACGTTCGAGGCTAGTGACAGCGCCTGACAGTTGACAAAGCATTTCACAAGTCGGTAACTGTCACGTCGCTCACACTACGGCGGAGCGCGCCAACACCCGGAAAGAGGACCATGGCGACTCGATTGAACCTGCGTGAACTCAAGAAACAGCGGACTCGTGATGCACTGCTGCGCTCCGCTCTTGAGCTCTTCACTTCGCAGGGGTTCGACCGGACGACGGTCGACGAGATCGCCGAGGCCTGCGAGGTCTCCCAGCGCACCTTCTTCCGCTACTTCGCGAACAAGGAGGAGGCCGCTTTCGCCATTCAGGAGATGGTGGAGTCCCGGTTCGTCATCGCCCTGCGCGAGCGCCCCGCCGACGAAAGTCCGTTCGAGGCCCTCCGTCATACGGTCCTCGGCACCTGGGAGGCGCTGAGCCGGTCGGTGGAGGAGGTCATTCCGGTTGAACTCCACATGCGCACCTACCAGATGATCGAGTCGACGCCCGTACTCCTCGCCGCTCACCTGCGCCGTTCCGTCGAACTGGAGGAGCAGGTGGCGCGTGTGATCGCCGAGCGCGAGGGCCTCGACGTGGACACCGACCCACGCCCCCGGGTGGCGGTGGCGGCGTTCAGCGGGGTGATGCGGATGACCGGGCGGCTGTGGGGTGCGGGCGGGGACCCGAGCGTCGAGGCCATCCGCAGGCTCACCGAGTCCTACCTCGACCATCTCAAGCCGTCTCTGGGCGAGCGATGGAGTCATGACCGAGGGTGAACTCCTCCACCTCACTGAGCAGCGAGTATCGCGTGCGAGCACCTCAGTATCCTTACGCAGCGTGAGGGTCTGCCCGCGACTCCGTCCGCATTTACCCAAATACTGGCCAGAAAACGTGATCCGCCTCACCCATGGCACGAAGCCCCACGCGCTTCTCCTAGGGTGGTCCGCAGTGACTTCCTTCGACACTCCCCCTCAGCTCGCCATCGGGCGCGCACTGCTCGCGCTGGCCGTCGTGTTCGTCATGCTGGCGACCACCGGCTGGACCGCGGTGCGGCAGCACCGGACCGTCTCGTCGCCGCTCCAGACCGCGATCACCGCGTGGGAGCACGGCCGCCTGAACGGTCACGCCCTGCCTTCGCCCCACGGCTCCCCCGCCCGCCTGGCGCACTTCTTCGCCTCCCTGTCCCCGCAGCAACGCACCCAGCTCGCCGCGCGCTACCCGCTCGCGGTCGGCAACATGAACGGTGCGCCCGTGGCTCTGCGCTACCGCGCCAACCAGGTCGCCCTCGACCAGGCCCGCAAGGTCGAGGCCGACCGCGTGCACGACAAGCGGCTGTCCTCCATGGGGCACACCGAGGCCAAGCAGCGCATGAAGCGCTTCACGCTCCTGTCGGCTCCGGGCCGCAACATCCTCGCGTTCGACCCCATGGGCAGCGGCCGGGTGGCCGAGGTCTTCGGCGACCTCCCCACGGCGCAGCGCGTCTCCGTCGTCGTGCCGGGCGTCGACACGAACGTTCTGACCTTCCAGCGCACGTTCCGCCCGTACTCGGCACCGGTCGGCATGGGCCGCTCGCTGTACGCCGCCGAACGTACGGCCGACTCCCACACCCGTACCGCGGTCATCGCGTGGGCCGACTACACGGCGCCGGCCGGTCTCGGCGTGGACGCCGCCACCTCGATGCGCGCCGACGACGGCGCGGTCCGGCTCAACGACATGCTGCGCGCCCTGCCCGGCCGCTCCTCCGTCGCCCTGTACTGCCACAGCTACGGCTCCGTGGTGTGCGGCGTGGCGGCGCGCCACCTGCCCTCGCGGGTGAGCGACATCGCGGTCGCGGGCAGCCCCGGCATGCGCGCCGACAACGCGGCAGGGCTCGGCACCCACGCGCGCGTGTGGGCCACCCGCGACAAGGACGACTGGATCCAGGACGTGCCGTACATGGAGGTCGGCGGCCTCGGACACGGCGCGGATCCGGTCTCCGCGGAGTTCGGCGCGCGCGTGATCTCCTCCGCGGACGCCAAGGGCCACACTGGGTACTTCGCACCGGGCACCCAGAGCCTCAGCAACTTCGCCGAGATCGGAACTGGCTCGTACCGTTCGGTGCACTGCGCGGACGCGGACCACGACTGCCGGAAGGGTTTTTCCGGCAGTGGGTCCGCCTGACGCGCGTAGAAAACTGCGAAACGATGGTCCGACGCAACAGGCGACGGAGGCGCGCGTGCCGCATACGATGAGCCGCATGGGTGATGTACTGGCCGGATTCAATGCCGCCTGGGAGTTCGAGTCCGACTCCGTGCTCATCCGCTTCGAACGGGGAATCCGCACGCCGAAGCTCTTCCAGGCGCTCGGCGAACGCCGTATCCCCCTGGAAGCGATCGGTGCGGTGACTCTGACTCCCGGCAAGCGCGGGACCGTGGTACTGCACGCGGTACCGAGACCGGGTGCCGATCCGCTGATGGACGCCGCGGCGGGCCAGCTCAAGGAAGGCAGCGACCCCTACCGGCTGGTCCTGCCCGCCGAGCGGGAGATGCTGGCCGAGTACTACGCGGACGAGCTGCGCGGCAAGCTCGTCGCCGACGAGGACGTCTGGCCGGAGGGCTACCTGGTGGCTCCCCCCGAGGCTCCGCTGCACTTCAAGGCGTACGACGGCAAAGCCTCCTTCGACGGTGCGTCGGTGTCGTTCCGCTGGTTCTGGACCGGCGCCTCGTCCGCGAAGTGGAAGGCCGGCGACAAGACCTTCCCGGTCTGCGACCTCAGCGGCGTGGAGTGGCGCTCCCCCGAACTGTTCGAGGGGCACCTGCGCCTCCTCCACCGGGAGGCCGGCGACGACCAGCCCGGGCAGGCCGACCAGGACCCGGCCGCCGTGGTCTTCGGGCTCGGGTACGGGCCGGTGCACGAGTCCCTGCCCTTCGCCGCCTCGGTGCTCGCCGCCGTGCGTTCCACGAGCCCCGCACCGGCGCCCGCCGGACAGCTGCATGCCGGGGCCGCGCCGGGCGGCCGCCGGGACCCGGCGGACATCGCCGACCGCATCCGCCACCTCGGCGAGCTGCACCAGGCGGGGCTGGTCACGGACGCGGAGTTCACGTCGAAGAAGGCGGAGCTGCTCGCGGAGCTGTGACCGCCATCCCCAACGGCCCTGGTGATACCTGGGTATGAGGTGCGGTTGAGCACCTGGGTATGACGGCGCGCCCGCCGCTCTTTGCCTACGCTGAGCAGGCCATGAGCACACCACCGCCTCCTCCCGAGCACGCGCCCCGACCACCGAGTCCAGACTCCGGGCCGGGCGGGCGCCGACCCCTGCGCGAGATGCTCAGAAATGATCCGCGCCGTACCGGCGACACGCTCACCGCGGTGGCCTCGGCCCTCGCTACCGCCGTGGGCGGTGACCGGTCCGAGCCGCTGCTGGCCCAGGCCCCCAAGCGGTGGATGCGGCTGCTGCCGTATCTCGTGGCCCTGAGCTTCGTCGCCGTCCTCATCCCCGTCACGGCGCAGGTGCTTTCGCACGACTACGGCGTGAACGGCGGCCTGGCCGGAGCCATCGCCGTCGCACAGGCCGCTCCTCTGCTTCTCGCGGTCAGCCGGCCGCTGACCGCCTGGTACCTCACGATCACCGCCGACGTGCTGGGCACGCTCCCTCTGTTCCAGGGCGACGCGCACCATCCCTCGCCGTGGACGCCCATGATCGTCGTGGGTTACGTGGTGCTGTGCATCGTCCTGGCTCTGCGGGAGAACCGGCGCACCCTCATCAGCATCTGGCTGGTCACGGTCGTCGTCAGCATCGTCCTCGGCTCCTTCCGCGACGCCAGCAGCCAGGACACAGGGGTGCTGCTCATCGTGCTGAGCGGCGGAGTCCTGCTGTTGGGGGCCCTGGTGAGGGAGCGGGGCGAGACACAGCGCAAGCTCGTCGAGCAGGAGACGATCAGCGATGCCGAGCGGACCCGCAGGACGCTGCTGGAGGAACGGACGAGGATCGCGCGCGAGTTGCACGACGTGGTGGCCCACCACATGTCGGTGATCACCGTGCAGGCCGAGTCCGCTCCGTACCGGATCCAGGGTCTGACGGAGGAGACTCGTGCGGAGTTCGAGTCGATCGCCGCGGGTGCCCGGGGATCGCTGACGGAGATGCGCCGACTCCTGGCCGTCCTGCGCAGCGAGGGCGCGGAAGGTGACCTGGTGCCCCAGCCCGGTCTCGCGCACCTGGCCCAACTCGTGGAAGCGACGGTGCGCGGCGGTGTGCCGGCCGAACTGTCGTACCCGGAGCTGGCTCTCGTCGGTGAACTGGCCGATCTGTCGCCCGCGGTGGACCTCTCCGCGTACCGCATCGTCCAGGAGGCCCTCGCGAACGTGGTGCGGCACGCCCCCGGTGCGCGGACGCAGATCTCCATCGGCCTGGACGAGGACGCCCTGTTGGTGGTCGTGGTCAACGGACCGGCCGCGGACCCCGTCTCCCCCATCGAGTCCACCGGCACGGGGCACGGTTTGATAGGGATGCGCGAGCGCGTACGGTTGCTCGGCGGCACCCTGGACGTGGGCCCGTTGCCCGCCGGTGGGTTCCGCGTCGCGGCCCGGCTCCCGCTGACCGCACCCGCTTCGCCCACCTCGTCCTCGGCGTAAAGGAACGCACCACGCATGACCATCCGCGTGATCATCGTCGACGACCAGAGCATGGTGCGGGCCGGGTTCGCCGCTCTGCTGTCCGCGCAGAGCGACATCGACGTCGTGGGCGAGGCCCCGGACGGCAGGCAGGGCGTCGAGACCAGCCGGTCGACCCACCCCGACGTGGTCCTCATGGACGTGCGCATGCCCGAGATGGACGGGCTGGCGGCGACACGGGAACTGCTGGACCCGCCGCCCGGCGTGGTGCACCGCCCGAAGGTGCTCATGCTCACCACCTTCGACGTGGACGACTATGTGTACGCGGCGCTGCGAGCGGGCGCGTCCGGCTTCCTGCTCAAGGACGCCCCGCCCGCGGACCTGATCGCGGCGGTGCGGGTCGTCGCCGCCGGCGAGGCCCTGCTCGCGCCGACCGTGACCAAGCGCCTCATCGAGGACTTCGCCCGGACCCACCCTGCGCGCAGGGACCGGTCTCCGCGGCTCAACAGCCTGACGCCGCGCGAGCTAGAGGTCCTGGAGCTGATCGCGCGCGGCCTGTCCAACCAGGAGATCGCGCGGAAGCTGGTGCTCGCCGAGCAGACCGTGAAGACCCATATCGGCCGGGTACTGGCCAAGTTGGGGTTGCGCGACCGCGCGCAAGCGGTGATCTTCGCCTACGAGACCGGTCTCGTCACACCCGGCGGCCAGTGACACCGCCTCCACCCATACGAGATCAGTGAGGTGCGGCGGCAGCCACCCCCTACTGCGGTATGAGATGCGCATACCCAGGTAGCAGCCGCGAGTTGGCTCCGCAGTGTGACGCCTCGGCCGGCGACGGCTTCCTACCTTCCCCTCGTCACAACCGACGGTGGAGGGGAGACAGGCGATGGGCCTGGGTTCTTGGAAACGACGCGGCCGCCGCACGCTGGTCGCTGCCGCACTCACGACGACGATCGTCGCGGGCACGGCAGGCTGGGCCTCGGGCCATCGGCAGAGCCCGCTCACCGGACCACCGCCGGGGACCGCGTCCTGGCGCGCGGACACCACGCTCGGGACACCGCTGCCCGACCCCGCGACTACCGGCCCGCGGCGGATGGCCGCCTTCTTCCGCGGGTTGAGCGCATCGGAGCAGCACACACTGGCCGTCCGCCATCCGTCGGTCGTCGGCAACCTCGACGGGGCGCCCGTCCCGCTGCGCTACGACGCGAACTCCCGGGCGCTGCGCGTCGCGAGGAGCGAGGCCCGCGCCGACGCGCGGGACACCGGACTGACGCCACAGGCGCGCACCACGGCACGTGTCCTGGCCGAGCGCTGCGCCGAGCTGCTCGCGCCCGGCCGACGGATCCTCGCCTTCGACCCGCGCGGGCGGGGTCAAGTGGCGGAGGTGTACGGCGACTTGCGGACGGCTCGGCATCTCTCCGTGATCGTGCCGGGCTCGGACATCGATCTGGGCTCGTTCGATCGGACCTCGGACAGGTACGGGACGCCCACGGGTATGGCGAAGTCCCTGTACAAGGCGGCACGTGGGCGGACGGCGGTGGTGGCCTGGGTCGGCTACACAACCCCGGTCGGCCTCGGCGCGGATGCCGCGACCGGCCGGCTCGCCGAGGCGGGGGCTCCCCGCCTGACCCGCTTCGTTCAGGGCCTCACAGCCACGGGCGTGCCGCAGCCCGCCGTCTTCTGCCACAGCTACGGATCGGTGGTGTGCGGGCTCGCCGCGCCTGGGCTGGCCGCCTCCGACCTCGTCGTCCTCGGCTCCCCCGGAGTGCGCGCGGACCACGTCGCCGACCTCCACACCCGAGCCCGGGTGTGGGCGGCGCGGGACGACAGCGACTGGATCTCCAAGGTGCCGCACGTCGAGTTGTTCGGCCTGGGCCACGGCGCCGATCCCGCCGACCCGTCCTTCGGCGCCCGGCGCGTACCGGCCGAGGACGCCAAGGGCCATACCGGTTACTTCGCGCCCGGCACGGACTCGCTGCGCGCCTTCACCGACATCGCCACCGGAGTCTTGTCATGAACCTCAGCACCCTGCGCTCCTCGACCGCCTCCGCCGTCGCCTCGATCGACGCGAGGACTCCGGTCCACCGCGACCGGGCCATCGACGGGCTGCGCGCCCTGGCCCTGCTCGCCGTCCCGACCGGCCACTGGCTCCTCGGCGGCTTCACCCTGGACGGTGAGGGCGCGCTGCACAACGCGAGTCCGCTCTCCGCGTTCGGCTTCTTCGCGCCCGTGTCATGGGTGTTGCAGATGCTGGGGGTCTTCTTCCTCGTGGGCGGTCACGCCTCCGTCCTCTCGTACCGGAGAGCGCGCGAGGGCGGTACGTCGACGACCCACTGGCTGCGCGGCCGACTGGCCCGCCTCGGCCGACCGGTGCTGGGAGTGACAGCGGTCTGGGCCGCCATGATCCCCGTCTTGTACGCCCTCGGCGTGCCGGGGACCACGGTGCGCACAGGGTGCACGCTGGTGATACAGCCCCTCTGGTTCGTCGGCGTGTACACCGTGATCACCGCGCTCACGCCCTGGTGCATACGAGCGTCTCACCGGTTCGGTGCCTGGGCGGCGGCACCACTGCTCGGCGCGGTCGCCACGGTCGACTTCCTGCGGTACGGGCCGCTCTCCGCCGTGATGCCGTCCTGGCTGAGTCTGCTGAATCTGTTGCCGGGCTGGATGTTCGCCTACCAACTGGGAGTCTGCTGGGGCGAGAAGAGGCTCGGCCGACGGGGCGCGTGGGTCCTGTTCATCGGTGGCACGGCACTGTTCGCGACGCTGCTCCTGGTCTTCCACTATCCGACGTCGATGGTCGGAGTTCCGGGCGAGACACGGACCAACTCGCATCCGCCGTCGCTTCTGGTCCTCGCCCTGGCCGCCGCGCAGAGCGGCGCCGCGATTCTGCTGCGGGACCGCATCAGCCGTCTGCTGCGCCGGCCCGTGCTGTGGGCGCCGGTCGTGGTCATCAATCTGTCCGCGATGACCGTCCTGTGCTGGCACCAGACGGCGATGCTCGCGGCTGCGGTCCCCGCGTCCTTCGCCGGGGAGATACCGGGGCTGACGGCAGGCCCGGACAGTTGGGTCTGGATAGCAGCCCGCGTGGCGTGGCTACCGCTGTTCGGCGCCCTGCTCGTCCTGATAGGGCGCTACGCGCGAGGCTTCGAAGCGCCCTGGAAGCGGGCTACCCGGGGGCGGCGAGCGTTGGCGGGAGTGCTCGCTGCCGGGTTCACGGTGTTCGCCTTGGGGCTGGCGTGAGAGGCCCGGGCCGGCTGTCCTCGGTCCGGGAAACCCCGTGGTCCCTGGCCCCCAGGACGGCGATCGACCGAGGGACCAGGGCGAAGGGAACGCAGGCGGCTGCGGTCAGCAGCCGCCCGAGAGCAGCGGAGGTGCGGCTCGCTACTCGCGACCCGCCGACGTGAAGGCCATGTCGGCGTAGCGGTCGCCCGACACCTGGGAGGCGATGGGTTCGAGGAGCGCCAGTTCCTCGTCGGTGAGGGTGAGGCGGGTGGCGGCGGTGTTCTCCTCGATGCGGTGGCGCTTGCGCGTGCCGGGGATGGGGACGACCGCGAGGCCGAAGGCCTGCGCCTGCCGCTGTACCCAGGCCAGGGCGACCTGGCCGAGGGAGACGCCGTGCGCGTCGGCGACCTGGCGGACGGGTTCGAGAAGGGCGGCGTTCACGGCGGCGTTGTCGCCGGTGAAGCGGGGCTGCTGGCGGCGGAAGTCGTCCTGGGACAGTTCCTTGTCGGCGCTGACGAAGGCACCGGTGAGGAACCCGCGGCCGAGCGGTGAATAGGGGACGAGCGCGACACCGAGCTCGGCGGCGGTCGGCACCACCGACCGCTCGATGTCCCGGCTGAACAGCGACCACTCGGACTGGACGGCCGCGATGGGGTGGACGGCCTGCGCGGCTCGCAGTTCGTCGGCGGTGACCTCGCTGAGGCCGAGGTGCTTGACCTTGCCGGCGGCGACGAGTTCGGCCATCACGCCGACCGTCTCCTCGATGGGCACCTTCGGATCCCGGCGGTGCATGTAGTACAGGTCGACCGAGTCGGTGCCCAGGCGCTGAAGACTGGCGTCGATGCAGGTCCGGATGTAAGCGGGGTCGTTGCGGATGATGCGCTTGGTGGGATCGTCCGGGTCCATGCCGAGGGCGAACTTGGTGGCCAGGACGACCTCGTCCCGGTGCGCCTTGAGGAAAGGAGCCAGGAACTTCTCGTTCTCGCCGGCGGCGTAGGCGTCGGCGGTGTCGTACAGGGTCACGCCGAGTTCCAGGGCGCGCTCCAGGGTGGCCCGCGCCTCGTCGGCGTCGGTCGGACCGTAGGCCCAGCTCATACCCATGCAGCCGAGGCCCTGAATGCCCACGACGGGCCCGTTGTTTCCCAACTCAACAGTGGAGATGCGCTGGTCGTCCGCGTGCGGGGAGCGTTCCGTGCCGGTCATGTGGTCCAGGTCCTTTCAGGTGCCGCGGTCATGCCTGCCGTCGTCGTGTCCCCCGGCGTCGGCATCACTGGGCACCCGCATAGAAGTTGATCTTGTGGTCGAGTACGGCCAGGGTGTCCTGGAGTTCGGCCATCCGGTGCAGGACGTCGCGGCGGGTCGACTCAAGAAGCTCGCGGCGCTCCTCGAAGGTCTGCTCCCCGAGCCGGACGAGTTCGGCGTAGCGCACCATGTGGGCTCACCGGCATGCCGGTGAGCCGCAGCTTGCCGACGAAGGCGAGCCAGTCCAGGTCACGGTTGGTGTAGCGGCGCTGGCCGGTGTGCGAGCGGTCGACGTCCGGCATGAGGCCGATCCGTTCGTACCAGCGCAGGGTGTGCGCGGTCAGTCCGGTGAAGGCGACGACCTCACTGATCGTGTACCGGTCCTGGCCCGCCGGACGCGGATGGGCGCTCGGCGTCGTGGCGCAGGCGTCGACCTTGGTCCGGTCGGTCTGGGTCCGGTCGGCCGCGGGCCCGTCGGTCCGGGCCCGGTCTGCCGCGGTCGGGACTGCCGTGGTCGGGGCTGCCTTGGTCGGGGTGGGTGCGGGCGGGGTCTCCATCACCGTCATGACACCCACGCTAGAACCTTGGAGTGCGCTCCAAGCAAGCGGTTACGAGAATTGCCGGCGACAGCCGCCCAGTACGCGCATTAGCGTGCGGATCATGTCTCTCGTCCGCCGTGCCGTCCCCGAGGACGCCGAAGAGCTGGTCAGACTCCGCAAGATCATGCTCGACTCGATGAGCCCCAGTGCCGATGTGAGCTGGCAGCCGCCCACGATCGCGGCGCTGCGCGCCCACCTCGCCGACCCCGGAGGCGAGCTGACGGCCTTCGTCGTCGACGCGCCGGCAGCCGGAGGCGGTCTCGCGGCCTGCGCCTCCGGTGCGATCCATCGGGGTCTGGGCAGTCCGGGGAACCCGTCCGGGACCTCCGGGCACATCTTCAATGTGTGCACTGATCCGGCGCACCGGCGCCGGGGCTACTCGCGCGCCTGCATGGAGGCGCTCCTGACCTGGTTCCAGGAGCGGGAGGTGCACCGGCTCGACCTGCACGCGTCGGTGGAGGGCGAGCCGCTCTACACCTCACTGGGGTTCGCCCGCACCCCTTCCCCGGCGATGCGGCTCACGTTCTGAGGTGCGCCCGCGCTCCGGCGGACACCGAAGGGACCCGCCTGCCGGGCCTGCCGACCTGGACCGGCAACGACCTACCGCTCCCGGGGCCCGCCGGAGGGGAGCCACGCGCAGGCTCTAGGCTCGGAGGCATGCAGAGCCTCGCATTGATCGAGAACTGGCCCGTGCCGACCGCCGCCGCAGCCGTCGTCCGGGCGGACGGCACGGTACTGGGCACGCACGGTCCCACGGCCCACCGCTTCCCGCTCGCCTCGGTCACGAAGCCGCTCGCGGCCTACGCGGCTCTCGTGGCGTACGAGGAAGGGGCGATCGAGCTCGACGAGCCGGCCGGTCCGGCGGGCTCGACGGTGCGCCACCTGCTGGCACACACCAGTGGGCTCGCCTTCGACGAGCACCGCACGACCTCGGAGCCGGGCGCGCGGCGGCTGTACTCGAACGCGGGCTTCGAGGTGCTCGGGGACCACATCGAGAAGGCGACGGACATCGCGTTCGGGGAGTACCTGCGCCAGGCCGTGCTCGAACCGCTCGGGATGACGGCCACCACGCTGGACGGCTCGCCGGCCAAGGACGGGGTGTCGTCGGTGGACGACCTGGTGCGGTTCGCCGCGGAGGTCCAGGCACCGAGGCTGCTCGATCCGCGGACGGTGGCCGAGGTGATGACGGTGCAATATCCGGGGACGAAGGGCGTGCTGCCGGGGTACGGGCACCAGAGCCCGAACGACTGGGGGCTCGGGTTCGAGATCAGGGACCACAAGTCGCCGCACTGGACGGGAAGTTCGTCGTCCCCGCGGACCTTCGGGCACTTCGGTCAGTCGGGCACGTTCCTGTGGATCGATCCGGATGCCGCAGTGGCCTGCGTGGCGCTCGCGGATCGGGCGTTCGGGCCGTGGGCGGCCGAGGCGTGGCCGCCGTTCACGGACGCGGTGCTCGCGGAACTCTGACCGGGCCGAGGGGCAGGAGACGGACGCCGGCGCGCCCGGGCCGCCCGATCCCACCCCCTCAGCCGCCCATCTCCCACACCAGCAGCTCCGCGGCGGTGGACGCCAGCACCTCCGGGCCGCCCGACTCCGTGATCCGGGCGGCGTCGCCCGGCTCCAGCTCCGTGCCCTGCAGGCACACAGCGCCCTGGACGACGTGCAGGTAGACGTGGGGAGCGGACGGCAGTTCCGTGCGCTCGCCGGCGGCCAGCCGTCGCACATGGAGCAGGGCGCCCGCCTCCGGGACGTCGTACGGGGTGGAGTCGGCGATGCCGTGCACCACTTCGTAGGCGGGGTCGCCGCCCGGGTCGCGCGGGGCCAGCCACATCTGGATGAAAGTGAGGGGTTCGGTGCCGTCGTTGCGTTCGACGTGACGGACGCCGCCGGCGGAGCTGAGGCGCTGGACGTCGCCGGGTCGCACGACCGTCTCGTGCCCCGTGGAGTCGCGGTGGGTGAGTTCTCCGGTCACGACCCAGGTGACGATCTCGGTGTGGCTGTGGGGGTGCTCGTCGAAGCCGGCGCCGGGAGCGAGACGTTCCTCGTTGCAGGCGAGGACGGCGCCGAAGCGCAGGTTGTCCGGGTCGTAGTGCGGGCCGAAGGAGAACGCGTGCAAGGAGTGGATCCCGGCCTCGGGCTCGCCTCCCGGATAGCGGTCGCCGGAGCGACGGACATCGATCACGCCCTCCACGGTAGCCGCCGCCGTCGGCGCCGCGTCATGGTCGCGTCGGACCCTCCACTCCGCCGAGCCGTCCCGGTAAGGCAGTCTTGTCCCGTGCCCCAATCGGAATCAGCGAAGTCTTCAGCGAACCAACCAGCGGACCGCCGACCGGACGCCCCCGCGGCCCCCCACCCGCACGAGGCGACCCTGAAGCGCCTGGAGAAGTCATCCGGGGCGCTCGCCGCGCAGGCGATCACGCGCATGGACGAGACGCTGTCCTGGTACCGGGCCATGCCGCCGGAGAACCGGTCGTGGATCGGGCTGGTGGCGCAGGCGGGCATCGCCGCGTTCACGGAGTGGTTCCGGCGTCCGGACGCCCCGCAGGCCATTTCGACGGACGTCTTCGGCACCGCGCCGCGCGAGCTGACGCGGGCGATCACGCTGCGCCAGACCGTGGAGATGGTGCGCACGACGATCGAGGTCATGGAGTCGGCCATCGACGAGGTGGCCGCACCTGGCGACGAGAGCGTGCTGCGCGAGGCGCTCCTGGTGTACGCGCGGGAGATCGCGTTCGCGACCGCCCAGGTGTACGCGCAAGCGGCCGAGGCGCGGGGGGCGTGGGACGCGCGGCTGGAGTCCCTCGTGGTGAACGCCGTGCTCTCGGGCGAGGCCGACGAGGGGGCCATCAGCCGGGCCGCGGCGCTCGGCTGGAACTCTCCGGAGCATGTGTGCGTGGTGCTCGGGACCGCGCCCGACGGGGACAGCGAGCTGACCGTGGAGGCGATCCGGCGGGCCTCGCGCCACGCCAAGCTGCAGGTGCTGACCGGGGTGCTGGGCGACCGGCTGGTGGTGATCGCGGGGGGCAGCGACAACCCGCTGGCGGTGGCGAAGTCGCTGATCGGCCCGTTCGCGGCGGGCGCCGTGGTCGCCGGCCCCGTGGTGCCGGACCTGCTGGCCGCCACCCGGTCCGCGCAGGCCGCGGCCGCCGGGCTCAAGGCGTGCGGTGCCTGGCAGGACGCTCCCCGTCCGGTACTGGCGGACGATCTGCTTCCGGAGCGCGCGATCGCCGGCGACCCCTCCGCGCGGGAGCAGTTGGTGGAGGAGATCTACAGACCGTTGGAGGAGGCGGGCTCGGCGCTGCTGGAGACGCTCAGCGTCTATCTGGAGCAGGCGAGCAGCCTGGAGGGCGCGGCGCGGATGCTCTTCGTGCACCCGAACACCGTCCGCTACCGGCTCCGACGTGTGACCGACGTCACCGGCTGGTCGCCGTCCGACGTCCGCTCGGCGTTCACCCTGCGGATCGCGCTCATCCTGGGACGTCTGGTCGACGCGGATCCCCAGTCATAGGCTTTTGTCGGGGGTCTACAATTCCCCCTGCGGTTCTTCGTCCCTGTCCCCACGGGCGGCCCGTACCGTCCACAAGAGAGAGTGTGAGAGTGCTCGTACTCGTCGCTCCCGGCCAAGGCGCTCAGACGCCCGGCTTCCTGACTCCCTGGCTCGACCTTCCCGGCGCGGCGGACCGCCTCGCCGTGTGGTCCGACGCCATCGGACTCGACCTTGCCCACTACGGCACGCAGGCCGACGCGGACGCGATCCGCGACACGGCCGTGGCCCAGCCGCTGCTCGTCGCGGCCGGACTCCTTTCGACGACCGCGCTCGGCGATGTCACGCCGGGTGCGGTGGCGGGGCACAGCGTCGGCGAGATCACCGCGGCGGCGTTCGCCGGGGTGCTCGACGACACCGCCGCCCTCTCGCTCGTGCGCAAGCGCGGTCTGGCCATGGCCGAGGCCGCCGCGATCACGCGGACCGGCATGTCGGCGCTGCTCGGCGGCGACCCCGCGGTCACCGTGGAGCACCTGCGCAAGCTGGGCCTGACCCCGGCGAACATGAACGGGGCGGGCCAGATCGTGGCCGCCGGCACCCTGGAGGAGCTGGCCGCGCTCGAGGCCGACAAGCCCGAGGGTGTGCGCCGCGTGGTGCCGCTGAAGGTGGCGGGTGCGTTCCACACCCGGCACATGGGCCCGGCGGTGGCGGCGCTGGCGGAGGCCGCGAAGGAGCTGTCCCCGGCCGACCCCACGGTCACGTACGTCTCGAACAAGGACGGCGGAACGGTCGCGACCGGCGACGAGGTGCTGTCCCGCCTGGTCGGTCAGGTCGAGAACCCGGTCCGCTGGGACCTGTGCATGGAGACGTTCCAGGAGCTCGGCGTGACCGCGCTGATCGAGGTGTGCCCGGGCGGCACCCTCACCGGCATCGCCAAGCGTGCTCTGCCCGGCGTCAAGACCCTCGCCCTGAAGACCCCCGACGACCTCGACGCGGCCCGCGCCCTGATCGCCGAGCACACGGCCTGAGAAGGAGATCCGAGCAGCATGTCGAAGATCAAGCCGAGCAAGGGTGCCCCGTACGCGCGCATCCTCGGTGTCGGCGGGTACCGGCCGACGCGGGTCGTGCCGAACGAGGTGATCCTCGAGAAGATCGACTCGTCCGACGAGTGGATCCGGTCGCGTTCCGGTATCTCCACCCGGCACTGGGCGAGCGACGAAGAGACCGTGTCGATGATGTCCGTCGAGGCGTCCGGCAAGGCCATCGCCGACGCGGGCATCAGGGCCGAGCAGATCGGCGCCGTGGTCGTGTCGACCGTCTCGCACTTCGCGCAGACCCCGGCTATCGCCACGGAGATCGCGGACAAGCTGGGCACGGAGAAGGCGGCGGCGTTCGACATCTCCGCCGGCTGCGCCGGGTTCGGTTACGGCCTGACGCTGGCCAAGGGCATGATCGTCGAGGGCAGCGCGGAGTACGTGCTGGTCATCGGCGTGGAGCGGCTCTCGGACCTGACCGACCTGGAGGACCGGGCGACGGCCTTCCTCTTCGGTGACGGTGCGGGTGCCGTGGTCGTCGGCCCGTCCCAGGAGCCCGCGATCGGCCCCACGGTGTGGGGTTCCGAGGGCGACAAGGCCGGGACGATCAAGCAGACCGTGCCGTGGGACAAGTTCCATGTGGGCGACGTCTCACAGCTGCCCCTGGACTCCGCGGGCAACGTCAAGTTCCCTGCGATCACGCAGGAGGGCCAGGCGGTGTTCCGCTGGGCCGTGTTCGAGATGGCGAAGGTCGCCCAGCAGGCGCTGGACGCGGCCGGGATCAGCCCGGACGACCTGGATGTCTTCATTCCGCACCAGGCCAACGAGCGGATCATCGACTCGATGGTGAAGACTCTCAAACTGCCGGAGCACGTCACGGTCGCCCGTGACGTGCGCACCACCGGCAACACTTCGGCCGCCTCGATTCCGCTCGCGATGGAGCGGCTCCTGGCGACCGGCGAGGCGAAGAGCGGCGACACCGCGCTCGTCATCGGCTTCGGGGCGGGTCTCGTGTACGCCGCCACGGTCGTTACCCTCCCCTAGGCATCACGTGCGGATCACCCGGTCCGCACAGCTGTGACCGACCCGCCGCTGTCGCTGCGGGCGCCACACCCTCTGGAAACACACCGAAGGAGCGCCAACATGGCCGCCACCGAGAAGGAGATCGTCGACGGTCTCGCGGAGATCGTGAACGAGATCGCCGGCATCCCCACCGAGGACGTCCAGCTGGACAAGTCCTTCACCGACGACCTGGACGTCGACTCGCTGTCCATGGTCGAGGTCGTCGTCGCCGCCGAAGAGCGCTTCGACGTCAAGATCCCGGACGACGACGTCAAGAACCTCAAGACCGTCGGCGACGCCACGAAGTACATCCTCGACCACCAGAACTGAGCCACGCGTCTCAGTCCGTAGGTCAGTCGCTCCGCCACCCGGCGGTGGCGCCGCTGAATCCCTCGCATCCGTTGGAGAAAGAATTCCTGTGAGCCCGACCAATCGCACCGTGGTCGTCACCGGTATCGGCGCAACCTCACCGCTGGGTGGCGACGCGACATCCACCTGGGAGGGCCTGGTCGCCGGACGTTCCGGTGTCAAGCCCCTCGAACAGGAGTGGGCCGCCGACCAGGCGGTCCGCATCGCGGCGTCGGCTGCCGTGGACCCGAGCGAGGTCATTCCTCGCCCGCAGGCCCGCAAGCTGGACCGTTCCGCGCAGTTCGCGCTGATCGCCGCCAGGGAAGCCTGGGCCGACGCCGGTTTCACCGACAAGGCGGGCGACGACCCGTCGGTCGCGCCGGAGCGGCTGGGCGCGGTCATCGCGTCCGGCATCGGCGGCGTGACCACGCTCCTCGACCAGTACGACGTGCTGAAGGAGAAGGGCGTCCGCCGCGTCTCCCCGCACACCGTGCCGATGCTGATGCCCAACGGCCCGTCCGCCAACGTGGGCCTGGCGGTGAACGCCCGGGCGGGCGTGCACACGCCGGTCTCCGCCTGCGCGTCGGGCGCTGAGGCCATCGGCTACGGCATCGAGATGATCCGCACCGGCCGCGCGGACGTCGTCGTCTGCGGTGGCACGGAGGCGGCCATCCACCCGCTGCCCATCGCCGCGTTCGGCAACATGATGGCGATGTCCAAGAACAACGACGACCCCGAGGGCGCCTCGCGTCCGTACGACACCGCCCGGGACGGCTTCGTCCTCGGTGAGGGTGCCGGTGTCGTCGTCCTGGAGTCCGCCGAGCACGCCGCCGCCCGCGGCGCCCGGGTCTACGCGGAGGCGGTCGGCCAGGGCATCTCCGCCGACGGCCACGACATCGTGCAGCCAGAGCCGGAGGGCCGCGGCATCACGCAGGCCCTGCAGAACCTGTTGGACAGCACCGACCTGGACCCGGCCGAGATCGTCCACGTCAACGCGCACGCGACGTCGACGCCGGCCGGTGACGTGGCCGAGCTGAAGGCGCTGCGCCGGGTCTTCGGTGACGACACCGACCACATCGCGGTCTCCGCGACGAAGTCGATGACCGGGCACCTGCTCGGTGGCGCCGGTGGCGTCGAGACGGTGGCTTCGGTGCTGGCCCTGTACCACCGCGTGGCTCCGCCGACCATCAACGTGGAGAACCTGGACCCCGAGGCCGAGGCGGCCGCGGACATCGTCCGCGGTGAGGCGCGCAAGCTGCCCGTCGAGGGCCGCATCGCCGCGCTGAACGACTCGTTCGGCTTCGGCGGCCACAACGTGGTTCTGGCGTTCCGCACGATCTGACCCGGACGCGCCGTCCGTCCTGGACGGCGCACCCTCCGACGCGCCGGGCGCCGCCCGGAACACCACCCGGACGGGTCAATCGCGTCGCGCGTGGACGGGGTCGGCGCCCCAGGAACGAACGACGGGCCCGCCCGGGACGACCCGGGCGGGCCCGCTGTCGTAAACCGCGGGGTCGGGGCCGGCGCGGGTCACACCACCTGGTGGAGCCAGCGGACGGGGGCGCCTTCGCCGGCGTAGCGGAACGGCTCCAGTTCGTCGTCCCAGGGCTTGCCGAGGAGCCGGGCCACCTCGGACTCCAGGTCGGTCTCGCCGCCCGCGGAGCGGGCCAGTGCGGCGCGCAGCCGGTCCTCGGGGATGAGGATGTCGCCGTGCATACCGGTGACGGCGTGGAAGATGCCGAGTTCGGGGGTGGCGCTGTAGCGCTCGCCCTCGGCGCCGGCGCAGGGTTCGGCCGTCACCTCGAAGCGGAGCAGCTGCCAGCCGCGCAGCGCGGAGGCCAGCTTGGCGGCCGTGCCCGCCTCGCCGCGCCAGGAGAACTCGGATCTCCAAGTGCCCGGCGCCGCGGGCTGTCTGATCCAGTCGAGGCTGACGCGTACGCCGAGCACGCCCGCGACCGCCCATTCGACGTGCGGGCACAGCGCGCGCGGGGCGGAGTGCACGTACAGAACTCCACGTGTCGTCACCGGACCTCCAGTGTGGGTCGAGGTTCGCCTTCCCCAGCGGCCTCGCGCCCGTGCCGAGCCTTCTTCCCTCAGCGCCCGGACCGACGAGGTCGAGACAAAAAGGGACACATCTGACGTGTTGTAACTTAGCGGAACCGGTACAGCGGGGTCTCACTGGGTCGACCGGGGACCCCGGGGCGAGGCTATCGCGCAGCGGTGCAAGGAGTGTGACGTACTGTCGGTCCCGGGACACACAAACGCCGACCTTTCACCCGGCGGGGCGCAACCCCGGTCCCGCGTACGGCATCAATAGGGACAGATGCCGAGCCGGGGCCGGTGCGGGCGACGCGAGAGAGACAGCGAGCGACCGAGGGGACCACAGATGCGGAAGCGACACCAGGGGTCGGCTCTTTCCCGGGCTGCGCTCGCCTCCGTGACGGCGGCCGCACTCGGTGTCACGGCGCTCACCGCCTGTGACGCCTCCGGGGGCAACTCCCCGGGGCCCGGCGGGTCGACCGCGTCCGCGAAGCCGTCGCCGAAGCCGACGCCGCGGTGGGACACGCGTCCGGATTCCGTCGCCGCGGTGGGTGATTCGATCACCCGGGGGTTCGACGCGTGCAGCGTGCTGTCGGACTGCCCCGAGGTGTCGTGGGCGACGGGGTCCGACGCGCAGGTCAAGAGCCTGGCCGTGCGGCTGCTCGGCAAAAGCCGGGCCAAGACGCACAGTTGGAACCACGCGCAGACCGGGGCGCGCATGGCGGAGCTGCCCGCGCAGATGCGGCGGGCCGGGAGCGACCGGCCGGAGCTGGTGACGGTGATGGCCGGGGCGAACGACGCCTGCCGGCCGACGGCCGACGCCATGACCCCGGTCGCCGCCTTCCGGGCCGACTTCGAGGAGGCGCTGCGGCAGTTGCGGCGGACGGCGCCCAAGGCGCAGGTGTACGTGATGAGCGTGCCGGACCTGAAGCGGCTGTGGTCCGCGGGCCGGACCAACGCGCTGGGCAAGCAGGTGTGGAAGCTGGGGATCTGCGCGTCGATGCTGGCCGATCCGGACGCCATGGACGCCGCGGCGACCCAGCGGCGCGACGCGGTGCAGGAGCGCGTGGAGGCGTACAACGACGTGTTGAGGGACGTGTGCGCGAAGGACCGGTTGTGCCGGTCGGACGGGGGCGCGGTGTTCGGGTACCGGTTCGACGGGGACCAGTTGAGCAAGTGGGACTGGTTCCATCCCAGCAGGAACGGGCAGGCGCGGCTGGCGGCGCTGGCCTATCGCGGGGTGACGGCGAAGGAGCCGCTCGTCTGAAGGGCGAGGGAGCGGGCGTAGGGTCTCGATCATGCGCAGCGAACTCTTCGACGCCCTTCCCGACGGCACCGACGTCCACCGCTGGACCCTGGAACGGGACGGAGTGCGGGTCCGCGTCCTGACGTACGGGGGCGTCCTGCAGTCGGTCGAGGTGCCCGACCGTGAGGGGGCGCGGGCCGACATCGTGCTGGGCTTCCCCGACCTGGCCACGTACCTGGCGCGCCCCGAGCCCTATTTGGGGGCCGTGGTCGGCCGGTACGCGAACCGGATCGCGGGCGGCCGCTTCCCGCTCGACGAGCGGGTCTACCACCTGGCGCAGAACAACGGGGCGAACTCGCTGCACGGCGGTGAGCGCGGTTTCGACAAGCGGGTGTGGGACGCGGCGGCGGTCGGGGAGCACGCGCTGCGGCTGAGCCGCGTCTCCCCGCACGGCGAGGAGGGCTTCCCCGGCCGGTTGACCGTCTCGGTGACGTACGCGCTGGAGGAGGGCGGGGTGCTGCGGGTCTCCTACGAGGCAGAGACCGACGCCCCGACCATCGTCAACCTCACCAATCACAGCTACTGGAACCTGGGCGGTGCGGGGTCCGGGAACGCGGCGGGCAGTCACGAACTGCGGATCGACGCGGGGCTGGTGACGGCCGTGGACGAGGCGCTGATCCCGGCGGGTGATCCGGTGGCGGTCGACGGGACCCGCTTCGACTTCCGCCGGATCCGGAAGGTGGGGGCCGGGTACGACCACAACTTCGTGCTGGACAAGGGGGTCACGGCGACGGCCGAGGAGATCGCCGAGCTGCACGATCCGGCGTCGGGCCGGGTGTTGACGATCGCCACGACCGAGCCGGGGCTGCAGCTGTACACCGCGGACGGGTTCGACGAGTCGCTGCCGTTCGCGCCGGGGGACGGGATCGCGCTGGAGACCCAGCACTTCCCGGACTCACCGAACCGGCCGGACTTCCCGTCCACCGTGCTGCGACCGGGCGAGGTGTACCGGTCGCAGACGGCGTACGGGTTCGGTGTCCGCGGCTAGGCGGGCTTTACGGGGTCGGCGTCCGCGGCTAGGCGGGCTTTACGGGGTCGGCGTCCGCAGCTAGACGGGGTTCACGGGGTCGGCGTCCGCGGTCAGGCGGGGTTCACGGGTCCAGCGCCGCGCCGTCGTCCGCGCCGGTCGTCACTCGGCGAGGTCGTCACTCGGTGAGGCCGTCACTCGGCGAGGCCGTCCTTCAGCGAGGCCGTCGTCGCGGGCCGGTCCTCAGGCGATGCCGGTCCTCAGGCGATGAGGGTCTCGCTGACGCGGGTGTCCGTGAGGGAGCGGCCCGCGGTCAGTTCGTAGGTGCCGGGGCGGCGCGTCCAGGCGTGTGCCGTCTCGTCCCAGATCTCGAAGGCGCGGCGCGGGAGTTCGACGACGGCCTCGACGCTCTCGCCGGGGGCGGCCGTGACGCTCGCGAAGCCGGCCAGCCAGCGGGCCGGGCGGGCCGGGTCGGGTTCGGCCGGGGCGAGGTAGAGCTGGACGGTCTCGCGGCCGGGGCGGGCGCCGCTGTTGCGGACGCGGACGGTGGCGGTGGTGCCGGTGACGTCGAGGGACTCGTAGGTCCACTCGGTGTAGCCGAGGCCGTGGCCGAACGGGTAGGCGGGCGTGGCCCCGGCCCGGTCCCAGGCGCGGTAGCCGATGAAGACGTCCTCGGTGTAGTCGAGCCGCCCGTCCGTCGGCGTCACCTGGGTGACGGGGGCGTCGGCGAGCGCGCCCCAGGTGGTGGGCAGCCGGCCGCCCGGCTCCTCGGCGCCCAGCAGGACGTCGGCGAGCGCGGCGCCACCCTCCTGGCCGGGGAACCAGCCGAGCAGCACGGCCGCGACCTCCTCGCGCCACGGCAACTCCACCGGGGAGCCGGAGTTGACGACCACGACGGTGTTCGGGTTGGCGGCGGCGACGGCTCGGACGAGGTCGTCCTGGCGGCCGGGCAGGCGCAGGTCGGCACGGTCGAAGCCCTCGGACTCGACGCGTTCGGTGGTGGCGACCACGACGACGGCGGCCTCGGCGTCCCGGGCGGCCTCGACCGCTTCGGCGATCAGGGCGTCGGCGTCGCGGCGCGGTTCGAGGTGGGTGAGGCTGAAGATCACGGCGGGGAGCGGCATGGCGAGGGACGTGTCGAGCGGGTGGAGCAGGGAGACCTCGACGGGTTCGCCCTCGGTCAGCGTCGCCGTGCCGCGTTCCAGCGGGGCGCCGAAGAAGGCCTCGAAGGGGTCGGTCTCGTTGCCCATGGGCTGTACGCCGTCGTAGAGGACAGTGCCGTCGACGGTGAGGGTGAAGGCGCCGAGCCCGCGGGTGCCGAAGGCGTGGTCGCCGCTCACGCGCGGGGTGAAGGTGCCCTTGATCTCGATGCTGTGCAGCGTCTCGTAGGTGACACCGGCGGGCAGGTCGTCGCCCATCCACTGGAGGTGGCCGCTGGGCAGCGAGCCTTCGCCGAGGACGGTGCCGTCGGCGTCGCGGCAGACCGCTCGCAGGGCGAACCCCTGATCGGCGGCGGCGAGTTCGTCGCTCGGGTCGGCGCCGACGGTGTGGCTGACGGATTCCGCCGCCGCGCGCAGGCCGTCGAGCGGGGAGACGACGTGGTCGGGGAAGACGGTGGCGGAGCCGCCGCCGAGGATGCGGGCGTCGCGGGCGGCGGCGCCGATGAGGGCGATCCGCGCGTCCCCGCGCAGCGGCAGGACGCCGGTGTTGCGGACGAGGACGAAGGCGCGGCGGGCGATCTCGCGGGCCAGGGCCGCGCCGTCGGTGTCGGCCGGGAGCGCCCGCGCGGGCACCACCGGCTCCGCGCCGTCGAGGGCGCCGACGCGGGCGGCGAGCCGCAGGACGTTGCGCACGGCCTCGTCGACCTCGCTCTCGGTGGCCTCCCCGGCCCGGACGGCGGCGGCGAGGGCGGGCCCGTAAACCGTCTGCGGGCCGGGCATGGCGATGTCGAGGCCGCCGCGCAGGGCGCCGGTGGTGGAGCGGGCGGCGAGCCAGTCCGAGACGTTGACGCCGTCGAAGCCCCATTCGCCGCGCAGGACCTCCTCGACGAGGTGGCGGTGCTCGGTCATCGTCGTGCCGTTGACCGTGTTGTAGGCGGTCATGACGCCCCACGGGCGGGCGTCGCGGACGATGGTCTCGAAGGGGGCGAGGTACAGCTCGCGCAGGGCGCGCGCGGAGACGCGGTTGTCGACGGTGAAGCGGTCGGTCTCGGCGTCGTTGGCGACGAAGTGCTTGACGGTGGTGCCGACGCCGCCGGACTGGACGCCCTGGACGTAGCCGGTGCCGATGGCGCCGGTGAGCAGCGGGTCCTCGCTGTACGCCTCGAAGTGGCGGCCGCCGAGCGGGGAGCGGTGCAGGTTCACGGTCGGGGCGAGCAGGACGTGGACGCCTTTGCGGCGGGCCTCCTGGGCGAGCAGGGCGCCCGCCCGGCGCGCGAGCGCGGGGTCCCAGGTCGCGGCGAGCGCCGTCGGCGACGGCAGGGCGATCGAGGGGTCGTCGGCGGTCCAGCGCACGCCCCGGACGCCGATGGGGCCGTCGGACATGACGAGCGAGGCCAGCCCGATCTCGGGGAGCGCGGGCAGTGACCACATGTCCTGGCCCGCGAGCAGCCGCGCCTTGGCGTCGAGGTCGAGCTTGCCGAGCGCGGCCTCGACCACCGCCTCGCGGGCCGCGTCCTCGCCACCACCGGCTCCGCCGCCGCTAAAACCGTCTGCGTCTGCCTGGGTCGTCATACCGGCTCTCCTCATCGCGGTCATCGCGGTCAGCGCGGTCAGCGCGGTCAGCGCGGTCAGCGCGGTCAGCGCGGTCAGCGCGGTCAGCGGGTCCGTCAACAGCACCTCCCATCCTGCACCCGACCCTTGTAGCGCGGTAGGTTTCGTTACCCTGCCGTAATCATGCGTATCCGGAAGGCCCCGTGCGATGTCGTACGGTGACGGCATGAGCAGCACCAGAACCGCCCGGAGCGAGGAGCGCAGGGCAGCGATCCTGCGGTCCGCGTTCGAGGTGATCGCCGAGCGCGGGTACCGCGGGGCGAGCCTCGCGGCCGTCGCCGAGCGCGTGGGCCTGACCCAGCAGGGGCTGCTGCACCACTTCCCGACGAAGGAGGCGCTGCTCGTCGCGGTGCTCGCGGACCGCGACCAGTGGGACGCGGTACCGAACTCGCAGTGGCGGCTCGACCTGCTCGGCTCGCTGGTCGAGTACAACGCGATGCGGCCGGGGATCGTGCAGACCTTCGCGGCGCTGCTCGGGGAGTCCGTCACCGAGGGGCATCCGGCGCGCGGGTTCTTCACCGATCGCTACGCCGACGTGCGCGCGTCGATGGCGGAGGTGCTGCGCGCCGAGTACGGGGAGCGGCTGCCGGGCGGGCTGACCCCGGAGCGGGCCGCGCCGCTGCTCGTCGCCGTGATGGACGGCCTGCAGTACCAGTGGCTGCTCGATCCGGAGTCGGTGGACATGCCCGGCGCGTTCCGCGACTTCCTGGCGCTGCTCGGCGAGCCGGCACCACCGGAGGACTGACCGCCGCCCCGGCCGCGCCTACTGGCCCCGCCGGTTCTACTGGCCCCGCCGGCTCTACTGGCCCCGCCGGCCCTACTGGTTCCAGTGGACCGCGAGCGCCTTGCTCAGCGCACAGACCACCGCCAGAACCGCCGCCCAGACATACGCACCGGACAGGACCAGGGCCGCGACCCCCGCGCCGAACCAGACGGTCTCGAAGGCGACGCGGGTCGCGCCCCGGGTCTTGTGGGCGGCCTTCTGCGAACCGAAGAGGGCCCAGGTCGTGATCATGGCGGCCAGCCCGAGCAGTCCGTAGAGCCAGGCCAGCGGCGCGGCCACGTCGCGGGTGAAGCCGTAGGCGCCTACGGCCGCCAGGGCGGCCAGCTCTATGAGGAAGAGGACGCCCAGGTTCGCTGTCTTCATGCGGTCAACCCCCGCCGGGTCCCGGGCGCCCCATGACCGTCGGGCCCCGGGCGCGGGCCACCATCCCCGTAACCGTCGGGCCCCGGGCGCAGGCCGCCATCCCCGTAACCGTCGGATCCCGGACGCGGGCCGCCATCCCCGCAACCGTCGGATCCCGGGCGCGGGTCGTCCGTGGTCGGCCGGCCGGGACCCCGCGCCCCCGCCGCCTCCATGTCACGCACCATCAACGTCGCTCCCGCCACCGCTCCCGGCATCAGGAACACCGCCACCACCGGGACCAGGAACGCCACCGCGAGGGGCGCCCCGAAGCCCCACGCGAGGCCCTTGCGCGAGCGCAACAGGGCGAGGCGGTCCCGGAGTTGGACCCCGCGCCGCTGCAGGGCCACGGCGGTCAGCTCCTCGGAGAGGAAGAAGCCCGTCACGAAGAAGCCGAGGACCGGGACGACCGTCTGGCCGACGAAGGGCAGGAAGCCGAGCGCGAAGAGCAGGATGCCCCACAGGCAGGCCCGGACGAGGATGCGCAGGCTGTCGCGGGCGGAGATCCACAGCTCGCGCCAGAGCGGCAGGCCGGACTCCGGGGCGTGCCCGCCCTCGGCGAGGTCGACGCGCTCGGAGAGGGACTCGTAGAACGGCTGGCCGATCAGGAGCGTGACGGCGGTGAAGGTCAGCACCGCCAGGAGCAGGGCCAGGGCGAACAGGACAGCGGTCAGCAGGCCGCGGAAGAGCCCCTGCCAGGGGGACGACCAGTCGTCCGCGAAGGGGGTCGCCCAGCCGACGAAGTCGGCGCCCCATATGGCCAGGCAGACCAGGGCGGCCGCGTACAGGACGAGGGTGATGAGGCCGGGCAGCAGGCTCCAGCCGTACTGTCTGCCGTGCCGGGCGACCCAGCGCTGCCCCTTCATCAAATAGCCGAAGCCCGCCCCGAGATCACGCATGGCGCTCACCTTACGGGACGGGCCGGGGCCGTTCGACGGTCAGACCGAGAGCGTGACCGTGATGTTGCCGCGGGTCGCCTTCGAGTACGGGCAGACCTGGTGGGCCTTCTCGACGAGGGACGTGGCGGTGGCCGCGTCCGCGTTCGGGATGGTCGCCGAGATCTCGACGATCAGGCCGAAGCCGTCGTCGTTCTTGCCGATGCCGACCTTCGCGGTGACGGTCGAACCGGCGATGTCGATGCCCTCCTGGCGGGCCACGACGGCCAGGGCGCCCTGGAAGCAGGCGCTGTAGCCGGCCGCGAAGAGCTGCTCCGGGTTGGTGCCCGCGCCCGAACCACCCTGCTCCTTGGGCGGGTTGACGACGACGTCGAGCTTGCCGTCGTCGGTGGAGACGCGGCCGTCGCGGCCGTTCTCGGCGGTGGCTACGGCGGTGTAGACGACGTCGTCCTGCGTGATGGCCATACCCGTACTCCCTCATTCCAATATGCGGAAAGTTGCATCCGTCTGATGGAAACAGCGTAGCGAATGCCACCGGGAACGAAAGTGGCCCCCGTCACAGAACCGGGGGCCACCATGGAGCGCGGGCGTTCAGAGCTTGACGACCATCTTGCCCGTGTTGTCGCCGCGCAGGACGCCGAGGAAGGCCTCCAGGTTGTTCTCGATGCCCTCGACGACCGTCTCGCGGTACTTCAGCTCGCCGGAGCGGACCCAGGCGCCGACCTCCTGGACGAACTGCGGCTGCAGATCGTAGTGGTCGCCGACGAGGAAGCCCTCGATGCGGCCGCGGGTCTGGATGAGCCGGGAGAGGTTGCGCGGGCCGGGGGCCGGCTCGGTGTTGTTGTAGACGGAGATCGCGCCGCAGATGGCGATCCGGCCGTCGCGGTTGAGGCGTGCGATGGCCGCCTCCAGGTGGTCGCCGCCGACGTTGTCGAAGTACGTGTCGATGCCGTCCGGGGCCGCTTCCTTCAGCAGCTCGTGGACGTTGCCCGACTTGTAGTTGAAGGCCGCGTCGAAGCCGTACTCCTCCAGGAGCAGCTTGACCTTCTCGTCGGAGCCGGCCGAGCCGATGACGCGCGAGGCACCCTTGAGCTTGGCGATCTGGCCGACCTGGCCGCCGACCGCGCCCGCGGCACCCGAGACGAAGACGCTGTCGCCCTCCTTGAAGGAGAGCGTGCGCAGCAGGCCCGCGTACGCGGTGAGGCCCGTCATGCCGAGCACGCCGAGGTACGTCGACAGCGGCGCGGCCTCGGGGTCGACCTTCACGGCCTGCTTCGCGTCGAACGTCGCGTACTCGCGCCAGCCGAAGAAGTGCAGGACGTGGTCGCCGACCGCGACGCCCTCGTCGTTCGAGGCGATGACCTCGCCGACGGCGCCGGCCTGCATGGCCTTGCCCAGCTCATAGGGGGCCACGTACGACTTCGCGGCGCTCATCCGGCCGCGCATGTACGGGTCGACCGACACGTAGCGGTTCCTGACCAGGACCTGGCCGGGGCCCGGCTCGACGACCGGGGCCTCGCGCAGCTCGAAGTCCGTGGGCTCGGGCCAGCCGACGGGACGGCTGATCAGGGCCCACTCGCGGCCGGTGGCGGGGATCTGGGGGGTCTCGGCGGGCATGCGCTGGATCCTTCGTCGCATAGGGGAGGCGGTTCGGCGGTACGGATGAGGTACACCGCCGCGGGCGACGCGTGCGCCGCGGGGACGGCAAGTACTTCAGTACCTGAAACAACCATGCTCCTGAATATTTCATGATGTCAAGTAACTGGGTACCCTGGATCCATGACCGCCACCCGTCCGCGCCGCACCGATCCGCTCACTCGCGAAGTCGTCGAGCTGATCGGCGCCGTCGTCGCGCGCTACCACCAGGAGTACGAGGAGGCGGCCGCGCGGCACGGGCTGACCGGGGCGCAGGCCCGGGTGCTCGGCCTGCTCGCGCTCGACCCCCTGCCGATGCGGCAGATCGCCCAGCGCCTGAAGTGCGAGCCGTCGAACGTCACGGGGATCGTGGACCGGCTGGAGGCGCGCGGGCTCGTGGAGCGGCGGCCCTCGCCCGGCGACCGGCGCGTGAAGCTGGCCGCGGCCACCGAGGAGGGCGCGCGCGTCGCGGGGAGCCTGCGGGACTCCCTGGACTTCGCCCGGGAGCCGCTGAACGGGCTCGACCGGGAACAGCGCCTCGCGCTGCGGGACATGCTGCGGACGATGGTCGGGGCGCAGTGACCCCGCGCCGGTGACGTCCGGCCGCCAGGGGCTGTCCCCCTACCTGCACCACCACAGGAAGCGGTCGCACGTCTCCGTCGGGCTCGGCTCGGGGGTCGGGGACGCGGTCGTCGGGCGCGGGTCGGCGCTGGTCGGCCGGGCGCTCGTCGGGGAGCCCGGGGCCGAACCGGTGCGGGTCGTGGGCGCGTCGACCGGCCGCTGACCGCCGCCCGTGGCCTCCGCGGACGGGGAGCCGCTGTGTTGCGCCGCGCTCGGGGACGCCGAGGCCGACGGGTCCTGCGGGGACGCCTCGGCACCGGGCGAGCGGGACGCGCCGGCGGCCGGGGCCTCCTCGTCGGCGCGCGGGACGTCGGAGACCGGCGAGGTGGCGTCCGCGCCCGCCTCCGGGACCGCGGCGGCGGTGTCCGGCGCCGCCTGCGCGTCGCCGCCGCCGGAGGACTCGGTACCCAGTTCGGCGAGGCTGAGGCCGCCCGCCGCGAGGGCGAGGCCGGCCGTGACGAGCAGGATGCGTCCGCGGCGCCTGCGGTGCGCCCTGCGGGGACGGCGTCTGCTGCGCGGGCGGGTGGACTCGCCGTCGTGCTCCGTCTCCGGCTCGTCGGCCGACTCGTGCGCGGCGAGCGCCTCTGCGTAGGCGCGCACGGCCTCGGCGGGGGTGCCGCAGCCGGGGCAGGCCAGGGCGCCGTTGAGGTGCCTGCGGCACGGGTGGCAGTAGTCCATGACGTAGGGAGGCTAGGCGCCCGGCCGGTAACGGAGAAAGCCGGTGCTGTGAATCTTCTGTGCGGAACAGCGTGTTCCGGCCGGCGGAGTGCTCCGGAGAACCTCTGTCCGGACCATTGACACCCCCCTGCGGCCGTCCTTACTGTCACGCCAGCATTTCGAACGAGTGACGAAATATCGAACGGCACAGGGGGCAACTGCCTTGCGCATCACGGGAATCAGCACGCATGTGGTCGGGACGCCCTGGCGGAACCTGACCTACGTCCAGGTGCACACCGACGAGGGCATCACCGGCGTCGGCGAGACCCGCATGCTGGGCCACACCGACGCGCTCGTCGGCTACTTGAACGAGGCGCTGGCCAACCACATCGTGGGGTCGGACCCGTTCGCCGTCGAGGACCTCGTGCGGCGCATGAAGTACGGCGACTACGGGCGGGCCGGCGAGATCGTCATGTCCGGCATCGCCGTGGTGGAGATGGCCTGTTGGGACATCAAGGGCAAGGCGCTCGGCGTTCCGGTGTGGCAGCTGCTCGGCGGCAAGGTCACCGACAAGGTCAAGGCGTACGCGAACGGCTGGTACACCACCGAGCGGACCCCGGAGGCCTACCACAAGGCCGCGCGGGCGGTCATGGAGCGCGGGTACAAGGCGCTGAAGATCGACCCGTTCGGCACCGGGCACTACGAGCTGGACCACCAGCAGTCCCTGTACGCCGTCTCGTTGATCGAGGCCGTACGGGACGCGATCGGGCCGGACGCCGAGCTGATGCTGGAGATGCACGGCCGCTTCTCCCCCGCCACGGCGATCCGGCTGGCGAACGAGCTGGCGCCGTTCAAGCCCGCCTGGCTGGAGGAGCCGGTGCCGCCGGAGAACCTCAAGGCGCTGGAGAAGGTCGCCGCCAAGGTCGACATCCCGATGGCGACCGGCGAGCGCATCCACGACCGCATCGAGTTCCGGGAGCTGTTCGAGAGCCAGGCCGTCGACATCCTCCAGCCGGACGTCGGCCACCTCGGCGGCATCTGGGAGACGCGCAAGCTGGCCGCGACCGCCGAGACCCACTACATGCTGGTCGCCCCGCACAACGTGGGCGGCCCCGTGCTCACCGCCGCCTCCCTCCAGGTCGGGTTCACCTCCCCCAACTTCAAGATCCTGGAGCACTTCAACGACTTCGCCGACGCGGAGATCAAGAAGGTCGTCACGGGCGCCCCGCAGGTCGTGGACGGCTACTTCGAGCTGTCGCACGCGCCCGGGCTCGGCGTCGAGCTGGACGTCGACGCGGCGGCCGAGTTCCCGCAGCAGCAGGCCCGGTTCGACCTGTGGGCCGAGGGCTGGGAGAAGCGCGCGCCGAAGGGGTCCCGGTGAGCTCCGCCGTCGTCGTCGACGGCCCCGGCCGGCACCGCCTCGTGCCGCACGAGCCCGCGGCGCCCGGCCCCGGCGAGGCCCGGGTGCGGGTGCACGCCGTGGGGATCTGCGGCAGCGACCGCGAGGTCTACCAGGGCAACCGGCCCGAGGGGTACGTCCGGTACCCGCTGACGCCCGGCCACGAGTGGTCCGGGGTCGTCGAGACCGTGGGCGAGGGCGTGCCGGACGGGCTCGTCGGCCGCAAGGTCGTCGGCGAGGGCTTCCGCAACTGCCAGGTGTGCGACCGCTGCCACGCCGGTGAGACGACGCTGTGCGCCGCCGGGTACGAGGAGACGGGCTTCACGCAGCCGGGGGCGATGGCCGCGACGCTGGTGCTCCCCGCCCGGCTGCTGCACGTCCTGCCCGACGACGCCGACCTGAGCGCCGCCGCCCTCCTGGAGCCGGCCGCGTGCGTCGCCGCCGCGGCGCTCAAGGCCGGGGCGCGGCCCGGGGAGCGGGTCGCGGTGGTGGGCACCGGGACGCTCGGGATGTTCGCCGTGCAGTTCCTCGCCGCGCACTCCCCCGCCGCGCTGCTCGTCGTCGGCACCCGGGACGAACGGGCCGCGCTCTCGCGGCAGTTCGGGGCGACGGACTTCCGGCTGCGCACCGACCCGCTGCCCGCGGACATCGATGTCGTGATCGAGACCGCCGGTTCGGCGTCGGCCGCCCGGACCGCCGCGTCCCTGCTGCGGCGGGGCGGGCGGCTGGTGCTCACCGGCATCCCCGCGGCGGGCGCCGAGGGGCTGGACCCCACGGATCTCGTCGTGCGCCAGCTGGAGGTGCGGACCGTCTTCGGGGCCGCTCCCGACGCGTGGGCGCACGCGGTGCGGGCGTTCGGCGCCGGGCTGCTCGATCCCGCGCCGCTGGTGACGCACGAATGGCCGCTCGAACGGTTCGCGGACGCCCTCGCGTTGGTGGGGTCCGGGGATCCGAAGGTCGGAAAGGTCCTGCTGCGGCCGTAGCCCCGCCGCCGCTCGCCGGCTCCGACCCCGATGTACGCAGCTGAACGCAAAGGAACTCGCGTGACCGACTCACCCCGCCGACCCGGCGAACCCGCCCTCTCCTCCCTCGGGCTGAGCGCGCCCGCCCCGGACCCGGCGGACGCCTCCCCGCACGCCTTCCCGGACGGCGGGACGTGGCGCGTGGAGATCCCCTCCGTCGAGGGCCCCGAGGCCGTCGGCGTCGTCCTGAAGGAGGCCTCGCGGCTCGACGTCCCCGTCCACCGGATCAGCCAGGGCAGCGGCGTGTGGATGCTGCGCGACGCCGAGATCCTGGAGATGGTCGAGGCGACCGCCGAGCGCGACATCGAGCTGTGCCTGTTCACCGGGCCGCGCGGCACCTGGGACACCGGCGCCTCCGTGCGCACCGACTCGCGCGGCGCCGGACTGCGCGCCCGCGGCCACGACGCGGTCGCCGGCTGCGTCGAGGACGCCGTACGGGCGGCGGAGCTGGGCGCGAAGTGCCTGCTCGTCGCCGACGAGGGCGTGCTGTGGACGCTGCACAGGGCGCGCGCCGACGGCGTCCTGCCGGCCGACACCACGCTGAAGGTCTCCGCGCTCATCGGACCCGTCAACCCGGCCTCGTACGCCGTGTACGAGCGGCTCGGCGCCGACTCGCTGAACGTGCCGTCCGACCTGACCCTCGCGCACCTCACCGAGATCCGCCGCCTCTCGGCGGCGCCGATGGACATGTACGTCGAGGCCCCCGACGACCTCGGCGGCTACATCCGCATGTACGAGATCGCCGAACTGGTGCGCCGTGGCGCGCCGTTGTACCTGAAGTTCGGCCTCGCCAAGGCGCCCGCCATCTATCCGTACGGCACCCATCTGCGGGACGTCACGCTCGACACCGCCCGGGAACGGGTGCGGCGGGGCCGGCTCGCGCTCGACCTGCTCGATCGGCACGGGGCCGGCGGCGGCATGTCGCCGCTCGGCTCCCGGCTGCCGGGTGAACTCCGCCGCTTCAGCACGGCCCAATAACGTTCTGGACACGCAACTTCACAGAACACGACAGAGCCGCGCACAATCCAACGCACTTTGGTTCTCGGTCAACAGCCGCTCTCCAGCGGTGACTTCAGGCCCTCCGACCGGGCTCCGCTCTCACACATCAAGGATGATGACCATGCGAAACCGCCGAGCCGCCCTGGCCGCGATAGCCGCGACCGCCTCCCTCGCGCTCACCCTGACCGCCTGCGGCCAGGACAGCGAGGGCGGCAAGGACGAGGGCAAGAAGGGCGCCGAGGGCTCCACGGTCGGCATCGCGATGCCGACGAAGTCCTCGGAGCGCTGGATCGCCGACGGCAACAACGTCGTGAAGTCCCTGAAGGCCAAGGGGTACAAGACCCAGCTGGTCTTCGGCGAGGACGACCCCGACCAGCAGGTCTCGCAGATCGAGAACATGATCACGCAGGGCGTCTCCGCGCTCATCGTGGCCGCGATCGACAACAAGTCGCTCAGCTCGGTGCTCCAGCAGGCCGCCGACGCCGACATCCCGGTCATCGCCTACGACCGGCTCATCCTCGACACCAAGGACGTCAGCTACTACGCGACGTTCGACAACGAGAAGGTCGGCGAGCTGCAGGCCGGTTCGCTGGTCGACAAGCTCGGCCTGGAGAGCGGCAAGAAGGGCCCCTTCAACGTCGAGCTCTTCGCCGGCTCCAACGACGACAACAACACCAAGTACTTCTTCAACGGCGCGATGAAGGTGCTCCAGCCCTACATCGACAAGAAGCAGCTCGTCGTCAAGTCCGGCCAGACCAAGCTCAACCAGGTCACCACGCTGCGCTGGGACGGCGCCACCGCCCAGAAGCGCATGGACGACATCCTGACCTCCACGTACAAGGGCAGCACGCGCGTGGACGCGGTCCTCTCGCCCTACGACGGCATCTCCATCGGCATCCTGTCGGCGCTGAAGTCGGACGGCTACGGCTCGGGCTCCAAGCCGCTGCCGGCTGTCTCCGGCCAGGACGCCGAGGTCGCCTCGGTGAAGTCGATCGTCGCGGGCCAGCAGTACTCGACCGTCTACAAGGACACCCGCGAGCTGGCCAAGGTCGCGGTGACCATGGTCGACGACGTGCTGCACGACAAGAAGCCCGCGGTCAACGACACCAAGACGTATGACAACGGCGCGAAGGTCGTCCCCTCGTACCTGCTGAAGCCGGTCCTGGTCACCAAGGACAACTACGAGAAGGAGCTCGTCACCAGTGGCTACTACTCCAAGGCCGACCTCGGTCAGTAGGCAGCCCGGTCCGCACTCGCTCCGAACCACTAGCTGAAGGGCACGACCATGGCGGGACCCGTCCTGGAAATGCGCTCGATCGTCAAGACCTTCCCCGGTGTGAAAGCGCTCTCGGACGTCAACCTGACGGTACATCAGGGTGAGGTCCACGCCATCTGCGGGGAGAACGGCGCCGGCAAGTCCACGCTGATGAAGGTCCTCTCGGGCCTGCATCCGCACGGCAGCTACGAGGGGGAGATCCTCTTCGAAGGCGAGCCCTGCCAGTTCAAGGACATCAACGCGTCCGAGAAGCGGGGCATCGTCATCATCCACCAGGAGCTGGCGCTCGTTCCCTACTTGTCGATCGCCGAGAACATGTTCCTCGGCAACGAGCACGCCACGCGCGGGCTCATCGACTGGCGGGAGACCCTGATGCACGCCACCCGGCAGCTGCGCCGGGTGGGCCTGGCGGAGAACCCCAACACCCGGATCAGCGACATCGGCGTCGGCAAGCAGCAGCTCGTGGAGATCGCCAAGGCGCTCGCCAAGGACGTGAAGCTGCTGATCCTGGACGAGCCGACCGCGTCGCTGAACGACGAGGACTCCGGCAAACTCCTCGATCTGATCCTGGAGTTGAAGGGCCAGGGCATCACCTCGATCATCATCTCGCACAAGCTGAACGAGATCCGCCGCGTCGCCGACTCCGTGACGATCCTGCGGGACGGCCGCACCATCGAGACCCTCGACGTGCACGCCGAGGAGACCTCGGAGGACCGGATCATCTCCGGGATGGTCGGCCGCGACCTGGAGCACCGCTTCCCCGAGCGCACCCCGCACCGGGCCGAGGAGGGCGCGGCACCGGCCCTGGAGATCCGCAACTGGACCGTGCACCACCCCCTGGACCGCGAGCGCAAGGTCGTGGACGACGTCTCCCTGCACGTACGGCGCGGGGAGATCGTCGGCATCGCGGGGCTGATGGGCGCTGGCCGCACCGAACTCGCGATGAACGTCTTCGGGCGGACCTACGGCCGGTACGCGGCCGGCATCGTGCTCAAGGACGGCGCGGAGATCCGCACGAAGACGGTCGCGGAGGCCGTCGGGCACGGCATCGCCTACGCGACCGAGGACCGCAAGCACTACGGCCTCAACCTCCTCGACACCATCAACCGCAACATCTCCCTCGCGGCGCTGCGCAAGGTCTCCAGGCGCGGTGTGGTCGACGAGCACGGGGAGCGGCAGGTCGCCGAGGAGTACCGCACGTCGATGAACATCAAGGCCCCGACGGTCTTCGAACCGGTGGGCAAGCTGTCGGGCGGCAACCAGCAGAAGGTCGTCCTCAGCAAGTGGATCTTCGCCGGGCCCGAGGTGCTGATCCTCGACGAGCCGACCCGCGGGATCGACGTCGGCGCCAAGTACGAGATCTACACGGTCATCGACAGGCTCGCGGCCCAGGGCAAGGCGGTGGTGTTCATCTCCTCCGAGCTGCCCGAGCTGCTCGGGATGTGCGACCGCATCTACACGATGAGCGCGGGCCGGCTGACCGGTGAGGTCACCCGCGCGGAGGCGACGCAGGAGTCCCTGATGCGCCTGATGACCAAGGACAAGAACGGGACAGAAGAGGTAACGCGATGAGCACGGACGTGATGGACAAGTCCCCGGCCCCCGCGCCGCCGGGCAAGGACGGAGCCACCGGGCAGGGCGGGCTGCTGCGTCTCGTGCTCGACGGGCTGCGCCGCAACATGCGCCAGTACGGCATGCTGATCGCGCTCGGCCTGCTCGTGGCCGTCTTCGCCGTCTGGACGGACGGCGACCTGATCCTGCCGCGCAACGTCTCCAACCTGGTGCTGCAGAACAGCTACATCCTGATCCTCGCGATCGGCATGATGCTGGTCATCATCGCCGGCCACATCGACCTGTCGGTGGGGTCCCTGACCGCCTTCGTCGGGTCGACGGCCGCCGTCCTCATGGTCAGCCACGACATGCCCTGGCAACTCGCGGCGGTGATCTGCCTCGCGATGGGCGGCGCCGCGGGATGCATCCAGGGCTGGCTGATCGCGTACGGCGGCATACCGTCCTTCATCGTGACCCTGGCGGGCATGCTGGTGTGGCGCGGGCTCACGGAGATCCTGCTGAAGGGGCAGACCCTCGGCCCGTTCCCGGAGGGCCTCGGCAAGCTCGGCAACGGCTTCCTGCCCGAGGTCGGCCCGAACACCAACTACCACAACCTCACCCTGCTGCTCGGCGTCGTGCTCGCCGCGGCCGTGGTCGTGCAGGAGCTGCGGGACCGGCGCCGCCAGCAGGAGTTCGCGCTGGAGCTGCCGCCGTTCAACCTGTTCCTGCTGAAGCTGGTCGCGATCGTCGCCGCCATCGCCGTGGTGACGATGCTGCTCGCCAGCTACAAGGGCGCCCCGATCGTCCTGCTCATCCTCGGTGTCCTGGTCGTCGGCTACGGCTACCTGATGCGCAACTCGATCTTCGGCCGGCACATCTACGCCATCGGCGGCAACCTCCCCGCGGCCAAGCTCTCCGGCGTGAAGGACAAGAAGGTCTCCTTCTACGTCTTCCTGAACATGGGCGTCCTCGCGGCCCTGGCCGGCCTGGTCGTGGCCGCACGCCTCAACGCGGCCTCGCCGAAGGCCGGTCTCAACTTCGAGCTGGAGGCGATCGCCGCGTCCTTCATCGGCGGCGCCTCCATGAGCGGCGGTGTCGGCACCGTCCTCGGCGCGATCATCGGTGGCCTCGTCCTCGGTGTGCTGAACAACGGCATGAACCTGCTCGGCGTCGGCTCCGACTGGCAGTCGGTGATCAAGGGCCTCGCCCTGCTCGCCGCGGTCGGTTTCGACGTGTGGAACAAGCGCCGCGCGGGTTCCTGACGGCACCCGCTCCACACATGGCACGTCGCACGTCGCACGTCATCAGGCACCACTCCCCGCACTAGGAGCGTCAGATGGACACGACCAGACGTACGGTGCTCGCGGTGACCGCCGCCGCGGGCATCGCCGCCACCACCACGCTCGGCGGCGGCACCGCCCAGGCCGCCTCGCGTGGAAAGCCGACGAAGGAGCCGTTCGGCAGGCTCGCCGACGGTACGAGGATCTACCGCTGGTCCCTGTCGAACGGCACCACCCGCCTGAAGGTCCTGTCCTACGGCGGCATCGTGCAGTCCCTCGAACTCCCGGACCGGCGCGGTCGGTACGCGAACGTCTCCCTCGGCTACGACCACATCGAGGGCTACGTCACCGGGACGACCTTCTTCGGCGCGACCATCGGCCGGTACGGCAACCGCATCGCGAACGGCCGCTTCACCCTCGACGGCAAGACCCACCAGCTCTCCGTGAACGACGGCGCCAACTCGCTGCACGGCGGCGCGAAGGGCTTCAACACGCGGGTGTGGGACGTCGAGCCGTTCACGGCCGGCTCCGACGTCGGCCTGCACCTGCACTACACGTCGATCGACGGCGAGATGGGCTACCCCGGCACGCTCAAGGTGACGGTCACGTACACGCTCACCGCGCGCGGCGACTGGCGCATCGACTACAAGGCGACGACGGACAAAGCGACCGTCGTCAACCTCACCAACCACACCTACTACAACCTTGCGGGAGAGGGCAGCGGCGGCATCTACGACCACGAACTCACCCTCGCCGCGTCCCGCTACACGCCCACGGACACCGGGCTGATCCCGACGGGTGAGCTGGCGAAGGTGGCGGGCACCCCCTTCGACTTCCGCCGCCCGAAGCCGATCGGCGACGACATCCGCGTCGCTCACCCGCAGCTCGTCACGGCGAAGGGCTTCGACCACAACTGGGTCCTCGACAAGGGCAGCACGGCCCGCCCGGTGCCCTTCGCGACCCTGCGCGACCCGGGCTCGGGCCGCACGCTGCGGATCGCCACGGACCAGCCCGGAGTGCAGTTCTACTCGGGCAACTTCCTCGACGGCACGCTCGTCGGCCCGTCCGGGCGCACCTACCGCCAGAGCGACGGACTCTGCCTGGAGACCCAGCACTTCCCGGACTCCCCGAACCAGCCCGCGTTCCCCTCGACGGTGCTGCGCCCCGGTGAGACGTACCGTACGACGACGGTGCACTCCTTCGGCGCCTCCTGAGCCACACCGCGGGTCCGTCTCCGCAACCGGAGCCCCGCGGGGGAACGTCCGCCCCAGTAGGGTTCGAACGCGGATGCGGCGACGGGACCGCTCAGGCACGGGGGGCACGGGGGATGGGCTACACGATTCCGGGTTGGCTCGATGACGTCCTGGACTTCATCGGGATCAACTTTCCGAACGTGGACGAGGACGACTACCGCGAAATGGCGACCGCCATGCGGGAGTTCGCGGAGCAGTTCGAGGGACACGGCGGCGACGCGCACAAAGCGGTGACGCGCATCCTGTCCTCGTCCGAGGGCTGGGCCGTGGACTCGTTCGAGAAGCACTGGAACCAGGTGAAGGCCAGCCACCTGGAGAAACTGCCGGAACTTGCCCGGCTGTTCGCGGACGCCTGCGACGTGCTCGCCGACATCATCTTCGGGATGAAGACCAAGGCCGAGATCGAACTCGGTGCCATGGCCGCGTCGGTGGGCATCTCGGCCGGTCTTGCCGTGGTGACCGGCGGTCTGTCCGCGCTGATCGGCGCGGGTGAGGTCGCGGCGATGCGGCAGGTGGTCAAGCGGATCATCGACGAGGCGGTGGACCGGATCGTCGACGAGGTCCTCGCCAAGATCACGGAGCCGATCAACGCCAAGCTGGAGGCGATGGTCGAGGACATGGTGCTCGACCTCGCCGAAGGCGCCTTCTCGATGCCGTCCGGCGACGGCAGCGGCGGTGGCGGGCACGGCGGCAAGGGCGGGATGCACATCGCCTCGGCCGGCGGCGCCGGAGGGGCCGGAGGGGCCGGAGGGGCCGACCTCCAGCTGGCTTCCGCCGGCGGCGGGGGCAAGCGCACCAAGATCGACCACATCGAGTTCGAGGACGGCGCGGGCAAGGTCTCCAAGCACGGCGGCGAGCTGCACCTGGCCTCCTCCACGTCCCTGGGCAAGGCGCGCAGTGCGTTCGGCCGCAGCAAGGGCCGCGACCCCTTCACCCAGGCATTCGACAGCGTGCTGCACGGTGCGCTCAAAGGCTCCGAGAAGGCGCTCGGCAAGGTCGCCCAACACATCACGGAGACCGTGCCGGACCGCGCCAAGGCCACCTCCCGGCTGCACAAGGGCAACGACCACGACGTCCGGGACAAGGTCGAGGCCATCATCGGGGGCAAGAAGGACGGGGGTGGCAAGGGCGGTGACGGCCACAGCGGTTCCGGGTCCGCTCCCACGATCGACGCGGCCCGGAAGAACGATCCCGACCTGGTGGACCGGGCCAAGGACGCCCGTGCGTTCAAGGACAAGGAGTTCTGCGGGGATCCGATCGACATGGCCAGTGGGCAGATGGCCATGGCGCAGACGGACGTCGACCTGCCCGGCATCCTGCCCCTGACGCTGCGCCGCACCCACCTGAGCGGCTACGCCCACGGCATCAGTTTCGGTCCCTCCTGGGCCTCCACTCTCGACGAACGTCTGGAAAGGGACCCGGCGGAGGGTGTCTGGTGGCGCCGCGAGGACGGCTCCAGCCTGTACTACCCGCGCACCCCGGACATCGTCGGCGACCGGGTCGACCCGGCCGCGGGTGAACGACTCGCGCTGACGTACCTGTCCCAGGGCACCTCGTACGTCCTGGTGGTGCACGATCCCCGGACCGGCCTGACCCGTCACTTCGAACCCGCGGAGGAGCGCGAGGGCACATGGTGGCTGACCCGGGTCGAGGACCGCAACCACCATCACATCACCATCGAGCGGGACGAGCACGACGCCCTGACGGACGTCGCCCACTCCGGCGGCTACCACCTGACCCTGACCACGGCCCCCGGCACCCACCGGGTCACCGCCGTGCACGCCCGCACCGAGGACGGCCCGCTGTGCCTGCGTGGCTTCTCCTACGACGCCGGGTCCGGTGATCTCGTGGAGGTCCGCAACGCCGCGGACGCCCCGACCCGTTTCAGCTATGACGACGCCCACCGCGTCACGGGCTGGCGCGACAGCAACGACACCAAGTTCGCCTACGTCCACGACAGCGCGGGCCGAGTCGTCGCCACCCGGGGCAGCGACGATTTCCTGAACTCCCGCATCAGCTACGCCGACCCCCACGAAGACGGCACGACCACCGCTTCCTACACCGACTCCCTCGGCCACACCACCGTCTACCGTGCCAACCCGCACGGCCAGGTCATCGCGATCACCGACCCGCTGGGGAACACGACCACGCGGACCTGGGACCTGCGCGACCGGCTCCTCAGCTGCACCGACGCGCTGGGACACACCACGGTCCACAGCTACGACGACGAGGGCAACCTGGTCGCCGCGGTGCGCGCGGACGGAGGCGAGACGACCGCCCGGTACGGCCTGTTCGGGAGGCCCACCGAGATCACCACATCGGACGGCGGTGTCACGCGGCACACCTATGACGACCGCGGCAACCACACGTCCGTCACCACTCCGGCGGGCCTGACCACCCACTTCGGACACGACGAGGCGGGCCGCCTCACCTCGGTCACCGACCCGATGGGCGAAGTCACCACCGTCCGCTGCGATGCGGCCGGGCTGCCCGTCGAGATCACCGATCCACTCGGGGCGACGACCCGCCAGACCCACGATCCGCTCGGTCGTCCGGTCACCCGCACCGACGCCACCGGTGTGACGGTCCGCATGGAATGGACGCCCGACGGCCACCTCGCCCGGCGGGTCCTGGCCGACGGCGCCGTCGAGTCCTGGACGTACGACGGCGAGGGCAACTGCACCACCTACACGGATGAGCTCGGCGGCGAGACCAGGTACGAGTACACCCACTTCGACCTGCCGGCCTCGCGTACCACACCTGACGGCGTACGACTGGAATTCACGCACGACACCGAGCTGCGCCTCACCGGAGTCCTGAACCCCCAGGGTGCGACCTGGACATACACCCATGACGCAGCAGGCAGGCTGGCCGCGGAGACCGACTTCGACGGCCGCACGATGCGTTACCGCCACGACGCCGCAGGCCGCCTGACGGCCCGCACGAACGCGCTCGCGCAGACCACCGCGTTCGAGCGGGACGCGATGGGCAGGATCCTGCGCAAGGACGCGGACGGTCGGGTCACCACGTACGCCTACGACACCGGCGGGCGGCTCACCGGTGCCACCGGCCCTCAGGGCACCCGGCTGTCCCATGTGCGCGACTCCGCCGGGCGGCTGCGCACCGAGAACGTCGACGGTCGCGAGCTCACCTACACCTACGACCGTGCGGGGCGTCGCTCCGGCCGCACCACCCCGATGGGCGCGACCACCACCTGGACCTACGACGCGGCGGGCCGTCACAGCGGCATGACCGCGGCCGGCCGCTCGATCGACATCACCTACGACGCGGCGGGACGAGAACGCACCCGGAACGTCGGCGACTTCCTGGCGCTGGACCACCACTACGACTCGCTCGGCCGGCTCACCTCCCAGGCCGCCGTCGCCCGGGACGGCCGCACGCTCCAACACCGCTCCTACACCTACCGCGCCGACGGCCGGTTGTCCTCGGTTGACGACACGCTGTCCGGATCCAGGCAGTTCGAGATGGATGCGGTCGGCCGGATCACCGCGGTCCGCGCCGACCGATGGAGCGAGACGTACGCCTACGACGCCGCGGGCAACCAGACGACAGCCCACTGGCCCGCCTCGCACCCCGGGCACGAGGCCACCGGCACGCGGGTCTACGAGGGCGACCGGATCACGCGCGCCGGTAACGTCCGTTACGAGCACGACGCCCTCGGACGAGTGATCCTGCGGCAGAAGACACGGCTGTCCCGGAGGCCGGACACCTGGCGCTACGAGTGGGACGCCGACGACCGGTTGACCCAGGTCACCACCCCGGACGGCACCCGCTGGCAGTACACCTACGATCCGCTGGGCCGCCGTACGGCGAAACTGCGCCTGGCGGCCGACGGCGAGACCGTCGTCGAACGCGTCGACTTCACGTGGGACGGCACAACGCTGTGCGAACAGACGACCCGGGCCCGCGGGGCGGCCCATCCCGTCACCCTGACCTGGGACCACCAGGGCCTGCGACCGGTCACCCAGACCGAGCGCATCACGGCGGCCGACGCTCCGCAGGACGTGGTCGACTCGCGGTTCTTCGCGATCGTCACCGACTTCGTCGGCGCCCCCCGTGAACTGGTCGACGAAGAGGGCCGCATCGCCTGGCGCACGCGCACCGCCGTGTGGGGCACCACCAGCTGGAACACCGACGCGGACGCCTACACCCCGCTCCGCTTCCCGGGCCAGTACAGCGACCCGGAGACGGGCCTGCACTACAACTACTTCCGCCACTACGACCCGGAGACCGCCCGGTATGTCACCAGTGACCCCCTGGGCCTCGCACCGGCACCGAACACCCGGACGTACGTCACGAACCCGCACCACCAGGCCGACCCGCTCGGCCTCGCGCCGGCTTGCGGAGAGCGGGAGTTCTACACCGTGCAGAACCCGGAGGACGCCGCCCGGCTCAGGCGGGACGGCACCCCGTGGCCGGCCGCCGACCACCGCGCCCATCTGGGTCCCGGCGTGTACTCGTGGAGTTCACGTGAGGAGGCCGAGCGCTACGCGCAGCTCCTGCGCGACCGGCGCGGCGCCGAGGTGGAGATCATGCCGTTCCGCGTGAGTGAGGCGGATCTGTCCGCCATGCGCCAGACCCACGTGGGCGACATGTCGAGCGAGGCCGAGATGGAAGACTTCATCGACCGCCACAGCATCATGTACGGGCGCGGCGAACCGCACGACTACGACTACATCACCCGTCCCACGAACATGGGGACGGAGAACTACTTCCACTCCCGCGTCTTCGACCGGCTGAGATTTCTCTGAGGACACCCATGACGTACACGCACCTGTACAAGAAGCGCATCGGCCCGTGGGGGCTCGTCGCGCGGATCTCGTTGGATGTCGCGGCCATGGACGAGGCGCCGTCCGGTGCGCGGCGGGTGGAGGGCGGTGCGGCGGTCTGGTGGGTGCCGCCGCGGGGGATGGTCGCGGAGGACGAACGCTGGATGGCGTTCGGTCTCGGGCTCGTCGCCGGGCAGCTCGACGCGGTGCGCGGCGGGTCTCCCGCTCTGGTGGTCACGGTCGTCGAGTGGGACGTGCCGATGCTGACGGACTACCAGGAGGAGGTCGCCGCGGCAGCTGTCATCGCCTGCCTCCAGGAGGGATTCGGCATCGAGGGGGTCGCCACCGGTCTCGCCTTCGACCGGGAGCGGAACCGCTACACGTTCACCTGGGGCGGGCAGCAGGAGCGACGGGCGTGACGCCTGTCGGCCCCGCAGCGGCGGGGCCGCCTGGTGCCCGGTTCGGCTCGCGGTCTACGCCGGCCGGATCACGTTCCACGACAGCGGCTCCAGCGTCGCGCTGAGCGTGCCCGCCTCCAGTGTCGTGCCGGTGCCCGCGTGCGGGGTCACCCGGTCCGGGTCGGTGCGGGTGTTGCGGGCGTCCGGATCGGCGTCGGCGAGGACCGAGTGCTCACAGGTCCGCGGTGCCGTGCCGCTCCGTGTCGTAGGTGGGGCCCGAGACGCGGACGTCCAGGACCTCGCCGCGGCCGTACCGGCCGGCCTGCGCGTAGCGAGCCGAAGACGACCGCGTCGGTGACCGAGTAGACGTCCTCCAGGATGCGGGGGGCCTCGGGCCAGTCCAGGGCCGCGACCTGGGACTCGGTGCGCGACATGTACCAGACGTTCCACTCGTCGAAGGAGAGGTTGATCTTCTTCGTGGACTTGAGGCGGGCGCCGACATGGTCGCAGGTCGCCACGGCGTGCTCGATGAAGGACTCCATGTCGACCGCGGAGGCGAGGAAGGAGTCCCGGTCGCCGTCGTGCTCCTCGTAGTAGGCGTGCAGCGATATGTAGTCGACCAGGTCGTAGGTCTCGGCCAGGACGGTCGCCTCACATGCGGCGAACGTCTCCTGGACCGGCCCGAGCTGCCGCAGGCGACCAGTTCGACGTCCTTGTCGATCTGGCGCATGGCGCGGGCGCCGTTGAGGAACTGTTCGCCGTCGGCGGCGCCCGCGATCGCGTACCCGTCTGTGACGTGCCGGCGCAGGAACTCCAGGACCTGGGTGGCTCTGCCGGTGTCGAAGGTGACCTCGGTGCGGGTGGCGTCGAAGTAGGCGCCGCCGAGCTGGGCGTAGAAAGCGACGAAGAACCACCACATGAAGTTCTGGTCGTTGGCGTGCAAGCCGAGGGTCTGCAACCCCTTCCTCGTAGCCCGCCTCGCCGCCTTCAACGCGCCGAACCACTCGTCCACCGAGGCCACCGAGGCCACCGAGGCTTCCGGGGCGCGGGTTACGTGAGGGGGGCAGGGCGCCTAGCTGCCGGGGGTTCCTGTCCCCTCAGGGGCGCCCGATGAGGTGGCGCACGAAGTGCGCATCACAGGGGCGCGGGGAACCGCGCGAGAAGCCCCACGCCGGGAAAGCCGACGAACCGCCCAGGGGCGCGGGGAACTGCGCTCGCACCTACCCGGCGCGCCCCAGCCGGCGTTCAGAATCCAAACGCCGGTTGGGGAAGGCCGCACCCCGCCCCCGGCAGCACCAGCAGCGAACCCTCCAGCGGCGACGGCGAGTCGAGACCCACCCGGGCCGACGAGACGTACAGGTCGCTCAGCCCGGCGCCGCCGAACGCGCAGGCGGTGGGCCGCCGCACGGGCAGCCGGACAGTACGGTCCAGCACCCCGGACGGCGTGTAGCGCCGCACCGCCGCCCCGTCCCACAACGCCACCCACACACACCCGTCCGCGTCGACGGTGAGCCCGTCGGGGTACCCCGCCCTCTCCTCGACGGTGACGAACTCGCGCCGCCCATGGACCCGTTCGCCCGCCACGTCGAAGACGTCGATGCGCCGCGTGGCCGTGTCGACGTAGTACATGAGCGATCCGTCGGGGCTCCAGCCCGTGCCGTTGGAGACGGTGACGTCGTCGAGGACCTCCGTCGCCGCCCCGTCGGGCGCGAGCCGGATCAGGTTGCCGCCGCCGGGTGTCTCGTCGTACGCCATGGACCCCGCCCACAGCGCACCGTCCGGCGCGACGGCCGCGTCGTTCCCCCGCCGCCCGGCCACCGGCTCGCGGTGCAGCCAGCTGAAGGCCCCGTCCGGCGCGTAACGCCCCACGCCGTCCCGGAGGTTGACGACCAGCCCGCCGTCGGCGCCCGGCTTGGCGGCGCCCACGTGCTGCTCGGTGGCGAGCACCGTGCGCCGCCCGCCGGCCGGCTCGTAGGTGTGGACACGGGAGCCGAGGATGTCCACCCAGATCAGCCGGCCCGTGGCCGCGTCCCAGGTGGGCCCCTCCCCCAGCCGTGCCGCCTCCGGCACCGCCACCTCGGCCCTCACGCCGCACCCCGGTGGCCGAGGCGCTCCGACAGGTCGGCCGCGCCCTTCACGGCGAGGCCCGCCAGCTCCTCCTGGCGGGCCTCGCTCCAGCGGATCATCGGCACGGAGATGGAGAGCGCGGCGACGACCCGGTTGGTGCGGTCGCGCACGGGCGCCGCGACGCACGACACGTCCGGGTTCGACTCCCGGCTCTCGACGGCGACCCCGCGCCGCCGGATACCGGCCAGATGCGTGTGAAGGGCGGCCGGGTCCGTGATGCTGTTCTCCGTCATGCCGGCCAGCTCGGCGCCGGCCGGGATGCGGGCGGCCAGCTCGGACTCCGGCAGTGAGGCGAGGAGCATCTTGCCGACGGAGGTGCAGTGCGCGGGCAGCCGGCGGCCCGCCGCGGAGACCATGCGCACGGCGTGCGTGGAGTCGACCTTGGCGATGTAGATGACGTCGGCGCCCTCCAGGATCGCCACGTGGACCGTCTCGTCACAGGTCTCGGCGACGGTGCGCGCCACCTGCTGGCCCTCGGCGGCGAGGTCGAGCTGCTCCGCGTACCGGCTGCCGAGCTGGTAGGGGCGCACGCCGAGGCGGTAGCGGCCGGGCTGGGACGGGACCTGCACGACGTACGCCCGGGCGGCGAGCGTGGTGAGCAGCTCGTGGACCGTGGTGCGGGGCAGCTGTAGCTTGCGGACGATGTCGGGGGCGGACAGTGTGCCGTCCCCGTCCAGGAAGAGCTCAAGTATGTCCAGAGCCCGGGTCACTGCGGGTACGAGGCGTCCCACGACCGGCCCCCTTCCCTGTTCGATATTTCAACAGACGGTCGGCATGACGAACGTAGGCTACGCACAGCCCCGTTGACCGGGCAATGGGGTCAGGAGAGGCCCGGGCTTTCGCCGTCGGCCCGCGGCGCCCGGAGCGGGGCCGCAGCCGTGCGCGACCATGGAGGCATGCCCCGCTCCCGCCCCGCCGGACCAGCCGAACCCTTCACGCCGCTCCACTTCCAGCTGGTGCTGCTGCGCCGCATGGCCGACCACAACCCGGAGCTGGTGGAGAGCGCCCGCGCGGACCTCGGCGTGAGCGTGGCCGACATGCGGGAGGCGAACCGCCGCTGGCAGGCGATGCTGCACGCGCGCGGCGGCCGTTCGGCGCTCTCCCGGTACCGCGCGATCCTCGGCGCCCCGGAGCGCACGCTGCTCCGCAGGATCGGTGACCTGGAGTGCGAGGCGCTGCTGTGGCCGGTGCCGCTCTGGCCCGGCCTGCGCTTCGAGGTCCTGCTCTCTCCGACGGGCGCGGTCTGGAACGAGTGGCTGATCCGCGCGCCCGGCACCCCCGCCCCGCCCCTGCGCGCCCTCGCCGATCTGACGCCCTGGTCCTGCACGGTGGACGAGGCGGCCCGCGCCTTCGCCCCCGCGCGCCCGCTGGAGGGCTCGGCGCCGACGCGCTGGGGCCTGGAGTTCGCGGCCCCGGACGAGAGCGGCGCCCGGCGGCTGGTGCGGGCGGAGTTCACCTGGGGCCTGCTCCAGCGCTGGACGACCCCGGACCCCTGACCTGCCCGGCCCCGCAGAACCCTGGCCTCCTGACGAGCCCGGCCGCGCAGAACCCCGGCCTCCTGACCTGCCCGGTCCCCCAGAACCCCGGCCTCGTGACAGGCCCAGACGCGCTCACCGATCCCTCCCTCAGGGCTCAGGCCGCCTTCAGGATCGCCTCGGCGACGGCCCGCACCGACCCGGGATGCACCGCGTTCAGGAACAGGTTCGGCTCGACAAGCTCCAGCTCCATCACGCAGGGCCGCCCGTCCGGACCGTCGACCAGGTCCACCCTCGCGTACAGCAGCTGCTCCGCCCCGCCCGGCACGACGGCCAACGCGGCCTGCGCCACCGCGTGTTCGGCCGCGCTCGGCTCCCACGGTTCGAGCCCCGGGTGGGCGACCTTGCGCTCGTCGAAGGCGACGCCGGGGGCGAGCACGGCGCCCTTGCGGATGGAGTGCAGGTAGGAGCCCCCGTAGAAGAGCACGGCCCGTTCCCCGCTCACGTCGATCCCCGCGACGTAGGGCTGCACCATGGCGGTCAGCCCCTCGGCGTGCATCCGGGCCAGGTGGCGCAGGGCGTCCTCCCGCTCGGCCGGGGTGTAGCGGGCGGCATACCGGGAGCCCGCGCCGGACGTCGGCTTGATCACGTACTCGCCGTCGGCGGGCAGTTCCGCGGCCTCGCCCGGCGCGACGTACGCCGTCGGCACGGTGGGTACGCCCGCGCGGGCCAGGTCGCCGAGGTAGCGCTTGTCGGTGCTCCAGCGGAGCACGTCGACGGGGTTGGCGAGCCGGGTGCGGGCCGAGCAGCGTGCGGCCCAGTCCAGGAACTCCGCGCGCCGCCAGCTGTAGTCCCAGGTGGAGCGGATGACGACGAGGTCGAACGCCGCCCAGTCGACCGCGGGATCGTCCCACTGCGTGACGGTGGCCTCGGCCCCCGCGCTCGCTATCTCCGCGGCGAGCAGCGGCAGGTCGCGGTCCTCACTGATGTGCGGGGCCGGCCGGCAGGTGACGAGGGCGATGCGGGGCATACGGGCTTGCTCCTCCAGGGACGGCGCACCGGCCGGTCGCGCGCGGCGGGGCCGGCGCACGGCGGAACTGCGGTCGTGCGCGGTCCTCGCGAGGCTAACGCGCGGACCGGGGCCGACCGCGACCGGCCTCGTCCCCCCCGCACGGCGCGCACCCCGCCCCCGTACGGCAAAACACGTCGGCGGGGGAATGCGCGCACTATCCGCGCGCATTCCCCCGCCGACGTGAAATTCCCGCCCGCCCGTCCTGTCAGGCGTCAGCCACCGACGTACCAGCTGAATCCGCCATTGGCCGCGACAATCATCATGACGATGAAGAGGACCACGTCGATGATGCCGAGGATGAGCCCGGCCTTCGCCATTCCGCCGCCACCGGCCGCCTTCTGGCGCAGCGCCATCGCGCCGAAGATGATCGCCAGCGGGCCCAGGACGAAGCTCAGGAAGAACAGACCGACGATGCCGCAGACAAGTCCGGCTATCGCGAGCCCGTTCGTCCGGGAACCGGAGGAAGCAGCGGAACGACTACCGTAAGCCGACATGGTCCACACCCCTTGCAGGTCGCTTTTCTGGACTTCGTTACGCACCTCCGGGTGCCCCGGAATTCCGCGCGCAGTCGGCCGACTATTCGAAAAATAAGCGGAATTGGAGATTCGCTCAGGCCTCGGTGGCGTCCGGGTCCCACTCCAGGAGCCGCACCTTGGCCACCGACCGGACGTGCCGGCGCATCGCCGCGGCCGCGCCGCGCCCCTGCCCGGCCTCGATCGCGCCCAGGATCGCCCGGTGCTGCGCGAGCGAGCGGCCCGGCCGGCGCGGCTGGCGCAGCGACTCGGTGCGGGACTCCGCGACGGGCGCGTCGATCTGCCGCATGAACTCCGCGAGCAGAGCGCTGTGCGCGGCCGCGGTCACCGCCGCGTGGAAGAGCCGGTCCCCCTCGATGCCGAGCCCACCCGCCGCGATGTCCCGCGCCATGGTGTCGAGGGCGGCGCGCAGGGCGGCCAGGTCGGCGTCGGTGCGGCGCTCGGCCGCCAGCTCGGCCAGCTTCGTCTCCAGCGCCTCCCGCGCCTCCAGCACGTCGGGCAGCCGCTTCTTGCGGGCGACGAGGCTCTCGACCGGCTCGACCACGACGTCGTCGAGGCTGTCGCGCATCAGGTACGTACCGCCGCCGTGCCGCGCCTCCACCAGGCCCTGCACCTCCAGGACGACGATGGCCTGCTTGACCGAGGCCCGGCTCACCCCGAGCCGCGCCGCCAGGTCCCGCTCGGTCGGCAGCCGGTCGCCGGTGCGCAGGCCGCCCTCGGCGACGTACGTCCGCAGCCGGTCGAGCACCTGCTCGTACAGGCGCGGGCGGGCCGTCATCGGCCGCAGTGCGTCGGTCATGGCGGCCCTTCCTCACCCGGTCCGTGGCGCGTCGTGTGCCCGGCAGGGTACGTCCGTGGCGCGTCGTGTGCCCGGCAGCGTACGTCCTTGACGTGGACGGCTGCCAGACGGCACGCTCGGATTGGCTCAGCCACTGAACCAATGCGATCAGGAGCGTCCACGTGTCCCGACTCCTCCCGGCCCTGGCCGGTCCCCCAGACAGGCCGGCGCTGCGGTTCGGCGACCGCGCCCTGACCTATGGCGAACTGGCCGCGGTCGCCGCCCCGTTGGCGGGCCGGCTGTCCGGCACGGCCCGGGTCGCCGTCTGGGCGACGCCGACCCTGGAGACGGCGGTCGGCGTGGTCGCCGCGCTGCTCGCGGGGGCCGCCGCCGTCCCGGTCAACCCGAAGTCGGGCGCGGCCGAGCTGGGCCACATCGTGGCGGACAGCGCCCCCGACGCGGTACTGGCGGCGCCGGAGGCCGAACTCCCGCCCGCGCTGGCCGCGTTGCGGCGGATCGACGTCACCGTCGCGGCAGCGCCGGGGCCGCCCGCCGCACTCCCGGACGAGCCCGCCGACCCCGGCGCCCCGGCCTTCGTCGTCTACACCTCCGGCACCACCGGCCCGCCCAAGGGCGCCGTGCTGCCGCGCCGGGCCGTCTCCGCGACCCTCGACGCGCTCCGTGACGCCTGGGGGTGGACGGAGCGGGACACCCTGGTGCACGGGCTGCCGCTGTTCCACGTCCACGGTCTGATCCTGGGGATCGTCGGCCCGCTGCGCCAGGGCGGCGCGGTGCGCCACTTGGGGCGGTTCGACCCGCAGGGCGTGACGCGCGAGCTGGCGTCCGGCGCCACGATGCTCTTCGGCGTGCCCACGATGTACCACCGCATCGCCGAGGCGCTCCCCACCGACCCGGCGCTCGCCGCGGCGCTCGGCGCGGCCCGGCTGCTGGTCTCCGGCTCGGCGGCGCTCCCGGTCCACGACCACGAGCGGATCACCGCGGCGACCGGGCAGCGCGTCGTCGAGCGGTACGGCATGACCGAGACCCTGATGAACACGAGCGTGCGCGCGGACGGCGAGCCCCGCCCCGGCACGGTGGGCTTGCCGCTGCCCGGGGTGGAGCTGCGCCTGACGGAGGAGGACGGCACGACCGAGGTGCCCGCCGGCGAGCCCGGGGCGGTCGGCGAGATCCAGGTCCGCGGGCCGAACCTGTTCCTGGAGTACCTGAACCGGCCCGACGCCACGGCGGCGGCGTTCGCGCCCGGTGGCTGGTTCCGCACCGGCGACATGGCGGTGCGCGACCCCGACGGCTCCGTCCGCATCATCGGGCGCAAGGCCACCGACCTCATCAAGAGCGGCGGTCACAAGATCGGCGCGGGCGAGATCGAGAACGCGCTCCTGGAGCACCCCGGCGTCAAGGAGGCCGCCGTCACCGGCGCGCCCGACGCCGACCTCGGCGAGCGGGTGGTCGCCTGGATCGTGCCGGACGACGCGGCCGACCCGCCGGACGCCGGAGCCCTCGCCGACCACGTCGCCGCGCGCCTGGCCCCGCACAAGCGGCCCCGCACCGTCCGCTACCTCGACGCGCTGCCCCGCAACGACATGGGCAAGATCCTGAAGCGGGCGCTCCCCGATGGCTGACGGCACGGGCGCCCGCGACGTCCTGGACGCGCTCTGCGACCCCGGCACCTTCCGCGGCCTGCCGCTCCCGCCCCCGCCGGAGCGCCCCGACCCGCTGGGCTGGCCCGACTACGCGGGCGCGCGTCAGCGGGCGGCCGCCAGGACCGGCGAGTCGGAGTCCGTCGTCACCGGCACCGCCGCGGTCGGCGGCACCACCACCGTGGTCATCGCCTTCGAGTTCGGCTACCTGGGCGGCTCCCTCGGCCAGGAGACGGGCGACCGCATCGAGGCGGCCCACGCGTACGCCCGCGCGCACCGCCTGCCGGTGGTCCCGGTGGTCGCCACCGGCGGCAGCCGCATGCAGGAGGGCATGATCGCGCTGACCCAGCTCCAGCGCGTGGCCCGGCAGTCGGCGCTGACCCGGGCCGCGGGCCTGCCGCAGATCGCCGTGGTGCGCGATCCGACGACCGGCGGCGGCTGGGCCACCCTGGGCGCGGGCGCCGACCTGACGCTCGCCCTGCCGGACGCGCAGATCGGGTTCGCGGGCTCGCGCGTCCGCCCGCCGGACGCGGACCCGGCGGCGTACACCGCGCAGGCGCAGCTGCGGGCGGGCGCCGTCGACGCGGTCGTGCCGCCCGGAGAGCTGCGCGCCGCGCTGGGCCGCAGGCTGCGGCTGCTGACCCGGCCGTCCGAGGCGCCCGCGCCGGTCCCGTACGCGCTCGGCCGCACCGACCTGCCGGCCACCGGGTGGGAGGCGGTCCAGCGGGCCCGCGCCCCGCGACGGCCGCGCGCCGGGGCCTACTTGGACGCCTACTTCACCTACCGGGAGGAGCTGCGCGGAGACCGGGCGGGCGGGGTCGACGACGGCATGCTCTGCGGATTCGGGGAGCGCGAGGGGCGGACGCTCGCGTACGCGGCCCAGTGCGGGACGGCGACCACCCCGGCCGGGTACCGCACGGCGACCCGGCTGCTGCGGCTCGCGGGCCGGCTCGGCATCCCGGTGCTCACCCTCGTCGACACCCCGGGGGCGGCGAGCGGGGACGCGGCCGAGCGGGCGGGCGCGGGCCCGGCCATCGCCGAGCTGTTCCTGGCGCTCGCCGAGGCGCCGGTGCCGGTCACCACGCTCGTCGTGGGCGAGGGCGGCTCGGGCGGCGCACTGGCGCTGGCGGCGCCGGGCCGCACCTGGGTGGCCCCGGACGCGTACTTCTCGGTGATCGCGCCGGAGCTGGCCGCGGCGATCCTCAAGCGCCCCGCGGACCGGGCGCCGCAGACCGCCGACCAACTCGGGCTGCGGCCGCAGGACTTGGTGGAGCTCGGCGTCGTCCGCGGGATCGCGGAGCCGCCTCCGGCATGATCGGGAAACGAACAGGCGAGCAGGTGTTCCCGCGAACAGGTGATCGTGGCGCCAGAAATTGCATGAGGCACGGATGACCAACGATGCTTACGGGGCGCAAGCAACGGGCTGCAGACCGTAGTTGACGCGCACCCGGCCCCTGTCCCATACAGGGCCGGGGTGTTGGTCCCACACACATGCACCATCGCAAGGAGAACGCATCACCATGAACCTGCTCACCGACATCCTCGCCGGTCTCGTCCACTTCGTCGGCTGGCTGGTGTAACGGCGTCGGACGCCGACGCGGCGCCGCCTTCCCCGGTCCCACGGGGAGGCGGCGCCGTCGCATGTCCGCGTACCCCTTCAGCCGCGAGCAACTCCCCTAGCCGCGGCAGGACTTCCCCTGCCACCCGCAGGGCGTCGTCCGGGTCCGGGCCCCCTGAGAGCACGAACTCGTCGACGCCCGAGCGACAGTAGGCGTGCAGGTGCCGGGCGGCCGCGTCATGGTCCTGTCCGACGACGGGCACCCGCAGGGCGCAGCGCAGGGCCGGGTTGCGGCCGCGCAGCCGGGCGACCCGCGCCGCGACGGCCTCCGGGGGCTCGGCCGGCCCGCTCCCCATGAGGTGCACGTCCGCGCGGCGGGCGGCCAGGTTCTCGGCGGTGCCGGAGACCCCGCCCAGGTAGAGCGGCACCGGATGCTCGACGGCGGGGCCGGTCAGCCGCGCGCCCTCGACCTGCACGTGCCGCCCCTGGAAGTCGACCCGCCCGCCGTCCAGCAGCCTGCGCAGGACGGCCATCACCTCGTCGGTGCGGCCGTAGCGCTGGTCGTGGGTCGGCCGGTCGCCGCCCGGCGGCGGTTCCGCGGCCTCCCCGCCCGTGGCCGTGATGATGTGCAGACGCAGCCGTCCGCCGGTGAACCGGCGGAAGGCGTCGGCCTGTTGGGCCAGCAGCGTCGGGCTGACGGCCCCCGCCCTGACCCCCACCAGGAACCCGATGCGCTCGGTCCGCCCGGCCAGGACCGACGCGAGGTGCCAGGGGTCGGCGCGGCCGGGCGCTGCCGGGGTGCACAGCGAGGTGAATCCGGCCTGTTCGGCGGCGCGCGCGACGCGGACGGGCCGGCCGGCGCCGGCCCGGTCCTCTCCGTCGGCCAGGGACCAGTGGAACAGCGGGTGGTTCTCGGGCATGGGCACCTCGGGCCTGTGACGGGGTGGCAAGGGCGGGGGCGCACCCCGGGCGGCGACGACAGGGGTGCGGGCGGCGCGTCAAATACCGTCGGAGTAGCGGGCGTTCGGCACGGCGGCCCAATGGCCCGGTGGCCGGCCCAGGTTCCGCGGCAGCGCGCGAAGGGACGCGGACCGTCAGGAGCCGGGACGGCCGCGGACCTGCAACAGCCCGGGCGGCCACGGTTCTTCAGCAGCCGGGACGAGCGCGGACCTTGAACAGCCGGAGCCGCCAAGGCCCTTCAGCAGCCGGGGCGACCTCGGTCTTTCAGCGGCCGGACGGACGGCGACGCGCGGAGGCCCGACAGAGCATCGTCGCGACACGCAGCAGATCCACGTGTCGGCGCGAGACGAGGGCGGGGGCCATACCCGCATCCTGTCCGGGCCGCCGTCGCCGCCACAAGCCGTAGTCCGCATCCCGGACGAGCGCGTATCACCCCTTGACACGCCGCGGCCCGGCGCGGAACCGCTCCGCGCCGGGCCGGGCCCGCGGTCTCCCTGCTCAGCAGGGGTGACGGCTACCTGACGCCCACCGCCCTGATGATCTCCTGGGTGACGGAACCGCCCCGGTCGTCCTTGGCGGAGGCGCGCAGCGACACGTACCGCGCGCCGCGCGGCACGTCCAGGCCGCCCTTCCAGGAGGCTCCCCGGCCGCTCAGCGCCACCTGCTTCCAGCTCGCGCCGTCGTCGTAGGAGACCTCCAGCCTGCCGCCGCCGATGGTGCCGGTGCCGGACGCGTCCTTGACGTACTCGCCGAAGATCCCGACCGGGACGCGCCGGCCGCCGCGGACGTCACCCGCGAGATCGGTGTCGATGTCGAAGCCGAGGTTGATCAGCGGCAGGTAGGTCCACCGGTCGTCCGGCGTCGCCGCCGACCTGACGGTCCACTCGGCGTGGCCCTTCGTCGACAGTTCCCAGCGCGCGGGGTCGAGCGTGGTGTCCGTGGCGACCGTGTAGGTGTGCTCGGCCGGGTCGGCGTCCCACACGTACACGCCGGAGCTCTTCTTCCGGTCGACCTGCACCCCGTCCACGGCGACGGACGTGTACTGGTCCATGCCGTTCGTCTCGCTGCTCCACGCGTCACCGAAGCCGGTGTGGTCGGGCCCCGAGTCGCCCCAGCCCGGCGTGTTGAACTGCAAGGTGGAGCCGGAGCGCTGCTGGCCCCAGCCGAGGCCGCTGCCCAGCCACGGGTGCCAGACCGGCTTGAACCAGTCCAGCTCCTGGTGCGTACCGCCCCGGTAGGCGACCAGGCCGCTGCGCTGCTCCAGGTCGGTCGGCCCGGTCTGCACGGACTCGTGCCAGGTCTGGCCCGCGCCCGTGGAGACGTAGTCGGTGCGCTCGGCGGGGTAGGCGATCTGCTCCAGGAAGCCGAGGCCGACGGGGAAGGTGTCGGTGATCGAGTAGCGGAACTCGCCGCCGTCCTGCGGCTTCACCGCGTGGAACCGCGCGTCCAGCACGGCCAGGTCGCGCTTGCCGGGCGCGAACCGCAGGCTCCCCTTCGGCACGCCTCCCTCGTGCGCGTCGGTGAGGTCGTACACCCAGGGCGTGTACCGGGTGCCCGTCATCGTGAGGCTGCGGCCCGCCGCGGCGAGCCGGGCGAGCGCGGCGCCGTCGGCCGCGTCGACGGAGGCGATCTGCAGCGGCCGGTCACTGCCGTCCTCCGACCCGAACCAGGCGCTCAGCCGCCCGGCCTCGTCGTCGGTGACGAACAGGGCCCTTGCCCCCGCGTCCTGCGCCGCTCCGGCGAGCTGGTCCGGGGTGAGGGCCGTACCGCGGCGCACCAGCACGGCCTTGCCGCGCACGTCCTTGCCCGCGTAGTCGGCGGGAGCACCCGCGCCCGCGTCGACGACCCGCAGCCGGCTGCGGCCCTCGATGAGCGTGCTGCCCGCCTGCATGGTGGCCTCGCGCACCCCGTCGGCCTGGAGCACGGGCTTGCCGAGCCGCCACACGGTCCGGTACGCGAAGCTGCCGTCGCTCACCTTGTGGGTGGGCGCGGCGAAGACACTGTCGTACGTCACCGGCAGCTGCACGGCGCTCATGTAGTCGGCGCCGTTCGCCTGCCGGTCGGCCTCCATGACGAGTTGCCGGGTCTGCGTGGTGCGTCCGACGTCGGCGGTGATCTCCTTCAACTGCCGCCCGTCGAGCGTGATCTCACGGTCCCGGTCGAGCCTGACCTGCGGGTCGGCGAGGTAGCCGAGCCCGAGCGAGTCCTTGCCGTGGCTGCCGCGCACGTCGAGGTAGGACTCCAGGTAGTACGAGCCGGGCTTGAGCCGCAGCCGCAGCGTGCCGGACTCGCCGACGGTGGCCGGGAACGGGTCGGTGCCCGCCGTGAGCTGCTGCACGCCGAGGGAGGCGGCGCTCGGCGCCCCGGACCGGTCCTTGACGTGGACGGTCAGCGTGTACCGCTCCTCCTCCTTGACGAGTCCGAACGCCGTGTGGGCGACCGGCTTCCCGCCCGCGCTGGCGACGATCCGCCCGCTGGTGTTGCCGACGGGCGCCCGGCCGCCGTCGCCGGTGACGGTGGTGGCCGCGCTGCCGTGCGCGGGGACGTTCAGCGTGGTGTCGGCGAGCGTGGCGACGCCGTCGGCGGCGCCCTGCACGGCCAGGCTCAACTCCACCGGCTCATCGCCGGAGTTGCGGTAGGTGACGGTCCTCGTCACCGGCGTGTTGTCCTCGTACGGCCAGGTGTAGGAGCCGAGGTCGGCGCTGCCGGTGGCGGTGATCCGCGCGCCGATCGCGTCGGGCACGCTCACCCGGCCCGCACCCAGCTCGTAGGCGGAGGCGTCCAGAGTGGTGCTGCTGGACATCAGGGCGTCCTTGAGCTGCGCGCCGGTCCAGTCGGGGTGTTCCTGGGCGAGCAGCGCGGCGACCCCGGCGACGTGCGGCGTCGCCATCGACGTGCCGCTCATCTCGGTGTACGCGCCGTCGCCCGCGGCCAGCGAGGAGCGCGCGGCCAGGATGTCCACGCCCGGCGCGGAGACGTCCGGCTTGAGGGCGTCGTCCCCGAGGCGCGGGCCCTGGCTGGTGAAGTAGGCGGCCCGGTCGGCGGCGTCGACGGCGCCGACGGTCAGCGCGGCGTCGGCGGCGCCCGGCGAGCCGATGGAGCCGGGCGCGCCGGTGTTCCCGGCGGCGATGACGAACAGGGCGCCGGTCTGCGCGGACAGGGAGTTCACGGCGGCGGCCATCGGGTCGGTGCCGTCGCTGGCCTCCTGCGAGCCGAGGCTCATCGAGACGACCTTGGCCTTGATGTCCTTGGCGGCCCACTCCATCCCGGCGATGATCTGCGACTCGGTGCCGGAGCCCTCGTCGCTGAGCACCTTGCCGACGGCGAGCGTGGCGTCCGGCGCGACGCCCTTCTCCTTGCCGTCCGAGGCGGCGCCGGAGCCGCCGACGGTCGACGTCACGTGGGTGCCGTGGCCGTCGCGGTCGGCGACCTCCTCGCCCTCGATGAAGGACTTCGACGCGGTGACCCGGGAGGCGAGGTCGGGGTGGGCGGGGTCGTAGCCGGTGTCGAGGACGGCGACCTTCACGCCCTTGCCGGTGAGCCCCGCCTCCCACGCCTTCGGGGTGCCGATCTGCTCGTTGCTCGCGGCCATGTCGGCCTTGACGAGTCCGTCGAGCCAGACCTTGCCGATGCCGCCGGCGAAGCCCCGCCCCTGCCCGGCGAAGTCACGTCCCTGCCCGGCGGTGGCCGCGTCCCAGAAGGCGCGCCCCTTGTCCGCGTCGAGGGCGGCGCCGCCGATGCTGGGGAGGGCGCGGGTGCGCTCGGCGCCCTTCGGGACGGCCCGGGCGTCGCGGGCAGCCTTGGTTCCGTAGGTCACGATGAGGGGCGTCGCGTCGGCCTTGCCGTCCGCGAGGCCCTGCCGTATCAGCTCACTGACGTCGAACAGGCGCGCGTCGAGGGTGCCCGCGGCCAGGTAGGGCCGGGCCTCGTCGGGCACCACGCGGACGTGGCCGTGCGCCACCTGCGTGCGCACGGCGCCGGTCGCGCCCTTCGCCCGGTCGACGGTGACGGCCTTCTTGCCGCCGCCGAGCTCGGTCACGGTCACCTTGTCGCCGGTCACCAGGGTCACGGTGTGCGCGGCGGCCGCGGCCCCGGTCGCCTTCGGTACGGCCGTGGGGGCGGCCTGCGCGCCACCGGCGGGCAGCAGCGCGAACGCGATGCCGGCCGACAGCAGGGCCGCGCCGCGTCTCGCGCCAGGTCCTCTGGTCATCGTCGCCTCTCTCCGTAGGCCCCGGGTCGGGGGTCACCCGAGTGCTGGGAAGAGTCTCAAGCCGCATCTGTTACAGGTGAGTTGACGGGAGCTGGCGGGAAGCTGCCCTGGCACGTTCCCGCCAGGCGGGCACGGCCATCCCGCACCGGACGCCCAGTCAGGCCGGTGACCACGTACAACTCATGACGAGTCGTCAGACCGCCGCGGTCGAATTCACCTGTCCGGCCCCGCCCCGCCCGGCCCATCCCAGCGCGCGCGCTCCCCCTCCCGCGCACACGATGCCAAGAGGGCCGCAGTCGCGGTCCGCCCACGGTCTGCGCTCTCGGGAGGATCTGCCATGACCGTCAGTCTGGAGCAGCTGGTCCGCTGCCACTTCGCCGTCGACCTGGGTGCCGCCCGCACCCGCGTCTATGTGAAGGGGGTCGGCCTCGTCGTCGACGAGCCGAGCGCGGCGGCGGTCAACACCCGCACCGGCGCCCTGATCGCGGTCGGCGAACTCGCGGAGAAGATGACCGGCCGCACCCCGGCCCACATCCGCGTCGTGCGCCCCGTCTCCGGCGGCTGCGTCGTCGACATCGACATGGCCCAGCGGATGCTGCGCCACCTGATCGGCGACAAGCTCCGGCGCACCCTGCGCCGCAAGCCCCGGCTGCGCGCGGCGGTCTGCACCCCGCACGACATGGACCCGCTGGCCCGGCGCGCCATGATCGAGACCCTGGTCGGGCTCGGCGCGCGCCGCGTCGAGTGCGTCGACACCCTCGTCGCGGCGGCCGTCGGCTGCGGCCTGCCGGTCGAACAGCCGGAAGCCAGCATGATCATCGTGAGCGGCACGGCCACCACGCAGATCGCGGTGCTCTCGATGGGTTCCATCGTGACGGCGATCCGGGTCCCGGTCGGCGGCGACGCCATCGACCACGCGGTCATCCAGCACCTGCGCCAGCAGCACGCGCTGATGCTCCCCTCGCAGACCGTACGGCCCTTGCAGGTCACCCTGAGCGGCAACGGCCTGACCACCCAGGGCCCGGACCGCACCGAGGTCCACGGCCGGGACGCGACGACGGGGCGGGCCCGTTCGGTGCACGTGGAGACGGCGGCGGTCCGCGACGCCATCCACGCCCCGCTCACCGCGGTGCTCGACGGCATCAGCAAGGTGCTGCGCGACTGCCCGCCCGACCTCGTCGCCGACCTCGCGGAGCGCGGCATCATGATGGTCGGCGGCTCGGCCCGGCTCCCCGGTCTCGACGCGATGCTGAGCGAGGCGACCGGCATGCCGGTACGGGCGGCCGAACGCCCCGACGTGTGCGCGGTGCAGGGGCTCGGCACGATGATGGAGGGCAGGATCCAACCGATGGTCCTGGACCCGTCGGCCGCGGCCCTGCGGCCCGAGGCGGAGGCCGGGGCGAAGGCGGAGGCCGGGGCCGAGGCCGGGGCGACGTCCGATGCGCCGGTCGGTATGACGGCCGGTCCGCCGGCTGGGACACCGGCCGGTCCGCAGGCCGGTCCGCCCGCCGCTCCCCCGGCCGGTCCGCCCGCCGCTCCCCCGGCCGGTCCGCCCGCCGGTCCGCCGACCGGTCCGCCCGCCGGTCCGCCCGCCGGTCCGCCGACCGGCTGACCGACACCGACACGGGCACGGGCCCCTTGTACGGGCACGAACGTCCTTGTACGGGCACGGGCGCCCGGCACCCCGTACGGGAACGGGTAGGGCGCCGGCACCAGCACCGCCACCGCCACCGCCACCGGCACTGGCACCGTTACCGGCACCGGCCGCAACCGCGTACGCAACCGCAACCGCAACCGCGTACGCAACCGCGACCCCGAACGCGATCACACAGGAGGGGGCACACCCACGATGACCGCGGCAGCGCGCGAACCCAGCGCCCCCGCCGGGCTCTCCGTCCTCCTCGACGCCGTGCTGGACGTCGGCTCGGAGCTCGAACTGCGCCCCACCCTGCAACAGCTGGTGGACAGCGCCGTCGCCCTGACCGGCGCCCGGCACGGTGTCCTCGCCGTCCTCGACCCGGGCCACGGCGGCCTCGTCGAGGCGGTCGGCACGGGCGCGGCCCCGCCCGGTCTGCCGCCCGACGAGGACCCGGACGCGGTCGTCCACGCCCCGGACACCCTGGCCGTCCCCGTCCACGTCCAGCAGACCGTCTTCGGGCGGCTGCGCCTCACCGGGAAGCCGCCCGCCGCGGGCCCCGGCGGCTTCACCGACGACGACCTGGACCTGGCGCGGATCCTCGCCACCCAGGCGGGCATCGCCATCGGCAACGCCCGGCTGTACGAGACCGCGAAGCAGCGTGAGCGCTGGATCGAGGGCGCCGCCGCGGTGACCACGGCGCTGCTCACCGGCCGCCCCGCGGACGCCCTGACGACCGTCGCGGAGCGGGCGAGGCTGCTCGCCGGAGCCGAGGCCGGGGTGGTCCTGCAGCCCACGGAGGAGGGCGGCATGGAGATCGTGGCGGCCGCCACGACGGACGACCCGGCGACCCTGCTCGGCGCGACGATCCAGCCCGGCAGCGCGGTCCTGGCCCAGCTGCTGACCGGGGAGCCCGTCTTCGTGGCCGATTCGGCGACGGACCCGCGGATGACGACCGAGGTACGCTCCCGCTTCGGCCCGAGCATGATGCTGCCGCTCCAGGCCGCCGGCCGGCTGATCGGCACGCTGGCCCTGCCCCGCGGCCCCGGCGCGCGGCCCTACACCTCCGTCGACCATCTGCTGGCCACGCAGTTCGCCACACAGGCGGCGCTCGCGCTGGTCCTGGCGGAGGCGCAGGCGGGCCGCGAGCGGCTCGCCGTCTTCGAGGACCGCGACCGGATCGCCCGCGACCTGCACGACCTGGTCGTCCAGCGGCTGTTCGCGACGGGCATGATGCTCGAATCGACGCAGCGCCGCACCCGGGCGCCGGACGTGCGGGAGACGCTGACGCACGCGGTGGACGAGCTGGAGTCGACGATCCAGGAGGTGCGCACCACGATCTTCGCCCTCCAGCAACCCCCCGCCGACGCCCCCACCACCTTCCGCGGCAAGGTCCTGCGCGAGACGGCGGGCGCCGCCGCGATCCTCGGCTTCGCCCCCTCGGTCCACTTCACCGGCCCGGTCGAGGCGGCGCTCGACGACACGACCCAGCACCGCCTCCTGACCCGGCTGCGACGCGCCCTGGCGACAGCGTCGCGCCGCACCGGGATCTCCCGCATCGACGTCACCGTCGACACCCGCGCGCCCCTGCCGGACGGCAGCACCGGGGTACGGCTGACAGTGGCGGACGACGGAACCCGGGAAGCAACGGAGGAGACGGCACCGACGACCTGGCACTCCCCGCTGTGAGACCTCACGGCCACCCCGCGCGCCGGGGCCGCTCGACGGAGCCCCGGAAGTAGTCGCGCGACCACACCCGTGACAAAGGTGTGACGCAGGAATGTTGTGGTTCGCGAAGTGGCCTGGTCATGATGGCTGGCATGTCTGAGCACGGGGGTGCGGCGGACGAGCCGCGGAACATCACCAGATCACGCCTCTCCGAAGACGCCGAGGTGAGCGACCCGCCACGTCGGCCGGGCAGCACCAGGGGCGGGGGCGAGTAGCCATGGGACTCCTCGGTGATCTCAAGGACGCGGCCAACTCCGGTCTCGGCAAGCTGGAAGACGGGATCGACGCGGGCAAGAAGCTCGTCGGCGAAGGCGTCGACTGGGGCACGAACAAGATCGGCGACGGGCTGGACTACGTCGGTGCGCACGGTGCCGCCGACGCCGTCGAGGACTGGGGCGACGACGTCGCCTCCGACCTCGGCGCCACCCCCGGCGAGCAGCAACTCGGCCAGACCGAAGAGGCAAACGAGCTCGTCCACGGCAACCCCGACAAGATCCGCGAGTCCGCCAAGCACCTGAAGGACTTCCACACCGCCTTCGACCACGTCAGTTCCGGGATGCGCAAGGTCGACTCCTCCGGCTGGGCGGGCCAGGGCGGCGACGCGTTCCGCAAGAAGTTCGACGTGCACCCGACCAAGTGGGCCCAGGCCGCCGACGCCTGCGACAAGGCCGCCGGCGCGCTGGAGGCGTACGCGGACACCGTCAAGTGGGCGCAGGGCAAGGCGAAGGACGCCGTCGAGCTCTACAAGAAGGGCACGAAGGCCTCCGAGGACGCGGTCTCCGCCTACAACAAAAAGGTCGACGCCTACAACGGCAAGATCAAGGCCAACGAGGATCCCGGCCCGAAACCCGAGCCGTTCCAGGACCCCGGCAAGGCCGACATCAAGAAGGCCCACGAGACCCTCGCCGAGGCCCGCAAGCAGCGCAACACGGCCGCCTCCGACGCCCAGGGCAAGGTCAAGGCCGCCCTCGCGCACGCCCCGGCCGAGCCCCCGCCCCTGGACCGGCTCGGCAACAACCTCGTCGACGGCTACCAGGCCGTCAACACCGAACTCACCCACGTCGTCGGCGGCGCCGTCAAAGGCACCGCGGGCCTGGTCAACTTCGCCCGCGGCCTCAACCCCACCGACCCCTACAACCTCACCCACCCGGCCGCGTACATGCAGAACGTCTCCATGACGCTCTCCGGCCTCGTCTCCACCGCCGCCCACCCCGAACGCATCGTCACCGCCGCCGTCGACGGCTTCAAGAAAGACCCCTCCGAATTCGTCGGCCGCCTCCTGCCCGAACTCATCGGGACGAAGGGCGCGGGCCTTGCGCGGAGCGGGATCCGGCTGGGAGTGCGGAGCACCGAGCGGGCGGCGATCCGCGAGGGCGAGAACGTCGCCCGCAGGACGGCGACGAAGGAACCGCACGCCCACACCGAGGAACCGCCGAAGAAGTACGAGGACGACCCCAGCGACCCCATCGACCTGGTCAGCGGCAGGATGTATCTGCCGCAGACGGATGTGACGCTCCCCGGCACGCTGCCGCTGGTCTTCAGCCGCCGTCTGGAGTCGGGGTCGCGGCTGGGCCGCTGGTTCGGCCCCTCCTGGCTCTCGACGCTCGACCAGCGCCTGGAGATCGACGCCGAAGGCGTCATCTTCGTCACCGAGGACGGACTGCTCCTCACCTATCCGCACCCCGCGCCCGGCGTCCCGACGCTCCCCGCCCACGGGCCGCGCCGCTGGCCGCTGGACCGGGTCGACGAGGGGTACACGGTCACCGACCCGCACACCGGCCGCACCTGGCACTTCGCCGACCGGACGCCGGACCGGGCCGTCCTGGAGCAGACCGACGACCGCAACGGCAACTGGATCGCCTTCGAGCACGCCCCCGACGGCACTCCGCTCGCGCTCACGTCCTCCGGCGGCTACCGCCTCACCCTCACCGTCCAGGACGAGCGGGTCACCGCCCTGTCCCTGGCAGGCGCGGCCCCCGACGGCACGGACCAGCTGATCAAGCGCTACGCCTACTCCGGGTCCGGTGACCTGACCCAGGTGATCGACTCCGCCGGCCGGCCGCTGACGTTCACCTACGACGAGCGCGGCCGCGTCACGTCCTGGACCGACAGCAACGACCGCTCGTACACCTACGCGTACGACGACAAGGACCGCTGCGTCGCCGAGGGCGGCGAAGCCGGTCACATGGCGCTGCGCGTGTCGTACGACGAGGTCGACCCGGAGACCGGCCACCGCGTCACGACGGCCACCACCGGTGAGGGGCACACCCGCCGCTACCTGATCGACGCCGCGGACCAGGTCGTCGCGGAGACCGACCCGCTGGGGCATGTCACCCGCTTCACGCGGGACCGGTTCGGGCGGGTGCTGACGCGGACGGATCCGCTGGGACGCATGACGTCGTGCGCGTACGACGAGACGGGCAACATGGTCTCGGTGACCCGCGCCGACGGCCGCGCGGTGGCGGCGGAGTACGGCTCCTTCAGCCGCCTCACCCGGATCCGTGGCACGGACGGGAACACCACCCGCCACACCTACGACGCCCGCGGCAACCGCCTCACCAGCACGAGCCCGGCGGGGCACACGACGCGCTTCACGCACGACGAGGCGGGCCGCCTCACCTCCGTCACCGACCCGCTCGGCCACGTGACGACGGTCCACTGCGACCGAGCGGGCCTGCCGGTCCGGATCACCGACCCGCTCGGCGCCGTGACCCGCTACGAGCGGGACGCGTTCGGCCGGCCGGCCACGATGACGGACCCCACGGGTCTGACCACCCGCCTGGAATGGACGACCGAGGGCAGGCTCGCCCGCCGCACCTCGCCCGACGGCGCCGTGGAGTCCTGGACGTACGACGGCGAGGGCAACTGCACCACCCACACCGACCCCGTCGGGGGCGTCACCCGCTTCGAGTACACCCACTTCGACCTCCTCACCGCGCGCACCACCCCCGACGGCGTCCGCCACGAGTTCACCCACGACGCCGAACTCCGCCTCACCCGCGTCACCAACCCCCAGGGCCTGACCTGGGACTACGCCTACGACCCGGCCGGCCGCCTCATCTCCGAGACGGACTTCGACGACCGCACCCTCGCCTACGGCTACGACTCCGCGGACCAGCTCGTCCGCCGCACGAACGCGCTCGACGAGACGACCACGTTCGAACGCGACGAACTGGGACGCCCCACCCGCAAGAACGCCGCGGGCCAGGTCACCACCTTCGCCTACGACCTCACCGACCGACTGGCCGACGCGACGGGTCCCGACGGCACCCGCCTGACCATCGTCCGCGACCAGTACGGACGGGTCCGCACCGAGACCGTCGACGACCGCACCCTCACCTACGACCACGACGAACTCGGCCGCCCCACGGGCCGCACCACCCCCACCGGCGCCCGCACCACCTGGAGCTACGACGCGGCAGGCCGCCGGACGGACCTGGTCGTCTCCGGCCGCCAGGTCGACGTCGCCTACGACGGCGCCGGCCGCGAGCTCACTCGCGCAGTGGGCGACTTCCTCACCCTCAGCAACACCTACGACCCCATGGGCCGCCTCGCCACCCAGACAGCGACGGCGGACGGCCGGAACCTGCAACGCCGGGCCTACACCTACCGCGCCGACGGCAATCTCACCGCCCTCGACGACCACCTCGGCGGCCCCCGCACCTTCACTCTGGACCCGGCAGGCCGCGTCACCGCCGTCCACGCCTCCAACTGGACCGAGAGCTACGCCTACGACGCCGCGGGCAACCAGACCACGGCCTCCTGGCCCTCCGCCCACCCCGGCCACGAAGCCACCGGCGAGCGCACCTACACCGGCACCCGCATCACCCGCGCCGGCTCCGTCCGCTACGAACACGACCCGCTCGGCCGCGTCACCCTCCGCCAGAAGACCCGCCTCTCCCGGGGACCCGACACCTGGCGCTACACATGGGGCCCGGAGGACCGCCTGACGCAGGTCACCACCCCCGACGGCACCGTCTGGCGCTACACCTACGACCCCCTCGGCCGCCGCACCTCAAAACGGCGCATGTCCCCGGACGGCACCACGGTGACCGAACTGGTCACCTTCACCTGGGACGGCACCACCCTCTGCGAACAGACCACGGTGGCACCGGAGACCCCGAACCCGGTCACGCTCACCTGGGACCACCGCGGCCTCCACCCCATCACCCAGACCGAACGCGTCACCACGGCCGACGCCCCACAGCGGGAGATCGACTCCCGCTTCTTCGCCATCGTCACCGACCTCATCGGCACCCCACGCGAACTCGTGGGAGAGGACGGCGACCTCGCCTGGCACACCCGCACCACCCTCTGGGGCACCACCACCTGGAACGCCGACGCCACCACCTACACCCCGCTCCGCTTCCCCGGCCAGTACTACGACCCCGAGACCGGGCTCCACTACAACTACTTCCGCCATTACGACCCGGAGACGGCCCGTTACCTCAGCACGGACCCGCTCGGCCTCGCTCCCGCGCCCAACGCCGCGACGTACGTCGCCACCCCGGGCACCTCGTGCGACCCGCTGGGTCTGGCCCCGGACGACTACCTTCACAACAAACCGGTCGGCCGGGACCTGGAGGGCGCGAAACGGGATGCGCTCCGGGACGCCGGAATTCCAGAGGGAACTCCCCCGCTCGAAGTCCGCACGCATGTCCCCGCCACCACTCCGGAATGGCAGGGCGGAAAGCAACTGATGGGCGACGACCACCAGCCGATCTACTACCGCGAGGAGGTGTACGAACACCCCAATGGGAATGACCTGATCGTTTACCAGGACCACTGGTTCGGCCACCAGAAACCGGGAGAGCCCGGATATCAGCCCGCGCATGTCCACGTGCGCCCGTTCGAGAACACCCGCAACGGCCAGGTCCCCGGGTGTGAGGAACACTATTACTATGACCGCTAGCCTCTCCCCCCGGAACAGCGAGGTCCTTGCTCCGCTGTACGGATCCGCCCCCCTGGACCTGAGCGCCGTCCGACTCCGGTCCGTCCACCTCGACTGGCACGGACCCAGCGTGACTCTGCGGCTGGATCTGCCCGCGCCGCCCTTGCCGCTGCCGGAGGACTGGGCAGCCGCGGGCGTCGACACGGTGCAGGGACAGCTCCAGTTCCTCGCCGTGGAGGATCTGGAGCTGGACGCCTGGGAGCCCGGCCCGCCCGTCTCCTTCGAGCTGGAAACACTCAGCGAGAGCCGGCACCGGATTCGGGTCGCGGTGTCCCAGGGCGAGAATTCCGGCTTCCTCCGCTTCAGCGGAAGTGCCGATGTACTCGTCGGCCACGTCAGCGGATTCCAGGCCGGCCCGGAAGGCTCGGACAGCGGGCCACACCAATTCCGCAGCAGACTCGACGCCAGGCTCCACAGCACTGTTCCCGACCCGAGCGAGAAGACCTTCTATGAAAACCTCTGAGGGCGCCGCCGACAGCAATCCGGACATCCCGGCACTGTGCGCGCACGACGTCCTGAGCCAAAGCGACCTCTTCTACGTTCACTTCGACGAACGAGGCCGCTCCGCCACCCTTGGGTTCTCCCGTGTGGACGGCACCGAAGGCGTCGAGTTCTTTCTGCGCTTCCCTGAGGTACGGGATGTGCGGGTGCGGGGCTGGGGCGCCCCGGGCCGCAAGGACGTCCACGTCGACAGAGCAGCTGACGGCACGGTCCAGGTGTCGGCTTCCTCCGACGGATCGTCGCTGCGGTTCCGCGCCGCCGGCGTCGTCCTGTCCCGTGAACGTGACTTCCTGGCAGCGGCGCACGGTTGAGCGACCTCCCCGCGGCGCGGCGAGCCCTGCGAGCGACCAGTCACGGGCTCGCCCCCGCGGAGGACCGGACGACGATCCCGGTCGCCCAGGGTGCCCACGGCACGAAGCCGTGCCGGCCACCACCCCCACGCCGATCGGGTGACAACAGGGCCGCCACCGTTTCCGTGACGGCCCATCAGGTTACGTACGTCCTGGTCGCATCGTTTCTGCGCCACATGACTGGTGGGGCGGGTGGGACTCGAACCCACGGCCGACGGATTATGAGTCCGCTGCTCTAACCGGCTGAGCTACCGCCCCGTTACGGCGCGCCGCGCACAAATGTGCGCGCCGTCTGCCGCAGCATAGCCGCTCATACGATCTCCTGCCTCGAATGGTCCGGCTCTGCACGACCTTGAGGACTCCGCGGGCGCGCACGCGGTTCCACCAGGCAGGGAAGAGACAGGAAAAAGCCCTCCGGAGGGTCTCCGGAGGGCTCGTCCCGCTGCTCTCCCGACTGGACTCGAACCAGTAACCTGCCGGTTAACAGCCGGCTGCTCTGCCAATTGAGCTACAGGAGACCGAGCTCCCCCGACTGGACTCGAACCAGTAACCTGCCGGTTAACAGCCGGCTGCTCTGCCAATTGAGCTACAGGGGATCGATCATTGCTTCGAACGCACCTACCTGGGTACTTGCCAGGCGGCGGGCGCTCGCTGCGACACATACATTAGCGCAAGCAGGGGGGTGCTCCGCCAATCGGTATCCCCTCAGTGATCACGACTAGCTACGGAAGGGTGGCCGTCATGCGCTACCGGCTCACATTCATCGCCGGTCTGGCCCTCGGTTACGTGCTGGGGACGCGCGCCGGGCGCGAGAGGTACGAGAAGCTGAAGAAGACCGCTCGCGAGGTCGCCCAGAACCCCGCCGTGCGCAACACCGCGGAGTCCGCGGCGCAGCAGACCAGGACCTACGCGGGCAAGGCCTTCCAGTCGGTGAGCGAGAAGGTCGAGGGCCGGGTCCCGGAGTCGGTGGCGGGCCGGGTCCGCTCGCTGCGGGAGCGCGGCGGCCCGGCCGAGAGCGACGACTGGGGCACCAGCAACACCTGACGCGGCGGGGCGCACAGGCCGCGGCGCGAGCCGCGGTGCGCGACTCTTCGGCGGTGCGGCAGACTTTCCGTCATGGGGATAGTCGCCGGGCTGGACAGTTCGCCCGATTTCACGCGCATTGTGGTCTGTGACGCCGACACCGGAGCCGTGCTGCGGCAGGGGTACGCCCCGCATCCGCTGGACCCGGTGGAGGGCGGCGGGCGGCCCTCCGACGTCGACCCCCAGGCCTGGCTGCTGTCGCTGGGCGAGGCCGCGGGCGGCGGACTCCTCGAAGGCGTCCAGGCCATCGGGGTCTCCGCGCAGCAGAACGCGCTGGTGCCGCTGGACGCCCAGGGCAACACCGTGCGCCCCGCGCTGGTCGGCGGCGACAAGCGGGCGCAGGCGGCCGCCGCGGACCTGATCGACCGGCTCGGCTCGCGCGAGGCGTGGGCCGAGGCCGTCGGGTGCGTCCCGCAGGCGGCGCAGCCCGTGGCCAAACTGCGGTGGCTGGCGCGGACCGAGCCGGAGCAGGCCCAGCGTGTCGCGGTGCTGCTCCAGGCCCACGACTGGCTGGTCTGGCAGCTCCTCGGCCGGCCCGCGCGGCGCACCACGGACCGCGGCGGGGCCTCCGGCACCGGGTACTGGTCGGCGGCCTCCGGTTCCTGGCGGCCCGATCTCGTGGAGTTGGCGCTGGGCCGGCAGGCCCTCCTGCCGGAGGTGCTCGGCCCGGGCGAGGCGGCCGGGACCACCCCGGAAGGGCTGATCATCTCGGCCGGTACCGGCGAGACCATGGCCGCCGCCTTCGGGCTCGGCGTGCGGGCCGGGGACGCGGTGGTCTCGCTCGGCGCGTCCGGGTCCGTGATGGCCGTGCACCACGAGGCGCTGGCCGACTCCGGCGGCGCCATCACCTCCCTCGCCGACGCGACCGGCCTGCACCTGCCTGTCGTCCATACGTCGAACGCCGTGCGGGCGCTGCGCGGGACGGCCGAGATGCTGGGCCTGGACGGCGGCCTGGAGGAGCTGTCCGAGCTGGCCATGAAGTCGACGCCGGGCGCCCACGGGCTCGTACTCCTGCCGTATCTGGAGGGCGAGCGGACGCCGCAGCTGCCGCACACCGCCGGGACGCTCAGCGGGCTGCGGCGGGAGTCGATGCGGCCGGAGCACCTGGCGCGGGCCGCCTTCGAGGGCATGGTCTGCGGGCTCGCGGACGCCATGGACGTGCTGCGCGGGCGCGGGGTCGAGATCCGGCGGGTCTTCCTGCTCGGGGCCGCCGCCGAGCTGCACGCCGTGCAGGCCGTGGCGCCGATGCTCTTCGGGGCGCAGGTCGTGGTGCCGCAGCCCGCCGACTACGCGGCGATCGGCGCGGCCCGGCAGGCCGCGTGGGCGCTGAGCGGGCAGTTGCCGCAGTGGCAGGGCGCGGCCGCACAGGTCTTCGAGGCGGGTGAGGAGGCACCGGTGGGGCAGGCTGTGCGCCAGCAGTACCGGGCGGTGCGGGAGCAGATCCACCCCGGGGCGTTCTCGTAGCCCGGCCGGTTTTGGGCTGCTCTTGGGTTAATCGGTTGAGGTAACGCGGGTGGAGTGTCGGACGATGAGGGTCCATGCGTCCTGACGACCGCCGACACCGAGAGACCGAGCGTGCTCATACGACTCCTGCGGACCTACCTGGCTCCGTACAAGAAATCCATCGGGCTGCTGGTGCTGCTGCAGTTCCTGCAGACCTGCGCCGCGCTGTACCTGCCCACCTTGAACGCGGACATCATCGACAACGGTGTCGTGGACGGTGACACCGGCTACATCCTGGAGTTCGGCGCCCTGATGCTGGGCGTCACGGTCGTCCAGGTGGTGTGCAACACGGGTGCCGTCTTCTACGGCGCGCGGACCGCCGCCGCGCTCGGCCGTGACGTGCGCGGCGCCGTCTTCGACCGCGTGCAGTCCTTCTCCGCGCGGGAGGTCGGCCAGTTCGGGGCGCCCTCGCTGATCACGCGGACCACGAACGACGTGCAGCAGGTCCAGATGCTGGCCCTGCTCTCCTTCACGCTCATGGTGTCGGCGCCGATCATGTGCGTCGGCGGCGTCGTGATGGCCCTCGGGCTCGACGTGCCGCTGTCGGGGGTGCTGCTCGCAGTGCTGCCCGTGATGGCCGTCGTGCTGTCGCTGATCATCCGCAGGCTGCGGCCGCTGTTCCGGTCGATGCAGGTCAAGCTGGACACCGTGAACCGGGTGCTGCGCGAGCAGATCACCGGCAACCGCGTCATCCGCGCCTTCGTCCGCGACGACTTCGAGAAGGGCCGGTTCGGCGCGGCCAACCAGGACCTGACGGAGACCTCCCTCGCGACCGGCCGGATCATGGCACTGATGTTCCCGTTCGTCATGACGATCGTGAACGTCGCCTCGATCGCCGTCGTCTGGTTCGGTGCCCACCGCATCGACGGCGGCAGCATGCAGATCGGCGACCTGACCGCCTTCCTCGCCTACCTCATGCAGATCGTGATGAGCGTGATGATGGCCACGTTCATGTTCATGCAGGTGCCGCGCGCCGAGGTGTGCGCCGAGCGCATCCAGGAGGTCCTCGACACCTCGTCGAGCGTCGTCCCGCCGGCCCCGGCGAGCGCCGTCCGCGCGCTGCGGCGCCACGGCCACCTGGAGATCCGCGGGGCGGACTTCGGCTACCCGGGCGCCGAGGAGCCCGTGCTGCGCGGTGTCGACCTGGTCGCGCTGCCCGGCGAGACCACCGCGGTCATCGGCTCCACGGGCAGCGGCAAATCGACGCTGCTCGGCCTGGTGCCGCGGCTGTACGACACCACCGCGGGCGTCGTGTACGTCGACGGGGAGGACGTCCGCGGGATCGACCCGGAGCTGATGGCCCGCACCGTCGGACTCGTGCCTCAGAAGCCGTACCTGTTCTCCGGGACCGTCGCCTCGAACCTGCGCTACGGCCGGCCCGACGCCACCGACGAGGAGCTGTGGCACGCGCTGGAGGTCGCGCAGGCCAAGGAGTTCGTCGGCAGGCTGGAGGGCGGGCTCGACGCGCCGATCACCCAGGGCGGCACCAACGTCTCCGGCGGCCAGCGCCAGCGCCTGGCCATCGCGCGCACGCTCGTGCAGCGGCCGGAGATCTACCTCTTCGACGACTCCTTCTCCGCGCTCGACTACGCCACCGACGCCGCGCTGCGCCGTGCGCTCGGCGCAGAGACGGCCGAGGCGACCGTGGTGATCGTGGCGCAGCGGGTCGCGACCATCCGCGACGCCGACCGGATCGTCGTCCTCGACGAGGGCCGGGTCGTCGGCGAGGGCCGCCACCACGAGCTGATGGCCGGCAACGAGACCTACCGGGAGATCGTCCTCTCCCAGCTGACGGAAGCGGAGGCCGCCTGATGAGCGGGCCGATGGCGGCGCGGATGGCGGCCGGTGCGCCCGGTTCGCGCTCGATGGACTTCAAGAACTCCGGCAAGCGGCTGCTCACGCGGCTGGCCGCGCACCGTCCGGCGGTGGCCGCCGTGCTGGTCGCGGTGGTGATCAGCGTCGGCCTGTCGGTGGTGGGGCCGAAGATCCTCGGCCACGCGACCGACCTGCTCTTCGGCGGGATCATCGGCGGGAACCTGCCGGCCGGGCAGACCAAGGAGCAGGTCATCGCGGGCCTGCGGGCCAGGGGTGACGGCGGCATGGCCGACATGCTCGGCGGCGTCGACTTCACCCCTGGCCAGGGCGTCGACTTCGACGCGATCGGGCAGGTGCTGCTGCTGGCCCTCGCGGTCTTCGCGGTGGCCGGTTTCGCGATGATGATCGGCACCCGGCTCGCCAACCGGGTCATCAACCTCGCCGTGGCCCAGCTGCGCAAGGAGATGCAGGCGAAGCTGGCGCGGCTGCCGCTGTCGTACTACGACCGGCAGAAGCGCGGCGAGGTGCTGAGCCGGGCGACCAACGACATCGACAACATCGGGCAGACGCTCCAGCAGACGATGGGGCAGATGCTCAACTCGCTGCTCACCATCGTCGGCGTCCTCGTGATGATGTTCTGGATCTCCTGGCTGCTCGCGCTGGTCGCGCTGGTGACGGTGCCGCTGTCGGTGCTCGTCGCGGCGAAGGTCGGCAAGCGCTCGCAGCCGCAGTTCGTCCAGCAGTGGCGGACCACGGGCGTGCTGAACGCGCACATCGAGGAGATGTACAGCGGCCACAACCTGGTGAAGGTCTTCGGTCGGCAGAAGGAGTCCGCGGAGCAGTTCGCCGAGCAGAACGAGGCGCTGTACGAGGCCTCATTCAAGGCGCAGTTCAACAGCGGCATCATGCAGCCGCTGATGTTCTTCATCTCGAACCTGAACTACGTCCTGGTCGCCGTGGTCGGCGGCCTGCGGGTGGCCTCGGGGTCGCTGTCCATCGGCGACGTGCAGGCGTTCATCCAGTACTCGCGGCAGTTCTCGATGCCGCTCACCCAGGTCGCCTCGATGGCGAACCTGGTGCAGTCGGGCGTCGCCTCGGCCGAGCGGATCTTCGAACTGCTCGACGCCGAGGAGCAGTCGGCGGACCCCGTCCCCGGCGAGAAGCCGGCGGACCTGCGCGGGCACGTCGAGTTCGAGCACGTCGCCTTCCGCTACGAGGAGGACAAGCCGCTCATCGAGGACCTGTCGCTGACCGCGGAGCCGGGCCACACGGTCGCCATCGTCGGGCCGACCGGCGCGGGCAAGACCACGCTGGTCAACCTGCTGCTGCGGTTCTACGAGGTCACCGGCGGGCGGATCACGCTCGACGGGGTCGACATCGCGCGGATGGACCGGGACGACCTGCGGGCCGGGATCGGCATGGTGCTCCAGGACACCTGGCTCTTCGGCGGGTCGATCGCGGAGAACATCGCCTACGGCGCGGCGAAGGACGTCACCCGGGACCAGATCGAGGAGGCGGCGAAGGCGGCCCACGCGGACCGGTTCATCCGGACGCTGCCCGAGGGGTACGACACCGTCATCGACGACGAGGGGACGGGGGTGAGCGCCGGGGAGAAGCAGCTCATCACCATCGCGCGGGCGTTCCTGTCCGACCCGGTGATCCTCGTGCTCGACGAGGCGACCTCCTCCGTCGACACGCGGACCGAGGTGCTGATCCAGAAGGCGATGGCGCGGCTGGCGGCGGGGCGGACCTCGTTCGTCATCGCGCACCGCCTGTCGACGATCCGCGACGCGGACACGATCCTCGTGATGGAGAGCGGGGCCATTGTGGAGCAGGGCTCGCATGATGACCTGGTTGCCGCGGGTGGGGCGTATCAGCGGCTGTACGAGGCTCAGTTCGCTCAGGCCGTCGCTGAGATCGACTAGGCGCCGTAGGGGCGTGGGGTCGTTCGTCGTGTACCGGTCTCGTCGTGGCTGGTCGCGCCCGCGCGGCGGAGCCGCATATCGGCACAGCCCCGCGCCCCTGTCGGCGCGCCCCTTCGGGGCTGCCTCCCTCTCAGTCCAGGTAGCCCCTCAGCTGGTCCGCGAAGGCGTGGTCCCTGAGTTTGTTCAGGGTCTTCGACTCGATCTGGCGGATGCGCTCGCGGGTGACGCCGAAGATGCGGCCGATCTCCTCCAGCGTGCGGGGGCGGCCGTCTGCGAGGCCGTAGCGGAGCTGGACCACCTTGCGCTCGCGCTCGCCGAGGGTGGAGAGCACGGCCTCCAGGTGCTGCCTGAGCAGGAGGAACGCCGCCGACTCGACGGGGCTGGTCGCGTCGCCGTCCTCGATGAGGTCGCCGAGCGCCACGTCGTCCTCCTCGCCGACGGGGGCGTGCAGCGAGACCGGCTCCTGCGCGAGGCGCAGCACCTCGCTGACGCGCTCCTGCGGGAGGTCCAGGTGGGCCGCCACCTCCTGCGGGGTCGGCTCGTACCCGCGCTCCTGGAGCATCCGGCGCTGCACGCGCACGACCCGGTTGATCAGCTCGACGACGTGCACCGGGACCCGTATCGTCCGCGCCTGGTCGGCGAGGGCGCGGCTCATGGCCTGGCGGATCCACCAGGTCGCGTACGTCGAGAACTTGTAGCCGCGGGCGTAGTCGAACTTCTCGACCGCCCGGATGAGACCGAGGTTGCCCTCCTGGACCAGGTCGAGCATGGTCAGGCCGCGGCCCACGTACCGCTTGGCGACCGAGACGACCAGGCGCAGGTTCGCCTCGATGAGGCGGCGCTTGGCCATCCGGCCCATGACCACCAGCCGGTCCAGGTCGAGAGCGAGCCGGGAGTCCAGGTCGCCGGCGCGGGCGAGCTTCTCCTCGGCGAACAGGCCCGCTTCGACGCACCGCGCCAGCTCCACCTCCTCCGCCGCCGTGAGCAGCGGGATGCGGCCGATCTCGCGCAGGTACTGGCGGAACAGGTCGGAGGACGGGCCGCCGGTCTCCGTGCGGGTGCCGCGCACCGGCTCGGGCGGCTCGACCGGCTCGGTCTCGTCCGGTGCCCCGGCCGCGGGGGCGGCCTCGGGGTGGTGTGCCGCCCGGCTCTGCGGCGGGACCGGCGGGTGGGCGCCGCCGTCCGTGTCGCCTTCGGGGTCGGCGAGGGCCTGCGCTGTGCTGTCGCTCTGGCTGAGGGTCTGGGTCTGCACGGGGGCGACCTCCAAGGTGATCGCAGCTGAGGCGTGCGGCAGGGGGGCGGGGACCGCGGCCGCGCCGCTGTCCTTCCCGAACGCGATGAGCGGAACCGCGGGGGCGCCGGACCCGGTGTCCGGGGCCCGGCCGCGGTCCGGGGACTCAGGCACCGGACCCAGTGTGGAGTACGACACAGTGCCGCCACGAGGGGCGTGCGGCGACTTTCTGAGTCCGGTGCGTGACCGCACGGTTACCGAACCGTACGAGTGCCCGCTCTGCCCGGCCCCGAACGGGCCGAAACGGCGCGCGGCAGCGCGGACCGGCTCCTACAGCGCCTGCGCGCCCCGCTCGCGCAGCGCCTGGTCGTACTGCTGGAGCACCCACAACTCGTTCTGCACGGTCGCCAGTTGCGCCGGGTCGCCGCCGGAGCCGAGGCGGGTGAAGGTGCCCTGCACGTCGCGGATGCGACGCTCGACGGCCCGGCGGCGCACGGTGACGAGCTGCTCGCCCGCGTAGGCCTCGTCGACCGTCTTGCGGTGGATGGCCTCGACGGCCAGCTCCGTCACCATCGCCCGCACGGCGTTGTCCGGGGCCGCCTCGCGGACGCGGACGAGGTACTCGTGCGGGTCGTGGACGCCCTGCTCGGCGCCGCCCGCCTCCAGGACGGCCTGGCGCACGGCGGCGTAGGGCGCGGCGGTGAACTCGTCGATCCCGTACGCGTCGAAGGCCGGGGAGACCAGCTGGGGGTACTGGAGGGCCAGCTTGAGCAGTTCGCGCTCGGTCGCGTATACCGGGTTGCGCAGGGTGAGCGCCGGGCCGCCGAAGGCGGGGGCGGGCGCGGCGGGCGCCGGCTCCGGGCGGCCGCGGCCCGCGGGCGCGGGCGCGGGGCCCTTGCCGCCGCGGTCGCGGGCCCAGCGGGCCAGCTGCGCGACGCGCTTGACGACGAACTGGGTGTCGAGGATGCCGAGCATGCCCGCGAGCTGCACGGCGACCTCGTGCTGCGAGGCGCTGTTCTTGATGCGGGCGACGACCGGCGCGGCCTCGTCCAGGGCGGCGGCGCGGCCCGCGGGGGTCTCCAGGTCGTAGCGCCCGACGATCTGGCGCAGCGCGAACTCGAAGAGCGGGGTGCGCGGCTCGACCAGCTCGGCGACGGCCGCGTCGCCCTTGGCCAGGCGCAGGTCGCAGGGGTCCATGTTGTCCGGCGCGATGGCGATGTACGTCTCGGCGGCGAACTTCTGGTCGTCCTCGAAGGCGCGCAGGGCCGCCTTCTGCCCGGCCGCGTCTCCGTCGAAGGTGAAGATCACCCGGGCCGAGCCGTTGTCCATCAGGAGCCGGCGCAGGATCTTGATGTGGTCGCCGCCGAAGGCGGTGCCGCAGGTGGCGATGGCCGTGGTGATCCCGGCCAGGTGGCAGGCCATGACGTCGGTGTACCCCTCGACCACGACCGCGCGGGAGGTCTTGGCGATCTCCTTCTTCGCGAGGTCGATGCCGTAGAGGACCTGTGACTTCTTGTAGATCGGGGTCTCGGGGGTGTTCAGGTACTTCGGGCCGTTGTCGTCCTCGCGCAGGCGGCGGGCGCCGAAGCCGACGACCTCGCCGCCGATGTCGCGGATCGGCCACATCAGGCGGCCGCGGAAGCGGTCGATGGGGCCGCGGCGGCCCTCCTGGGAGAGCCCGGAGAGCGTCAGCTCCTTGTCGCTGAAGCCCTTGCCGCGCAGGAAGCGGGTGAGGTGGTCCCAGCCGGCCGGGCTGTAGCCGACGCCGAAGTGCGCGGCGGCGGCCTGGTCGAAGCCGCGCTCGGCGAGGAAGGCGCGGCCGATCTCGGCTTCCGGGGACTCCAGCTGCTCGGCGTAGAACTGCGCGGCGACCTTGTGCGCCTCGACGAGCCGGATGCGCTCGCCGCGCTGGTGCGAGGGGTTGTACCCGCCCTCCTCGTAGCGCAGGGTGATGCCGGCCTGGCCGGCCAGCCGCTCCACGGCCTCGGAGAAGGTGAGGTGGTCGACCTTCATCACGAACGTGATGGTGTCGCCGCCCTCCTGGCAGCCGAAGCAGTGGAAGAACCCCTTGCTCGGGCTGACCTGGAAGGACGGGGACTTCTCGTCGTGGAAGGGGCACAGCCCCTTCAGGTTCCCGCCGCCCGCGTTGCGCAGTTGCAGGTACTCGGAGACCACGGCGTCGATCGGGACCGCGTCCCGAACCGCCTTCACGTCCTCGTCATTGATCCTGCCTGCCACGCATGAATCCTACGGCCCGCCGCCGACACTCCCGCTCACCCCTCACGTACCCCTCGCCCGCCCCCCGCTCACCCCGGCAGGAGGTCGCCGAGCGGGACCGTCGGGTCGCACAGGCGGTCGGTGCCGGGCCGCGCGCCGGCGCGGATCAGCTGCTGGATCCGGTCCGTGACGTCCCACACGTTCACGTTCATCCCGGCCAGCACCCGGCCGTCCTTCAGCCAGAACGCGATGAACTCGCGCTTGCCCACGTTGCCGCGGAGCACCACCTGGTCGTAGCTTCCGGGGGGCGCCCAGCCCGAGTACTCCAGTCCCAGGTCGTACTGGTCGGAGAAGAAGTAGGGCACGCGGTCGTACGTGAGGTCCTTGCCGAGCATGGCGCGGGCCGCGGCCGGGCCGCCGTTGAGCGCGTTGGCCCAGTGCTCGACGCGCAGGGTGCCGGGCTCCGGCGCGAAGCCCGGGTGCGGGAGCGCCGCCACGTCGCCCGCGGCGTAGATGTCGGGGTCGGAGGTGCGCAGGGAGGCGTCGACGGCGATGCCGCCGCCGTGCTCGCGGGCGGCCAGGGTGAGGCCCGCGGCCTCGGCGAGCGCGGTGCGGGGGGCGGCCCCGATCGCGGCGAGCACGTCGTGCGCCGGGTGCTCCTCGCCGTCGTCGGTGTGGGCGGCGAGGACCATGCCGTCCTGGCCGCTGATCCCGGTGAGCCGGGCGCCGAAGTGGAAGCGGACGCCGTGGTCGCTGTGGAGCTCGGTGAAGATCTGGCCGACCTCGGGGCCGAGCACGGCGTGCAGCGGCGTCGGCGCCGCCTCCACCACCGTCACCTCGGCGCCGTACTCGCGGGCGGCGGCGGCGACCTCCAGGCCGATCCAGCCGGCGCCCGCGACGACGAGGTGGCCGTTGTCCCGGCCGAGCGCGGCCAGCACGTTCTTCAGGCGCTCCGCGTGGGCCAGGCGGCGCAGGTGGTGGACGCCGGCCAGGCCGGTGCCGGGGATGTCGAGCCGGCGCGGTTCGGCGCCGGTGGCCAGCAGCAGCTTGTCGTAGTTGATGGTGGTGGAGTCGCCGAGCCGCACGGTCCGCGCGGCGCGGTCGATCGCGGTCACCGTCTGGCCCAGGTGCAGCTCGACGTCGTTGCTCGCGTACCAGGCCGGATCGTGGACGAAGGCCTTCTCCCGCGCCTCCTTGCCCTGGAGGAACCCCTTCGACAGGGGCGGGCGTTCGTACGGGTGGTCCCGCTCGTCGCCGATCAGGATCACCCGCCCGGTGAAGCCCTCCGCGCGGAGCGTCTCGGCGGCCTTGGCGCCGGCGAGCCCTCCTCCGACGATGACGAACGTCTGGTCCGCGTCGACCACTTGATGCCTCCTCGTTGCGCTGCCGTCATATGCGAGCGTCCCGCACGCAGCGTGATGCGGGAAGGGGGCGTGGCCCGATCAGGGCAGCTTTCTCCTGCGATGTCCGCGAGATCCGTCACGCCCAGTGGTCGGCGACGAGGTGGGCGTGCAGGGACCGGGCGGAGGCGTCGGTGAGGGAGGCGATCTGGTCGACGATGACGCGCTTACGGGTCCGGTCGTCGCCCGCGTCGTCGAACAGGGCCCGGAACTGCGGGTCGAGGCCCTCCGGCGCGCGGGCCGCCAGCGCCTGCGCCAGCTCGGCGACGACGACGCGCTGGTCGGCGCGGAGCCGCTCCTGCTGCGGTCGCTGCATCACGTACCGGTCGGCGACCGCCTTGAGGACGGCGCACTCGTGGCGGGCGGCGCGCGGGACGACGAGCTCGGCGCCGTACCGAGTCAGCCGTCCCGTCCCGTACCGCGCCCGCGTCGCGGTCTCCGCGGCCAGGCAGAACCGGCCGATGAGCTGGCTGGTGGCGTCCTTCAGGCGGGCCTGGGCGACCGCGGTGCCGTCGTAGCCGTGCGGCCACCACTCCTGGTCCAGGAGCCGGTCGAGGGCGGCGGCCAGCTCGGCGGGGTCGGTGTCCTCGGGCACGTACCGGCCGCGGGCGACGGCGAAGATGTCGGCGCGCTCGGGCTCGGCGTGCAGCAGGTTCGGGTCCAGGTGGCCGGCGTGCAGGCCGTCCTCCAGGTCGTGCACGGAGTACGCGACGTCGTCCGACCAGTCCATGACCTGGGCCTCGAAGCAGACCTGGCGGCCGGGTGCCGCGCTGCGCACCCAGTCGAAGACGGGCCGGTCGTCCTCGTAGACACCGAACTTGGCGGAGGCCGGGTCGCTGGGGTGTCCGCCGCGCGGCCACGGGTACTTGGCGGCGGCGTCGAGGGCGGCCCGGGTCAGATTCAGCCCGACGCTGACCAGCTCGCCGCTGTCGGGCGAGCGGATGAACCGCTTGGGCTCGATGCGGGTGAGCAGCCGCAGCGACTGCGCGTTCCCCTCGAACCCGCCGCAGTCCTGCGCCACTTCGTTCAGCGCCTGCTCGCCGTTGTGCCCGAAGGGCGGGTGCCCCATGTCGTGCGCGAGGCAGGCCGTCTCGACGAGGTCGGGGTCGCAGCCGAGGGCCGCGCCCAGCTCCCGGCCGACCTGGGCGCACTCCAGGGAGTGGGTGAGCCGGGTGCGGGGGCTGGCGTCCCAGTGGCGGCTGCGGGTGCCCGGCGTGACGACCTGGGTCTTGCCGGCGAGCCTGCGCAGCGCCGAGGAGTGCAGGACGCGGGCGCGGTCGCGCTGGAACGCGGTGCGGCCCGGACGCTTGTCGGGCTCCGGGGCGAAGCGCTCGACGTCCGCTTCCTCGTACGTGCCGCAGCCTTCGTCCGTGGTCTTCATGCCCTGACAGTAAGGCCCGCCGCCGACAGCGTGGCGCGGGGCCCGGACCGGTCAGGCGGGCGCCAGGCGGCGGACGGGCGGCGCCGGGGCGCGCAGGGCGCTGTCGTAGCGGTGCAGGACGAGCCGGGCCAGGCCGGGGTGGGCGCCGAGCGGGGCCGCGACGAGCCCGTCGAACTTGGTGGCGGCCTCGGTGGCGAAGCGGCCCGGCGCGGTGAAGTAGGAGGCGAGCGCCGTGTGGTGGCGGCCCTGGGCGGCGAGGGCGCGGGCCGCCGCCGCGACGCCGGGGCCCGGTCCCGAGGCGTAGGCGGGCAGCACCGGGACGCCGAGGCGCCGGGCGAGGAGGGCCGCCGTGCGGCGGGTGTCGACGGCGGCTTCGGGGTCCCGGGACCCGGAGGCGGCGAGGACGACCCCGGTACGGCGCCGCTCGCGCTCGCCCGGCGCGTCGGGCAGGCCCGCCTCGCGGAGCCGGTCGTGCAGGGCGGCCACCAGCAGCGGGTGCGGGCCGAGCGGTCCGGTGACCCGGGTGCGCAGGTGCCCGGCGGCCTCGGCGGCGGCGGGCAGGTCGTGCTTGACGTGGTACCCGCGGGAGAGCAGCAGCGGCACCAGGACGGCCTCTCCGCCGGCGGGCAGGTCGGCCAGGACCTCCGGGAGCAGCGGTTCATTCAGTTCGATGTGGCCGAGGCGGACGGCGAGGCGCGGCCGTCGGGCGCGCAGCAGCCGCACCAGGGCGCGGACCGTGGCCAGGGCGCGCGGGTCCCGGCTGCCGTGCGCGACGAGCAGGAGCGCGGGGGGCTGCGAGCCGGGTCCGGACCGGGCGCCGGGCAGGTCGCCGCTCGTTTCGCTGATCATGGTGAGGTTCCCGCCGTCCTTGCCGCGTGGGTCGAGGTGTGCCGACGCGTCGGTCATGCGGCGATCCTGCCGCCCGGGCGTTGCCGGGCTGTTGCGCGGGGGTCACGACGGGTTGCGCGCGCTTCACGGCGGGCGGGGGCGCGGGGTGAGCGGCGCGGGTGGCGGGCGGCGGCCCGGACGCACGGGGGCGAACCGTTTCACCCCGTACGGCGTCTCCCTCCTGCGAAGACCGTCCGTCATCGCTGCCGACGTCCACCGGGGGTTCCCGTGCGCCTACGCCTGTCCCGCCCGCGCTGGTCCCGTACGCGCCGGGGCCGGCGGCGGGCGGTGCAGTGCTTCATGGCCGTCTGCGTGCTGGCGCTGTCCCCCTCCACGTGGCTGTTCGTGTCGACCGGCGACCGGCTGCGGTCGGTGGCCGACGTACCGCGCACGGACGTGGCGGTGGTGTTCGGGGCGGGCCTGTGGCAGGGCGAGCCGTCGCCCTATCTGGCGCACCGGCTGGACGCGGCGGCCGCGCTGTACCGCGCGGGCCGGGTCCGTGCCGTGCTCGTCACGGGGGACAACAGCCGCACCGACTACGACGAGCCGGACGCGATGCGGAGCTATCTGACCCGGCACGGGGTGCCGGGGCGGGCGGTGGTCAGCGATTATGCGGGCTTCGACACCTGGGACTCGTGCGTCCGCGCCAAGAAGGTCTTCGGGGTGGACCGGGCGGTCCTGCTCAGCCAGGGCTTCCACATCCGCCGGGCGGTGGCGCTGTGCGAGGCGGCGGGCGTACGCGCGTACGGGGTCGGGGTCGCCGAGCGGCACGACGTGACCTGGTACGCGGGCGGGGCGCGGGAGGTGCTGGCGGCGGGCAAGGCGGCGCTCGACGCGCTGGTCCGCCCCGACCCGCACTTCCTGGGCCCTCGGGAGGACGGCGTCCGCCGGGCGCTGACCGCACCCCGCTGACGTCACGGCGACCCGAACGGCGCCGGCCGCACCCCGCTGACCCCGCCGCGTCCCGGCCCCCGCGATCAGATACGCCGCTCACGCACAGCGGGTGACAGCCCGGAACCAGCCCCTTGCCCGAACAGGGGACCCCGATGCGGTCGCCGCGGCCCGCGCCCCGGGCAGTCGTACGTCTGCACGCACGTTGTGGATGGTCGCGCAGTTCCCCGCGCCCCTGAGACGCGCACTGCGTGCGCCGTCTCATCGGCGCCCATGGGGCTGTGGTGAAGCCGGGACCCCGGGACGGCTCCGCCGGCCCTGCCACGACCGCCCGGCGTCCGCCTGGCGCCGCCGACCTCACAGCGGTCCGCGGCGCAGTGCGAGATGTGCGTACCGGCCGTGTAACCGGCGCCGCCCGCGCCGCGTAACACGAGCCGCGCACCCTGGCGCCATGCCCACGCACGCCGCGCACCCGGCCACCGGACCCACCCACTCGCACTGCCCGTACTGCGCGTTGCAGTGCGGGATGACGCTGACGCCAAACGCGGCGGGCGCGGGTGTGACGGTCGCGGGGCGGGCGGACTTCCCGGTGAACCGGGGGGCGTTGTGCGGCAAGGGCCAGAGCGCGGCCCAGGTCCTGAGCGCGGGGGCCCGCCTGACGACTCCCCTGGTCCGCTCGGCCGCGGGCCGGCTGGAGCCGGCCGGCTGGGACGAGGCGCTGGAGGCGGTCGCGGCGGGCCTGGCCCGCACCCGGGCGGCCCACGGCGCGGACGCGTGCGCGGTCTTCGGCGGCGGCGGGCTCACCAACGAGAAGGCGTACGCCCTGGGCAAGTTCGCCCGCACCGTCCTCGGCACGTCGCAGATCGACTACAACGGCCGCTTCTGCATGTCGTCGGCGGCCGCGGCGGGCCTGCGGGCGTTCGGCCTCGACCGGGGCCTGCCCTTCCCGCTGGAGGACATCCCGCGCACCGGCTGCGTCGTCCTGGTCGGCTCGAACCCGGCCGAGACGATGCCGCCGGCGCTGCGCTACTTCGCGGAGCTGAAGGCCAACGGCGGCACGCTGATCGTCGTCGACCCCCGCCGCACCCGCACCGCCGACCTCGCCGACCTGCACCTGGCGCCGCGCCCCGGCACCGACCTGGCACTCGCCCTCGGCATGCTGCACCTGGTGGTGGCCGAAGGCCGGGTCGACGAGGAGTACGTGCGCGAGCGCACCGCGGGCTGGGAGCCGGCCCGGTCCGCGGCGATGGCGCACTGGCCGGAGTACGTGGAGCGGGTCACCGGTGTCCCGCTCCCCCACCTGCGCGAGGCGGTGCGCCTGTTCACCGCTGCCGGCCACGCGATGGTGCTGACGGCCCGCGGCCCCGAGCAGCAGTCGAAGGGCACCGACACGGTGGGCGCCTGGATCAACCTGGCGCTGGCCACCGGCCGCCCGGGCCGCCCGCTCTCCGGGTACGGCTGTCTGACCGGCCAGGGCAACGGGCAGGGGGGCCGCGAACACGGCCAGAAGGCCGACCAGTTGCCGGGCTACCGCAAGCTGACGGACCCGGCGGCCCGCGCCCACGTGGCGGAGGTCTGGGGCGTGCCGCCCGCCTCCCTGCCCGGCCCGGGCCGCTCGGCGTACGAACTCCTGGACGCGCTCGGCGACGACGTCCACGCCCTGCTGGTCATGGGGTCGAACCCGGTGGTGTCGGCCCCCCGGGCGGCGCACATCGAGGGCCGGCTGCGCGCGCTCGGCTTCCTGGCGGTGGCGGACGTGGTCCTGTCCGAGACGGCCGAACTGGCGGACGTGGTGCTGCCCGTGACGCAGTGGGCGGAGGAGACCGGCACGACGACGAACCTGGAGGGCCGGGTCCTGCTGCGCCGCCGCGCGCTGGCGCCGCCGCCCGGCGTCCGCTCCGACCTGGACGTGCTCCGCGACCTGACGGCCCGCCTGGCACCGGAGCGGGAGAAGGGCTTCCCGACCGACCCGCAGGAGGTCTTCGACGAACTGCGCCGGGCGTCGGCGGGCGGCCCCGCGGACTACGCGGGCATCTCCTACGCCCGCCTGGAGCGGGACGAGGCGCTGCACTGGCCCTGCCCGGAGCCCGGGCACCCCGGCACTCCCCGCCTCTTCCTCGACCGGTTCGCCACCGAGGACGGCCGCGCCCGCTTCGTCCCGGTGACGCACCGCCCGGCGGCGGAGGAACCCGACGCGCAGTACCCGCTCCACCTGACGACGGGCCGGGTCGTGGCGCAGTACCAGTCGGGGGCGCAGACCCGCCGCGTGGCCGAGCTGAACAAGGCGGCCCCGGGCCCGTTCGTGGAGCTCCACCCGCGGCTGGCCGCGCGCCTGGGCATCGCGGAGGGCGAGACGGTGACGGTCACCTCCCGGCGCGGCGAGGCCAGCGCCCCGGCCCGCCTGACGCCGGCGATCCGGCAGGACACGGTCTTCATGCCGTTCCACTGGCCGGGCCGGGGCCGGGCCAACACGCTGACGAACCCGGCCCTGGACCCGACGTCGGGGATGCCCGAGTTCAAGGTGTGCGCGGTCCGCCTGGAGCGCGCGCAGCCGCGGGACTGACGCGTCCGGGCCGCCGCACCCGGCTCAGGCCACCCACTGCTCGTACGCCATCTTCACCACCAGCGCGCAGACCACGGTGAGCAGCACGATCCGGACGAACCCGGCCCCGCGCTTGAGGGCGGTGCGGGCGCCGACCATGCCGCCCGCGAGGTTGAAGACGGCCATGAGCCCGGCGAGCTGCCAGTACACGGTGCCCTTCATGGCGAACATGGCGAGGGCGCCGGCGTTCGTGCAGCAGTTGACGATCTTCGCGGTGGCGGAGGCCGTGACCAGGTCGAAGTGGAGCAGCGCGGTCAGCGCGAGGACCAGGAAGGTGCCGGTGCCGGGTCCGATCAGACCGTCGTAGAAGCCGATGCCGAGCCCCGCGAGAGCGATCGCGGCGAGGATCCGGCGCGGCGGGACGGGCCCGGCCGCGGGGGCGGTGCCGAAGGCCGGGCGGAAGATCACGAACGCGCCGACGGCGACGAGCACCACCATCACGACCGGCTTGAGGACGTCCGTGCTCAGCCCGGCGGCGAGCAGCGCACCGCCGGTCGAGCCCGCGAGCGCGGCGAGGCCGATGCGCACGGCGAGGCGGACGTCGACGGGGGCCTTGCGGGCGTAGGTGACGGCGGCGCCGGTGGTGCCGACGATGGCGACGGCCTTGTTCGTGCCGAGCGCGTAGGGGCCCGCGCTCGCGGAGTTCGGCAGGCCGAGCAGGAGCGCGGGCAGCAGCAGGAGACCCCCGCCGCCCACCACCGCGTCGACCCAGCCGGCCGCGAGGGCGGCGACGCAGAGCACGACGACGGTGGTCAGGGATATGTCAGGCATGGGGCTGACCTTATGAGCCGCTCCGGCTCCCGCTGAAAGCGGCCCGGGGGGGGCGTCGGTCCGGCCCTCACATCCGCGCGGCGGCGCCGCTGAGCCCACCGTTCCTCCCGGGAAACCGACGGGACGCCACCGGGTAACACCCGCCCCGCAGGCTACGGAGCATGAATCGCGTCGTCGTCATCGGAACCGGCCTGGCCGGCACCCGCGTCGCCCGCCGGCTGGGCGAGCACGCGGTGCTGATCGGGGAGGAGCCGCACGCCCCGTACAACCGGGTGCTGCTCGCCGAGGTCCTGGCCGGCAGCTACGGCCCCGACGTCATCGAGCTGCCCGCGACCCCGGGGCCCCGGCTGCGCACCCGGGCCGTCCGCGTCGACCGCGCCCGGCGTCTCGTGCAGTGCGAGAGCGGCGCCGAGGTCCCCTACGACACCCTGGTCCTGGCCACCGGCTCGAACCCGGTGCTGCCGCCGCTGCGCGGCCTGTTCCAGCCGGGCGCCACCCAACTGCCCGGCGGCGTCCACGCGTTCCGCACGATGGACGACTGCCTGGCGCTGTCGCGGGCGGTGGCGCCGGGCACCCGGGCGGTCGTCGTCGGCGGGGGCCTGCTCGGCGTCTCGGCGGCCCGCGCGCTCGCCCGGCGCGGCGCACAGGTCGTCCTCGTCCAGCAGGCCGAACGGCTCATGGAGCGGCAACTGGACCCCGCCTCCTCGCGGTTGGTGGCGGGACATCTGACCTCGCTCGGGGTGGAGATCCACACCGAGTGCCGGGTGCGGGCCGTCGGGGTGGTCGACGGCCGGGTACGGCGCGTGGAACTCCACGACGGCTACGTGCTCGGCACCGACGTCACCGTCCTCGCCTGCGGCGCCCGGCCCCGGACGGGACTGGCGCAGGCCGCGGGACTCGCGGTGCGGCGGGGCGTCGTCGTCGACGACGAGCTGCGCACCACCGACCCGCGCGTCCACGCCGTCGGCGACTGCGCCGAGCACGCCGGCGCCGTCTACGGGCTCGCCACCCCGGCCCTGGAACAGGCGGACGCGCTGGCCGACCTGCTCACCGCGGCCGGGAGCGCGAATCCGGCGCGGTACACCGGGACCCGCACCCTGACCCGGCTGACGCTCCCGCACGCGGCGGACCCGCTCGACCTCGCCGCGTTCGGCGAGACGGAGCCGCTGCCCGGCGACGACGTGGTCCAGCTCGCGGACGCGACGCGCGGCACGTACCGCAGGGTCGTCGTGCGCGGCGACCGGCTGGTCGGCGGGGTGCTGGTCGGCGCGCTCGGCGGCGTCGGCGCGCTCGCGCACGCCTGGGAATCGAACGAAGCGCTGCCTGCCGACGACGGCGCGCCGCTGCTCCACCTGCTCACCCACGACGGAGGCCTCTGACATGGCGACCTCGAAGCCCACGCCCGACCCCGCTCGGCCCACGCTCGTCCTCGTCGGCCACGGCATGGTCGGCCAGCGCTTCCTCGAAGCGGCGGCCGAGCGCGGCCTGACCGCCACGCACCGTGTGGTCGTGCTGTGCGAGGAGCCACGGCCCGCCTACGACCGCGTCCACCTCACCTCGTACTTCTCGGGCACGACGCCCGAGGAACTGTCCATGACGGACCCGGAGTTCATCGACAGGCACGGCATCGAGCTGCACCTGGGCGACCCGGCGGTGGCGGTCGACCGCGCGGCCCGCACCGTGCGCGCCCGCTCCGGCCGCACCGTCTCCTACGACGCGCTGGTGCTGGCCACGGGCTCGTACCCGTTCGTGCCGCCGGTCCCCGGCAAGGACACGACGGGCTGCTTCGTCTACCGCACCATCGAGGACCTGTACGCGATCGAGGAGTACGCGAAGAACCACGCGTCCGTCGGCGCGGTGGTCGGCGGCGGGCTGCTCGGCCTGGAGGCGGCGGGCGCGCTCCAGGGCCTCGGCCTCACGACGCACATCGTGGAGTTCGCGCCGCGCCTGATGCCCGTCCAGGTCGACGAGGGCGGCGGCGCCGCGCTGCTGCGCACCATCACCGGCATGGGCCTGTCCGTGCACACGGGGGTCGGCACGCAGGAGATCGTGGCCGACGCGGAGCGCGGCGGCATCGTGCGCGGCATGCGGCTGTCGGACGGCTCCGAACTCGCCACGGACCTCGTCGTCTTCTCGGCGGGGGTGCGCCCGCGCGACCAGCTCGCCCGCGACATGGGCCTGGAGGTGGGCGAGCGCGGCGGCGTCGCGGTCGACGAGCGGTGCCGCACCAGCGACCCCGCGGTGTTCGCGATCGGCGAGTGCGCGCTGGCCGCGGACGGCCGGGTCTACGGCCTGGTCGCGCCCGGCTACGAGATGGCGGTGACGGCGGCTGCGGCCCTGGCGGAGCAGGAGAGCGCCGGGTTCACCGGGGCCGACCTGTCCACCAAGCTGAAGCTGCTCGGCGTGGACGTGGCCTCCTTCGGCGACGCGCACGGCACGGCCGACGGCTGCCTCGACGTCGTCTACTCCGACTCGCGGTCGGGCACGTACAAGAAGCTGGTCATCGGCGGTGAGGGCGAGCTGCTCGGCGGCATCCTCGTCGGGGACGCGGAGGCGTACGGCACGCTGCGCGCGCTGACCGGCACCGTGCCGCCGCTCGCGCCCGAGCAGCTGGTGCTGCCCGCGGGCGCGGGGGCCCCGGCGCAGCTCGGCCCGGAGGCGCTCCCCGCCGACGCCGTCATCTGCTCCTGCCACAACGTCACCAAGGGCGAGATCTGCGCGCACACCTCGCTGCCGGAGGTGAAGAAGTGCACCAAGGCCGGTACCGGGTGCGGGAGTTGCGTCAAGCTCATCGGGCAGCTGCTGCCCAAGTCCGGCGACGACGGCCTGTGCGGCTGCTTCCGGCACACGCGCCAGGAGCTGTACGAGATCGTGCGCGTCAAGCGGATCACCACATACGCCCGGCTGCTCGACGAGCACGGGCGGCCCGAGGCGCGCGGCGGTGAGGGCTGCGAGGTGTGCAAGCCGGCCGTGGGCTCGATCATCGCCTCGCTCGCGCCGACGATCGGCGCGGACGGCTACGTGCTGGAGGGCGAGCAGTCGGCGCTCCAGGACACCAACGACCACTTCCTCGCCAACCTCCAGAAGAACGGCTCGTACTCGGTCGTGCCGCGCATCCCGGGCGGGGAGATCACCCCGGAGAAGCTGATCGTGATCGGCGAGGTGGCCCGGGACTTCGGCCTCTACACGAAGATCACCGGCGGGCAGCGGATCGACCTGTTCGGCGCCCGCGTCGACCAGCTCCCGGCGGTCTGGGCCCGCCTGGTCGAGGCCGGGTTCGAGTCCGGGCACGCGTACGGCAAGTCGCTGCGGACCGTGAAGTCGTGCGTCGGGCAGACCTGGTGCCGGTACGGCGTGCAGGACTCGGTGCGCATGGCGATCGACCTGGAGCTGCGCTACCGCGGGCTGCGGGCGCCGCACAAGCTGAAGTCGGCGGTCTCCGGCTGCGCCCGGGAGTGCGCCGAGGCCCAGTCGAAGGACTTCGGCGTCATCGCCACGGCCAGTGGCTGGAACCTGTACGTGGGCGGCAACGGCGGCATGACGCCCCGCCACGCCGACCTGCTCGCCCAGGACCTGAGCGACGCCGAGCTGATCCGGCTGATCGACCGGTTCCTGATGTTCTACATCCGCACCGGGGACCGGCTGGAGCGGACGGCCGCCTGGCTGGAGCGGATCGACGGCGGCCTCGACCACGTACGGGACGTCGTCGTGCACGACGCGCTCGGCCTCTGCGACGAGCTGGAGGCACAGATGGCCGCGCACGTCGCGCACTACCGCGACGAGTGGTCGCAGACCATCGGGGACCCGGAGCGGCTGGCCCGCTTCGTCTCCTTCGTCAACGCCCCCGGCACCCCGGACCCGACGGTCCGCTTCGTCCCGGAGCGCGACCAGATCAAACCCGAACTGCCCCTGATCCCTCTGGAAGGACTGGCTGTCCGATGACGATGGCAATGCCGCTGACGACGACACCGCCGACGACGACCGGGCGCGCGCCCGGGCCCACGGCGGCCCCGGCGCAGGTCCAGCTCGACCTGGCGGGAAGCTGGTACCCGGTCTGCGGTCTCGACCGGCTGACGCCGGGCCGCGGGGTCGCCGCGCTGCTGCCGGACGGCCGGCAGGCGGCGCTCTTCCTGGACCGGGCGGGCCGGGTGCACGCGGTCGGCAACACGGACCCGTTCACCGGAGCCGCCGTGCTCTCGCGCGGGCTGCTCGGCTCTGCCTCGGGGCGCCCGTTCGTGGCGTCGCCCCTGCTCAAGCAGCGGTTCGACCTGGAGACGGGCGGCTGCCTCGACGACGAGACGGCGTCGGTGCCGGTGTACGCGGTGCGGGTGGGGTGACGGGGAACGCCCGCGCGGCGGAGCGACGGCCGGGGGCGTGAGCGCCGGGCCCGGAACCGAGAGGGCGGCACCCCCCGCACAGGGGTGCCGCCTTCTCGTCTCGTACCGGAGCCGCCGCCGATCGGTGAGGGTCGGGGACCGGCGACGGCTCCGGAGTCCGGGGGCTACCGGTGGTCGCTGCCCGCCGAGGTGGAGGCGGCGCGGCCCGCTTCGAGGCGGGCGACCGGGATGCGGAAGGGCGAGCAGGAGACGTAGTCGAGGCCGACCTCGTGGAAGAAGTGGACCGACTCCGGGTCCCCGCCGTGCTCGCCGCAGACACCGAGCTTGAGGTCGGGCCGCGTGGCCCGCCCCGCCTCGACGGCGCCCCGCACCAAGGAGCCGACGCCGTCCTTGTCGATCGTCTCGAACGGCGACACCCCGAAGATGCCCTTCTCCAGGTACGCCGTGAAGAAGCTCGCCTCCACGTCGTCGCGGCTGAAGCCCCAGACGGTCTGCGTGAGGTCGTTCGTGCCGAAGGAGAAGAACTGGGCGGCCTCGGCGATCTGCCCGGCCGTGAGGGCGGCGCGGGGCAGCTCGATCATGGTGCCGATGGCGAGCTTCAGCTTGACGCCGGTCTGCTCCTCGACCTCGGCGATGACGCGGTCGGCCTCCTCGCGGACGATCTCCAGCTCCTGGACGGTGCCGACGAGCGGGATCATGACCTCGGCGCGCGGGTCGCCCTTGGCGGCCTTGCGGGCGGCGGCGGCCTCGGCGATGGCCCGTACCTGCATGGCGAACAGGCCGGGGATGACGAGCCCGAGCCGCACTCCGCGCAGCCCCAGCATCGGGTTCTGCTCGTGCAGCCGGTGCACGGCCTGGAGGAGGCGCAGGTCGTTCTCGTTGTTGTCCTGCCGGGACTCGGCGAGGGCGACGCGCACCGACAGCTCGGTGATGTCGGGCAGGAACTCGTGCAGCGGCGGGTCGAGCAGGCGCACGGTGACGGGCAGCCCGTCCATCGCCTCGAACAGCTCGACGAAGTCCCGCTTCTGGAGCGGCAGGAGCTGCTTGAGGGACTCCTCGCGCTCCGCGTCGGTGTCGGCGAGGATCAGCTTCTCGACCATCTCGCGGCGCTCGCCGAGGAACATGTGCTCGGTGCGGCACAGGCCGATGCCCTGGGCCCCGAAGCGGCGGGCTCGCAGCGCGTCCTCGGCGTTGTCGGCGTTGGCCCGCACCCGCAGGCGGCGGACGCGGTCCGCGTAGGCCATGATCCGGTGCACGGCGCCGACCAGTTCGTCGGCGTCGTCGGCGCCCGCGTGCATGCGGCCCTCGAAGTACTCGACGACCGGGGACGGCACGACGGGTACCTCGCCCAGGTACACCTTGCCGGTGGAGCCGTCGATGGAGACGACGTCGCCCTCCTCGACGACGACGCTCCCGGCGGTCAGGCGGCGCCGCTTGGTGTCGACCTCCAGGTCCTCGGCGCCGCAGACGCAGGTCTTGCCCATGCCGCGCGCGACGACGGCCGCGTGCGAGGTCTTGCCGCCGCGCGAGGTCAGGATGCCCTCGGCGGCGATCATGCCGTCGAGGTCGTCGGGGTTGGTCTCGCGGCGGATCAGGATGACCTTCTCGCCGGAGCGCGACCACTTGATCGCGGTGTACGAGTCGAAGACGGCCTTGCCGACGGCGGCGCCCGGCGACGCGGCGATGCCGCGGCCCAGCTGCTCGACCTTCGCGTCCTCGTCGAACTTCGGGAACATCAGCTGGGCCAGCTGCGCGCCGGTGACGCGCTGGAGGGCCTCGGCCTCGTCGATCAGGCCCTGGTCGACGAGTTGCGTCGCGATGCGGAAGGCGGCGCCCGCGGTCCGCTTGCCGACGCGGGTCTGGAGCATCCACAACTGGCCGCGCTCGATGGTGAACTCGATGTCGCAGAGATCCTTGTAGTGGTTCTCCAGGGTCTCCATGATCTGCATGAGCTGGTCGTACGACTTCTTGTCGATCTGCTCCAGGTCGGCGAGCGCCACCGTGTTGCGAATGCCGGCGACGACGTCCTCGCCCTGCGCGTTCTGGAGGTAGTCGCCGTAGACGCCCTGGTGGCCCGAGGCGGGGTCGCGGGTGAAGGCGACACCGGTGCCGGAGTCGGGGCCGAGGTTGCCGAAGACCATCGAGCAGACGTTGACGGCGGTGCCGAGGTCGCCCGGGATGCGCTCCTGGCGGCGGTAGAGCTTGGCGCGGTCGGTGTTCCACGAGTCGAAGACCGCGTGGATGGCGAGGTCCATCTGCTCGCGCGGGTCCTGCGGGAAGTCGCGGCCCGCCTCGGTCTTGACGATCTTCTTGAAGCGGGTGACGAGCTTCTTCAGGTCGGCCGCGTCCAGGTCGGTGTCGACCGTGACCTTCTTGGCGCGCTTGGCCTTCTCCAGCTCCTCCTCGAAGAGGTCGCCGTCGACGTCGAGCACGGTCTTGCCGAACATCTGGATGAGCCGGCGGTAGGAGTCCCAGGCGAACCGGTCGTCGCCGGCCTGCTGGGCCAGGCCCTGCACCGACTTGTCGGAGAGGCCGATGTTCAGGACGGTGTCCATCATGCCGGGCATGGAGAACTTGGCGCCCGAACGCACCGACACGAGCAGGGGGTTGTCGGGCTGGCCGAGCTTCTTGCCCATCTTCTGTTCGAGGGCGTCGAGGTGCGTCCCGACCTCGTCACGCAGTGCCACCGGCTCGGCGCCGCTGTCGAGGTAGACCTTGCAGGCCTCGGTGGTGATCGTGAAGCCCGGCGGGACCGGAAGGCCCAGGTTGGTCATCTCGGCGAGGTTGGCACCCTTGCCGCCGAGAAGGTCCTTGAGGTCCTTGTTGCCCTCGGTGAAGTCGTAGACGAACTTCACGTCCTGATCGCCGCGGCCGGCGTGCCCGCCGGCCTGCTCGGTTACCTGAGGATCTTTGTTTTCCGACACGGGTCTCGACTCCTCGAGGCTCGGTGGCTGCCCTGACGGCGAGGAACATACCCAGATCCAAGGCTCCTGGGTACGTCCACTTTGCTGTCATGCGGCTGTAACCACCCGTCCGCCAGGAGATCGAAAGTGGGTGGGGTGGGCTGGGCGCCGGGCGACCGGGTTCATGTCATGAAGGCTTGACACCCGTAGACCCGGGGTTTTGCTCTTATGAGCGGCGCTCGCTCTCATGTGCGTTCACTTCATGAACGATCGAGCGATGGCACTGAGTGCCACGGCTTGGAGAAGTGCAAGCGGGGTTTTTGTGCTCATCTGAGCGCGGGGGGTATCAGAGGTGGCGAGAATCACGCGCCCGGGGTGTCACTATGCGGACGGGTATCGGGGTGGGGGGCGGAGCTGTATACCGGGTGCGACGCCGTCGTGGCTGGTCGCACAGTTCCCCGCGCCCCTGAGATGCGCACTTCGTGCGCGATCTCATCGGCCCCCACGACAGCGCGCCCCTGAGGCAGCGGCGAAGCCGCATGCGTCAGGGGCGCGGGGAACGGCGCGAGAAGCCCCACCGGCCGGGCGCCGAGGAACTGGCCATATGGGGACCGGCCCCACCGGGGAGGCACCGGGTCACATCATTCCGGGCAGGGCCGGGACGGCGGTGTCAGCCCCCGGACGTGTCGAGCTCCGCGTCCTCGGAGAGCCCCGCCCAGTCATAGGGATCCCGCAGCCACCCGTCCGGCAGGACGACCCGGTTGTTGCCGGAGGTACGCCCCCGGGGCCCGTCCGCCCCGAGCGGCCACTCCTGCTCCAGGTCCAACTCGTCGAGCCCGGCACGGAGTTCGGCGAGAGAAGACGTGACGGCCAGCCGCTTGCGCATCTCCGACCCCACCGCGAACCCCTTGAGGTACCAGGCCACATGCTTGCGGAAGTCGATGACGCCCCGCGCCTCGTCCCCGATCCACTCCCCGAGCAGCGTCGCGTGCCGCACCATCGCGTCCGCCACCACCGACAGCGTGGGCCGGACCCGCTCGGGCCGCCCCTCGAAGGCCGCGACCAGGTCCGCAAAGAGCCAGGGCCGCCCCAGGCAGCCGCGGCCCACGACGACCCCGTCGACCCCGGTCTCGCGGACCATGCGCAGCGCGTCGTCCGCCGACCAGATGTCGCCGTTGCCGAGGACGGGGATCTCCGGGACGTGCTCCTTCAGCCGCGCGATCGCGTCCCAGTCGGCGGTGCCGCCGTAGTGCTGGGCCGCGGTGCGCCCGTGCAGCGCGATCGCGGTGACGCCCTCCTCGACCGCGATCCGGCCGGCGTCAAGGAACGTGATGTGGTCGTCGTCGATGCCCTTGCGCATCTTCATGGTGACCGGCAGGTCCCCCGCCCCGGTGACGGCCTCCCGCAGGATGGCCCGGAGCAGGGGGCGCTTGTAGGGCAGGGCGGAGCCGCCGCCCTTGCGGGTGACCTTGGGGACGGGGCAGCCGAAGTTCAGGTCGATGTGGTCGGCGAGGTCCTCCTCCGCGATCATGCGAACGGCCTTGCCGACGGTGGCCGGGTCGACCCCGTAGAGCTGGATCGAGCGGGGTGTCTCGGTCGGGTCGAAGTGGATCAGCTGCATGGTCTTCTCGTTGCGCTCGACCAGTGCGCGCGTGGTGATCATCTCGCTGACGAACAGTCCCTTGCCGCCGGAGAACTCCCTGCACAGAGTGCGGAAGGGTGCGTTCGTGATCCCGGCCATGGGCGCGAGGACCACGGGCGGGACGACGGTGTGCGGTCCGACGGACAGGGGCGGGGTCGTAGCGGTCATGCCCCCATTCTCCCGCACGCCGGACGGGCCCCGGTACGGATGGCCCTGTGTCCGCGGCCACCCCGGCGCCGAAGCGGCCCGGGGGCCGTCCGGTCCAGCCGGCCCAGCCGGCCCAGCCCTCGGCCAGGGCGTCAGCCCGCCACGGCGGCGGCCAGCCCCTCCAGCCGCTCCTCGGTCTCGTCGTCGGCGGGCAGGTACGCGACGACCCGGTAGGCGCCGTTCTCCGGCGCCAGCCACATGTGGCGGTGCTCCAGGCGCAGCAACCCGGCCTCGGCGTGCTGGTAGCGCTTGACGTGGGAGACCATCGACGCGACCTCGCGCCGCTCCCACAGGGCGCGGAACTCGGGCGAGACGGCGAGGAGTTCGTCGACCGGCGCCTTCCAGGCGGGGTCGCCGATGTGCTCGGCCATCGCCTTGCGGTACTTGGCGATCAGCTCGGGCAGCATCACGTCCCGGTCGAGGAACCGCGTGCGCCAGCGGTCGTATCTGAACATCATCCACAGGGCGTTGCGGTGCGCGGGGTCGAGTTCGGCGGGGTCGCCGAAGACGGCCGCGTAGGCGTCATTGTGGGCGAGGACGTCGTACCGGGCGTTCTTCACCTCGGCCGGGTACGGCTCCAGGCGCTTGAGCAGGCGCAGCACCGTCGGCGTGACCGCCGGGCTGACCGGCACGGCGCGCGGATCGGCGGCCCCGGCGAGGGCGAAGGCGTGGGCGCGCTCGGAGGGGTCCATGCGCAGCGCGCGGGTGACGGCGTCCAGCACACCGGCCGAGACGTTCAGGGCGCGGCCCTGCTCCAGCCACGTGTACCAGGTGATGCCGACCGAGGCGAGGTGGGCGACCTCCTCGCGGCGCAGGCCCGGGGTGCGGCGGCGCGCAGTGTGCGGCAGGCCGACCTGGTCCGGGGTGACGCGCTCCCGGCGGCTGCGCAGGAACGCGGCGAGTTCGGCGCGGCGCAGCGCGTCGGCCGAGGGGGCGGGGGCGGCCCCGGCCGGGGTCCGTGTCTCGGTCGTCATGCTCTCAGGATGCTCCCGCGCCCATCCTGGTGCCAGGTACTGCCTGTAACACGATAAGGAGACTCTGGAACGCGGGCGGGCCGCGGCCGACCCTGGGGGCATGGTCTCCCCACTCCACTCCCGCCCCCTTCCGGCTACCGTCGACTGCATGCCCGGTACATCCGATTCCCTCTCGCACCGCAGGCGCCTGCTCGTCCTGGCGATCTGCTGCATGAGCCTGCTGATCGTCAGCCTCGACAACACCGTCCTGAACGTCGCCCTGCCCTCCATGGCGAAGGACTTCGGCGCCACGCTCTCGGGCATGCAGTGGACGATCGACGCCTACACGCTGGTCCTGGCCGCGCTGCTGATGCTGGCCGGTTCGACCGCCGACCGGATCGGCCGGCGCAAGGTCTTCATGACGGGCCTGGTGGTCTTCACGGCGGCCTCGGTGGCCTGCTCGCTCGCGCCGAACCTGGAGACGCTCGTCGTCTTCCGGATGCTCCAGGCGGTCGGCGGCTCGATGCTCAACCCGGTCGCGATGTCGATCATCACCAACACGTTCACCGATCCGCGGGAGCGCGCCCGCGCCATCGGGGTGTGGGGCGGTGTCGTCGGCATCTCGATGGCGGCGGGCCCCCTGGTGGGCGGGGTGCTCGTGGACTCGGTCGGCTGGCGCTCGATCTTCTGGATCAACCTGCCCGTCGGCCTCGCCGCCCTGCTGCTCACCTTGCGCTACGTCCCCGAGTCCCGGGCGCCCAAAGCCCGCCGCCCCGACCCGGTCGGCCAGCTCCTGGTCATCGCCCTGCTCGGCTCGCTGACGTACGCGATCATCGAGGCGCCGGACGCCGGCTGGACGTCGGCGCGGACCCTCGCCTGTGCGGCGGTCGCCCTCGCCGCGCTCGCCGGGCTGCTGCGGTACGAGCCGCGCCGCCCCGAGCCCCTCATCGACCTGCGGTTCTTCCGGTCGGCGCCGTTCAGCGGGGCGACGGTCATCGCGGTCTGCGGCTTCGCCGCGCTCGGCGGTTTCCTCTTCCTGTCCACGCTCTACCTGCAGAACGTGCGCGGCCTCGACGCGCTGCAGGCGGGTCTGTGGATGCTGCCGATGGCCGTGATGACGCTGGTCTGCGCGCCGCTGTCCGGGCGGCTCGTCGGCAGCCGGGGGCCGCGGCTCCCCCTGCTGGTCGCGGGCGTGATGATGACGGCGAGCGGCGTGCTGTTCGCGGTGTTCGACGCCGAGACCTCGAACACCACGCTGTTCGTCGGCTACGTCCTGTTCGGGATCGGCTTCGGTTTCGTCAACGCGCCCATCACCAACACGGCCGTCTCCGGCATGCCGCGCGCCCAGGCCGGCGTCGCCGCCGCCGTCGCCTCCACCAGCCGGCAGATCGGGCAGACCCTCGGCGTCGCGGTGATCGGCGCGGTCCTCGCGTCGGGCGTCGCCGGGTCCTCGTACGCCCGTGCCTTCGTCGGTGCGAGCCGGAGCTGCTGGTGGATCATCGCCGGGTGCGGGCTCGCCGTGCTGGTCCTGGGCGCGCTGACCAGCGGGCGCTGGGCACGCCGGACGGCCCGGACCACGGCCGAGCGGCTGGCGGAGCCGGACGACGCGGCGACGGCACGGGCGGCTGCCGGTTCCGGGTCATGAGACCCGGTCCCGTCAGGCCTCGGACCGGCCCACCGCGATCTCGTGGAGCCGGTCCAGGCGGGCCCGCGAGACGTCGTCGGCCGCCGTGTACGTCAGCAGCCGCGCCCCGCTGTCGCGGCCCAGCCACAGATCGGTGTGCACGACGTTGACGAGGCCGACGTGCGGGTTGAGGAAGTGCTTGACCTTGCTGGTCTGCGAGCGCACCACCTCGTGCCGCTCCCAGACCTCCCGGAACTGCGCGGACTCGTCGAGCAGCCGCTTGAGGACCAGTTTCCAGGCGGGCTCGGCGAGATGGTCGGCCATGCCCGCGCGGAACTTGGCGGCCATCAGGCGCAGCACGGCGTCGAGGTCGACGATGGCGGAGCGCCACGGCTCGTGCGTGAAGGCGAGGAACATCATGTTCCGGTCCTCGGCCGGGACCGCGTCCAGGTCGCAGAGCAGCTGCCCGTAGGTGCGGTTGTAGGCGAGGATGTCGTACCGGCCGTTCTGCACGCAGGCCGGCATCGGCTCCAACTTGACGAGCATCTCGCGCAGTTCGGGGGTGAGCGACGGGCAGTTCGCCGCCGGCGTCGGGTCGATCGCGCCCGCGAGGCCGAACAGGTGCGCGCGTTCGCTCGCGTCGAGCCGCAGGGTGCGGGCGAGGGCGTCGAGGACCTGCGCCGAGACCTGGATGGCGCGGCCCTGCTCCAGCCACGTGTACCAGGTGACCCCGACCGCGGAGAGCTGCGCGACCTCCTCGCGGCGCAGGCCCGGGGTGCGGCGGCGCCTACCGCGCGGCAGCCCCACCTCCTCGGGCGTGATGCGCTCGCGGCGGCTGCGCAGGAACCCCGCCAGCTCGTGACGCCGGATCTCGGCCGGCCGCGCCTGCGGCGTCATGATGGTCGTGGTCGTCATGGCTCCAGCCTCCACCCGTCCGGCGCCCGGGACCAAGCTGTTTCCGGGTAGCGGTTCTACCAGGATAAGAAGACTCTGGTACCCGCCTGGGCGACGGCGGACGCTCGGTGACATGACCACCCAGACGCACTCCCCGCCGGTCGCCCGCACCGTGGCGCCCGGGCTCTCGCTCGGCGGCCCGGGGCTGTTCACCGTGCTGCTCGGCGCCGCCCTGCCCCTCATCGACTTCTTCATCGTCAACGTCGCCCTGCCCACCATGGCCCGCGACCTGTCGGCGAGCGAACCGGTCCTCGAACTCGTCGTCGCCGGGTACGGCATCGCCTACGCCGTCCTGCTCGTCCTGGGCGGCCGGCTCGGCGACCAGCTCGGCCGCCGCAGGCTGTTCGTCGGCGGCATGGCCGCGTTCGGCCTGACCTCCCTCGCCTGCGGTCTCGCCCCGACCGCGGGGACGCTCGTGGCGGCCCGGATCGCGCAGGGCGCGGCGTCGGCGGCGATGCTGCCGCAGGTGCTCGCCACCATCCAGGCGACGACGGCGGGCACGCGCCGCGCCAAGGCCATGAGCATGTACGGGGCGACGGCGGGCCTGTCGATGGTGGCGGGCCAGGTGCTGGGCGGGGTCCTCGTCTCCGCGGACCTGTTCGGCTCGGGCTGGCGCGCGGTGTTCCTGGTGAACGTGCCGGTGGTGGCCGTGGCCCTCGTCCTCGCGCTCCGCACCGTCCCGGAGACCCGCTCGGCCCGCCCCGAGCGCGTCGACGTGCCGGGCACGCTGCTCCTCGCGCTCGCCCTGATCGCGCTGCTCGCCCCGCTGACCGAGGGCCGGGCGGCGGGCTGGCCGCTGTGGACCTGGCTCTCGCTCGCCGCGTTCCCGCTCCTCGCGTACCTCTTCTACGAGGTCGAGCGCCGGGCGGACCGGACGGGCGGCGCCCCGCTGATCCCGCCGTCCCTCTTCGCGCTCGTCCCGCTGCGCCGGGGGCTCGCCCTGGTGGTGCCCTTCTCCATCGGCTTCAGCGGGTTCATGTTCGTGATCGCGGTCGCGCTCCAGCAGGGCGAGCGGCTCGGCGCGACCGCGGCGGGCCTGGCGCTCGCCCCGATGGCGGCGGTGTTCTTCGCGACCTCGCTCGCCGGCCCGCGGCTCGTGGCGCGCTGGGGGGCGCGGGTGGTGACGGCGGGCGGTCTGGTCCAGGGGGCCGGGGTGGCGCTGATCGCGCTGGCGGCGCACGGGACGTGGCCGCACTTCGGAGTCCTCGCTCTCCTGCCGGGCGCGGCGCTCGCGGGCGCGGGGCAGGCGCTCCAGCTCCCGATCCTGTTCCGGATCATCCTCTCGGAGGTCCCGGCGGCGCGGGCGGGTGTCGGTGGCGGCGTGATGACGACGATCCAGCAGGCGTCGCTGGCCCTCGGCGTGGCCACGCTCGGCACGCTGTTCCTCTCCTTGGTCCCGTCGGTCGGCATGCGGGACGCGCTGGTCACGACGTTGCTGGTGCAGCTCGGGGCGGTGGCACTGACGGTGGGACTGAGCCTGCGGCTGCCGCGCGAGGTGGCCTGAGGGCACACCTGAGGGCACAGGGGCCACACCCCCGTCGACACCCCCGTCGGCACCCCCGTCGGCACCCCGGCCGCACGCCGGCCGCACGCCGACCGACATGACAGGTGACAGATATTGAAATCTGTCACCTGTCATGCCAAGGTGGAGGACATGAACCTCCCCACCGAAACACAGCGCCCCCTCGGCACCACCGGCCCCCGCGTCTCCGCGCTCGGCCTCGGCTGCATGGGCATGTCCGCGCTCTACGGCGACGCCGACCGCGCCGAGTCCATCGCCACGATCCACGCCGCCCTCGACGCCGGGGTGACACTCCTGGACACCGGCGACTTCTACGCCATGGGTCACAACGAGATGCTGATCGGCGAGGCCCTGCGCACGGCGCCGGCCGCGGCCCGCGAGGCGGCGCTGACCAGTGTGAAGTTCGGCGCGCTGCGCGACCCGGACGGCGGCTGGAGCGGCTACGACGGCCGCCCGGCGGCCGTGAAGAACTTCGCCGCGTACAGCCTCCAGCGGCTCGGCGTCGACCACATCGACGTCTACCGCATCGCCCGGCTCGACCCGGAGGTGCCCGTCGAGGAGACCGTCGGCGCCATCGCCGAGCTGGTCGAAGAGGGCCACGTCCGCCACATCGGCCTGTCCGAGGTGGGCGCGGAGACGATCCGGCGGGCCGCCGCCACCGCCCCGATCTCCGACCTCCAGATCGAGTACTCGCTGATCTCGCGCGGCATCGAGGAGTCGATCCTGCCGACCGTCAGCGAGCTCGGCATCGGCGTGACCGCGTACGGCGTCCTGTCGCGCGGTCTCATCTCCGGCCACTTCACGCAGGACCGCACCCTCGCGGCGAACGACTTCCGCGGCATGAGCCCCCGCTTCCAGGGCGACAACCTGCGCCACAACCTCGGCCTGGTGGAGCAGCTCCGCAAGATCGCGGAGCAGAAGGGCGTCAGCGTCGCGCAGATCGCCATCGCCTGGGTCCTCGCCCAGGGTGAGCGGCACGGGGCCGCCGTCGTCCCGCTGGTCGGCGCCCGCACCCGGACCCGCCTCACCGAGGCCCTCGGCGCGCTCGACGTCACCCTCGACGCCGCCGACCTCGCCGCGATCGAGGCGGCGGTCCCCGCCGACGCGGCGGCCGGCGAGCGCTACCCGGCGGCCCAGATGGCACACCTCGACAGCGAGCGCGGCTGACCCGCCCGGTACGGTCACGTACATGGCTCCGACCGAGACCCTGACCCCCGAGCGCATCCTCGCCGCGACCGAGGAGGTGCTGCGCCGCCACGGCGCCGCGAAGGCGACCGTGGTCGACGTGGCCCGCGCGCTCGGCGTCAGCCACGGCTCGGTCTACCGCCACTTCCGGACCAAGGCCGAGCTGCGCGGCGCGGTCACCCGGCGCTGGCTGGAGCGCACCACCGGGGTCCTGGCCGACGTCGTCGCGGGGGACGAGGCGCCCCCGGACAAGCTGCGGCACTGGCTGGCGGCCCTGTTCGAGGCCAAGCAGCACAAGGCGGGCGACGACCCCGAGCTGTTCGCCACGTACACGGTCCTCACGACCGAGAACAGCGACGTGGTCGACGAGCACCTCGACGAACTGCTCGGCCAGATCGGCGCGATCCTCCACGAGGGCGTCGCCCAGGGCGAGTTCGAGGCGCCGGACGTCCCGGTGACGGCCCGCGCCGTCCTGGAGGCCACCGCCCACTTCCACGACCCGGTGCACGCGCCGGAGTGGTCGAGGCCGGACAGCCAGGCGGCGTTCGACGCGGTGGTGGCCCTGGTCCTGCGCGGCATCGAGGCCCGCTGAGCCGCCTTTCAAGCCCCTGCGGCCTCTTCCAGCCCCTGCGGCGATTGAGCAGCGGGGTCCGGGGCGGAGCCGCCCCATTAAGCCCCTGCGGCGATTGAGCAGCGGGGTCCGGGGCGGAGCCCCGTGACAGGACGAAGGCCCCGGCCCACCGGATACCGGCGGACCAGGGCCTCAGCCACGTAGAGGAACGTCAGCAGCCGATCAGCCGCGACGCAAGGTACCCCTCGATCTGGTCGAGAGACACCCGCTCCTGCTTCATGGTGTCGCGCTCACGCACCGTCACCGCGTTGTCCTCAAGGGTGTCGAAGTCGACCGTCACGCAGAACGGCGTACCGATCTCGTCCTGGCGACGGTAGCGGCGGCCGATGGCACCCGCGTCGTCGAAGTCGATGTTCCAGTGCTGGCGCAGCGCCTGGGCGAGCCCCTTGGCCTTCGGGGAGAGCTCAGGGTTGCGGGAGAGCGGGAGCACCGCGACCTTCACCGGGGCGATGCGCGGGTCGAACCGCATGACCGTGCGCTTCTCCATCTTGCCCTTGGCGTTGGGCGCCTCGTCCTCGAAGTACGAGTCGAGCATGAAGGCGAGCATGGTGCGGCCGACACCGGCCGCCGGCTCGATGACGTACGGCGTGTACCGCTCGCCCTTCTCCTGGTCGAAGTAGGAGAGGTCCTGGCCGGAGGCCTTGGAGTGCGCGGACAGGTCGTAGTCCGTGCGGTTGGCGACGCCCTCCAGCTCACCCCATTCGCTGCCGCCGAAGCGGAAGCGGTACTCGATGTCGGCGGTGCGCTTGGAGTAGTGGGAGAGCTTCTCCTTCGGGTGCTCGAACCAGCGCATGTTCTCCTCGCGCAGGCCCAGGCCGGTGTACCAGTTCCAGCGCTGCTCCATCCAGTACTCCTGCCACTGCTCGTCCTCGCCCGGCTTGACGAAGAACTCCATCTCCATCTGCTCGAACTCGCGCGTGCGGAAGATGAAGTTGCCGGGCGTGATCTCGTTGCGGAAGGACTTGCCCATCTGGGCGATGCCGAACGGCGGCTTGCGCCGCGAAGTCGTCTGCACCTGGCTGAAGTTGGTGAAGATGCCCTGCGCGGTCTCGGGCCGGAGGTAGGCGACGGAGCCGCTGTCCTGGGTCGGGCCGAGGTGCGTGGAGAGCAGGCCGGAGAACTGCTTGGGCTCGGTGAACGTGCCCTTGTTGCCGCAGTTCGGGCAGGTGAGGTCCGCGAGGCCGTTCTCCGGCGCGCGGCCCTTCTTCTCCTCGTACGCCTCCTCCAAGTGGTCCGCGCGGAACCGCTTGTGACAGGAGGTGCACTCGGTCAGCGGGTCGGTGAACGTGGCCACGTGGCCCGACGCCTGCCAGACCTCCGTGGCCAGGATCACCGACGAGTCGATGCCGACGACGTCCTCGCGCGAGGTGACCATGTAGCGCCACCACTGGCGCTTGAGGTTCTCCTTCAGCTCCACGCCCAGCGGACCGTAGTCCCAGGCGGCGCGCTGACCACCGTAGATCTCGCTGCAGGGGTAGACGAAGCCACGGCGCTTGCTGAGGCTGACGATGGTGTCGATCTTGTCGGCGGCCACGGTGCTCTCTTCATTACGACGACGTTGAAGCTCGCTGGATACGCGCTCCGGGAGCGAATGCTTCAGGTTACCGGCGGGCCCACCCCTGCAACCAAATCGGTTCCGGGGTACAGAGCGGGACCGAGCGTGACGAACGCCTTGTTGACAATCGTTTCCAGTTTTGTTGAAAATGACTGTCATGAACGAACGCCTGGCCCGTCGCCCCCGCCGCCGCCTCATATCCACCGCCGCCGTCGCCGCCACCACGGTGCTCGGCCTCGTCGGCCTCTCCGCCTGCGCGTCCTCCGACGCGGCGGACGGCAAGAGCGACGGCAAGCTGGACGTGGTGGCGTCGTTCTACCCGATGCAGTACCTCGCGGAGCAGATCGGCGGCGACCACGTCTCCGTCCGCAACCTCACCGAGCCCGGCCAGGAGCCGCACGACCTGGAGGTCAGCGCCCAGCAGCGGGCCCAGATCGAGGAGGCCGACGTCGCCCTCCACCTGAAGGGCCTGCAGCCCGCGGTGGACGAGGCGATCGACCAGTCCGGCACGGAGACGAAGATCGACGCGGCCTCCCTGACCCACCTGGAGAAGCACGGCAGCGAGGTCGGCGGCCACGCCGAGGAGCACGCGGCCGACGACGGGCACGACCACGACAGCGAAGGTTCCGACCCGCACATCTGGCTCGACCCGGTGAAGTACGCGCAGGTCGCGACCGGTGTCGGCAAGGCGCTGGAGAAGGCCGACCCGGACCACGCGGCGGACTACGAGAAGAACACCGCGGCGCTGGTGAAGAAGCTGGACGGCCTGGACGCCCGGTTCCGGGACGGCCTGAAGGACACCGACTCCAAGGTCTTCATCACCACCCACGCCGCCTTCGGCTACCTCGCCGAGCGCTACGGCCTCACCGAGGAGGCCATCAGCGGCCTCGACCCGGAGAGCGAGCCCAGCGCCGCCCGCGTCAAGGACCTCCAGAAGATGGCGAAGGCAGACGGCGTCACGACCGTCTTCTACGAGACCCTCGTCAGCGACAAGACGGCCAGGACCCTGGCGGACGACGCGAAGCTCAGGACTGCCGTACTCGACCCGATCGAGGGCATCACCGAGAAGTCCAAGGGTGACGACTACCTCCAGGTCATGACGGCGAACTTGGCCGCGCTGCAGAAGGCCCTCGGCGCCAAGTGACGTACAAGAGCGATGAGTTGAAGGGCGGCAGCGAGATGAGCGAACCCGTCATCACCCTGCGCGGGGTGACGGCCGAACTGGGCGCGCGCCCGGTGCTGCGCGGTATCGACCTGACCGTGGGCCGCGGCGAGGTCGTCGCCCTGCTCGGCGCGAACGGCTCGGGCAAGTCGACGGCCGTGCGCAGCATCATCGGCCAGGTGCCGCTGACCGGCGGCGAGATCGAGCTGTTCGGCACGCCGCGCCGGCGCTTCAGGCAGTGGGCGCGCGTCGGCTACGTGCCGCAGCGCACGACGGCCGCGGGCGGCGTGCCCGCGACCGTCACCGAGGTCGTCTCCTCCGGCAGGCTCTCCCGGGCCCGGTTCGGCGTCCTGCGGGCGGCCGACCGGGCGGCGGTGCGCGACGCCCTGGAGATGGTGGGCCTCGCCGACCGCGCCAAGGACTCGGTCGACGCGCTCTCCGGCGGCCAGCACCAGCGCGTGCTCATCGCCCGCGCCCTGGCCGCTCGACCCGAGCTGCTGATCATGGACGAGCCGATGGCCGGGGTCGACCTGGCCAGCCAGGAGATCCTCGCCGCCACCCTGCGCGAGCAGGTCGCGGCGGGCGCCTCCGTCCTGCTCGTCCTGCACGAACTCGGCCCGCTGGAACCGCTGATCGACCGCGCGGTCGTGCTGCGCGACGGCTGCGTCCTGCACGACGGGCCGCCGCCGAAGGCGGTCGGGCAGCACGCCCTGCCGGGCCACGACCACGTCCACCCGCACGCCGCGGCGGACGCCGAACCCTTCCGTACCGGACTGCTGAGCTAGAGGGCACGATCATGGAATTCCTCGACTACGCCTTCATGCAGCGGGCCCTGCTCGCCGCCGTCCTCATCGGCGTCACCGCCCCCGCCATCGGCATCTACCTGGTCCAGCGCCGCCAGGCCCTGATGGGCGACGGCATCGGCCACGTGGCGATGACCGGGGTCGGCCTCGGCTTCCTCTTCTCCATGTCCCCGGTGTGGACGGCGATGCTCGTCTCCGTCCTCGGCGCGCTGCTCATGGAGCTGATCCGCTGGTACGGCAGGACGCGCGGCGACATCGCGCTCGCCATGCTCTTCTACGGCGGCATGGCCGCGGGCGTGATGTTCATCAACCTCGCGCCGGGCGGCTCCACCGCCAACCTCACCTCGTACCTCTTCGGCTCGCTCACCACGGTCTCGCAGCAGGACGTCGTCACGATCTGCCTGCTCGCGGCCTTCGTCGTGCTGGTCACCGTGGGGCTGCGCCGCCAGCTCTTCGCGGTCAGCCAGGACGAGGAGTTCGCCCGGGTCACGGGGGTGCCGGTGCGCGCCCTGAACCTGCTGATCGCGGTCACCGCCGCGGTCACCGTGACGGTCGCGATGCGGGTGGTGGGCCTGCTCCTGGTCTCGGCGCTCATGGTGGTCCCGGTGGCGGCGGCGCAGCAGCTGACCCGCAGCTTCCGGGCGACCTTCGTGGTCTCGGTGGCCATCGGCGTCGTGGTGACGCTGGGCGGCACCGTCACCTCGTACTACCAGGACGTGCCGCCCGGCGCGACGATCGTCCTGCTGACCATCGGCGTCTTCATCGCCCTGACGCTGCTCGCCGCGCCGCTGGCCCGGCGCCGGGCGCGGGCGGCGGCGGCCGTCGCGGGCGACCCGGCGGAGTGCTCGATCCCCGGGCAGGCCCCGGCCAGGATCTGACCCGGCTCCCATGCCGCCTGGCACAATGGCGGCCGTACGTACGTGGCAGGGATGTGAGGAGGAACCCGTGGCAGCCCCGGTTCGAGGCAGGTCGACCCGCCAGCGCGCGGCCGTGGCGGCGGCGCTCGACGAGGTGGACGAGTTCCGCAGCGCCCAGGAGCTGCACGACGTCCTGAAGCACAAGGGCGACTCGGTCGGTCTGACCACGGTCTACCGCACGCTGCAGTCCCTCGCGGACGCGGGTGAGGTGGACGTGCTGCGCACGTCCGAGGGCGAGGCCGTCTACCGGCGGTGCTCCTCCGGTGACCACCACCATCACCTGGTGTGCCGGGTGTGCGGCAAGGCGGTGGAGGTCGAGGGGCCGGCCGTCGAGTCCTGGGCGGAGGCGATCGCCTCCGAGCACGGGTACGTGAACGTGGCGCACACGGTGGAGATCTTCGGCACGTGCGCGGAGTGCGCCGGCGCGGGGTGACGGGGCGGTTTCATCGCCGGGTGCGGGCCGGTGGGGGCTTCTCGCGCAGTTCCCCGCGCCCCTGGAGCATGCGGCTTCGCCGCAGCTCCCCGATGAGATGGCGCACGAAGTGCGCATCTCAGGGGCGCGGGGAACTGCGCGAGAAGCCCCGCCGGACCCGCAGACCGCGGCGAAGCCCCGCCGCGCAGACGCGACCGGGGTCGGTCAGGCCCCGCCCTCCAGCTGGAGCAGCACCTCGTTGGGGGTCGCACCCCCGAAGCGCCGGTCGCGGGAGGCGTACTCCACACAGGCCCGCCACAGGTCCCGCCGGTCGAAGTCCGGCCACAGCACGTCCTGGAAGACCATCTCCGCGTACGCGCTCTGCCACAGCAGGTAGTTGGACGTGCGCTGCTCACCACTGGGCCGCAGGAACAGGTCGACGTCCGGCATGTCCGGGTAGTACAGGTACTTCGCGAAGGTCTTCTCGCTGACCTTCGCCGGATCGAGCCGCCCGGCCTTCACATCCTCGGCGAGCGCCTGCGCCGCGTCGGCGATCTCGGCCCGGCCCCCGTAGTTCATGCAGAAGTACAGGGTCAGCCGGTCGTTGTCCTTGGTCTGCTCCTGGGAGATCTCCAGCTCCTTGGCGACCGACTTCCACAGCTTGGGCATCCGGCCGACCCACCGCACCCGGATGCCGAGCGCGTCGAGCTGGTCGCGGGTCTTGCGGATGAAGTCCCGGTTGAAGTTCATCAGGAAGCGGACCTCGTCGGGCGAGCGCTTCCAGTTCTCCGTGGAGAACGCGTAGAGCGAGATCGCGCCGACGCCCAGCTCGACGGCGCCCTGGAGGACGTCCAGGACGCGCTCGGCACCGACCTTGTGCCCTTCCGTGCGCGGCAGCCCGCGCTCCTTGGCCCAGCGGCCGTTGCCGTCCATCACGATGGCGACGTGCCCGGGCACCAGCTCGCCCGGGATCTTCGGCGGCCGCGCGCCCGACGGGTGCGGTTGCGGTGTCTCGTACTCATGACGGGACGACCGTCCGAGGATTGAGCGACGTGCCATGTTCCGGGCCTCTCCCCTAGCTCAGTTAGCTCAGTTAGCTCAGTTTTTCCTGCTCTGACATCCAGCGCCGGCGCGCTAGCTCTTCTCCACGTAGCGCAGCGAACGCAGTCCGCGCTCCAGGTGCCAGTGAAGGTAGGCCGAGACCAGACCGCTGCCCTCCCGCACGAAGCGTGGTTCACTCGCGTCGGCCGTCTCCCAGTCGCCGCTCAGCAGCGCGGCGAGCAGGGTGAGGGCCCCGGGCGAGGGTACGACGCTGCCCGGTACCCGGCAGTCGGCGCAGACCGAGCCGCCCGCGCCGACCGAGAAGAACCGGTTGGGCCCGGGCATTCCGCACCGGGCGCAGTCGCCGAAGGTGGGCGCGTACCCGTTCACCGCGAGGGAGCGGAGCAGGAACGCGTCGAGGATGAGGTGCGCCTCGTGCTCGCCGCGGGCGAGGGTGCGCAGGGCGCCGACGAGCAGCAGGTACTGCTGGACGGCCGGTTCGCCCTCGTGGTCGGTGAACCGCTCCGCCGTCTCCAGCATCGCGGTGCCGGCGGTGTAGCGGGCGTAGTCGGTGACGATGCCGCCGCCGTACGCGGCGATGGTCTCGCTCTGCGTGCACAGCGGCAGACCGCGCCCGATCAGTTCGCTGCCCCGCGCGAAGAACTGCACGTCGACGTGGGAGAAGGGTTCGAGCCGGGCCCCGAACTTGGACTTGGTGCGGCGCACGCCGCGGGCCACGGCGCGCACCCGGCCGTGGCCGCGGGTGAGGAGGGTGATGATGCGGTCGGCCTCGCCGAGTTTCTGGGTCCGCAGGACGATCCCGTCGTCACGGAAGAGACTCATCGCGCACCCCCACGGGCGGCGGCGTCGTCTTCACGGAGCAGGGTCATCCCCCCATTCTGCCTCTCCACACCGGTCCCCCGTGGCCCGGGCTCCGTGTCAGGTGCCGCTCAGGGGACCTCGCCGCGGCTCCTGCGGTTGGCGTAGGCGGTCGCCGCGCGCAGCCGCTCCGTGGTGGTGGCCTCCCGCACCATGTCGGGCGAACAGTCCCACTCCCGGCCGCCGCCGAAGGGGCGCAGCTGCACGTACGGGCCCTCGTGTCCCATCACCCGTCCCACCCGGCCGGTGCTCATGTCGACCGCGTACGAACCGATGGCTGGCTTCATCGGGTGGCGCTCCTGTCCGGTTGTGCGTCCTGCGCGAGGGGGTGACGGCCGGGCGGTCGCCGTGTCAACCGGACAACGCCCCGATTCCGGAGATGGACACGGGGCGAACGGGGGCTCGCCGGGTGACCCCCTCGCCCCGATCCTATTTCACGCTTAGTGCCGCAGTGGTGACTTTGCGTCCCCGCGCCGGTGGTTCAGCCGACCCCGCGGGTCTCCTGCTCGGCGCGCTTGCCGATGCCGCGGAAGTGCGTGGCCATGGCGTGCTCGGCGCCGGCCACGTCGCGGGCGCGCAGCGCGGCCACGATGGCGCGATGCCGGTCGACGGTCACCTCGGGCGCCGGGTCCCCCGCCCACCGGCGGACCCCGGCGACCCGGTCGAAGACGTTCCAGAACGCGCCGAGCAGCTGCGGTATCAGCTCGTTGCCGAGCGAGCCGTAGAGCGTCTCGTGGAACGCGCGGTCCAGGTCGGCGAAGGGCTCGCCGGCCGCCCCCGCCTCCCCCATCTTCCGTACGATCGCGTCGAGTTGGTCCAGGGTTCCGGCGTCCGGCGGGGCGGCGGCGACCCGGCGGATCAGCCCTTCCTCCAGGATCTCGCGGACCTGGAGTATCTCGGCGAGGGCGTGCGCGTCGTCGGCGGGGCGCAGCAGGGTGCGGAAGGTGAGATTGTCGGCGAGCGGGGTCAGCGAGGCCTGGCCGACGTAGGTGCCGTAGCCGTGCCGGATCTCCACGATGTCGAGCGCCTGGAGGGCCTTGAGCGCCTCCCGGACCGAGTTCCGGCTGACCCCGAGGCTCTCCATCAGCTCGGCTTCGGTGGGCAGGAGCGCGCCGGGGCGCAGCCCCGCGTCGAGGATCTGTTGCATCACCGCGCGCTGGACCTGGTGGCCGACGCGGCGGGGGCGTACGGCGGGATTCCTGCGCTCCTCGGGCATGCGCCGCATCGTAAGTGCTCCGGACATCCCACGTCCCATCTCGGGGCGGAACTTCTTCGCGGGGGGTGGGCTGCGCACGCATGTGCGTTCTGCGCGATCTCTTGACCGCCTCAGCGGGGCCTCTTATGGTCACGTCGCTACCCAGACGTAGGACGTTGGATCTCCCGGCTTCGCGCATCGCCCCGGCCGGGCCGCCCCTTCACCGCAGTCACTGGAGGCACCATGAGCGAGCACGACGCAAGCGGCCGCCGCTCCTTCCTCGCGCACACCGGCGCCCTGGCCGCGGCGGCCGCCGTCTCCACGTCGCTGTCGGCCTGTTCGTCCGGGCCCAAGTCCACCAACGGCACCGGCGAGGACGGCGGCACGGGCGGCTCGGCCTCCCTGACGGCCGTCATCGGCTACGGCAACGACGGCAGCTGGGACCCGACGCAGACGGCGTCCGCGTTCGCGATGGCCGGCAACCAGCACATCTACGAGGGCCTCGTGGACACCGACCCGATCACCCGGGCCCCGTACGCGGCGCTGGCCACCTCGGTGCCGGACGAGACACAACTGAAGGGCACGTCCTGGAAGTTCACCCTGCGCTCGGGGGCCACCTGGCACGACGGGAAGCCGGTCACCGCCGACGACGTGGTCTTCGTCTTCGAGCGGATCCTCGACCCGAAGACGCAGACGCTCGCCAAGGGGTTCTTCGAGAGCTGGCTGAAGGAGGTCCGCAAGACCGGCGAGTCCTCGGTCGAGCTGCTCCTCAAGTTCCCCTTCCCGGACGGGGTCGCGCGGCTGACCCTCGCGAAGATCATGCCGAAGCACGTCTTCTCGGCGGCCGGCGCGTGGGACGAGGCGATGAAGGGCAAGGCGGTCGGCTCGGGACCGTACCGGCAGGTCTCGCACCAGCCGAAGACGAACACCACCTTCGCCGCCTTCGACGGCTACAACGGCCCGCGCAAGCCCGCCTACCGCTCGATGAACTGGCTGACCATCGTGGACGCGGCGCCGCGCGTCGCCAAGATCTCCGGCGGCAGCGCCGACGCGCAGATCGCCGACAACATCCCCTACGCCAACATCCAGCGCCTCGAGCGGGACGGGCTGACCGTCGAGGGCGGGGCCGGGATGAACAACCTCTTCCTGATGTTCAACACGGCGCACAAGCCCTTCGACGACGTCCGCGTGCGCCAGGCACTGCACTACGCCATCGACACCGGCAAGATGATCGAGGTCGCGCTCAAGGGCCACGGCAAGGCGGCGAGTTCGTTCCTGAACGAGCAGAACCCGAGCCACCGCCGGGCCGGGACGGTGTACGCGTACGACCCGAAGAAGGCACGGCAGCTGCTGAAGGACGCGGGCGTCAGCGGCCTGCGCGTCGACCTCATGGCGGTCAACGTCTCCTGGATCGTCGACTGCCTGCCGACCATCAAGGCCTCCTGGGACGCGATCGGCGTGCGCACCACGCTCGACCCGCAGGAGACCACCGCCGTCTTCACCAAGATGGACCAGAAGAAGGACTACCAGGTGGTGGCAGCCGCCTCGAACCCGAACCAGTTCGGTCTCGACGCCGACCTGATCATGCGCTACAACTACGGGCCGGCCAACCTCTGGATGGGCTATGCCCGTTGGGCGGGGAACACCACCGCCAAGCAGCTCTTCCGGCAGATGGACCAGGCCACCAGGGAGCCGGACGCCGCAAAGAAGAAGACGATGATCCAGGAGTACCTGGACACCGTCGCCGAGCAGGCCGTCATCTACCCCGTCGTGCACAACGAGCTGATGACCGCCTGGGACGGCCGGAGGATCACCGGGGTGCAGGCGCAGCCCTACCCCGGCATCAACGTCCTCAAGGCGCGCCCCGCGTAAGCCCCGCCAGCTGGTCACTACGTAAGGGAGTCCGTGCCCGTGGCCGTGATCGCCCGCATCCTCGCCCGCAGGCTCGTGCTGCTCGTGCCGCTGCTGCTCGGCATCGTCCTGTTCGTGTTCCTCGTGATGCGCTTCGCCGACATCGACCCGGCGTCCGCGTACTTCCAGGGCGCCAACCCGACGCCGCGGCAGCTGCACGACTTCCGCGAGCGCAACGGGCTCCTCGATCCGCTGCCGCTGCGCTACCTGCACTTCGTCGGCGACCTGCTCCGGGGCGACCTGGGGATCAGCGTGCTGACCCGGCAGCCGGTCGTCGAGCAGATCACCACCGCGCTGCCGCTCACCCTGCAACTGACGTTCCTGGGGCTCGGCATCGCCGTCGTCGTCTCCCTGACGCTCGGCATCAGCGCCGCCATCCACCGCGACCGCGCCTGGGACCAGGTCGTCCGGGTCGTCTCCCTGACCGGCGTCGCGGCGCCCGGCTTCTGGCTGGCCCTGCTGATGATCCAGTACCTCTCCGTGGACCTGGGCTGGTTCCCGACCGGCGGCTACGTCAACCCGGCCGACTCGCCGTCCGGCTGGCTGCGGACCATGACGCTGCCCGCGCTCGCGCTGTCGCTGCCGGTCGCCGCCCAGCTCACCCGGATCGTGCGCACGGCCGTGGTGGAGGAGCTGGACAAGGACTACGTGCGCACGGCCGTCGGCAGCGGGCTGCCACCGGCCGTCGTGGTCGGCCGCAACGTCCTGCGCAACGCCCTGATCAACCCGCTCACCGTGCTCGGGCTGCGCGTGGGCTATCTGCTGGGCGGGGCGGTGGTCGTGGAGACGATCTTCTCCCTGCCCGGGATGGGGAAGCTGATGATCGACGCGGTGAAGAACGGGGACCCGGCCGTGGTGCAGGGGGTCGTGCTCACCACGGCCGTCGGGTTCGTCGTGGTCAACCTGGTGATCGATGTGCTGTACCTGCTGGTGAACCCGCGGCTGCGGGGGCAGTCGTGAAGGCCGCGGGGCGCCGCCCCGGACCCCGCTCCCCGAACGCCGGGAGGGCCGGATTCCTGCGGCTGCCGTGGCTGTCGCGGATCGCACTCGGCGTCCTGGCCGTCGTCGTCCTCATGGCCGTCCTCGCACCGCTGCTCGCGCCGCACGACCCGCTCGACCAGCAGCCGCAGGTGGACGGCGTCGGGCAGCCGTCCGCCGCGCACTGGATGGGACAGGACAGCCTCGGCCGCGACATCCTCAGCCGGCTCATGTACGGGGCCCGCTGGTCGCTCGCCATCGGGCTCGGGGCGACGCTGCTCGCGCTCGTCGTCGGCGCGGTCCTCGGCGCGGTCGCGGCGACCTCCGGCAAGGCGGTCGACGAGACGCTCATGCGCTGCCTCGACGTCGTCATGGCGTTCCCCGGCATCGCGCTGGCCGCCGTCCTCGTCGCCGTGTTCGGCGGCGGCATCCCGGTGCTGATCTGCGCGCTCGCCTTCCTGTTCACGCCGCCGATCGCCCGGGTCGTGCGCGCCAACGTCCTCGACCAGTACGGCGAGGACTACGTCACCGCCGAGCGGGTCATCGGCGCCCGCACCCCGCACATCGTGCTCAAGCACGTCGCCGTCAACTGCGCGGCCCCGATCCTCGTCTTCTGCACCGTGCAGGTCGCGGAGGCGATCGTCTTCGAGGCGTCGCTCTCCTTCATCGGCGCGGGCGTGCGGCCCCCGGACCCGTCCTGGGGCAGCGTCATCGCCGACGGCAAGAACATGGTGCTGATCGGCGGCTGGTGGGCGACCGTCTTCCCCGGCCTGCTGATGCTGCTCACCGTCCTGTCGCTGAACGTGCTGAGCGAAGGCGCCTCCGACGCGTGGGCGGCGCCCGCCGCGCGCGACGTCCCCACGGCCGCGGAGCCCGACCGCCTGGAGGCCCCCGCGCCCGGCACCGGCCAGGTCCTCGAACTCCCCGGCCTCACCGAGGCCGCCGCCCGCCTGCGCGCCCGCGCCCGCCCCCTGCCCGACGCCCCGCCCGTGCTGTCCGTACGCTCCCTGGCCATCGGCTTCGAGGGACGGCACGGCGGGGTCGACATCGTCGACGGCATCAGCTTCGACGTCCGGCCCGGCGAAGTCCTCGGCCTGGTCGGCGAGTCCGGCTGCGGCAAGTCGCTGACCGCGCTGACCGTGATGGGCCTGCACCCCAAGGGCGCCCGGATCCGCGGCCACGTCACCTTCGACGGCCGCGAGCTGGTCGGCCTGCCGATGGGCGCGCGCCGCCGTCTCCTCGGCCACGACATGGCGATGATCTACCAGGACGCGCTGTCGTCCCTCAACCCGGCGATGACCGTACGCGCCCAGCTCAAGCAGGTCGTGCGGCGCGGCGGCCGCCGCTCCCCCGCGGCCCTGCTCGACCTCGTCGGGCTCGACCCGCAGCGCACCCTGCGCAGCTATCCGCACGAGCTCTCCGGCGGCCAGCGCCAGCGCGTCCTGATCGCCATGGCGCTCTCCCGCGACCCGAAGCTGATCGTCGCCGACGAGCCGACGACCGCGCTCGACGTGACCGTGCAGGCCCAGGTGATCGAGCTGCTGCTGCGCCTCCGCGCCGAACTGGGCTTCGCGCTCGTCCTGGTCTCGCACGACCTGGCGCTGGTCGCCGACGTGACCGACCGCGTCGTCGTCATGTACGGCGGCCAGATCGTGGAGACGGGCGTGACCGCGGACCTGGTCGAGGCGCCCGCCCACCACTACACCCGCGGGCTGCTCGGCTCGGTCCTCTCGCTGGAGTCGGCGGCGGAGCGCCTGACCCAGATCAAGGGCGTCGTCCCCTCCCCGGCCGACTTCCCGCGGGGCTGCCGCTTCGCCGACCGCTGCCCGCTGGCGTCGGAGGTGTGCCGCCAGAGGGCCCCGGAGCTGACGGGCGGTCCGGGTCACGCGGCGGCGTGCCACCACCCGGCGGCGCCCCGAAGGGGCGCGGGGAACGGCGCGAGCAACCACGGCGGTCCCGGCGCCGCGCACACCACGTCCGTACCCACGGCGCGCCGCGCGACCCCCACGGAGAGGGACCCGAAATGACCCATCCCCTGGTGGAGTTGGCCGACGTACACGTCGTGCACAAGGCCCGCTCCGGCGGCCTCTTCAGCCGCGACCACGTGTACGCCCTCACCGCCGCCGACCTCTCCGTCGCCCCCGGCGAGACGGTCGGCGTCGTGGGCGAGTCGGGCTGCGGCAAGTCGACGCTGGCCAAGGTCCTGGTGGGCGTGGAGAGACCGACCTCGGGGACGGTGACGCACCAGGGCGGCGACCTGTGGACCATGCCTCCCGATAGGCGCCGCGCCGCGCTCGGCACCGGCGTCGGCATGGTCTTCCAGGACCCGTCGACGGCCCTGAACCGGCGGCTGACCGTACGGCAGATCGTGTGCGACCCCCTGGACGTGCACCGGCGCGGTACGGCCGCGGAACGGCAGGCCCGGGTACGGGAGTTGCTGGGCCTCGTCGGCCTTCCCGCGGCCCTGGCCGACGTCCTGCCCGGCCAGCTCTCCGGCGGCCAGCGCCAGCGGGTCGCCATCGCGCGGGCGCTGGCCCTGGAGCCCGCGCTGGTCGTGGCCGACGAGCCGACGAGCGCGCTGGACGTGTCGGTGCGGGCGCAGATCCTCAACCTCCTCCTCGACCTCAAGGAGCGGCTCGGCATCGCCCTGGTCTTCGTCTCGCACGACATCCAGACCGTGCGGCGGATGAGCGACCGGGTCATCACGATGTACCTGGGCCGCATCGTGGAGGAGACCCCGGCCACCGACGTCCTCGACCGGTCCCGGCACCCGTACACCCGCGCCCTGTTCTCGGCGACGCCCGGGCTGCTCGACCCGGTCGACCCGATCCCGCTGGCCGGTCCGGTGCCGTCGGCGACGCGGCCGCCGTCCGGCTGCCCGTTCCGTACGCGGTGCTGGCGGGCGGACGTGACGTGTGCGGGGGCCATGCCGGGGCCGCGGGGGGCCGGGGGGCATGTCTTCCGGTGCCATCATCCGGTGGACGCGGAGCAGTCCACGCGGGATCTTGTCCGGGAGGCGTTCTGACGGGGCCCGCGCGAGGCGGGGCTCGGCCTGGGCTCGGCGCCCGGCGCTCGGCCTGAGGCCACGGGGCTCCGCCCCGGACCCCGCTCCTCAATCGCCGGAGGGGCTGATTTTTGCCCGGCGCTCTCCCCCGGGGCCCCGCTGAGCGCAGGCGGAGGCGGAGGCGGGACCTAGCTCGGGGTGCGGGCGGCCACCGTCAGGAGGCGGGTCACCTCGTCCGTGCACATGGTCAGGGCGGCGCCCACCGTGCCGAGCACGTCCCGCTCCGCCGCCGAGTACGGCCCGTCCGCCAGGGCGATCCGCGCGCCCTGGAGCAGGATCGACTCGCGCCCGGCCGGGGCGAGGTGCTGGGCGAGCGGGTCGAGCGCCTCGTGCAGCTCTATGGCCAGCCCGGCGCCGGCCCCGCAGTGCTCCGGCAGCCGGCCCGTGTCCAGCCGCAACGCCTCGACCAGCGCGGCCAGTTGCTCCTCCGAGCAGTCGTCGAACCCGGCGGCCCGCACGGTGCCGACGGCACACTCCAGCGCCGTACGGGAGGAGGCGTTGCCCGCGGAGAGCACCGCGAGCACCACGGTGTGGACGGCGTCGCGCAGCATGCCGGAGAAGCGGTGGGTGGTGGGGTGGTCGAGCGCGTCCGGGCCGAAACGGCCCTCGCAGGCGGCGCACTGGACGACGGGCCCGGTCTCGCCGCGCGGCAGCACCGGCACGCCGAGCACGGTGAACCGGCGACGGCCCGTACGGCGCTCGAAGTTGCGGTCGCCGCCGCAGCCCGGGCAGAAGAACTCGCCGTCGCCCACGGTGGTCCACGCGGTGTGCACGCCCAGAACCCGAGAGACCCCGGTCCGTCGCATACGTCCCCAGATCGGCAGCACGTCGCACACCTCCGTAACGGCACCGCAACATCGCGGCGTTGGCGTGATGTTAGCCACATTGTCGAGGCGGCGTCAGTACCTTGGTCACGCCGAGGTCACGGCAGGGGCGTCGGCTGGCCGAGACATGACGCGGCCCCGCGCCCCCACAAATGGGGTGCGGGGCCGCGAAAGTGCAGCTCAGCCGGGTCAGCGGGTGGCGCGGTTGACCGCGGAGACGACTGCCTGCAGCGACGCACGTGTCGTATTCGCGTCGATCCCGATCCCCCACAGAACCTTGTCGTCGATGGCGACCTCGATGTACGAGGCGGCGACCGCGGAGGCGCCCTCGCTCATCGTGTGCTCCTGGTAGTCCAGCAGCCGGGCGTCGATGCCGATGCCCTGCAGCGCGTGGAAGAACGCGGAGATCGGACCGTTGCCGGTGCCGACCAGGACCTGCTCGACGCCGTCGACCGCGGCCTCGACGGTCAGCGTGTCGACGCCGTCGGTGTCGGTGGTCGTCTGGCCCGCCTTGACCTGGATGCGGCCCCACGGGTTCTCCGGGTTGGGCAGGTACTCGTCGCGGAAGACACTCCAGATGTCCTTCGGCGTGACCTCGCCGCCCTCGGCGTCCGTCTTGGCCTGGATGACCTTGGAGAACTCGACCTGCATGCGGCGCGGCAGGTCCAGGCTGTGGTCGTTCTTCAGGACGTAGGCGATACCGCCCTTGCCGGACTGGGAGTTGACCCGGATGACGGCCTCGTAGGAGCGGCCGACGTCCTTCGGGTCGATCGGCAGGTACGGCACGGCCCACTCGATGTCGTCGACGGTCTTCCCGGCCTGCGCGGCGCGGTTCTCCATCGCCTCGAAGCCCTTCTTGATGGCGTCCTGGTGGGAGCCGGAGAAGGCGGTGTAGACCAGGTCGCCCGCGTACGGGTGGCGCGGGTGGACCTCCATCTGCGTGCAGTACTCGGCGGTGCGGCGGATCTCGTCGATGACCGAGAAGTCGATCTGCGGGTCGACGCCCTGCGAGAACAGGTTCATGCCCAGGGTCACCAGGTCGACGTTGCCGGTGCGCTCGCCCTGGCCGAACAGGCAGCCCTCGATGCGGTCGGCGCCGGCCATGATCGCCAGTTCGGCGGCGGCGACGGCGGTGCCCCGGTCGTTGTGCGGGTGCACGGACAGGCACACGTACGGGCGGCGCGTCAGGTGGCGGCTCATCCACTCGAAGCGGTCCGCGTGCGTGGAGGGGGTCGAACGCTCCACCGTGGCGGGCAGGTTCAGGATGATCTCGCGGTCCGGGCCCGGCTGCCACTCGTCGCAGACGGCCTCGCAGACCTCCAGGGCGAAGTCCAGCTCGGTGTCGGTGAAGATCTCCGGGCTGTACTGGTAGCCGAAGACCGTCTCGGGGCCCAGCAGCTTCTCCGCGTACTCCATGACCAGGCGGGTGCCGTCGACGGCGATCTGCTTGACCGCGTCCTTGGAGCCGCGGAAGACGACCTCGCGCCAGACCGGCGCCGTCGCGTTGTACAGGTGGACCGTGGCGCGCTTGGCGCCGACCAGGGACTCCACGGTCCGCGCGATCAGCTCCTCGCGGGCCTGCGTCAGTACGGAGATGGTGACGTCGTCCGGGATCGCGTCCGGGTCCTCGATGATCGACCGGACGAAGTCGAAGTCCGTCTGCCCGGAGCTCGGGAAGCCGACCTCGATCTCCTTGTAGCCCATGCGGACCAGCAGGTCGAACATCTCGCGCTTACGGGCCGGCGACATCGGGTCGATCAGTGCCTGGTTGCCGTCGCGCAGGTCGGTGGAGAGCCAGCGGGGGGCGGCGGTGATCCGGTTGTCCGGCCAGGTGCGGTCGGCGATGTCCACCTGGTCGTACTGACCGTACTTGTGGATCGGCATCGACGTGGGGCGCTGGAAGTTCGGCATGGTGCGTGGGGCTCCTCGAGGGTGGCCGGTAAGGCGGCCGACCGGCGCAACACCAAACTCCGCGGGGAGGGGGTCGGCCTCGACTACAGGCCCTCGCCGCGGCAGCTAAGGAGAAGCAGCCCGAAACGCATGATGCACCGCACCTTAGCCGAGTCGCGCCGGACGCGAGGACCCGTATCAGTATGCGGGACCGGTACGAGGTAACGGGTAAGAGGTGATCAATACCTCTATTTCACTAATCATGGTGGCAGGTAGTGACAGCACCATGACGCAGTGCCACATTGCCTCGCATGACCACCAACCTCACGGGGAACCCGGAAGGGTTCGAGCCCGTTTTCTGCACCATCGTGCCGCCCCACCTCCAGGACCGGGTCGCCCAGTCGGACGACGCGGCCGTCGCCGCCCGGGCCCGCAGGAGCCTGGAGCGTGACGCCCTGGAGCGCACCCGACGCCGGATGACCACCGTGCTCGGCGCCCCCGCCGCCGCCCCGGCGTCCGACACCGCGGACCAGCAGCCGCGGCGGACCATCTACGACGCCCGCCACGGCACGGAGCTGCCGGGCCACAAGGTCCGCGGCGAGGGCGACGAGCCCGGCACGGACGCCACCGTCAACCGCGCCCACGCCGGTCTCGGCGCCACCTTCGAGCTGTACCTGGAGAAGTACGCCCGCCACTCGATCGACGGCCAGGGCCTGCCGCTCGACGCGACGGTGCACTACGACGAGGACTACAACAACGCCTTCTGGAACGGCGAGCAGATGGTGTTCGGCGATGGTGACGGCGAGATCTTCCTCGACTTCACCCTCCCGGTCGACGTCATCGGGCACGAGCTGACCCACGGCGTCACGCAGTACACCGCGAACCTGACCTACTTCGGGCAGCCCGGCGCGCTGAACGAGTCGGTGTCGGACGTCTTCGGCTCGCTCATCAAGCAGTACACGCTGGGCCAGACCGCCGCCGAGGCCGACTGGCTGATCGGTGCGGGGCTGCTGGCGCCGCGCGTCACCGGTGTCGCCCTGCGCTCCATGAAGGCGCCGGGCACGGCCTACGACGACGACGTGCTCGGCAAGGACCCGCAGCCCGCCGACATGGCCCACTTCGTGAGGACGGGCCGGGACAACGGCGGCGTGCACATCAACTCCGGCATCCCCAACCACGCCTTCTACCTCCTCGCCGAGGCGCTGGGCGGGCACGCGTGGGAGCGGGCAGGGCAGATCTGGTTCGACACCCTCACCAGCGGCGAGCTGGCGCAGGACTGCCTCTTCGCCGACTTCGCCAAGGCGACGGTGAAGGCCTCGCAGGCCCGCTACGGCGCGGGTGAGGAGCACCAGTCCGTGCTCAAGGCCTGGGAGCAGGTCGGGGTCCCCACCCAGTGATGGCGGGTCTTGGCGGGTCCCGGCGGGCCCCCGACAGGAGTAGACAGGGACCCATGCGTATTCACGTCTCCCGCACGGGCGGGTTCGCCGGCATCGAGCGGCACGCGGAGGTCGACACCGCGGGCCGCGCCGATGCCCACGAGTGGCACGCCCTGGCCGAGCGGGCGGTGGCCGCGGGCCGGGGCACGCCGCCCGTCGGGGTCCCCGACGGCTTCAGCTACACCATCACCGTGGACGGCACCCGCGTGTACTGCGCGGACCCCCGCCTCACGGACGAGCAGCGCAGCCTGATCCGCCGCGTCCTCAAGGAGGGGGCGTGAGCGTGCGGGCCCGGGAAAATGACTCGGCGTGCCGGTGTCCCTGACGTAGCCTCCGCCGTCATGACCCCTGCCGACGCGCCCTCCCCTCTCCTCGGCCGCCTGGAGCGGTACTACGACGCGGTGCCGCGCGCCGCCGCCCGCGTCGAGGAGTACGGCTCGCTCACGCTCTTCGTCCGCGAGGGCCCGGGCTGGCCGTACTACGCGCGGCCCGCGCTGCGCCCCGACGCCCCGCCGCCGAGCGTCGCCGACGTACGCGCCGTCCTCGCGCGGCAGCGGGAGGTGGGAGCGCCCGCGGCGTTCGAGTGGGTGGCGGAGACGACACCGGGGCTGCGCGCGGCTGTGGAGGCGGCCGGGCTGCGCGTCAGCGCGCATCCGCTGATGGCGCGGGACGCGTCGGCGCCGCTGCCCGGGCCGCATCCGCTGGTCCGCGTCCTCGACGCGGCGGACCCGTTCCTGGCGGCCGCGCTGGCGCTGCCGCACGTGGCGTTCGCCCATCCCGGCACCGCGACGGGCCCGGCGGGCGCCGCCGAGCTCTTCGCGGAGGTCGCGGCGCGGGCGGGGGACGGCACGGTGGCGGCCTGCCAGGAGCGGATCCGGGCGGGGCGGACGGTCGTCGCGGCGGCCGTCGAGGACGGGGTCGTCCTCTGCTCCGGCATGCATCTGCCCGTCGGCGACGTGACGGAGATCGCCGGGGTCGGCACGCTGCCCGCGGCGCGGCGCCGGGGTCTGGGGCTCGCGGTGACGGCGGCCCTGGTCCGTGAGGCGGTGGCCTCCGGCGCCTCTACGGTGTTCCTCTCGGCCGGGGATGACGAGGTGGCCCGGGTCTACACCCGCCTGGGCTTCCACCCGACCGGCACGGCCCTGATCGCCGCCCCCGAGTGACCGGCCCCCCGGTCATCCATCGGCGAACCCGCCGTCGCGGCCGAGCGCGCAGTTCCCCGCGCCCCTGACGGGCTGTCTCAAGCCCCTCCGGCGCTTGAGGAGCGGGGGCCGGGGCGGAGCCCCGGGGCTGAGCATCATCGCCGGATGCGGGAGCGTCGTGGCCGGTCGCGCAGTTCCCCGCGCCCCTGACGGGGCTAAATCAAGCCCCTCCGGCGATTGAGGAGCGGGGGCCGGGGCGGAGCCCCGGGGCTGAGCATCATCGCCGGATGCGGGAGCGTTGTGGCCGGTCGCGCAGTTCCCCGCGCCCCAGGCGGCACCCACCTGCCCCGGCACCCGCCCAAATCAAGCCCCTCCGGCGATTGAGGAGCGGGGGCCGGGGCGGAGCCCCGGGGCTGAGCGTCGTCGCCGGGTGCGGACGCGTCGTGGCTGAGCGCGCCGTTCCCCGCGCCCCTGGCGGGGCCGGTCAGAAGCCGAGTTTGCGGAGTTGGCGGGGGTCGCGCTGCCAGTCCTTGGCCACCTTCACGTGCAGATCGAGGTAGACGGGCGTACCGAGCAGCGCCTCGATCTGCTTGCGGGACTTGATGCCGACGTTCTTGAGGCGCTTGCCCTTCGGGCCGATGATGATGCCCTTCTGGCTGGGCCGCTCGATGTAGACGAAGGCGTGGATGTCGAGGAGCGGCTTGTCGGCGGGGCGGTCCTCGCGTGGCAGCATCTCCTCGACGACGACGGCGATGGAGTGCGGCAGCTCGTCCCGGACGCCTTCGAGCGCGGCCTCACGGATCAGCTCCGCGACCATGACCTGCTCGGGCTCGTCGGTGAGGTCGCCCTCCGGATAGAGCGCCGGCCCCTCGGGCAGCAGCGGGACGATCAGGTCGGCGAGGAGGCCGACCTGCCGGTCCCCGACGGCCGACACGGGGATGATCTCGGCCCACTCGAAGCCGAGCTCCTTGCCGAGCTGGTCGATGGCGATGAGCTGCTCGGCGAGGGCCTTGCTGTCGACGAGGTCGGTCTTGGTGACGATGGCGATCTTCGGCGTCTTCTTGATGGAGGCCAGTTCCTTGGCGATGAACCGGTCGCCGGGGCCGAGCTTCTCGTTCGCCGGCAGGCAGAAGCCGATGACGTCGACCTCGGCCCAGGTGGTGCGCACCACGTCGTTGAGCCGCTCGCCGAGCAGCGTGCGCGGCTTGTGGAGCCCGGGGGTGTCCACGAGGATCAGCTGCGCGTCGTCGCGGTGCACGATCCCGCGCACGGTGTGCCGCGTGGTCTGCGGCTGGTCGGCGGTGATCGCCACCTTCTTGCCGACCAGAGCGTTCGTCAGGGTGGACTTGCCCGCGTTGGGACGGCCGACGAAGCAGGCGAAACCGGCGCGATGGGCAGGTCCGGCAGCGGGGGTGTGAACGCTCATGGCGCCCATTGTCCCTGATCCGCAGGGCCCGCGAGCACCGTGAGGCCCCGGTAACCGCCCGGCAACACGAAACACGACGGAAACGCCGGGGTAGGGATTCGGAAACCCGGACCGGTGACGCTCTACGGCAGCCCCCACCCGGAGGAGACCCGTGACCGCCACCCTCGCCGCAGGACCGGCCCCCGCCCTGGACACCGGGGACACCGCCTGGCTGCTCGCCGCCACCGCGCTCGTCCTGCTGATGACGCCCGGCCTCGCCCTGTTCTACGGCGGCATGGTCCGCTCGAAGAGCGTTCTGAACATGCTGATGATGAGCTTCGTCTCCATCGCGCTCGTGACGATGGTGTGGCTGGTGGCGGGGTACTCGCTCGCCTTCGGCGACGACTCCTTCGCCGGGCTGATCGGCGGCCTGGACCACGCGGGCATGGCGGGGATCGGCCCGGACTCGCTCACCGGCACCGTCCCGACGTTCCTCTTCACGACCTTCCAGCTGACGTTCGCGATCATCACCGCGGCGCTGATCAGCGGAGCCGTCGCGGACCGGACGAGGTTCGCCACGTGGCTCGTCTTCGTCCCCGTGTGGGCGCTGCTCGTATACGTTCCGGTGGCGCACTGGGTGTGGGGCCCGGGCGGCTGGATCGGGCAGCACCTGGGCGCCCTGGACTTCGCGGGCGGCCTCGTGGTCGAGATCGCCTCCGGCGCGTCGGGCCTGGCGCTGTGCCTGGTGCTCGGGCCGCGCGCGGGCTTCAAGAAGGACGCGATGCGCCCGCACAACCTGCCGATGGTGGTCATGGGCGCGGGCCTGCTCTGGTTCGGCTGGCTCGGCTTCAACGGCGGCTCGGCCCTCGGCGCGAACGGGCTGGCCGCCGCCTCCCTGTTCAACACCCTGATCGCGGGCTGCACGGGGCTGCTCGGCTGGCTGTTCGTGGAGCAGCGCCGCGACGGGCACCCGACGACGTTCGGCGCCGCGTCGGGCGCGGTGGCGGGCCTGGTCGCGATCACCCCGGCCTGCGGGGTGGTGGGGGTGCTCGGCGCCGCCGTCGTCGGGCTCGTGGCCGGAGTCGTCTGCTCGTACGCCGTGGCGTGGAAGTTCGTCCTCGGCTACGACGACTCGCTGGACGTCGTCGGCGTGCACTTCGTCGGCGGGGTGGTCGGCACGCTCCTGATCGGCCTGTTCGCCACGTCCGCGATGACCGGCTCGGCGAAGGAGGGCCTGTTGTACGGGGGCGGCGCCGGGCAGCTGGGCAGGCAGCTGCTGGCGGTGCTGGTCGTGGCGGCGTACACCTTCCTCGTCACGTACGGGATCGGGAAGGTGCTCGCGAAGCTGATGGGGTTCCGGGCGTCGGCCGAGGAGGAGCTGACCGGCCTGGACCAGACCGTGCACGCGGAGAGTGCGTACGATCACGGCGTCCTGGGCGCCACGGTCCACCCCGCGTCCGCCCCCGCCGCCCGAAAGGTCGCGCCATGAAGCTGATCACCGCGGTCGTCAAGCCGTACCGCCTCGACGAGGTCAAGACGGCGCTCCAGGAGCTGGGCGTGCTCGGCCTGACGGTGACGGAGGCCAGCGGGTACGGGCGCCAGCGCGGCCACACCGAGGTGTACCGGGGCGCCGAGTACCAGGTCGACCTGGTGCCCAAGGTGCGGATCGAGGTCGTGGTCGGGGACGAGGACGCCGAGCCCGCGATGGACGCGATCGTCCGCGCGGCCCGGACGGGGAAGATCGGCGACGGCAAGGTGTGGGCGGTGCCGGTGGAGAGCGTGGTGCGGGTGCGGACGGGCGAGAGGGGCCCGGACGCGGTCTGAACGACCGGGTCCGGGCCCCTTCTGTTCCCTGCTGTGCGGGCGATCAGCGCCTCACAGGCTCGCGCCGCAGACGGGCCAGGCGTTCGGGCCCTGGGCCGCGAGCACCTTCTCGGCGACGGCGATCTGCTCGGCCTTGGTGGCGTGGCTCGCGGTCGCGGCGTACTGGGTACCGCCGTAGGCGGCCCAGGTGGACGGAGTGAACTGCAGACCGCCGGAGAAACCGTTGCCGGTGTCGGCTGCCCAGTTGCCGCTGGACTCGCACTGGGCGACGGCGTCCCACTTGCCGGAGGGGGCGTCGGTCGCGGCGGAGGCCGAGCCCGTGCCGGCGAGCACCATCGCGCCTGCGGCACCGGCGAGGGCGCCGGTGGCGGCGAGACGGCGGACGCGGGAGGTGCGGGCGGCGGAGGTGCGGGCGGCGGAGGTACGGGCGGAGAAGATCACGAAAGAAGCCTTCGTTCGGGGACGGGGACGGCCGCGGCGCTTCCCGGAAGGGGACGCTGTCGAAGCGCTGTCGGCGCCGGGCGACTGCTCCACCATGGCCCGCGCACCCCGGCCCGTCCCAGGGGTCGCAGGCCCTCCCGCAAGGACGTCCGCCCTCACTTGTGTCCCGCCCCGCCCCGGGCCCGACGGCCCGGGCCGAAGGTCCCGCGCGCCCCGGGACCTCGCCTCAGGGCCGCCCGCCGCTCGCGCCCCGGCGTCCGGGACCGAGGCCCCGGCCCGCCCCGGCTGTGAGCGTCCTCACACGCCGTGGCGGCATACGGGCCGGTTCAGCCGGTGCCCAGGGTGGCCCGCACCGTCCCGTCGGCCCCCGCGAGGAAGACCGGGGTGCCCGCGCCGCCCAGGTCGCGGACGGCGGCGAGGTCCTCCGTCGGCAGCGCGTCCGCCGCCGAGACGACGGCCGCCGCCTCCAGGGACTGCGCGCCGGAGGCCACGGCCATGGCGACGGCGGTCCGCAGCGCGCTCAGCCGCAGCGAGTCGAGGGCGACGGAGCCCGCCACGTACGTACGGCCGGTCTCGTCGCGGACGGCCGCTCCCTCGGGCACGCCGTTGCGGGCCCGCGCGGAGCGGGCCAGGGTGACGATCTTGCGGTCCTCGGGGCCGAGGTCGGTGCTCTCAGTCATGGGGTGAGCATAAGGAGCCCGCTCGGGCCGCAGCCGCTCAGGGCCGGTCGAGCCGGAGCCGCTCGGCGCGCGGCAGCCCGGCCACCACGAGGTCGTAGGAGTCCTCGACCAGCTCCCGCACGAAGGCGGCCGGCAGCGCGCCGACCGTGACGGTGTTCCAGTGCCGCTTGTTCATGTGCCAGCCGGGCACGACGACACCCGGGTACTCCTCGCGCAGCCGCACCGCGTCCTCGGGGTCGCACTTGAGGTTGACGCTGAGCGGCCGGCCGTCCAGGGAGCTGAGCGCGAACATCTTCCCCAGCACCTTGAAGACGGACGTCTCCGGGTTGAAGGGGAAGTCCTCCACCGCCGCGTTGAACGACAGGCACAGGGCGCGCAGCTCCCCGGGGCTCATGCGGGCTGCTCCCCGCCGGCCGCGACGGGCTCCACGAGCACCGTCACGATCTTGTTCCGGCGTCCCGCGGCGGCCTCGGCGGTGAGCCGCAGCCGCCGCTCGTCGGGCAGGGTCACCGCGGACGAGGCACCGGCGATGGGCACCCGGCCCAGCGCCTTGGCGAGCAGCCCGCCGACGGTCTCCACGTCCTCGTCGTCGTACTCCTCGATGCCGTACAGCTCCCCGAGGTCGCCGATGTCGAGCCGGGCGGTGACGCGGAACCGGTCGTCGCCCAGCTCCTCGACGGGCGGCAGCTCCCGGTCGTACTCGTCGGTGATCTCGCCGACGATCTCCTCCAGGATGTCCTCGATGGTGACGATGCCGGCCGTGCCGCCGTACTCGTCGATGACGACGGCCACGTGGTTGCGCAGCTGCTGCATCTCGCGCAGCAGGTCACCGGCGTTCTTCGTGTCGGGCACGAAGGTGGCGGGGCGCATGGCGGTGGAGACCAGCTCGGCCTCGGAGTCGCGGTTGATGTGCGTCTTTCGGACCAGGTCCTTCAGGTAGACGATCCCGACGACGTCGTCCTCGCTCTCCCCGACGACCGGGATCCGCGAGAACCCGGAGCGCAGCGCGAGCGTCAGGGCCTGCCGGATCGTCTTGTACCGCTCGATGACGACCAGGTCGGTGCGCGGCACCATGACCTCGCGCACGAGGGTGTCGCCGAGCTCGAAGACGGAGTGCACCATGCGGCGCTCCTCGTCCTCGATGAGGGACTCCTTCTCGGCGAGGTCGACCATGGCGCGCAGCTCGGCCTCGGAGGCGAACGGACCGCGCCGGAACCCCTTGCCCGGGGTCAGGGCGTTGCCGATGAGGATCAGCAGCGGCGGGACGGGCCCCATCACCCGGGCCAGCGGCAGCAGCACGTAGGCCGCGGCGGTGGCGGTGTTCAGCGGGTGCTGGCGCCCGATGGTGCGGGGCGAGACCCCGACCGCCACGTACGAGACGAGCACCATCACGCCGATGGCGACGAGCAGCGCCTGCCAGGTGGCGGTGAACTCCTCCAGGCACGCGTACGTGACCAGGGCGGCGGCGGCCATCTCGCAGGCGACGCGGACCAGCAGGGCGACGTTCAGGTACCGGGTGGGGTCGGCGGCGACCTGGGCGAGCCGGGCGCTGCCGCGCCGCCCGGAGCGGACGGCCTCCTCGGCGCGGAAACTGGAGGTGCGGGCGATGCCCGCCTCGGCGCAGGCGGCGAGCCAGGCGACGACGACCAGGGCGACGGCGCCGGCGATCAGCGAAGGACTCATGACACGGTCGGCGCCGGGGACGGCCCGCTCAGCCCCTTCTCCGCGCGCCAGCCGTCCACGATGGCGGCCTGGAGACCGAACATCTCGGCCTTCTCGTCGGGCTCCTCGTGGTCGTACCCCAGCAGGTGCAGCACGCCGTGCACGGTGAGCAGTTGCAGCTCCTCGTCCATGGAGTGCTGCGTGGGGGCGTCCGCGCCCTGCTGCTCGGCGACCTCGGGGCAGAGCACGATGTCCCCGAGGAGGCCCTGCGGGGGCTCGTCGTCGTCCTTCATGGGCGGCCGCAACTCGTCCATGGGGAAGGACATGACGTCCGTCGGCCCCGGCAGGTCCATCCACTGCACGTGCAGCTGCGCCATGGCGTCGCCGTCCACGACGATCACCGAGAGCTCGGAGAGCGGGTGGATACGCATCCGCGCGAGCGCGTAGCGGGCGATGTCGAGGATCGCCTGCTCGTCGACCTCGGTTCCGGACTCGTTGTTGACGTCGATCGACATGGCGCTCTCGTACTACTTTCCTTGGGTCCCTCTGGGACGGCCCTTGTGGGAGCCGTTCTCCGTACCGTTCTCGGTGTCGTACTTCTCGTACGCGTCGACGATACGGCCGACCAGCTTGTGCCGGACGACATCCTGGGACGACAGCCGCGAGAAGTGCACGTCGTCGAGGCCTTCGAGGATGTCCTGCACCTGGCGCAGCCCGCTCTTCGTGCCGTTCGGCAGGTCGACCTGCGTCACGTCACCGGTGATCACGATCTTCGAGTCGAAGCCGAGCCGGGTCAGGAACATCTTCATCTGCTCGGGGCTGGTGTTCTGCGCCTCGTCGAGGATGATGAACGCGTCGTTCAACGTGCGGCCGCGCATGTACGCCAGCGGCGCGACCTCGATGGTCCCGGCCGCCATCAGGCGGGGGATCGAGTCCGGGTCGAGCATGTCGTGCAGGGCGTCGTAGAGCGGGCGCAGGTACGGGTCGATCTTCTCGTACAGGGTGCCGGGCAGGAAGCCGAGCCGCTCCCCCGCCTCGACCGCGGGCCGGGTCAGGATGATCCGGTTGACCTGCTTGGACTGGAGGGCCTGGACGGCCTTGGCCATGGCGAGGTAGGTCTTGCCGGTGCCCGCGGGGCCGATGCCGAAGACGATGGTGTGCTTGTCGATGGCGTCGACGTACCGCTTCTGGTTCAGCGTCTTGGGGCGGATGGTGCGGCCGCGCGAGGACAGGATGTTCTGCGTGAGCACCTGCGCCGGGGTCTCGGTCCCGTCGCCCTCGCCGCTCTGCGTCGCCTTCAGCATGGCGATGGAGCGCTCCACGGCGTCCTCTGTCATCGGTGCCCCTGTCCTCAGGACCAGCATCATCTCGTCGAACAGGCGCTGGACGAGGGCGACTTCCGCCGGCTCCCCGGTCGCGCTGATCTCATTGCCCCGGACATGGATGTCGGCCGCCGGGAAGGCCTCCTCGATCACGCGCAGCAGGGCGTCACCCGAGCCCAGCACCTCGACCATGGGGTGCTTGGCCGGGACGGTGAACCGCGCACGTGCCTGTTCCTGCCCTGCGCTGCGGGCGCTGGATGGTGTCTGCGTCATGGGCGGGCTCTGAGGGCCGCATTCTCCTTGTGACAGCCGGTGTCTGATGCGTCCCAGCGTACGACGCTCCGCTTGGTTGCCCGAAGTGTTTTAGCGCCGCCGGGTCGGGGGCGGGCCGGCCGCGCTGTGCGCCCTGCCCCTTGTCCGGCGTCCCCGGCATCCACGTACTCCCCGGGGCTCCGCCCCGGACCCCGCTCCTCAATCGCCGGAGGGGCTTGAGAGTGCCGGAGGGGCTTGAGGGAGAGTGCCGGTGCGCGACGAGGTGTTTCACGCCGTGCGGCCGAAGCCGATCGTCGGGACCGCTCGGCGCAGCGGCCACGGCCGTCCCGTCCCCGGCAGCAGCGGCTCCAGGAACGCGTACCGGGCGAGCGCGGCGGGGTCCTGGCGCCCGCGCTCCTCGTACGCGTGGATCTGCCGCCACCAGGCCGCCACCTCCGACCACCCCGGCGCCGACAGCGACCCGCCGAACTCCTGCACGGACAGCGCCGCCGTGAGCCCGGCGAAGGCCAGCCGGTCGGCCAGCGGCCACCCGGCGAGGGTGCCCGTCACGAACCCGGCCACGAAGACGTCGCCCGCGCCGGTCGGATCGAGCGCCGCCACCTCGATGGCCGGCACGGACGCCGTCTCACCGGTCCGCCCGTCCACCGCGTACGCGCCCTCCGCCCCCAACGTCACGACGGCCAGCGGCACATGCTCGGTGAGGGCGTGCGCCGCGGCCCGCGGACAGGACGTCCGGGTGTAGCGCATCGCCTCCTCCGCGTTGGGCAGGAACGCCTCGCACTGCCCGAGCTCCCCGAGCGCGCCGAGGTCCCAGCGGCCCGTCTCGTCCCAGCCGACGTCGGCGAAGATCCGCGTCCCGTTGCGCGCCGCCTCCCCGACCCACGGCGCCCCGATCCCGGGCACCAGGGACGCCACGGCGGCCCGCGCGGGCGGCGGGCAGCGCGGCGCGGGCTCCTGCGGCGGCGGCTCGTGCCCGTGGCTCACCATGGTGCGTTCGCCCTCGTAGGCCATGGAGACAGTGACGGGCGAGTGCCAGCCGGCGACGGTCCGCGAGTGGCTCAGGTCAATGCCCTCGCCCTGCGCCAGGGTGTCCCAGCAGTACTCGCCGTAGTGGTCGTCCCCGAAGGCGGCAGCGAGCGACGTGCGCAGGCCGAGCCGGGCGAGCGCCGCCGCCATGTTCGCGATGCCCCCGGGGCTCGACCCCATGCCGCGGGCCCACGACTCGGTGCCCCGTACGGGCGCGGTGTCCAGGCCGGTGAAGACGATGTCGAGGAAGACGGTGCCGGTCAGGTACACGTCGCAGGCGGGGTCACCGGGGGCGCGCAGCCCGGCGAGAGGGTCCGTGGCGGCCGGTTCGGCGCGGGCGGGTTCGGGGTGGGTCACGTCCTTCTCCCTGCAGTGGTACGAGTCCGGCCAGTGTGCCTGAAACGAGCCGGTGCCCCGGGAGAGCTCGCCGCCCCGCCCAACTGCCGTTCGCCCACCGGAAAGGCCCAGGAAAGACGCCGGAAAACAGGAGCCGCTACCCGAGCTTCCCCGTATCAAACTAGATGTGGCGCAGGTCACACAGCCCCGGCTTCTGTGGGGCCCTCGCGGCTTGATACAAATTGGCCGCGCCCCGACGTCCCCGGTTCGGTCCCGTTCGCAAAGACGTCGCGCTCCCCACCCCCTTTCCTTACCACCCCCTTGCCGAAAACCTGCCCCACACAGCGTCCGTGGCAGGGGGGTCCGTCTCCAGGACTGCCCGTGTCTTCGCGCGCTCCCCGGCCCGCACTCACCGCCCTCTTCACGGCCGGCTATCTCGCTGCCTACCTCCTCCCCACCGTCGTCGGCAGACTCGCCGACAGCCTGCGGCTTTCCCCCACCCAGGCGGGTCTGGCCGGCAGCGCCCTGCTGCTCAGCTCGGCCACCGCCGGCTTCACCCTCGCGGCCCGCGTCGAGCGGATCGGCGCCCGCCGCGCCGCCCGCGCCGGGCTGCTGCTCGCCGCCGTCGGCTACGGCACGGCGGCGCTCTCCACCTCCGTCCCCCTGGTCGTCGCGGGTGCGATGATCGGCGGCTTCGGCTCGGGCACGACAACGGCCGTCGCCGCCACCGGGATCGCCGCGCAGAAGGACCCGCACCGCGCGTCCACGCTGGGTCTGCTGACCGTCTCGGCGCTGGCGGGCGCCCTGTACCTGTCGATCCCGCGGATCAGCCCGGCCGGCCACGCCCTGCCGTTCGCCGCGCTCGCCGTCACCGCGCTCGCCGTGTGGCCCGCGACGTCCCGGCTCGGCGAGCCGATCGGACCGGACACCGGCCCGGCGCGCACCGCGCCCACCTTCCGCACCCCGCTGCCCTACGCGCGGCCCGGCACCATGCTCGCCGTGGTCATCGTCTGCTGGTCGATGGCGCAGAACTCGCTGTGGGGCGTCAGCAGCCGCATCGGCACCGTCCAGGCGGGCCTCAGCGAGGTCACCGTCGGCAGCGTGTTCGCGGTGGCGCTCGGCGCGGGGCTGCTCGGGGTGGTCGGCGCGGGCGCGCTCGGCACCCGGCTCGGCCGCGCGCTGCCCATCGGCGCGGGCACGGCGGCCATCGCCGGCTGCATCGCGCTCAGCGCCCGCGCCGACGGCCTGGGCTCCTTCGCCACGGGCGAGATCGCCTGGAACACGCTCTACCCGGTGGTGCTCTCGTACCTGCTGGGCCTGGCCGCCTCGCTCGACCCGCGCGGCCGCTGGGCGGTGCTGGTCGGTTCGGCGTCCTCGCTCGGTACGGCGTGCGGCCCGCTGGTGGGCAGCTCCCTCTCGCAGGGCATCGGCTTCCCGGCGATGGGCACGGCACTCGCCGCCGCGCTGCTCCTGCTGGCGGTGCCGCTGACCGCGGTGGCCCTGCACACGGCGGGCCGCCCGCTCTTCGCGGGTGCGGCCCGGCGCCGCAGCGGCGCCCCGGTCGGCGCGATCGTCCCGCCGTCGGGCCTGCTGGAGCAGCCCGTCGTGGAGATCTACCCGCTGGAGGTGCCCGCCGTCGCGGCGCAGGAGTTCACGACGGCGGGGCCCGACGGGGTTCAGCCCGAGATGTCGTCCAGCGGATACGCGGCGACCTCGGCGAGGTAGCGGGCGCGCAGCGCCTCTTCCTCCGCGCTGCCGTCGAGGAAGGCCGCCTCGAACGAGTTGCGGGCGAGTTCCCGCAGCCGTTCGTGGTCCATGGCCAGCGCCTCGTGCACGGCGTGGAAGGTGTCTCCGGCGTACCCGCCGAAGTAGGCCGGGTCGTCGGAGTTCACCGTGCACAGCAGCCCGGCGTCCATCATGGCGACGAGCGGGTGCTCCTCCAGGACGTCGATGGCGCGCAGCCGCACGTTCGACAGCGGGCAGAGCGTCAGCGGGACGCGGTCCCGGACCAGGCGGGCCACGAGCTCCGGGTCCTCCAGGGACCGCAGCCCGTGATCGACGCGCTCGACCCCGAGCACGTCCAGGGCCTCCCAGATGTACGAGGGGTCGCCCTCCTCGCCCGCGTGGGCGACCTTGCGCAGGCCGAGCGCGTCGGCGGCCGCGTAGACCTCGCGGAACTTCGAGGCGGGGTTGCCGACCTCGGCCGAGTCGAGCCCGACGCCGACGATGCGGTCCAGGTACGGCCGGGCCGCCTCCAGCGTCTCCATCGCCGACGCGGCCGACTGGTCGCGCAGGAAGCAGAGGATGAGCTTGGTGGAGACCCCGTGCCGCTCCTCGCTGCGCGCGAGCGCCCGGCCGAGCCCCTCGACGACCGTGCCGATGGCGACGCCGCGCGCCGTGTGGGCCTGCGGGTCGAAGAAGATCTCGGCGTGCCGCACGCCCTGCTCGGCGGCGCGCGCCAGGTAGGCGTCGGCGAGGTCCGCGAAGTCGTCCTCGGTGACGAGGACGGCCATCAGCTCGTAGTACAGGTTCAGGAAGGACTGCAGGTCGTCGAAGAGGTACGCCTTGCGCAGCGCCTCGGTGTCGGCGTACGGCAGCGTGATGCCGTTGCGCGCGGCGAGGGCGAAGGCCAGCTCGGGTTCGAGAGTGCCTTCGATGTGCAGGTGCAGCTCGGCCTTGGGGATGCGAGCGAGTGGTGCGAGGGACATCCGGGCATCGTATGCGCCCTCGCGGGTCAGCGGCGTCTCGGCACCGGGACGCGGTCCAGGTCGCGGGCGACCGTCAGCTCTCCGGTGAACCCGGCGGCCCGCGCCTGCCGGGCGAACTCCTCCGGGTCGGCGTAGCGCTGGCTGAAGTGCGTCAGGACGAGGTGGCGCACCCCCGCGTCCCGGGCGAGGCCCGCCGCCTGCCCCGCCGTCAGATGCCCGTGGTCGGCGGCGAGCTGCCGGTCCTCGTCGAGGAAGGTCGACTCGATGACGAGCAGATCGCACCCCTCGGCGAGTTCACCGGCGCCGTCGCACAGCCGGGTGTCCATGACGAACGCGACCCGCTGACCGCGTCGCACCTCACTGACGGCGTCGAGCGGGACCCCGCCGAGCCGCCCCTCGCGCTGGATCCGGCCCACGTCGGGTCCGGTGATGCCGTGCGCGGCGAGCCGCTCGGGCAGCATGCGGCGGCCGTCCGGCTCGACGAGGCGGTAGCCGTACGACTCGACGGGGTGCGAGAGCCTGCGCGCCTCCAGCCGGTAGGCCGGCGTGTCGGCGAGCACGGCGCCTTCCCCGCCGACCGGCTCCTCGGTGATGCCGACGGTCTCCCGGTACGCGGTGGAGTACCGCAGCCGGTCGAAGAACCGCTGCCCGGAGGCCGGGTAGTGGGCGGTCACCGGGTGCGGTACGCGGTCGAGGTTGATGCGCTGGATGACTCCGGCGAGCCCCAGCGAGTGGTCGCCGTGGAAGTGGGTGACGCAGATCCGGTTCAGGTCGTGCGCGGCGACCCCGGCGCGCAGCATCTGGCGCTGGGTGCCCTCGCCGGGGTCGAAGAGGATGCCTTCGGCGTCCCAGCGCAGCAGGTAGCCGTTGTGGTTGCGGTGGCGGGTCGGCACCTGGCTGGCGGTGCCGAGCACGACGAATTCCCGTACGGACACGGTGGGTTCCCTGTGGTCCGTTACCCGGGGGGCCACTGGAGGCCGCGGCCGCCCAGGACGTGGGCGTGCGCGTGGAAGACGGTCTGGCCGGCGCCGCTGCCCGTGTTGAACACGAGGCGGTAGCTGGCCAGCTTCTCCTCCGCGGCGACCTCGCCGGCCTCGCGCAGCACGTCCGCGGCGATCTCCGGCTCCGCGGCGGCGAGGGAGGCGGCGTCGGGGTGGTGGACGCGGGGGATGACCAGGATGTGGGTGGGGGCCTGGGGGTTGATGTCCCGGAACGCGACGGTGGTCGGGGTCTCGCGGACCAGTGTGGCGGGGACGTCGCCCGCGACGATCTTGCAGAACAGGCAGTCGGCCTGGGGTTCGCCGGTCACGTCGGTCTCCTTTGCGGGGCGTCTCCGTACGCGGGCATCGTATCGATCACCCCCCGCGCCCCTGAAATGACTTCGTCCGCGGCACCGCGGGGACTTCTCGCGCCGTTCCCCGCGCCCCTGAAATGACTTCGTCCGCGCCGCCGTCGTGGCTGGTCGCGCAGTTCCCCGCGCCCCCAAAAGACTTCGCCTGACCCGCCATCGTGGCTGAGCGCGCCGTTCCCCGCGCCCCCAAAAGACTTCGCCTGACCCGCCGTCGTGGCTGAGCGCGCCGTTCCCCGCGCCCCCAGAGGACTTCGGCTGACCCGCCGTCGTGGTTGCTCGCGCCGTTCCCCGCGCCCCTGAGAGGCGCACTTCGTGCGGCCTCTCATCGGGCCATGGGGCTGCGGCGGAGCCGCATGCTCCAGGGGCGCGGGGAACTGCGCGAGAAGCCCCACCGGACCCGCGGACGAAAACGTGGGCGCACGCAGTGCGCCTTTCAGGGGCGCGGGGAACTGCGCGACCAGCCCCCACCGGACCCGCGGACGAAGAACTGCCGCTCAGGGGGCGCGGGGAACTGCGCGACCCCATCTGCCCGGGGCCCGTCAGCCCCAGCGCCCCGTACGGCCCAACAACAGCGCCACCGCCGCCGTACCGGCCGTCGACGTCCGCAGCACGCTGTGCCCGAGCCGGTACGGCCTGGCCCCGGCCTCGGCGAAGAGGGCGAGTTCCTCCGGAGCCACCCCGCCCTCGGGCCCGACGACGAGCACGATCTCCCCGTCCGCGGGCAGCGGCGCGGAGGCCAGCGCGGTGCTCGCCGCGTCCCGGTCCTCGTGCAGGACGGCGGCGAACGTCGCCCCGGCGAGCAGCGCCGCGACCTCCTTGGTGGTGGCCGCCTCCGCGACCTCCGGGAAGCGGACCCGGCGCGACTGCTTGCCCGCCTCCCGCGCGGTGGCCCGCCACTTGGTGAGCGCCTTGGTGCCGCGCTCACCGCGCCACTGGGTGATGCACCGGGACGCCGCCCACGGCACGATCGCGTCGACGCCCGTCTCGGTCATGGTCTCCACGGCCAGCTCCCCGCGGTCCCCCTTGGGCAGCGCCTGCACCACGGTGATCCGGGGCCGCTCCACGGGTTCGGTGCGCACGGGCCCGGCCTCGACGACGAGGCGGTCCTTGCCCTCGGCGGCCGTGACGGTGCCCTCGCTCCACGCCCCGCGCCCGTCCGTCAGGACGAGTGACTCGCCCGCCCGCAGCCGCTTGACGGAGACGGCGTGCCGCCCTTCGGGACCGTCCAGTACGTAGCTGCGCCCGTCCGGCACCGGGCCGTCGACCACGAACACCGGCGCCGTCACGCGGCACCCCGCTGTCCGAGCGTGGCCCGCGCGGCGACGAGTTCGGCGGCGAGGACCTCGACGAGCTGCCCGGCGGGCAGTTCCCGGGCCAGCCGGTGGCCCTGCCCCGCCCACAGCGCCATGGCCTGCGGGTCACCCGCCTTGGCGGCGGCCTTGCGCAGCGGTGACGTCATGTGGTGGACCTCCGGGTAGGCGGCGGGCGCGTACGGCCCGTGCTCGCGCAGGAAACGGTTGACGAGTCCGCGCGCGGGCCGCCCGGAGAACGCCCGGGTCAGCTCGGTCCTGGTGAACAGCGGATCGGTCATGGCCTGCTTGTGCGGGGCGGGCGCGCCGGACTCGGGCGTCACCAGGAAGGCCGTCCCGAGCTGGGCCAGGTCGGCTCCCGCGGCGAGCACGGCGGCGATCTGCGCGCCCCGCATGATCCCGCCGGCCGCGACGATCGGCAGCCGGACCCCTTCGCGTACCTGCGCGATGAGCGCCAGCAGTCCGACGCCGCTGCCGTCCGCCTCGGGGTTGTCGCGGTGCGTGCCCTGGTGGCCGCCGGCCTCGATGCCCTGGACGCAGACGGCGTCGGCGCCGGCCCGTTGGGCGGCGAGCGCCTCCTCCACGGTCGTCGCGGTGACGGCGGTGAGCGTGCCGGCGGCGCGCAGCGCGTCAATCACCTCGGGCGTGGGGCAGCCGAACGTGAAGGTGACCAGGGGCACCGGGTCGTCGAGGAGGATGGCGAGCTTGGCGTCGTAGCCGTCGTCGCATCCGCCGTCGGGGTCGCCGAGCGGGGTCTGGTACCAGCCGGCCTCACCGGCGAGCTGGTGGCGGTAGACATCGACCGCGGCCGGGTCCGCGTACTCCGGCTGCGGCAGGAACAGGTTGACGCCGAACGGGCGGCCGGTCAGCCCGCGCAGCTGCTGGATCTCCTGGTACATCCCGTCGGCCGTCTTGTACCCGGCGGCCAGGAACCCGAGCCCGCCCGCGTCCGAGACCGCGGCCGCGAGCGCGGGGCAGGAGCCGCCGCCCGCCATGGGGGCCTGCACGATCGGACAGGGGCAGAGATCTGTCAGCGCGAGGGGCATGAGCGCATCGTGCCACGGACACGTCAGGCGGCCGAATCGGCTGATCCGGCCGGCCTGCGCCGCCCCGGCCGAGACGGCACAGCCCTACGCGTCACCGCCCGTTGAAAGCATCCTTCAACCGCGAGAACAACCCCTGCTGCCCCGGCTGACTGTGCTCACCCGGGGGACGACCCCCGGACCCCCAGCCACCCGGCCACACCCACTCACCGCCCGTTGAAAGCATCCTTCAACCGCGAGAACAACCCCTGCTGCCCCGGCTGGAACTGGCCCGTGGGGCGCTCCTCGCCGCGGAGTTTGGCCAGCTCGCGCAGGAGCCGCTCCTGCTCCGGTTCGAGCTTCTGCGGGGTCATGACCTCGACGTGCACGATGAGGTCGCCCCGGCCGCCGCCGCGCAGGTGGGTGATGCCACGCCCGTGCAGCGGGACCGACTGGCCGGACTGCGTGCCCGGCCGGATGTCGACCTCCTCCATGCCGTCGAGCGTCTCCAGCGGCACCTTCGTGCCGAGGGCCGCCGCCGTCATCGGGATGGTCACCGTGCAGTGCAGGTCGTCGCCGCGCCGCTGGAAGACGGGGTGCGGCAGCTCGTGGATCTCGACGTACAGGTCGCCGGCGGGGCCGCCGCCGGGGCCGACCTCGCCCTCGCCCGCGAGCTGGATCCGCGTGCCGTTGTCCACCCCGGCCGGGATCTTCACCGTCAGCGTCCGCCGCGACCGGATGCGGCCGTCACCGGCGCACTCCGGGCACGGGGTCGGCACGACGGTGCCGAATCCCTGGCACTGCGGGCACGGCCGCGAGGTCATGACCTGGCCGAGGAAGGAGCGCGTGACCTGCGAGACCTCGCCGCGCCCGCGACACATGTCGCAGGTCTGGGCGGAGGTCCCGGGCGCCGCGCCCTCGCCGCTGCACGTGGTGCAGACGACGGCCGTGTCGACCTGGATGTCCTTGGTGGTGCCGAAGGCGGCCTCGTCCAGCTCGATCTCGAGCCGGATCATGGCGTCCTGGCCGCGGCGCGTGCGCGAGCGGGGCCCGCGCTGCGACGCGGTTCCGAAGAACGCGTCCATGATGTCCGAGAAGTTGCCGAACCCACCGGCGCCGAAGCCTCCGGCGCCACCTCCGCCGGCCCCCGACAGGGGGTCGCCCCCGAGGTCGTAGACCTGCTTCTTCTGCGGGTCGGAGAGCACCTCGTAGGCGGCGTTGATCTCCTTGAACCGCTCCTGCGTCTTCGGGTCCGGATTCACGTCCGGGTGAAGTTCACGAGCGAGCCTGCGGAAGGCCTTCTTGATCTCGTCCTGGGAAGCGTCGCGGCGCACGCCGAGTACGGCGTAGTAGTCCGTGGCCACTTACGACTCCGCCAGGATCTGTCCGACGTAACGTGCCACTGCGCGTACTGCTCCCATCGTTCCCGGGTAATCCATGCGGGTCGGGCCGACCACGCCGAGCTTGGCAACTGCCTCGCCGCCCGAACCGTAGCCGACCGACACGACGGACGTGGAGTTGAGTCCCTCGTGGGCGTTCTCGTGACCGATCCGTACGGCCATGCCCGAATCACCCACCTCGCCAAGCAACTTGAGGAGCACGACCTGCTCCTCCAGCGCCTCCAGCACGGGCCGGATGGTGAGGGGAAAGTCATGTCCGAAGCGGGTGAGATTGGCGGTACCGCCGATCATCAGCCGCTCCTCGGTCTCCTCGACGAGCGTCTCCAGCAGGGTGGAGAGCACCGTCGTGACCGTGCCGCGGTCCTCCGCCTCGAAGGCCTCCGGCAGGTCCTGCACCAGCTGCGGCACATCGGCGAACCGGCGGCCCGCGACCCGGCTGTTGAGCCGGGCCCGCAGATCCGCCAGGGACGATTCGCCGAACGGCGCCGGACAGTCGATCATCCGCTGCTCGACGCGCCCGGTGTCCGTGATCAGGACGAGCATCAGACGGGCGGGCGCGAGCGCGAGCAGCTCGACATGGCGCACGGTGGAGCGGGTCAGGGACGGGTACTGGACGACCGCGACCTGCCGCGTCAGCTGCGCGAGCAGCCGCACGGTCCGCCCGACGACGTCGTCGAGGTCGACGGCGCCCTCCAGGAAGTTCTGGATGGCGCGCCGCTCCGGCCCGGTCATCGGCTTCACCGCGGTGAGCTTGTCGACGAAGAGGCGGTAGCCCTTGTCGGTGGGGATGCGCCCGGCGCTGGTGTGCGGCTGGGCGATGAACCCCTCGTCCTCCAGGGCGGCCATGTCGTTGCGCACGGTCGCCGGGGAGACGCCGAGGCTGTGCCGCTCGGTCAGCGCCTTGGAGCCGACGGGCTCCTCGGTGCCGACGTAGTCCTGGACGATGGCGCGCAGCACTTCGAGCCTGCGTTCACTGAGCATCGGGCGCACACCTCCAGCAACTGTCTCTGTGATCGTTCTCGTGATCGTTCCGGTTTGGCACTCGCTGCGCGCGAGTGCCAGTCGTCCCCGGCTCAGTGTACGGCCGGTGGGTACGGGCCCGGCAAGGCCGCTAGCGTCGGGGCATGCAAGCCATCGACTGGAAGTCGGCCGGATGGGAAGAACTGGCGCCGCATGTGGGGCGAATCCGGCTGCCCGGCTGGGACTGTACGGCCGGGCTCGTCGTGGGCGCGGACGCGGCCCTGCTGATCGACACGGGATCCTCACTGCGTGAAGGGGCCCGGCTGCGCGCGGACACCCGGCGCCTGCTCGCGGCGGGCGCGAGAGTGACGCACATCGCGCTGACCCATCCGCACTTCGACCACGTCTTCGGCACGGCGGCGTTCGCGGGCGTCGAGGTGTTCGGGGCCGCGGGCATCGACACCGTGTTCGCGGGCGGCGGCGCGGACGCGCTGCGCGCCGATGCCGTACGCCACGGCCTCGGCCCCGATCTCGCGGGCGAGGCGGCGGAACTCCTGGTCACCCCGGCCCACCGGGTCTGCGGCGAGCGCACGCTCGACCTGGGCGGCGGCGTCCAGGTGCTGCTGGCGAACGTCGGCCCCGGACACACCGGACACGACCTCGCGGTCCTGGTCTCCGCGCCGCCCCCGGCGCCGGAGACCGTCTTCTGCGGCGACCTGGTCGAGGAGTCGGGCGAGCCGCAGGCCGGACCGGACGCGGTCCCGCACCGGTGGCCGGCCGCGCTCGACCGGCTGCTCTCCCTGGGCGGCGAGGACGCCCGCTACGTCCCCGGGCACGGTTCGGTGGTGGATGCGGCGTTTGTCCGCGAGCAGCGCGCCACACTCGCGGCCCGCTCCGGCGTGTCGTAGGCGGCGTCCCGGAGCTTCTCCTATCGTCTGCAAAATGCGCCAGTACACCCCGGACCTGACACCCCCTTGGAAGCGGAACAAGCCCGCTCCGGAGGTCCCCGCCGAGCCGGACCTCGTCGTGGAGGAGGTCACGACGGGCTTCTGCGGCGCGGTCGTGCGGGTGGAGAAGACGGCGCAGGGGCCGACGGTGACGCTGGAGGACCGCTTCGGCAAGCACCGCGCGTTCCCGATGGAGCCGCGCGGTTTCCTGCTGGAGGGCAAGGTCGTCACGCTGGTGCGTCCCGCGACCGGCGGCCCGGTGCGCCCCACCCGGACGGCGTCCGGTTCGGTGGCGGTGCCCGGCGCTCGGGCGCGGGTGGCCCGCGCGGGCCGCATCTACGTGGAGGGCAAGCACGACGCGCAGCTCATCGAGCGCGTCTGGGGCGACGACCTGCGCATCGAGGGCGTGGCCGTGGAGTTCCTGGAGGGCGTCGACGACCTGCCGGCGATCGTGGCGGAGTTCGCGCCGGGCCCGGACGCGCGGCTCGGCGTCCTCGTCGACCACCTGGTGCCCGGCACGAAGGAGTGGCGCATCGCCCAGTCGGTGACGAGCGCCGACGCGCTGGTGGTCGGCCACCCGTACATCGACATCTGGGAGGCGGTGAAGCCGTCCTCGCTGGGCATCGCGGCCTGGCCCAGGGTCCCGCACGGCCAGGACTGGAAGACGGGCGTGTGCCGCGCGCTCGGCTGGCGCGTGGCGAACACGGGCGAGGCCTGGCAGCACATCCTGTCCCGGGTCCGCTCCTACAAGGACCTGGAGCCCGAACTCCTGGGCAAGGTGGAACACCTCATCGACTTCGTGACGACCCCCGCCGCCTAGCTCCGCCCTGCGGGGAAGCATGCGGGGCGGCATGCGGGGCGGCATGCGCGCCGCCAGGGGCGCGGGGGCAGGGGCCCGACCCCGCCAGGGGCGCGGGGAACTGCGCGCTCAGCCCCCACGGGGTCGCACCCGCCCCGGACCGGCACCCCACGGCGCCAGGGCGCACCCGCCCGACCACCCCGCTCAGTCGACGAGGTCCCGCACGACCCCGTCGGCCAGCAACCGCCCCCGCAGGGTCAGCACAGCCCGCCCCTCCCCGAAGGGCCCGGCCTCCAACAGCCCGGCATCCAGCGCCTTCCGCGCCGCGACCGCACCATCGGGCTTCAGCAACGACAACGGACACCCGTCCCGGAGCCTGAGCTCCAGCAGGATCCGCTCGACCCGCCGGTCCTCCGCGGCCAGCACCTCCCGCCCGGCCCCCGGCGACCTCCCCGCGGCCAGCGCGGCAGCGTATGCGCCAGGATGCTTCACGTTCCACCACCGCACCCCGCCCACGTGCGAGTGCGCCCCGGGCCCGGCACCCCACCAGTCGGCCCCGCGCCAGTACAGCTCGTTGTGCAGGCAGCGTGCCGCCTCGCTCGTCGCCCAGTTCGACACCTCGTACCAGGAGAAGCCCGCCGCCGCCATCGTCTCGTCGGCGATCAGGTACCGGTCCGCGTGCACGTCGTCGTCGGTCATCGGCACCTCGCCCCGCCGGATGCGCCGGGCGAGCTGCGTGCCCTCCTCGACGATCAGCGCGTACGCCGAGACGTGGTCGGGGCCGGCCGCGAGCGCCGCGTCGAGCGAGGCCCGCCAGTCGGCGTCGGTCTCGCCCGGGGTGCCGTAGATCAGGTCCAGGTTCACGTGCTCGAAGCCGGCCGCGCGGGCCTCGGCGACGCAGGCCTCGGGCCGGCCGGGGGTGTGGGTGCGGTCGAGCACCTTCAGCACGTGCTGCCGGGCGCTCTGCATCCCGAAGGAGACCCGGTTGAAGCCGCCGGCCCGCAGCTGCGCGAGGTAGGCCGGGTCCACCGACTCGGGGTTGGCCTCCGTCGTCACCTCCGCGTCGTCCGCGAGCCCGAACTCGTCCCGGATCGCCCCCAGCATCGTCACGAGATCGGCGGCGGGCAGCAGCGTCGGCGTGCCGCCGCCGACGAAGACGGTCCGCACCGGGCGGGGGTCGTCGCCGAGCACCTTGCGGGCGAGGCGGACCTCCTCGATCAGCGTCCGCGCGTAGTTGTCCCGCGAGGCGAGCACGCCGCCGGTGCCGCGCAGCTCGGTCGCGGTGTAGGTGTTGAAGTCGCAGTAGCCGCAGCGCGTGGCGCAGTACGGGACGTGCAGGTAGAAGCCGAGGGGCCGGGCGGCGGCGCCGGTGAGCGCGGAGGCGGGCAGCGACCCGTCGTCGGGGACGGGCTCACCGTCGGGGAGTGCGGAAGGCATGGACCCATTGTCCCGCCTCGCGGGAGGTCACAGCGCCTGGAGCACGAGCAGCGCCAGATCGTCGTCCGGCGGGCCGTCCGCGAAGGAGTGCACCAGGCGCCGGATCCGCTCGGCCAGCAGCTGCGCGGTGAGCCCGGCGCATCCGGCGAGGGCGTGCGCGAGCCCGTCGTCGTCGTCGAACTGGCGGCGTCCGCAGCGGCGCTCGGTCACCCCGTCGGTGACGCACAGCAGGGTGTCCCCGCGCAGCAGCTCGAAGGTCTCGCTCGTGTAGTCGGGGTCCTCGACGACGCCGAGCAGCACCTGCGGGACGGCCGCCGACACGACCTCGCCGCCGGGCCGCATCAGCAGGGGCAGCGGGTGTCCGGCGGAGGCGAGGGTGCAGCTGACCCCGGTGCCGCCCGCGGCCGGGGTCAGCTCGCCGTAGAGGAGCGAGAGGAAGCGGGAGCTGGAGCCCTCCGGCGGGATGCCCTGGCCGCCGGCGGCGGCGAGCGCGCGGGCCGCGGCGTCGGCGGCCTCGGTCGCGTCGTCGAGCAGCAGCCGGTTGAGCCGGTCCAGGACCTGGGCGACCGGGTACCCCTCGCGGGCGAGCAGGCGCAGCCAGGGCCGGACGAGGCCGATCACGACGGCGGCCTCGGGCCCCTTGCCCTGGATGTCGCCGAGGGCGAAGCACCAGCGGCCGTCGCCGGCCGGGAAGACGTCGTAGAAGTCGCCGCCGGGGCCGCCCGCCTCCTTCGGCTCGTACACCAGGGCGCTCTGCATGCCGGGGATCTCGGCGATGGCAGTGGGCAGCAGGCCGCGCTGGAGGATGCGGCTGATGGTGGCCTGCCGGGTGAAGCGGCGGGCCGCGCTGACGGCCAGGGCGACGCGGCGGCAGAAGTCCTCGACGAGGCCGCTGACCTCGTCGGGGAAGCGGGGCAGGCCGCCGCGGCCGATGAGCAGGATGCCGAGGCTGCGGCCGCCGACCATCAGCCGGTAGGCGAGCGCGGCGCCGGGCTCCTCCGGTCCGCTCTCGTCGCGCGCCTCGAACGGCCAGGGCACCGGGACGGCCGCGGTCCGTACGGAGTCGGGCAGCCGGGGTGGTTCCTTCTCCAAGAGCCGGCGCAGCTCCTCGGTGCGGTTCTCGTGGCTGTGCCAGACGCGGGCGAGCCGGGGCGCGGGCATCGGGCCGGTGCCGCCGCGCAGGTCGTGGTCGGCGGTGCCGGGCAGGCCCCGGCCCTCCTCGTCGTAGAGCCAGATCGCGCACCAGTCGGCGAGCCGCGGGACGAGGAGCTGGCCGACCAGGGCGGCGACCATGTCCTCGTCGAGCTGGCCGGCGAGCAGGTCGGAGGCCTCGGCGAGGAAGGAGAGCGCGCCGCGGTTGACCCAGTCCCGGTCCTGCGGCACGCGCCTGGGCATGGGCGCCAGCAGGTCGCCGGCGTGCAGGCCGCGCTCCAGGGCGCGGACGGCGGACTGCACGCTGGGGTCGCTCGGGTCCTCCGGGGTCGCGTCGGCGGGCAGCCGGGCCCACACGGTCTTGGTGCCGGGGCGGTAGGTGATGCCCCACGCGTCGGAGAGGGAGGCGACGAGGTGCAGGCCGCGGCCGAACTCGGGGGTCTCGGCGGGGCGGGAGGTGCCCCGGCTGCGCACGGCGCGGGCCGGGTGGTGGTCGGTGACCTCGATGACCACTCCGGCGGGAGTGCCGTCGGCGGCTGCCCCGTCCAGGCGGCACAGCAGGTCGACGGTGGTGCCGGCGTGCACCACGGCGTTGGTCACGAGCTCGCTCAGGGCCACGATGGAGTCGTCGGTGAGGCGGCCGCCGAGGGCCTCGGAGCCGGGCGCCGCGCGGGCGGTCCAGTCGGCGAACGCGGCGCGCACGAAGCGGCGTGCGGCCGCGGGCGCGAGCGGGTCCCCCGGCAGCGAGGTACGGACCAGGACCGGTCCGGCGTGCGGATCGTCCATCACGTCCCCGTCGCTGAAGGTGGTTTCCCGCTGGATAGGAATGGACCCCACGTTCGGCTCCTGAGCAGTTCGGGCAAAGACGCCTCAGGCGACAGGAACAGAGTGACAGACTGGCCACGCCCATAAGCACCGAGTTACCGAAGTGGGCCGCCATGAGTGAGAACAGTGCTATGCGTGTGCATCAGGACGGGCTCGAAGGCGCTGTCGTCCGTCCGCCGGACCTCCGTCCCCTGCTGGCCGCCCTGTCGGCGGCCCGGGACGGGAACTTCACCCGTCTCCCCGACGGCGGCGAGGGCATGGTCGGCGAGCTGGCCGCGGTCTTCAACCAGCTCATCGACCGCAGTGTCCACTACAACGCCGAACTGACCCGGGTCCGGCGGGAGATCGTCCGGCACGGCCGGCTCGACGAGCGGCTGGAGGCGAGCCCGGGCCAGGGCGCGTGGGCCACCCGCGTCCATGACGTCAACACCATCATCGGCGCCCTCGTCGCCCCGGCGGCCAATGCCACGCGCGTGCTGGACGCGGTGGCCGGCGGCGATCTGACCCAGCGCGTCGACCTGCACGACGGCAACCGCCAGCTCCGCGGCGACCTGCGCCGGCTGGGCCGCGCCGTCAACAAGATGGTGGACCAGCTCTCCCTGTTCACCGGCGAGGTGACCCGGGTCGCCCGCGAGGTCGGCACCGAGGGGCGGCTCGGCGGCCGCGCCAAGGCGCAGGGGCTCTCCGGCAGCTGGCGGGACGTGACCGAGGCCGTCAACACCATGGCGTCCCGGCTGACCGCCCAGGTGCGGGACATCGCCCTGGTGACGACGGCGGTGGCGCGGGGCGACCTGACCCGCACCGTCACGATCGAGGCGACGGGCGAGCTGCTCGAACTGAAGCTGACGGTCAACACGATGGTGGACCAGCTCTCCGCCTTCGCCGACGAGGTGACCCGCGTCGCCCGCGAGGTCGGCACCGAGGGCCAGCTCGGCGGCCGCGCCCAGGTCCGCGGCGTCTCGGGCGTCTGGAAGGACCTCACCGACAACGTCAACTTCATGGCGTCGAACCTCACCTCCCAGGTCCGCAACATCGCGCAGGTCACCACGGCGGTGGCCAACGGCGACCTGAGCCAGAAGATCACCGTCGACGCGCAGGGCGAGATCCTGGAGCTGAAGTCGACGATCAACACGATGGTCGACCAGCTCTCCGCCTTCGCCGACGAGGTCACCCGCGTCGCCCGCGAGGTCGGCACCGAGGGCCAGCTCGGCGGCCGCGCCCAGGTCCGCGGCGTCTCCGGCGTCTGGAAGGACCTCACCGACAACGTCAACTTCATGGCGGACAACCTCACCTCCCAGGTCCGCAACATCGCCCTGGTCTCCACGGCCGTGGCCCAGGGCGACCTGGGCAAGAAGATCACGGTCGAGGCGAAGGGCGAGATCCTCGAACTCAAGTCGACGATCAACACGATGGTCGACCAGCTCTCCGCCTTCGCCGACGAGGTCACCCGCGTCGCCCGCGAGGTCGGCACCGAAGGGAACCTGGGCGGTCAGGCCCAGGTCCGCGGCGTCGCCGGGGTGTGGAACGACCTCACCGCGAACGTCAACTTCATGGCGTCGAACCTCACCTCGCAGGTCCGCAACATCGCGCAGGTCACCACGGCCGTCGCGCAGGGCGACCTGTCCAAGAAGATCTCCGTCGACGCGCGCGGCGAGATCCTGGAGCTGAAGGACACCGTCAACACGATGGTGGAGCAGTTGCGCGGCTTCGCCGACGAGGTCACGCGCGTGGCCCGCGAGGTCGGCACCGACGGCCGGCTCGGCGGGCGCGCGACGGTGCACGGCGTCTCCGGCGTGTGGAAGGACCTCACGGACAACGTCAACTACATGGCGGACAACCTCACCTCCCAGGTCCGCAACATCGCGCAGGTCGCGACGGCGGTGGCCCAGGGCGACCTGTCCAAGAAGATCGACGTGGACGCGCGCGGCGAGATCCTCGAACTGAAGACGACCATCAACACGATGGTGGACACCCTGTCGTCGTTCTCCTCCGAGGTGACCCGGGTGGCCCGCGAGGTGGGGTCCGAGGGGCGGCTCGGCGGGCAGGCGCGGGTGGAGGGCGTGTACGGCACCTGGAAGCGCCTGACGACGAACGTGAACGAGCTGGCGTCCAACCTGACCACACAGGTTCGCGCCATCGCCGAGGTGGCCTCCGCGGTGACGCAGGGTGACATGTCGCGCTCCATCGCGGTGGAGACGCAGGGCGAGGTCGCGGAGCTGAAGGACAACATCAACCTGATGGTGGCCAACCTCCGCGAGACGACCCGCGCGAAGGACTGGCTGGAGTCGAACCTGGCGCGGCTCGCGGCCCTGATGCAGGGCCACCGGGACCTGATGGAGGTCGCGGACCTGATCCTGCGCGAGCTGACCCCGCTGGTGAACGCGCAGTACGGCGCCTTCTTCCTGGCCGAGCCGGACGAGGGCGACACCCCGATCCGCACGTCGATCCCGACCAAGGGGCTCGCCTACATCGCGGGGTACGGCTCGGCGGCGGCGCTCGTCGTCGACACCGGCGGGATGCCGGTCCACGGGCTGGTCCGGCAGGCGGCCCTGGAGAAGAAGCGCATCCTGGTGGAGGAGGCGCCGCCGGACTACATCAAGATCAACAGCGGCCTCGGGGAGGCCGCGCCCGCCTCCGTCGTCATCATCCCGATCCTCTTCGAGGACAAGCTCCTCGGCGTCATCGAGCTGGCCTCCTTCTCCCGCTTCTCCGACGTCCACCTGGCCTTCTTCGACCAGTTCGTGAACACCATCGGCGTCGCGATCAACACCATCATCGCCAACTCCCGCACCGAGTCCCTGCTCGGCGAGTCCCAGCGCCTGGCCACCCAGCTCCAGGAGCGCTCGGACGAACTCCAGCGCCAGCAGGGCGAGTTGCAGCGCTCGAACGCCGAGCTGGAGGAGAAGGCCGCGTTGCTCGCGACGAGTTCGCAGTACAAGTCGGAGTTCCTGGCGAACATGTCGCACGAGCTGCGCACCCCCCTCAACTCCCTGCTCATCCTGGCCCGACTGCTCTCCGACAACCCGGACGGCCACCTCAACGACCAGGAGGTGCAGTTCGCGACGACGATCCACCGCTCCGGATCCGACCTGCTCCAGCTCATCAACGACATCCTCGACCTGTCGAAGATCGAGGCCGGCCGGATGGACGTCCGGCCCAAGAAGCTCCCGCTCATCAAGTTGCTCGACTACGTCCACGCCACGTTCCGGCCCCTCACCATCGACCGGGGGCTCGCCTTCGAGGTGGCGGTCGGCGAGGACGTGCCGCGCGAGGTCTTCTCCGACGAGCAGCGCCTCCAGCAGATCCTGCGCAACCTCCTGTCGAACGCGATCAAGTTCACCGCGAACGGCAAGGTCGAGCTGCGCGTCAAGCGGGTCAAGGACCCCGAGCACCAGTTCGTGCGGGAGAGCGACGACCTGATCGCGTTCGCCGTCTCCGACACCGGCATCGGCATCGCCCGCGACAAGCTCCCCGTCATCTTCGAGGCGTTCCAGCAGGCCGACGGCACCACCAACCGCAAGTACGGCGGCACCGGGCTCGGCCTGTCCATCAGCCGGGAGATCGCCGGACTGCTCGGCGGCCGCATCGTCGCCGAGAGCGAGCCGGGCGAGGGCTCCACCTTCACGCTGTACGTGCCCGTGGTCTACCCCGGACACGAGCCGGCGCCGGACCAGACGGCGGCCGGTCCGGCCCCGCTCGTCCCCGCCCAGCAGGACGAGTCCTCGGACGCGTACGCGATCCGCGAGCAGGAGGACAACTGGCCGACGCCGACGAAACTGGAGCAGTGGAAGACCGGGCTCGCGGGGCAGGTCCTGCCGGGCCGCCGGGTGCTGATCGTCGACGACGACATCCGCAACGTGTTCGCGCTCACCCATGTGCTCGGCCGCGTCGGCATGCCCGTGCTGTACGCGGAGAACGGGCGGGAGGGCATCGAGACCCTGGAGCGCAACCCGGACGTCGAACTCGTCCTGATGGACATCATGATGCCGGAGATGGACGGCTACGAGACGATCTCCGTCATCCGCGCGACGCCCCGGTGGGCCGGGCTGCCGATCGTGGCCCTCACCGCCAAGGCCATGCCCGGCGACCGCGAGAAGTCGATCGCCCAGGGCGCCAACGACTACGTGCCCAAGCCGGTGGACGTCGATCAGTTACTCACCGTCGTGTGCGACCTGCTGGCCCCTGAGGTCGACGAAACGGCCGAACCGACCCCATCGGACGGGCGGGAGGGCGAGAATGTGCCCGTCGCCCCGCCGACCATCGAATGAGGGACCGGCATCATGACCACTCCCATGCTCACTTCCGACCAGCAGGCGAGCATCCTTCTCGTGGACGACATGGAGGACAACCTCGTCGCCCTGGAAGCCGTCCTCGGGTCGCTGAACGAGCCGCTGGTCAGGGCCCGTTCGGGCGAGGAGGCGATGAAGGCCCTGCTGCGCCGGCGGTTCGCCGTGGTCCTGCTCGACATCCGCATGCCGGGTATGGACGGCTTCGAGACGGCGACCAACATCAAGCGGCTCGACCAGACGAAGGACGTCCCGATCATCTTCCTGACGGGCACGGACTCCGACGACGCCGGCTTCGCGTTCCGCGGCTACGCGACGGGCGCGGCCGACTACCTGACCAAGCCCTTCGACCCCTGGGTGCTGCGCGCCAAGGTCACGGTCTTCCTCGATCTGCACCGCAAGACCCGGCAGCTGGAGCGGCTGCTGGCGCGCGAGCAGCAGCAGTTCGACGCGCTGACGTCCCGGCTGACGTCGATCGAGCACCAGCTGTCGCAGGCGCCCGACCCGGACGTACGGGAGCTGCGGCACCACCTGACGCGGATGGAGGCGACGCTGCGCACGATGAGGCGCCCCTGAGCGGGGCGCCCCACGGCCCCGGTCAGCCCTCCCGGGACCCGGCGTACATCTCGTCGAGCAGCTCCTTGTACTCCCGCTCGACGACGGGCCGCTTCAGCTTCAGGCTGGGCGTCAGCTCGCCGTGCTCCACGTCGAGGTCGCGCGGGAGCAGCTTGAACTTCTTGATGGTCTGCCAGCGCTGGAGCCCCTCGTTCAGCTCGCGCACATAGCCGTCGATGAGCCGGACCGTGGCGGGGTCGGCGACGACCTCGGCGTAGGACGTGCCCGCGAGCCCCTGCTCCTTGGCCCAGTCCATGATGGCCGCCTCGTCCAGGGCGATGAGCGCGGTGCAGAAGTTCCGGTTGGCGCCGTGCACCAGGATGTTCGACAGGTACGGGCAGACCGCCTTGAACTGGCCCTCGACCTCGGCGGGCGCGATGTACTTGCCGCCGGACGTCTTGATGAGGTCCTTCTTGCGGTCGGTGATCCGCAGGTAGCCGTCGACGGACAGCTCGCCGATGTCCCCGGTGTGGAACCAGCCGTCGCTCTCCAGCACCTCGGCCGTCTTCTCGGGCAGCCCGTGGTAGCCCTCCATGATGCCGGGGCCGCGCATCAGGATCTCGCCGTCGTCCGCGATCCGCACCTCGGTGCCGGGCAGCGGCTTGCCGACGGTGCCGGTGCGGTACGCCTCGCCGGGGTTGACGAAGGACGCGGCCGAGGACTCGGTGAGGCCGTAGCCCTCCAGGATGTGGACGCCCGCGCCGGCGAAGAAGTAGCCGATGTCGGGGGCGAGCGCGGCCGAGCCGGAGACGCAGGCCCGCAGCCGCCCGCCGAAGGCCTCCCGCAGCTTGCTGTAGACCAGCGCGTCGGCGACCTTGTGCTTCGAGGCGAGGGCGAAGGGCACCGAGGCGACGCCCGTGCGGCGGAAGTTGTCCTGGCTGACCTTGGCGTACTCGCGGGCGACGCCGACCGCCCACTGGAAGATCTTGAACTTGGCGTTGCCGCCCGCCCGCGCCTTGGCCGCGACCCCGTTGTAGACCTTCTCGAAGATGCGCGGCACCGCCGCCATGTAGGTCGGCTGGACGACCGGCAGATTCTCGATGATCTTGTCGACCCGGCCGTCGACCGCCGTCACGTGCCCGACCTCGATCTGGCCGCTGGTCAGCACCTTGCCGAAGACGTGGGCGAGCGGCAGCCACAGGTACTGCACGTCCTCGCTGGTGATCAGGCCGGTGGCGACGGTGGCCTTGGCCATGTACGACCAGTTGTCGTGCGGCAGCCGGACCCCCTTGGGGCGGCCGGTGGTGCCGGAGGTGTAGATGAGGGTGGCGAGCTGCTCCTTGCGGATCGCCGCGACCCGCTCCGTGACGACGTCCGGGTTCTTCTCCAGGTACGCGGCGCCGCGCGCCTCCAGGTCCTCCAGGGTCAGCAGCCAGCCGTCGGGGTCGGCCGCGTCGGGCTCGACGCCGGTCGGGTCGATCACCACGACATGGGCCAGCTCGGGCAGCTCGGCGCGGCGCTCGCGCGCCTTGGCCAGCTGCGCGGCGTCCTCGGCGACGAGCACCTTCGACTCGGAGTCCGCCAGGATGAACGCGGACTCCTCGGCGTTGGTCTGCGGGTAGACGGTGGTGGTCGCCGCTCCCGCGCACATGATGCCGAGGTCGGCGAGGATCCACTCGACCCGGGTCGAGGAGGCGAGCGCCACCCGCTCCTCGGGCCGCAGCCCCAGCTCGACCAGGCCGGCCGCGATGGCGTGGACCCGCTCGGCGGCCTGGACCCAGCTCAGCGACTTCCACTCCTCGGGGCCCGTCCCGGAGGGCGCGGGCACCGGGTAGCGGTAGGCCTCGGCATCCGGAGTGGCGGCCACGCGCTCCAGGAAGAGAGACGCCACGGAGGGCGGCCGGTTCTCGATCAGGGTCTGTGTGTCGCTCACGACGTCCTCCGGGGCCCGCGACTGTTGAAACGCGGCTTGTTTAACTGGCGAGTAACCATTGAGCAGTGATCAGGGTAAAGCGCACCGGCCCGGCGCGTAAGAGGCACCGGCCGTCAACTTCCACCGGCTCGCCCCACCGGCCCCGCCCCACACAGCACCCACACAAAAGCGGTGGGCCCGTCACGCCTGTGCGTGCCGGACCCACCGCTTCCGTCCTGCCGGCCGGCCGCTCCGCGCCTGATCAGCGCGGGCCCCGGGTCATTTCTTGGCCTTGCCGCCACCGCTGTCGTCGCTGGAGAGCACGGCGATGAAGGCTTCCTGCGGCACCTCGACGGAGCCGACCATCTTCATCCGCTTCTTGCCCTCCTTCTGCTTCTCCAGCAGCTTCCGCTTACGGGAGATGTCACCGCCGTAGCACTTGGCGAGGACGTCCTTGCGGATGGCGCGGATGGTCTCGCGGGCGATGACCCGCGAGCCGATCGCGGCCTGCACCGGCACCTCGAAGGCCTGGCGCGGGATGAGCTCGCGCAGCTTGGCGACGAGCCGCACACCGTACGCGTACGCCTGGTCCTTGTGCGTGACCGCGGAGAAGGCGTCGACCTTGTCGCCGTGGAGCAGGATGTCGACCTTGACCAGCTGCGCGGACTGCTCGCCGGTGGGCTCGTAGTCCAGCGAGGCGTACCCGCGCGTCTTGGACTTCAGCTGGTCGAAGAAGTCGAAGACGATCTCGGCCAGCGGCAGCGTGTAGCGGATCTCGACACGGTCCTCGGAGAGGTAGTCCATGCCGAGCAGCACCCCGCGCCGGTTCTGGCACAGCTCCATGATCGACCCGATGAACTCGCTCGGGGCGAGGATCGTGGCGCGCACGACGGGCTCGTACACCTCGTCGATCTTGCCCTCGGGGAACTCGCTCGGGTTGGTGACCGTGTGCTCGGCGCCGTCCTCCATGATCACGCGGTAGACCACGTTCGGAGCGGTGGCGATCAGGTCGAGCCCGAACTCGCGCTCCAGCCGCTCGCGGATCACGTCGAGGTGGAGCAGCCCGAGGAAGCCGACGCGGAAGCCGAAGCCGAGCGCGGCCGAGGTCTCCGGCTCGTAGACCAGCGCGGCGTCGTTCAGCTGGAGCTTGTCCAGGGCCTCGCGCAGGTCCGGGTACTCCGAACCGTCCAGCGGGTACAGGCCCGAGAACACCATCGGCTTCGGGTCCTTGTAGCCGCCCAGCGCCTCGGTCGCCCCCTTGTTCAAGGAGGTGATCGTGTCACCGACCTTGGACTGCCGGACGTCCTTCACGCCGGTGATGATGTAGCCGACCTCACCGACGCCGATGCCGTCGGCCGGGGTCATCTCCGGCGAGGAGACACCGATCTCCAGCAGCTCGTGCGTGGCGCCGGTCGACATCATCTTGATGCGCTCGCGCTTGTTGAGCTGGCCGTCCACGACACGGACGTAGGTGACGACACCGCGGTACGAGTCGTAGACCGAGTCGAAGATCATCGCGCGGGCCGGGGCGTCGGCGACGCCGACCGGCGGCGGGATCTCGGCGACGACCTTGTCGAGCAGCGCCTCGACGCCCATGCCGGTCTTCGCGGAGACCTTGAGCACGTCGTCCGGGTCGCAGCCGATGAGGTTGGCCAGCTCCTCGGAGAACTTCTCCGGCTGCGCCGCCGGCAGGTCGATCTTGTTGAGCACCGGGACGATCTTGAGGTCGTTCTCCATCGCCAGGTACAGGTTGGCGAGGGTCTGGGCCTCGATGCCCTGGGCGGCGTCGACGAGCAGGATGGTGCCCTCGCACGCGGCGAGCGAACGCGACACCTCGTACGTGAAGTCCACGTGGCCCGGAGTGTCGATCATGTTGAGGATGTGCGTACTGCCCTGGTCGGGGCCCTCGGTGGGGGCCCAGGGCAACCGCACCGCCTGGGACTTGATCGTGATGCCGCGCTCGCGCTCGATGTCCATCCGGTCGAGGTACTGAGCACGCATCTGCCGCTGCTCGACCACTCCGGTCAGCTGAAGCATCCGGTCGGCGAGCGTGGACTTGCCGTGGTCGATGTGCGCGATGATGCAGAAATTGCGGAGCAGCGCCGCGTCGGTACGGCTCGGCTCGGGCACATTGTTAGGGATCGCGGGCACGCAGGGTCCTGTCTCTTGAGGCGCCTTGTGCCTCGGGTCGGATCGATACGTAGCTTCCATGGTCCCACGGACGGGGTACCGGTACCGGTCTGGGCCGGTGGCGGGTGCGCACCGGGACCGGTTTGGGCCGGTGGGAGTACGGCTGATACCGTGGGCAGCTGTGTCTCATGCCCTCTAAGCCCGAGGCACGCACTCAGTGAAAATCATCGGTACGGGTCCTTCACCGGCCCCGTGCCTGAACCTGCAAAGGCTCATTTCGTGGCGAACATCAAGTCCCAGATCAAGCGGATCAAGACCAACGAGAAGGCCCGGCTGCGCAACAAGTCGGTCAAGTCCTCCCTCAAGACCGCGATCCGCAAGGCCCGCGAGGCCGCTGCCGCGGGTGACGTCGAGAAGGCCACCGAGTACCAGCGCGCTGCCGCGCGTGAGCTCGACAAGGCCGTCTCGAAGGGCGTCATCCACAAGAACCAGGCCGCCAACAAGAAGTCGGCGCTTGCTTCCAAGGTTGCCGCTCTCTGAGCTTGACCTCATCTCTGCCCGGACTCGCGTCCGGGAACTGATCTGACGCCGGAAGGACCCGGGCGGGCCCTCTCTCATCCGCCCCCGACCGGCACCCCGAGCCCGCACGCGACTGCGTTCGCCACGCGGGTGTGGGCTCACCACCCGCTTGAACCGAAAGCCCCGCGCTGATCTTCAGCACGGGGCTTTCGGCGCTCCCGGTTCCGGGGGGGGCGGGTCCCGGCGGGGGCGGGGTCCGGTGGGGGTGGGGCCGGGCCTGGCTGGCCCGGGGTCCGGAGATGGGGGCGGGCCTGGCGGGGCCGGGGACCGGGGGCGGGCCTGGCGGGGCCGGGTGCTCAGCTCTGGCCCCGTGACCGCGCGGCCCGCGCGATCGTGACCACGGCCTTCTCCAACGCGTACTCCGGGTCGTCACCGCCGCCCTTCACCCCCGCGTCGGCCTCGGCCACGGCCCGCAGCGCCACGGAGACCCCGTCCGGGGTCCACCCGCGCATCTGCTGCCGCACCCGGTCGATCTTCCACGGCGGCATCCCGAGCTCCCGCGCCAGATCCGCGGGCCGCCCGCCGCGCGCGGACGACAGCTTGCCGATCGCCCGCACGCCCTGCGCCAGCGCGCTGGTGATCAGCACCGGCGCGACCCCGGTCGACAACGACCACCGCAACGCCTCCAGCGCCTCCGCGGCCCGTCCCTCCACCGCCCGGTCCGCCACGGTGAAGCTGGACGCCTCGGCCCGACCCGTGTAGTACCGCCCGACGACCGCTTCGTCGATCGTGCCCTCGATGTCGGCGGTCAGCTGCGTCACGGCCGAGGCCAGCTCCCGCAGATCACTGCCGATCGAGTCGACGAGCGCCTGGCAGGCCTCGGGGGTCGCGGACCGACCGAGCGTACGGAACTCCCCGCGCACGAACGCCAGCCGGTCCGCCGGCTTGGTCATCTTCGGGCAGGCGACCTCCCGGGCACCGGCCTTGCGGGCCGCGTCGAGCAGCCCCTTGCCCTTGGCGCCCCCGGCGTGCAGCAACACCAGGGTGATCTCCTCGACCGGCGAGCCGAGATACGCCTTGACGTCCTTGACGCTGTCCGCCGACAGGTCCTGCGCGTTACGCACCACGACCACCTTGCGCTCCGCGAACAGCGACGGGCTCGTCAGCTCCGCGAGCGTGCCGGGCTGCAACTGGTCGGAGCTGAGATCGCGCACGTCGGTGTCGGCGTCCGCGGCACGGGCCGCCACCACCACCTCCCGCACCGCACGGTCGAGCAGCAGATCCTCCTGGCCCACCGCGAGGGTGACAGGGGCGAGGGGATCGTCGTTTGCAGTCTTCCTGGCCATCGCGCCAAGCATCCCACGCCCCACTGACACCCGGCCCATGCACCGACCCGGGCTCCCCTGCTACCCGGCCCCCGGGTACAGAGCGGGCGGCGCCTCCGCGCGGGCTCGTCTCAAGGCTCCTCGCGCCAGCCGTCCCAGCCCGCCGCGAACTCGTCCAGCGCTCCCGCGTCCAGCCGGCCCTCCGAGTCCTCGACCACCACCAGCCACTGCGCGTCCTCGGCATCGTCCTCACCGGCCAGCGCGTCCCGTACGAGCTGCGGCTCCTCGGTCACACCGAAGCGCTCCCCCAGCGCCTCGGCCGCCTCCTCCGCCGCGTCTCGGTCGGGCAGCACCAGTACGTGTCTCACATCGCTCACACCCCCATTTTCCGGCACGCACCACCGCCCCGAACCCACCGGGGTGGCCCCCGATCGGCCAACCAACCGGCCACCGGCCACCGGCCACCGGCCACCGGCCACCGGCCACCGGCCACCGGCCACCGGCCACCGGCTACCGGCCAGACCCAACCCCCGTCACCCCGCCCGGCGCACCACCCCCAGCCCCTCTTGCGCGGCCCCGCCCCGCCCCACCACCGCGACCGCCCCGTCCCGGTCCGTCCGCAGGACCGTCGTGCCCTGTTCCCGCAGCGCCCGCATCAGCCGTGGTGCCGGATGCCCGTACGGGTTGTCCGCCCCGCAACTGATCAGCGCCAGCCGGGGCGCGACCCGCCGCAGCAGCTCCGGGTCCTGGTACGCCGAGCCGTGGTGCGCGACCTTGAGGACGTCGACCCGGGGCAGGCGGGCCCCGTCGCCGGTTCTCAACAGGGCGCGCTGCGCCGCCGGTTCGAGGTCCCCGGGCAGCAACATGGTCAGCCCGGCGGTGCGTACCAGCAGCGTGACACTCGCGTCGTTCGGCCCGTCCGGCACGGACAACGGCCGCGGCGGCCACAGCACCTCCCACGTCAACGGCCCGGTCCTGCGCCGCTCACCCGCCGCCGCCGCGACCACCGGCACACCCCGCTCCCCGGCGAGCCGCCGGACGAACGCCGCCTGCTCCACCGGCTCCCCCAGCCCCGTCGTCTCGATCACCCCCACCGACCGCCCCCGCAACACCCCGGCGAGTCCCGCCACATGGTCCGCATGGAAGTGCGTGAGCAGCAGCAGCGGCACCTTCGTGATGCCGAGCGAGCGCAGACACCGGTCCACCAGCAGCGGATCGGGGCCCGCGTCCACCACCACGCCCGCCCCCGGCCCCGCCGCGAGCACCAGGGCATCGCCCTGCCCCACGTCGCACATGACCAGCCGCCAGCCCGGCGGCGGCCAGCCCGTGACGACGCGGGTGACCGGCGGAGGCTGCACCACCACCAGGAACAGCGCGAGCAGAAACGCCCCCACCGCCCAGGGCGACCTCAGCACCCGCCGCCCCACCAGCACGGCCACCACCGTGCCGGCCGCGAGCAGCACGGCGCCGCGCCAGTCCCCCGGCCAGTCCACCCCGCTGCCGGGCAACGCGGCCCCGGCCCGCGCGATGTCCGCGATCCAGCCCGCGGGCCACCCGGCGCACCAGGCGAAGAACTCGGCCACCGGCATCGCCACCGGCGCCGCCCCGAGCGCGGCGAACCCGAGCACCGTCGCCGGTGCGACGGCGAACTCCGCGAGCAGATTGCACGGCACCGCCACCAGACTGACCCGGGCCGCCAGGACCGCGACCACCGGCGCGCACACCGCCTGCGCCGCCGCCGCGGCCCCCAGCGCCTCGGCGGCCCGCGCCGGCACCCCGCGCCGCCGCAGCCCCGCGCTCCACCGCGGAGCCAGCGTCAACAGCGCCCCGGTGGCCAGCACCGACAGCAGGAACCCGTAACTCCGCGCCAGCCACGGGTCGTACAGGACCAGCAGCAACACGGCCGTGGCCAGCGCCGGGAGCAGGGACCTCCGGCGCCCCGTGGCGATGGCGACCAAGGTGATCGCCCCGCACGACGCCGCCCGCAGCACGCTCGGCTCGGGCCGGCACACCACGACGAACCCCAGCGTGAGCACCCCGCCCAGCAACGCCGTCGTCCGCAGCGACAACCCGACCCGCGGCGCGAGCCCCCGCCGCTCCACCAGGTGCGCCGAACCCGGCGGGCCGGTCAGCAGAGCGAGCAAGATCGTGAAATTCGCCCCGCTGACAGCCATCAAATGAAGCAGATCCGTCGCCTCGAACGCCGCGTGCAGCTCCGGCGTGACCCGCGCCGTGTCCCCCACCACCAGCCCCGGCAGCAACGCCCGGGCGTCGGCGGGCAGCCCGTCCGTCGCCGCGCGCAGCCCGGCCCGCAGCGACCCGGCCAGGCGCTGCGGCCCGCTCGGTCCGGCCACCACGCGTGGCGGCTCGCCCCGCTCGGCGCGCAGCACCGCGGCGATCCGGTCGCCCTCGCGCAGGGGTGGCGCGAGCCCGCCGCTGACCTGGAGCCTGGTCGACGGCAGCACGGAGAGCCAGGGGCTGCCGCGCGCCTCGACGATGATCAGGACCGGTGTGCGGGTCCGCGACGCCGTGCCGTCCGGCGCCGTCACCCGCACGATGTCCGCGTCGACGACCACGGCCTCCGGCGCCGCCCGGTCCCCCATGACCCGGGGCCGGGTGCGCCGCGGATCGGAGGTGACCTCCACCTCGGCGGTCACCCGCGCATGCTGCGCGGCGAGCCCCGGCACCGGCCCCCTGCACAGATCCGCCCCGTGGAACCCCGCGGAGGCCGCGGCCGCGGCGACACAGAGCAGCAGCACGGCCCCGGACGGGCCGCGCCAGGACGGCACCGGCCGCACCGAGCCGCCCCGCGGCGCCCCTTCTCCTCCCGCCCCTCGCCGACCTGTACTCCGCCGGCCCGTCCTACGACGTCCAGTCGCGTTTCCAAGCGCCCATCCAGTCGCGCTTCCAGTCGCCCTTCCCATCGCGCCGCACTCTGTCCCACGCCGCTCCGGCCCGCCCCGACCTGCTCGTCCCGCGGCCAGCAAGGCACAGCCGACGAGCAAGCAGACCGCCACGACGGCCGTCACCCAGCCCGGCGACGCCGTCAACGTCACCGCCGCCGTCAGCCATGCCGCGAGCGCCGGCGGCACCAATCTCAGGTCCAGCGGCTCCTCTCGCCGAGGGTCCGCGTCGCCGGGCCGCCGCGGCCCGGCGGACAACCCGGCGGACAACCCGGCGGACAACCCGGCGGACAACGGGGGCGGAGGGAGGTGCCCTTCGCCGCGCTGTTCGGCGCCACGCTCACCACCCTGTTCGTCGACCCGTGCAGCGACCCGCGCGTCGGGCCTTGCTACGGCCCGTTCGGCGGCCCGTACAGCGGCTCGCCTGTCGGCCCGTCCAGCGGCCCTTCCGTCGGCCCGTACAGCCGCCTGTGCAGCAGCCCGTCCGTCAGCCCGTACACCGGCCCCTCCGTCAGCCCGTACAACCGCCTGTGCAGCAGCCCGTCCGTCACCCCGTACACCGGCCCCTCCGTCAGCCCGTACAACCGCCTGCCCATCGGCCCGTCCGTCACCCCGTACACCGGCCCCTCCGTCGGCCCGTACAACCGCCTGCCCATCGGCCCGTACAACCGCCTGTGCAGCAGCCCGTTCGGCGGCCCGTGGGCCGGTCACGGTCGCACCAGGTTCCGCAGGTCCTCGAAGCGGCGGTCCCCGATGCCGTTGACCTCGCGCAGCTCGTCGACGGAGCGGAAGCCGCCATGTTCCGTGCGGTAGTCGATGATGTGCTGGGCCAGCACGGGTCCGACGCCGGGCAGGGTGTCGAGCTGGTCGACCGTGGCCGTGCTGAGGCCGACCGGGGCCGCGGGACCGGCCCCGGCGGAAGCGCCCGGCGCCAGGGCTGCCGGGCCGGCAGGACCCGCGGGGCCCGCCGGAGCCGTGGCCTGCGCACCGACCAGGACCTGCTCGCCGTCGACCAGGAGCCGCGCCCGGTTCAGCCCAGCGGTGTCCGTGCCCGGGCGGACCCCGCCGGCCGCCCGGAGCGCGTCCGCGACCCGGGCCCCCGCGGGCAACCGCTGCACCCCGGGCCTGCGCACCTTTCCGCCGACGTCCACGACGACGCCGGCGCCGCCCGACGCCGCGGGTCCTGGACCTGCCGGGGCTGCGGCGACGGGCGGTGACTCCACCGACTCCGGTGCGGCGGCGCGCACCGTCTCCGGAGCCCGCACCGGCTGGGTGCGGCCCGTCCAGAAGTGCTGGACCGCGAAGAGCGCGGCCACGCCGAGGACGACGACCAGGGCCAGGGCCCCGCGCCGTTCGATCCCGCACCGCGTCTGCACCCACACCGGCAGCCGGTCCCGCACGGCCGGCCCGACCCGCTCCCGCCAGGGCGCAACCGGCTCAAACTCCAGCTCCGGCCCCGAGCTCAGCCCATGCTCCGGCTCCAACTCCGGCCCCGGGCCCAGCCCGTGCCCCGGCTCCAGCCCCGGCCTCGATCCCGGCCCATGCGCGGGCCCAGACTCCCCCTCAGGCGCGAGCGAAGACTTACGTACGGACGCCGACCGCGATGCAGGCGGACCTGGCCAGGACCCGGCCGGACCAGACCCGGCCGGTGGTGCCTCCGGCCCGGACCCGAGTGAACCCGCCCCGGGCCCGAGTGACCCCGGCCCCGACCCGGGCGGCACCCCCGGCGGCGGCGCGAACAGCGCCTCCGCCCGCAACCGCGTCCGCTCCCCCGCGAGGTACCTGCGTCGCGCACGCCGCCGCACGACGTACCGCCGCCTGGCGCGGCTGTCGGATGCGGGGTCGCGCCCCGGCCCGCTGGATGCCCCGGTCGATCGGGGCTGTGATCGAAGTGCCATGCCACGAGACGGTAGGCACTCCGCGAAGGCCCGGTGGATCTTGGTCAAAAACCGGGGAGAACCCACCAGTTGTGGATAACTCCGTCACCCCGACCGGCCCACGCCGAGCCACGCCGAGCCACGCGACGCCCTACTCCCGAGGCGACACCACCGCCCCCACCAACCCCGGCCCGGTATGCGCCCCGATCACCGCCCCAACCTCGCTGACGTGCAGCTCCCCGAGGTTCGGCACGTGCCCCCGCAACCAGCCGGACAGCGCCTCCGCCCGCTCCGGGGCCGCGAGATGATGCACGGCGATGTCGACCCGCCCGCTGCCCGCGCGCTCGGCGACGATCTCCTGCAACCGGGCGATGGCCCGGGAGGCCGTACGGACCTTCTCCCGCAGCTCGATCCGGCCGCCGTCCAGTTGCAGGAGCGGTTTCACGGCGAGCGCGGAGCCGAACAGGGCCTGCGCCGCCCCGATCCGCCCGCCGCGGCGCAGATAGTCCAGCGTGTCGACGTAGAAATAGGCGGAGGTGCCCGCGGCCCGCTTCTCCGCCGCCATCACCGCCTCGTCGACGCTGCCACCGGCGTCGACCACCTCCGCCGCGGCGAGCGCGCAGAAGCCGAGGGCCATGGCCACCATGCCGGTGTCCACGACGCGCACCGGGACCGGTGCCTGGCGCGCGGCCAGCACGGCGGCGTCGTACGTACCGGAGAACTCGGCGGACAGGTGCAGCGAGACGATGTCGGTGGCGCCCAACTCGGCGACCTTGCGGTAGGTCTCCGCGAAGAGTTCGGGGCTGGGTCTCGACGTCGTGACCGAGCGGCGCTTGCGCAGCGCCTCCGCGACCGAACGGGCGGAGATCTCCGTGCCCTCCTCCAGCGCCCGGTCGCCCAGGACCACGGTCAGCGGCACCGCCGTGATGGTGTGGTCCTCCATCGTCCGCTGCGGCAGGTAGGCCGTTGAATCGGTGACGATCGCGACATGGCGGGACATGCACCGGAGGTTACCCGCCGGGGCCGGTCGGCGGCAGTCCGGCCCCCGACGACCGGCTCGCGCCTACGCGTGCGCGCGCGATCACGGCGCGCCCGCAGGTACGCACGGGCTCAAGTCGTGCTCTCGGGCCGGGGTTTCTTCTGCCACGGATACACCGGTCGTACACCAGGCTGCGTGATCGCGGGCCGCACGGCCTCCTGCCCCGCGCCCGCACCCGTACCCCCGGCGCCTCGCGACGGGGAGCGCGGCGGGGCGGCCGGCGTCGCGTCCGGCGGCGGCGTCGTCGTCGTCGTCGGCGTCGTCGTCGTCGTCGTCGTCCAGTGCCGCAGCGCACCGGCCTCCAGGTCGATCTGGGCGCTCAGCGAGTCGAGGTCGTCGCCCGCGAAGCGGCCCGCCCGGTCCCGCGCCGCGTGCCGCAGGGCGTCGGCGGAGGCCGTGATCTGCTCCGTACGCGCCTTCATCTCCGGCAGGAGCCTGCGCACGTGCGCCTTGTCGGGCTCGCTCTCCAGCCGCTTCAGCTCGCCGTCCAGCTCGTGGCCGTGCGCGCTCAGGCGCTCGAAGAGGCCGAGGGACTCCTTGAGCGTGGTGTCCTCGGCGACGCGTGCGTGCAGGGAGTCCTGGGTGGCCCGCATGGAGGTGCGCAGCTTCAGCCGCAGCTGGGCCAGCTCGCTTGCCACGCCGGGCGGCGCGAACGTCCTCGCCCGCAGTGTGGTGTCCTCCACCGCGCGCCGGGCCTGGCCGACCGTGCGGTCCACCCCGCGCTTGGCCGCGCCGACCACCTTCACCGTCGCGTACGCGCCGAGCGCCACGAACAGGATGAAGATCAGCGCCACGATCACCAGCACAGCTTCCACGGCGCTCCTCCGATTCGTCCGACTGCCCGTCGTCTCCGTCCGACTGCCCGTCGTCCCCGCCCGACCGGCCGTCGTCCCGCTTCTCCACCGTAAACGGAGCGGGCAGGCCGAGGGTTCCAGCACGACCCCCAACCTGCCCGTAGGGAACAACCCCGAGTGCGCTACGCGGGCACGATGTTCACCAGCTTCGGCGCCCGCACGATGACCTTGCGGATGCCGGCGCCGTCCAGTGCCGCGACGACCTTCTCGTCGGCCAGGGCCACCTTCTCCAGCTCCTCGTCCGTGATCGACGGGGAGACCTCCAGGCGGGCCTTGACCTTGCCCTTGATCTGGACGACGCAGGTCACGGCCTCGTCGACGACGTGAGCCGGGTCGGCGACCGGGAAGTCCTGGTGGACGACCGAGTCGGAGCGGCCCAGCTTGCGCCACAGCTCCTCGGCGACGTGCGGGGCCAGCGGCGCGACCAGCAGCACCAGACGCTCGGCGACGGACCGGGGCAGCGCGCTGCCCGCGTACGTCTTGACCAGGTGGTTGTTGAGCTCGGTGACCTTGGCGATGGCGGTGTTGCAGCGCATGCCCTCCAGGTCGCCTCGGACGCCGTCGATCGCCTTGTGCAGGGCGCGCAGCGTGGCGGGGTCGATCTCCGCCTCGGCCACGTCGGCGACGGTGACCTCGCCGGTCGCCTCGTCGACGATGTTGCGCCACAGGCGCTGCAGCAGGCGGAACTGGCCGACCACCGCGCGCGTGTCCCACGGCCGCGAGACGTCCAGGGGGCCCATCGCCATCTCGTACAGGCGCAGCGTGTCCGCGCCGTACTCGGCGCAGATCTCGTCCGGCGTGACCGCGTTCTTCAGGGACTTGCCCATCTTGCCCAGCAGCCGCGTGACCTTCTCGCCCTCGTAGAAGTAGGCGCCGTCGCGCTCCTCCACCTCGGCGGCCGGGACGGCGATGCCGCGCGCGTCCCGGTAGACGTAGGCCTGGATCATGCCCTGGTTGAACAGCTTGTGGAACGGTTCGGCCGAGGAGATGTGGCCCAGGTCGAAGAGGACCTTCGACCAGAAGCGGGCGTACAGCAGGTGCAGCACGGCGTGCTCGGCGCCGCCCACATACAGGTCGACGCCGCCGGTGGGCATCCCCTCACGGGGACCCATCCAGTACTGCTCGACGTCCGGGTCGACCAGCTTCTCGTCGTTGTGCGGGTCCAGGTAGCGCAGCTCGTACCAGCAGGAGCCGGCCCAGTTGGGCATGGTGTTGGTCTCGCGGCGGTACTTCTGCGGGCCGCGGCCGTCGCCCAGGTCCAGGGTGACGTGCACCCACTCGTCGTTGCGCGACAGCGGCGTCTCGGGCTGCGTGTCGGCGTCGTCCGGGTCGAACGTGCGGGGGCTGTAGTCCTCGACCTCGGGCAGCTCCAGCGGCAGCATCGACTCGGGCAGCGCGTGGGCGACGCCGTCCTCGTCGTAGACGATCGGGAAGGGCTCGCCCCAGTAGCGCTGGCGGCTGAACAGCCAGTCGCGCAGCCGGAAGTTGACGGTGCCGTGGCCGATGCCCTCGCGCTCCAGCCACTCGGTCATCCGTGCCTTGGCGTCGGCGACCCCGAGGCCGTCCAGGGTGATGTCGGTGCCGGTGGAGTTGGTCAGCTGCGCCTCGGCCGCGACGAACGCGTCGTCCCACGTGGTGGGGTCCGTGCCGCGGTCGTCGGAGGGCTGGACGACGCAGCGCATGGGCAGCTCGAAGGCGCGCGCGAAGGCGAAGTCACGCGCGTCGTGCGCGGGGACGGCCATGATCGCGCCGGTGCCGTAGCCCATCAGGACGTAGTCGGCGATGAAGACCGGGACCTGCTCGCCGCTGACCGGGTTGATCGCGTACGTGCCGGTGAAGACGCCGGTCTTGTCCTTGGCCTCGGCCTGGCGCTCGACGTCCGACTTGGAGGCGGCCTGCTTGCGGTAGGCGGCGACGGCCTCGGCGGGCGTCGCGTGGCCGCCCGTCCACACCGCGTGGGTGTCCTCGGGCCAGGCGGCCGGGACGATTCGGTCCACCAGGTCGTGCTCGGGCGCCAGCACCATGTAGGTGGCGCCGAACAGGGTGTCCTGGCGGGTCGAGAAGACGGTGATCGCCTCGGTTCCGTCACCGGAGCCGGTGGGGACCGCGAAGTCGATGCGGGCGCCCACGGAGCGGCCGATCCAGTTGCGCTGCTGCAGCTTGATCGCCTCGGGCCAGTCCAGGCCGTCCAGGTCGTCCAGCAGCCGGTCGGCGTAGGCGGTGATGCGCATGTTCCACTGGCGCAGCTTCGCCTTGAAGACGGGGAAGTTGCCGCGCTCGGAGCGGCCGTCGGCGGTGACCTCCTCGTTGGCCAGGACGGTGCCCAGGCCCGGCGCCCAGTTGACCGGCGCGTCGGAGGCGTACGCCAGGCGGTAGCGGCTCAGGACGTCGGCCTGCTCCGGCTTGCTCAGCTGGGCCCAGGAGCGGCCGCCCTCGACGGCGCGCTCACCGTTCTCGAACTGCTTGACCAGCTCGGCGATCGGGCGGGCCTTCTTCAGGTCGTCGTCGTACCAGGAGTTGAAGATCTGCAGGAAGATCCACTGCGTCCACTTGTAGTACTCCGGGTCGATCGTGGCGAACGACCGGCGCTTGTCGTGGCCCAGGCCCAGGCGGCGCAGCTGCGCCTTCATGTTCTCCATGTTGGCCTCGGTCGACGCGCGCGGGTGGGTGCCCGTCTGCACGGCGTACTGCTCGGCCGGCAGGCCGAACGCGTCGAAGCCCAGGGTGTGCAGCACGTTGTGCCCGGTCATGCGCTGGAAGCGGGCGAAGACGTCCGTGGCGATGTAGCCCAGCGGGTGACCGACGTGCAGGCCCGCACCCGACGGGTAGGGGAACATGTCCATGACGAACTTCTTGGGCCGGGCGGCGACCTCCGGGTCGCCCGCCAGGTCACCGCTCGGATTGGGCGCCTCGTACGTGCCGTGGGCGTCCCAGAAGTCCTGCCAGCGTGCCTCGATGTCGGCGGCCATGGTCGCCGTGTAGCGGTGCGGTGCGACCGCCGCCTCGGTAGCGGCGGCGGTATTCGTCTCGCTCATGATCCTCAAAGCTCCATCGATCGTCTCTGCCGGCGGCCCGTGCCCGGAAATGAAAAAGCCCCTCGCACAGGAGGGGACGCCGCGCCGATTCCGACCACACGCGCAAAGGCGGGTCGGGACTGATCAGCGCGGCTCACTAAGCAGAAGGCGTACGGCACGCATGGCGTCAGGGTACCGCAGCCCCCGCGCGGGCCGCGACGGGCTTCCCGCCGACCCGACCTACGGCCAATGGTTACTCCGCGTACCGCCCGCTATCGGGGCAACATCGCCAGCAGGCCGCCGCAAGATAACGGCGAGATAACTCAAACCTCGTACTGGCTGGTATCCGCCGACCTAGAGTGCGGTGCCTGTGGGTCCACTGTGCCGAGCCATTCGGAGTCGCCCCCATGCACCCTCGTACTCCTGATCATTTGAACTCCCCTCGCAGCAAACGGAGTTCACTCCCCGACGGGATCAGCCGCCGCGCCAGAACGGGGGTCCTGAGCGCGGCGGTCCTGCTGCTCATACCCGTGGTCGTGCTCACGGGGAGCGACGCCTTCCGGGCCGCGCTCGACTTCACGACCGGGGTGCTGTCCCTGGTCTCCCTCACGGCGTCCGTCGTCTGGGGCCTGGTCGCGTCGGACCGGCTGTTCCTGACCTCCCGGCAGCGGCTGCTCTCCCAGGGCGTCCACCGGGCCACCGCGGTCGCCTCCCTGGGCTTCCTGCTGCTGCACGTCACCGTGAAGGTGGCGCTCGCCCACGTGACGCTCGTCGGGGCGCTGCTCCCCTTCGGCCTCGGTGTGACGGGCAGCGGCGGCCTGATCGGCATCGGCGTGCTCGCCGGGCTGCTCATGGTGGCCACGGGCGTCACCGGAGCGCTCCGCAGCGCCATGGCCTCCCCCGCCGGACTCGCCGCACGGTGGCGTGCCACCCACATGCTCGCCTACCCCGCGTGGTGCCTGGCCCTGATGCACGGCCTGTATGCGGGGCGCGCGCCCAAGACGTACGTGGTGGTCCTGTACTGCCTGTGTCTGGTCGCGGTCGCCGGGGCGGTGGGGCTGCGGGCGGCGCCGCGCCCGGTCAAGCGCAAAGTCGCCGCCCGGATCCTCGCCTTCCTGGACCCGGGGCGCCGGCTGCCCGGGGACGCCCCGCACGAGACGGTCCGCGGCACCGCGCGGGCGAGCGCCGCCCGTCAGCCGTCCGCCGGGGAGCCCGCGGCCCGCCCCGCACCCGCACCCGCCGGGGTCGGCTTCGCCGCCGCCTACCGGGCCGTCTCCACGCCCCCGCACGCCGCGGCACCGGCCTACGCGCGCCCCGGGCAGAGCGCGCACAATGAGCCCCTGTTCGCAGCGAGCACGTCCCGAGATCCGTCCTACATAGAGCCCTCGTACGCAGAACCCTCATACGTGGAGACCTCATACGTGGAGCCCTCCTACGTAGAGCCCTCACACGCCGAGTGGTCGTACAGAGAGCCGTCGTACGCAGCACCGATCCCCGTAGAGCCGCCCTCCAACCAGGACAGCGAGCCGCTGCCCGCCCAGCGCTGGCCCGCGCCGTCACCACCGCCTCCCGCGGAGGCCCCGCGCTCCTCGTACGACCCGGCCTACGACACGCCCTACGGAGGCGTCCCCTCGTACGACACCGCCTACGGGAGCAGCGACTCCGGTGGCTCCTACGAAGGCCGCTACAGCGGCCCCCACCCGGCCGACGAGCCACTCGCCGAACCGCTCCCCGGCCCCTTCCAGGCCCCTTCCTCCGGTGAGCCCTGGACCACGCCCTACGGAGGCACGCAGTGAACACGGCGCTGCCCGACGTCCCCGAGGTCCGCGTCGTCGGCCTCCCCCAGCTCACGTCCGGGTTCGACCTCGTGGAGCGGCTCGACCTCGACATGCACCTCAAGGTCCACGGCCCGCTGGAACCCATGGCGGGTGAGGCACTCGCGCGGCTGGCGCAGGCGGTGTCGCTGCGCGGCCGCGGCGGCGCGGGCTTCCCCTTCGCCAAGAAGCTGCGCGCGGTCGCCGAGTCGGCGATCCGGCGCGGTGTCCGCCCGGTGGTCGTGGTCAACGGCAGCGAGGACGAACCGGCCTGCCGCAAGGACACCGTGCTGATCAACCGCGCGCCGCACCTCATCCTGGACGGCGCCCTGCTGGTCGCCGAGGCGCTCGGCGCCCGCACCCTCGTCGTGGGCGTGACGCGCGACTCCACGGAGGCCTCGATGCGAGCGGCCCTCGCCGAGCGCGGCCTGACCGACCGGCGCACCGCGCGGCTTCGCGCGCGCGTGCAGCGCAATCCGGTGCGCATGGTCACCGGGGAGTCCTCGGCCCTGATCCGCTCGGCCGACGGCGGCCCGCCGATGCCGCCGGGCCGCAAGGTGCGCGCCTCCGACACCGGGGTGGGCGGCGCCCCGACGCTCCTGTCGAACGCGGAGACGTTCGCCCAGCTCGCCGTCGCCGCCCGGACGGGCCCGGAGCGCTTCTGCCGCACCGGTCTGCACGACGAGCCCGGCACCGTCCTGCTGACGCTCTCCGGCGCCGTCGCCCGCCCCATGGTCCTGGAGGTCCCCTCCGGCGTCCCCCTGCGCTACGTCCTCCAGCTGGCGGGCGCCCCGCCGCTGCCGCAGGGCGTCCTCACGGGCGGCTACCACGGCAAGTGGCTGGACGGCGTCGGCGCGCAGGACGCCATCGTCTCCCGCGCCTCCCTGGAGGCGAGCGGCGGCGCACTGGGCGCGGGCGCGATCCTGCCGATCGGCCCGGACACCTGCCCGCTCGGCGAGGCCCTCAAGGTGGCGCAGTGGCTGGCAGCGGAGAGCGCGGGCCAGTGCGGGCCCTGCTACCTGGGGCTGCCCGCCGCCGCGCGCGGCCTGGAGGACGTCCTGAACGGCGGCGGGCCCACCGCCCTGGAGGCGCTGCGCGAGGTCACCCGGGCGGTGAAGCGGCGCGGAGCCTGCAAGCACCCGGACGGTTCGGCGGCGTTCATCGAGTCGACGATCTCCGCGTTCACGGACGACCTGGCGGCGCACGTCCTGGGCAGCGGCTGCGGCCGCCCGGTGCGCGGGGTGCTGCCGCTGCACACGGCCCCGCCCGCCGGCGCGGCACCCAGCGGCAAGCGGCTCGCCGTCGACTGGACTCTCTGCCGGGGCCACGGCCTCTGCGCGGACATCGTGCCGGAGCTGATCCAGCTGGGCCCGGACGGTTTCCCGGCGGTCGCGGACGCGGCGGTGCCGCGCTACTCGGAGGCGAACGCCGTGCGCGCGGTGCGGCGCTGTCCCGCGCTGGCCCTGCGCCTGGAGGAGGACGCCTCGGCGCTCCCCACCGGCCGCGCACTCCCGCCCGCGCTCCCGCCGGGCCGCAACCGCAGCCGCACGCGCAAGTAGGGAGGCCCCGCGCGGGGCGCGCACGGAGCCGGACAGACGAAAGCGGGCCATCCGATCCGGATGACCCGCTTTCGATTCCTGTGGAGCTAAGGAGAATTGAACTCCTGACCTCCTGCATGCCATGCAGGCGCTCTACCAACTGAGCTATAGCCCCGTGCTGCGATCCGCCCGGTCTTCCTGTCGGTTTCCCCGGCGGCGACGCCAACATTACACGGTCACCCACGTGCTCCACCAAATCGTTTCCCATCTGACCCCCTCTGTGCGGAAAGAGGATGGTTGCGGCCACTAGGGTCCCCTGACGTGACCGTGCTCGCCCTGCCTCGTGTCCGTCGCCGCCACGTGCCCGCGGCCCTCGCCGTCTGCCTGCTCTCCTTCCTCAGCTTCTGGGCCGCTCAGCGGGCCGCCGACGTCTCGATGATCGACCTGATGGTCTATAGAGCGGAGGGGGCGACCGTGCGGGCCGGCGGCGACCTGTATGCGCTGCGCGCGACGCACGCCCGACTGCCCACCACGTACCCGCCGTTCGCGGCGCTGCTGTTCACCCCGCTGACGCTGCTGGACGTCGCCACCATGCGGGCCACGGCGACCCTCGCGAACCTCGCTCTCCTGGTCGCGTTCGCGCAGCTGGCCTTACGGCTCGTGGGCCGCCACGCGCGCGTGGAGCACGCGTGCTGGGTTGCCGCGGGCGCGGTGTGGTGCGAGCCGGTGTGGACGACGCTGCGCTACGGGCAGGTCAATCTCCTGCTGGCCGTCCTGGTCCTGTGGGATCTGACGCGACGGCCCGGGCACCGGTGGGCCGGTGCCGGGATCGGGGTGGCGGCGGCGATCAAGCTGACCCCGGCCCTGTTCGCCGTCTTCCTGCTGGCCACCGCGCTCGCGCTCGCGGTGACGGGCCGGGGCCCCTGGCGGCCGTGGCTGCGGCAGGCGGGCGTGGCGGCGGGGGCGTTCGGGGGTGCCACGGCGCTGGCCGCCTGCGTGCTGCCGGGCGACTCCCTGCGCTTCTGGGGCCGGATGGTCTTCGAGACGGGCCGGGTGGGGCACGCCGAGGACACCGCGAACCAGTCGCTGCGCGGCGTCCTGGCCCGGCTCCTGCACGCGGGCGACCCGGGCGGCTTGTGGGCCCTGGCCGCCGCCCTGACGGCCGCCGCGGGGCTCGCCGTCGCCGTCACCGCCGCGGTGCGCGGCCGGCGGGCCGTGGCGGTGGTGGCGTGCGCGATGACGGCCCTGCTGGTCAGTCCGGTCTCCTGGTCGCACCACTGGGTGTGGTGCGTGCCGCTGATCCTGCTGGTGTGGGAGGCCGGCCACCGGCGCACCGCCGCCGCGCTGGCCGTCCTGTTCTGCTCGTACGCCCTGTGGTGGGTGCCGCACGGCCCCGGCCGGGTCGAACTCCATCAGAACGGTGCCCAGTTGAGTCTGTCCGCCCTCTACGTAGGAGCGGCGTGCGCCTTCCTGGCCTACGCCGGGGTCAGGCTCTGGCGAACGAGTAGAACCGCTTCAGGGTGCAGTGTTCGTCCAGGAGACGGCCGTAGATCGGCTCGCCCTCCAGTTCCCGATACGTCTCGATCGGGTCGCCTTTTATGATCAGCGCCCGTGCGCACTCCTCGCACCAGTACTGGTAGTCCGGGTTGACCGGCTCCATGTCGCGCACGATGGGCGTACCGCTGCCGCACCAGTCGCACTTCCGCCTGTGTGACCCCATGTCGATCCGCTCAGCTCCAGCTGTGGCCGCAGGCCGTGCACACGTACGAGATCCCGCCGTTGTCACCCAGCATCTGGGCGACGTGGAAGGAGCCGCAGGACGGGCAGTTGAGGAGAACATCCGTGACAAGAGGGACAACGCCGGAGGAACAGGACGAAGACGGGAACGCGGCACGTGGCACGGCCACACCGGGGAGGCGGTCGGCCTCCTCGTTGATGCCCAAGAGCATCGCGCACTCCCTCCCGTCGGGCCCTCTTCGTCGCGCGGACGCAGCCCTCTTCCGGCCGTCCGATTCTGCCACGGCCGGAGCGACACGGTCAGCGACGCCTGCGTACCAGTCCGGATACGGCGCCCAGGACGGCCGCCCCGGCCAGCGCACAGGTGCACATCAAGAGCGCGTCCGCAGAGAGATACGCCCCCGAAGTGCCGGACGACTCAACGCGGTTGAGGAAAAGCGCCCCGAAGGCGGCGACTCCGATGAGTTGGCCGAGTTGCGTCACCGTGGCGAGCAGTCCGCTGGCGTCGGCCGCCTCCACGGGCCGCACGGCCGCCAGGGCCCGCGTGAGCGTCGGGCTGAATCCGAGCGACAGCCCGGCACCGATCGCCACGAAGGAGACATAGAGCCACCCGCCGCCGTCCCCGCCACCGCGCAGCGTGAGACCGGTGCCGAGCGCCCCGGCCGCCGCCAGCACGAAGCCCGCGGGGGTCAGGGCCGGGTGCCACCGCGTCGGCCAGCGCCGCCAGGTCAGCCCGACGACGCCGAACACCACGGCGGCGGGCGCGAAGGTCAGGCCCGCCCGCAGGGCGCTGTAACCCAGGCCGCCCTGGATGTGCAGGGTGAGGGTGAAGAGGTAGCCTGCGTTGACGGCCATGGCGAGGAGGATCTGCAGCACGGCCCGCTTGATGCCCGGCACACGCAGCACCCCCGGGGAGATCAGCGGTGCGCCGCCGCGCCGCCCCAGAGCCGCTTCGTAGCCGCAGAAGACGGCGAACGCCACGGCCGAGCCGGCCAGGCACAGCCAGGACCACAGCGGCCACCGCTCCTCCTGGCCGAGCACGAGCGGCACGGTGAGCAGGGACACGGCGGCGCCGAGCAGGACGAGCCCCGGCAGGTCGAGCGGGCGCACACCGGCCCGCCGCGCGCCGTCGCGGGGCAGCGCGCGCCGCCCGAGGACCAGCAGGGCCACGCCGACCGGCACGTTGACCAGGAAGACGGCCCGCCAGCCGGTGCCGAAGAGGTCGGCGCTGACCAGCACCCCGCCGAGCACCTGGCCCGCGGCGGCGCCGACGGCGAGCACCGCGGCGTACGCGCCCAGCGCCCGGGTCCGGGCCTCGCCGGTGAAGGTCCGCTGCACGAGGCTGAGCACCTGCGGGATCATCAGCGCCGATCCGGCGCCCTGCACCATGCGGAACCCGGTCAACTGGCCGCTGCTGTGCGCCAGTCCGCAGGCGAGCGAGGCGGCGGTGAAGACCGCGAGCCCGGCGAGCACGGCACGGCGGTGCCCGAACAGGTCGCCGAGGCGCGCCCCGGTGATCAGCAGCACGGCGTACGTGATGGTGTATCCGGCCACGACCAGCTGCAACGAGGCGCCGGACGCGTGGAGTTCGGTGCGCAGGGTGGGGGCGGCGACGTTCACGATGAAGACGTCGAGGACCGCCATGAACTGCGCGACGAGCACCACCGCGAGCAGCCGCCCGCGGCCGTTCGCGGCGCCGTTGTCGGTGCCGGGGGCTTTACTGGGTCCAGGAGTCGGCGGGGGTGGGCTCTGGGGAAGGGTCGTCGTCATGGCCGGAGCCTGACGCGGGTCGGATCCCGGTGCCGAGAGCCCGCTGATGCTGGTACCGGCAGCACCCGGCAGACCGCTTCCGGGGCGCGGGACCGGCGGGGACGATGGGGGACGTGACGACGATGACGACGACGGACCGCACGGCGGGCCCGGCGACGGACGACACGGCGGACCGGGGCGCGGACGGCACGCGGGGCCGCGCGCGGGAGCGCCGCAGGCCCGAGCTGGCCGCCTTCCTGCGCGGCCGCCGCGCCAGGGTCACGCCCCAGGACGTCGGCATGCCCCCGGGTCCGCGCAGGCGCACGCCCGGGCTGCGCCGCGAGGAGGTCGCCCAGCTCTCCGGCGTCGGCGTCACCTGGTACACGTGGTTGGAGCAGGGCCGCCCGATCAACGCCTCGCCGCAGGTCCTGGACGCGGTGGCGCGCACGCTGCGGCTCGGCGGGCCGGAGCGGGAGCACCTGTACCGGCTGGCGGGCGTGGCGTTCGCGCCCGCGCCGGACAGCGGCGGCCAGGCGGTCGCGGCGGACGTGCAGGGCATCCTCGACGCCCTCGACCCCCTCCCGGCCGTGGTCTACAACACCCGGTACGACCTGCTGGCCACGAACGCGGGGTACCGCCTGCTCTTCCAGGTCCGCGAGGATCTGCACGATCCCACGACGGGGCGGCCCGCCAATGCCCTGTGGACCCTGTTCGTGGCTCCGGAGGGGCTGTGCCCGCTGCTCTTCCGGGAGAGCGAGCTGCCGGTGATGGTGGGCATCCTGCGCTCGGCGTACGGCCGCCATGTCGGCGAGCCCGGCTGGGAGGAGTTCGTCCGGGCCCTGTCCGGGGCCAGCGAGGAGTTCGCGCGGCTGTGGCGCAGCGGTGACGTGGCGCCGCCCGGGCGGTACGTGAAGACCTTCCGGCACCAGGGGCTCGACGGCGAGCTGCGGATGACGTCGACCTCGCTCGCGATCGACAACATGCCGGAGTGCCGGATCGTCGTCTACGCCGCGGCGGACGAGGCGACCCGCGAGCTGCTCGGCAGACTGCGCGCGGACACCGAAAGCTCCGCGGACCGGGAAACGACCGCGGGCCAGGAAAGGCCCGGGGGCGACGAAAGATCCGGGAACGACGAAGGATCCCGCCCCTGACGGGACGGGATCCTCGATTCCTGTGGAGCTAAGGAGAATTGAACTCCTGACCTCCTGCATGCCATGCAGGCGCTCTACCAACTGAGCTATAGCCCCGTGCTGCGTTCTTCTCCCCGGGTGTTCTCCCGGCGGCCCGAACAAGAAGAACTTTAGCCTGCGACCTGCCGATTAGTGAAATCCGGTCCCCGCGGCCCGCGGGGACCGGCTCAGTCGTCGTCGCCGAGGACCGGCTCGGGCAGCGTGCCCGCGTTGTGCTCCAGCAGCCGCCAGCCGCGCGCGCCCTCGCCGAGGACGGACCAGCAGCAGTTCGACAGGCCCCCGAGCCCCTCCCAGTGGCGGGACTCCAGGCCCAGAAGGCGGCCGATGGTGGTGCGGATGGTGCCGCCGTGGCTGACCACGACGAGCAGGCCGTTGTCGGGCAGCTTGTCGGCGTGGCGCAGCACGACGGGCGCCGCGCGGTCGGCGACCTCGGTCTCCAGTTCGCCGCCGCCGCGGCGCACCGGCTCGCCGCGCTTCCACGCCGCGTACTGCTCGCCGTACCGCCCGATGATCTCCTCGTGCGTGAGGCCCTGCCACTCACCGGCGTACGTCTCGCGCAGTCCCTCGTCGTGTGTCACGTCGAGGCCGGTCAGGGCGGCCAGCTCGGCCGCGGTGGCGGCGGCCCGCGCGAGGTCGGAGGCGACGATGGCGTCGGGCTTCAGCGAGGCGAGCAGCCGGGCCGCGCGGCGCGCCTGGGCGACCCCGGCCCCGGTCAGCTCGATGTCCGTGGTGCCCTGGAAGCGGCGCTCCAGGTTCCAGGCCGTCTGGCCGTGCCGCCACAGGACGACGCGGCGGCCCCGGTGGGAGCCGCCGGTCAAAGCACCTCACCGCCGAGGTCGCGGATCTCCTCGGCCTCGGCCGCGGCCTGCTCGCGCTGGGAGTGCTCGGCGGCCTTGCCCCGGGTGGCCTTGGCGTCGGCGGGCAGGTCCAGCTCGGGGCAGTCCTTCCACAGCCGCTCCAGGGCGTAGAAGACGCGCTCCTCGCTGTGCTGGACGTGGACGACGATGTCGACGTAGTCGAGCAGGATCCAGCGGGCGTCGCGGTCGCCCTCGCGGCGGACCGGCTTGGCGCCGAGCTCCTTGTTCAGGCGCTCCTCGATCTCGTCGACGATCGACTTGACCTGGCGGTCGTTGGGCGCGGAGGCGAGCAGGAAGGCGTCCGTGATGGACAGCACATCGCTGACGTCGTAGGCGATGATGTCGTGCGCGAGCTTGTCCGCTGCCGCCTGGGCGGCGACAGTGATGAGCTCTTGGGAACGGTCGGTGGCGGTCACTACAAGGCTTTCCGTCGGCGGTCAGAGTCCCCCGCGATACGGCTGACGGGGGTACTCCAAGGGTCTCACGGTCCGCCGGCCCGCCGGCGCCGCGTTCCCGGGGGTCCCGGCGGCCCCTGGCGGCCCCGGCCGCCAGGGGCCGGGGGCCGCCGGGCGGGTCACGTGCCGGTGTAGTCCTGGCCGAGGACGACCGAGACGTCCGCGTTCGCGGCGGCCTTGGTCTTCTTGACCGCGGAGGACGGCAGGCCGAGCGTCTTGGCGACCTCGACGGCGTCCTCCTTGCGGGCGTCGTCGCCGTAGGTGACAAGGGAGGCGGCGACGGAGCTGCCGGTGCCGCCCGCGACGAAGGTGTAGCCGCCGTTGACCAGGGCGACGCGGGCCTTCTCGGTGCGGGCCTTGTCCCCCGTGGCGTTCGTGACCGCGATGCGCAGCGAGTCCCCCTTGGCGGGGGCCTTGACGGTGCCGCCGAGGACGTCCTTCACGACGGAGTCCGCGGCCGTCTCGGAGAGGGTGCCGTTCTGCTGGACCGGCAACAGGGCGGTCTTGTAGTCGCCCTCCTTGGCGTGGTCGGCGAGCTTGGCGAGGAACGCGCCGAGGTCCTTCTCCGTCAGCGACGGGTCGAGGATCTGGGCGAGCGTCTGCACCGTGGTCGTCGCGGCCTGCGGGTCGGACGACAGCTTGCGCAGCACGCCCTGCATGACCTGTCCGAACCGCATGAGCTGCGCGGTCTCGCCCTCGCCCTTGGCCCGGTAGGTGGCGTACGCCACCGCCATCGGGCCGCTGAGGGTCTGCGCCGCGCCCTTGTGGACGAGGGTGGTGCCCTTCTTGGCCGGGTCGGGCACGTCGGCGTCCGTGTCGAGCTCGATGTTGCCGACGAGTTCGACGAGGTTGTTGAGGTAGGGGGTGTCGAGCCGCCAGGTGCCCTCGACGTCCGTGCCGAGCAGGGTGTCGATGGCGCCGCTGGTGCCGGAGGAGCCGTCGTCGTCGACCGAGGCGCCCAGCGTGGTGGCGGTGCCGTCGTCGCCGCTCAGGGCCAGGGAGTTGGGCAGCAGGACGGTGCTGCCCTGCTTGGTGGTGGTGTTGTTCACGAGCAGCGCCGACGAGGTGCCGCCGCCCTTGGTGTTGTGCAGGTGCACGACGATGACGTCACGGTTCTGCGGGCCGGCCGCCGCCGCGCCGCCGCTCTTGGCGCCGTCCCCGGACAGGAACGGCAGCTTGTCCGCGTACCAGAGGTAGCCGACCCCGCCGACCAGGCACACGGCGAGGGCGACGACGAGGGCGACGACGCGGTTGCGGCCGCGGCGCCTGGCCTCCTCGCGCCGCTCGCTGCGCGACTCGGTGAACTTCAGCCAGTCGATGACGTCTTCGGAGTTCTCGTCCGGCTCCTCGACGAAGGAGAACTGCTCGGTGCGGTAGTCGCGGTCCTCGCCGCCCGGCGGCTGCTCCCGCTCCGGCCCCCGCGGGGCCTGCTGCGGGATGTAGGCGGTGGCCTGCTCGGTCTGGTGCGGCGGCTGCGTGGCGGCCCGGTGCGCGCGCGGTGCCTCCTGCTCCGGATACCCCTGCGGGCCCTGGTGCGCCGGGTAGGTCTGCGGCTCCTGGTAGGTCTGCGGCGCCTGGTACGCCTGCGGATCCTGCTGACCGGGGTGCGTCTGCTGCGGGACCCGGGGCTGCTCGCCCGTCCCGGTGGCCTGCCCGTACGGGTCGTGACCGGCGGCGCCGTAGGGGTCGTACTGCTGCGGCGCGGCCGGCGGCACCGGCTGCTGCTGCCCGGTGGCGTACGGGTCGTAGCCGTACCCGTAGCCGGGGCCCGCGGCGGTCTGGTCGTACGACGGCGCCTGCTGGACCTGCCGGTACACCGGCTGGCCGAACTCGTCGTAGCCGACCAGCTCGTACCTGTCGTCGCGCTGGTCGTAACCGTCGTAGCGGTCGTTCACCGATGCCCCTCTCGGCGGTGCAGGGTCATTCGCCTCGGTACAGCCGGCGTTTGTCGATGTAGCGCACCACACCGTCCGGCACCATGTACCAGATGGGGTCCCCCTTGGCGACCCTGTCCCGGCAGTCCGTGGACGAGATCGCGAGCGCGGGCACCTCGACGAGCGAGACACCGCCTTCGGGGAGGCCCGGGTCGGTGAGCGTGTGGCCGGGCCGGGTGACGCCGATGAAGTGTGCCAGGGAGAACAGCTCTTCGGTGTACCGCCAGGTCAGGATCTGGCCGAGGGCGTCGGCGCCCGTGATGAAGAAGAGGTCCGTTTCCGGGTTGAGCGCGCGCAGGTCGCGCAGGGTGTCCGTGGTGTACGTCGGACCGCCGCGGTCGAGGTCGATGCGGCTCACGGAGAACTGCGGGTTCTCCGCGGTCGCGATGACCGTCATCAGATAGCGGTCCTCGGCCGGGGAAACCTTTTTGTCGCTCTTCTGCCACGGCTGTCCCGTCGGCACGAAGACCACCTCGTCGAGGTGGAACTGCGCGGCGACCTCGCTGGCCGCCACCAGGTGTCCGTGGTGGATCGGGTCGAACGTGCCGCCCATGACGCCGAGGCGCCGCTTGGCGGGCGAGTCCCATTCACGATCCGGGCCGCCGGCCGGGCTGTTGACCGGGCCGGTAGGCATGTCCTGCGCTCCCATGCGTGCAGAGCCTACTGGCCCGGTCCGCGTGCTCGGTCCCCCGGCTCAGCGGTCGCGGTTGAAGCGGGTGACGATCCACAGCATGAGAATCAGGATGACGAGCGCGGCACCGCCCGTCATGAAGGGGCTGAGGCTCGGGTGGTTGCCGCCGTGCTCGCCGCCCTCGGCGGCGAGAGTGGCCAGCTGGGCAACGGGGCTGTGGAGGCTCATCTTCGGCAGGACCTATCCGGTGTGGGATCGGGAGAAAGACTTCTGACCCATCGTAAGCGGGAGCCTCCGTGGCGCTCACGCCGACTCTGCCGTACGGGCCCCCGTACGGTCCCGGACGCGGTCGGCGTCAGTCGTCGCGCTTGTAGCCGCGCAGCAGGAACCAGGCCAGGAAGACGGCCCCGAGGATGGCGACGACGAGCACGATGCGCAGCAGGCTGCCCGGCCCCTGGTCGGACGCTGCTGCCTGGACGACGTGCGCGAGTGCGGCGGCGTCGGCGTGGTGATCCATGACGGTTCGCTCCTTCTGTGTGCTGCCCCGTCACGGTATCTCCGCCTAGTGTGGTTCCCGCCTTGGGGGCACAACCGAGCCACATCGACATGGGGGGCCGCATGCCCGACGTACCGAACGAGCAGCACGACCACGTACCCGGCAGGCAGCGCCGGAGCTTTCCCGGCATCTCCTCGCGGGCGTACGAACACCCCGCGGACCGCTCGGCCCTGGTGGCGCTGCGCAAGCTCACGGGGTTCGACACCGTCTTCAAGGCGCTGAGCGGCCTGCTGCCGGAGCGCAGTCTGCGGCTGCTGTTCCTGTCGGACTCCGTGCGCGTGTCGGACGAGCAGTTCGCGCACCTGTACGCGATGCTGCGGGACGCCTGCCAGATCCTGGACCTGGAGAAGGTCCCGCCGATGTACGTCAACCAGGACCCGCAGCCGAACGCGATGTGCATCGGCCTGGACGAGCCGATCATCGTCGTCACCACCGGCCTGGTGGAGCTGCTCGACGAGGAGGAGATGCGGGCGGTCGTCGGCCACGAGGTGGGCCACGCGCTCTCCGGCCACTCGGTCTACCGGACGATACTGCTCTTCCTGACCAGCCTCGCGCTGCGGGTGGCGTGGATCCCGCTGGGCAACCTCGCGATCATGGCGATCGTGACGGCGCTGCGCGAGTGGTTCCGCAAGTCGGAGCTGTCCGCGGACCGCGCCGGGCTGCTGGTCGGCCAGGACCTCAAGGCGTCCATGCGCGGCCTGATGAAGATCGCGGGCGGCAACCACCTGCACGAGATGAACGTGGACGCGTTCCTCAAGCAGGCCGAGGAGTACGAGGCCGGGGGCGACCTGCGCGACTCCGTCCTGAAGATCCTGAACGTCATGCCGCGTTCCCACCCGTTCACGACGGTGCGGGCCGCCGAGTTGAAGCGGTGGGCCGAGTCCCGCGACTTCCAGCGGCTGATGGACGGGCACTACCCGCGCCGCAGCGAGGACAAGGACACCTCGGTGACCGACTCCTTCCGCGAGTCGGCCGCGCACTACACGGACCACGTCAAGAACTCGAAGGACCCGCTGATGAAGCTGGTCAGCGACATCGCGGGCGGCGCGGGCGACCTCGGCGGCCGGATGCGGCGCGGCTTCGGCAACTTCGGGGGCAACGGCGGCGGCAACACGGGCAACCACGGCGCCCAGGACGACCCCGCGGGGAGCTGACGGACCCGGTTCAGACGGCCGGCTGGGCGCTGGGGGCGAGCGCGCCGCACAACGCGGTCGCGCTGCCCGTCGCGTACGGGTCGGTGCCCGCCGGGCCGTCCTGCTTCGCCGTCTCCCCCGCGAGCAGCGGGCGCAGGTGGTCGGCCGGGTCCGCGGCGCAGGAGAGCGGGCCCGCCTGGACGTAGGAGACGAGCAGCTCGGCCTGGTGGTTGCGCAGGTCCTCGCGGTCGAAGCGGAAGTGCAGCTCGCGGCGGACCGTGAAGAGCGAGGTCCTGGCCCGGTCGGCGGCGCCGACCGGGCGCAGCGCGTACACGAAGGTGTGGTCGGAGGTGACTTCGAGGGTGTCCGTGCCGGTCTCGGCGGCGTGCAGCGTGCCCCGGACACGGATGCCCGGGTCGGCGAGCTCGGCCCGGGCCGGGTCGAAGCGGACCAGCCAGCCGGTCGCCGCGTGCCGGCCGTCCATGACCGGCCGGTCGAAGCTCCGGTCGAACTGGTCGAGCTGGCGGGGGTCGACGAGCATCCGCACCGGCCGGACCGCGCCCCCGGTGAGCACGTCCGGGTCGAGCGAGGAGTCGACGAGGTAGTCCTTGGCGGTGCTCAGGGCGGTGACGACCTGGCTGTCGGAGAAGTGCGCGGTGCGCCGGACGCCGGTCGGCAGGGTGATGCCGTCCGCGGCGACCCGGAACCGGGCGGCGGGGCTGTGCCGGTAGAGGTCCGCGGCGGAGCCGGAGCCGGGCACGGCGGCGCCCGGGGCGAGCGGGATCACCGTCATCCGCAGCGGTTCGGTGGAGCGGGCCGCCGGGGCCGTGCGGTACGGGCTGCGCACGCCCATGTAGACCGCGGTGCCGAAGGCGACGACGATCAGGGCGACGAGCAGGACGGCCTGCCGGGTCAGGCCGCGGCGCAGGGCGGGCGTGCGGCGTACGGCGGGGGCGTGGTCGGTGATGCGCTCCTGCGCGGAGAACTCCTGGAGCCGGGCAGCCCGCACGAACGATTCGTCGAACACGACGGATCGGTACTCGTCCTCACTGCCTCCGCCCCCGGCGGGCCCACCTTCCGGCGTGCCCTCCGGTGGGTCTCCTGGCCCGCCCATACCTTCAGGTTAGGTCGTCGCGGCCGCCGGTAAACGCCCTGGTGCGCGACAACTTCCGGCGGCCGTCCGCCCGGCCGGTCAGGGGGACCGCGGGACCGCGGAAACCGCAGGCCGGGAGTGGTCGGCGGAAGCGGAGGGCGGGCCCGGCAGATTCTTCTCCAGCTCCGTGGTGGCGGGCGGCGGCACCTGGTCCTGGCGGCCGCCCGACGCGCCCCGGTAGACGGCCGTGAAGGCGAGGGCGACCATGCCGACGCCCATGATCAGGGCGAGTGCCCAGGCCACGGGCCGGCGCCAGCGGACCATACCGGTGTGCGGGCCGGTCCGGCCGTCCTGGTCGAGGCCCTCCTCGTACAGCCCGTCGGCCTCGTCGCGCAGGCGGCCGAAATCCGCCGCGCCGTCCAGCCCGTAGCCGTCGCCGTCCTCGTAGAAGTCGTCGTCGGGGCCCCGGCGGGTGCGGGCCCTGCGGGACTCGGCCTCCTGGGCCTCGGCGCGCGCCTGGGCCGCGGCGAGCAGCCGCTCGACCGCGGTGGGCTCATGGACCTCGGCGGCCTTCACGAAGTCCTCGTCGAAGACCACGGAGGCGAACTCTTCGTCCCAGCCCCCGCGGTCGTGGTCGTCGTCGGGCTCCCAGCCGTCCGGGAACGGCGCGCCCCCCACGTCCTCCGGCACGGGTCCAGAGTAGACCTGGGGGGTCATTTTGGGCAGACGGTATGGGAATTCAGCTCACAAGTCGCTGCTTAACGGGTGTGTCCGTCGCCGGTGACGATGTACTTGGTGCTGGTCAGCTCCGGGAGGCCCATGGGGCCGCGGGCGTGCAGCTTCTGCGTGGAGATGCCGATCTCGGCGCCGAAGCCGAACTGGCCGCCGTCGGTGAACCGGGTCGAGGCGTTGACCGCGACGGTCGTGGAGTCCACCAGCTGGGTGAAGCGGCGGGCGGCCTGCTGCGAGGTGGTGACGATGGCCTCGGTGTGCCCGGAGGACCACAGGCGGATGTGCTCGACGGCGCTGTCGAGGCTGTCGACGACGGCGGCCGCGATGTCGTAGGAGAGGTACTCGGTCTCCCAGTCGTCGTGGGTCGCCTCGACGACGGTGGCCTTGGAGCCGTCCGCGTAGCCGAGGATCCGGGGGTCGGCGTGGACGGTGACGCCCGCGTCGGCGAGCGCGTCCAGGGCGCGCGGCACGAACGCGTCGGCGATGTCCTGGTGGACCAGGAGGGTCTCGGCGGCGTTGCAGACGGAGGGGCGCTGCGCCTTGGAGTTGACGAGGATGTCGACGGCCATGTCGAGGTCGGTGTCGGCGTCGACGTACACGTGGCAGTTGCCGGTGCCGGTCTCGATCACGGGGACGATCGAGTTCTCCACGACGTTCTTGATGAGCGAGGCGCCGCCGCGCGGGATGAGGACGTCGACGAGGCCGCGGGCCCGCATGAGTTCGGTGACCGAGTCGCGGTTCTCGCCGGGCACGAGCTGGACCGCGTCGGCGGGCAGCCCGCTGCCGCCGACGGCGTCGCGCACCACGCGCACCAGGGCGGTGTTCGAGGCGTACGCGGAGGAGCTGCCGCGCAGCAGTACCGCGTTGCCCGACTTGAGGCAGAGGGCGGCGGCGTCGACCGTCACGTTCGGGCGGGCCTCGTAGATGATGCCGACGACGCCGAGCGGGACGCGGACCTGGCGCAGGTCGATCCCGTTGGGCAGCGTGTTGCCGCGGACGACCTGGCCGACCGGGTCGGGCAGGGCGATGACGTCGCGGACGTCGGAGGCGATGGCGCGGACCCGCTCGGGGGTCAGGGTCAGCCGGTCGACGATGGACTCGCTGGTGCCGGCCTGGCGGGCGCGGGCGATGTCCTCGGCGTTGGCCTCGACGATCTCCGCGGTGCGCACCTCCAGGGCGTCGGCGATCGCCGCCAGCGCGTCGTCCTTCTGGGCGCGCGGCAGCGGGGCGAGGTCGTTGGCGGCGGCGCGGGCGCGGTAGGCGGCCCGGGTGACCGGGGTCATCGCGTCGTACGGGTTGAGGGAAGGCGACGTCATGCCCCGCAGCGTATCGGGGGTGCGCGGGGCGTCCAGCTCCTGTTCCGGGAGGTGAGACATGGCCGAAAAGGGGCCGGTGGGCGCCGGGGGCCGTTTGGGACGGGCGCGGGGCCGCCGACCTGGGGCGCGGTCCGGCCGGCCTCAGAAGGGGTGCACGCCGACCGGGGTCGCGGGGAGCGGACCGTACCCCTCCGCGATGCGCTGGTGGTAGGTCTGCCGGTCGATGACCTCCAGGCCGACGATCTCCCAGGGCGGCAGCCGGGAGGTCTGGCGGTGCTCGCCCCACAGGCGCAGGGCGACGGCGGCCGCGTCGTGCAGGTCGCGGGCCTCTTCCCAGTAGCGGATCTCGGCGTGGTCGACCGCGTAGCGGCTGGTCAGCAGGAAGGGGTGGTCGTGAGCGAGCTGTTCGAGGCCGCGGCGGACCTCGGCGAGGGGGGCCTCGGCGCCGGAGACGCTGAGCGTGATGTGCCACAGCCGGGGGCCTTCTTCGGCCATCTCCCCGCCGCCGTCGGGACCGGGGTCGCCCGCGGTCTCCTGCGCGTACGCGTCCCCGGCGGCCACGCTGGTCAGTGCCCGCTCCGCCGGCCCTCGGGGCGCAGCCCCCGGGCGCGCTCGTCTCACGACGGCCTCCTTTGCGCAATGGTCGTGCGGAACTGTCTGGCATGGACGGGTCGGACTACCGCGAGAACTACCTGCATCAAGAGTTGAGCAGGACACGAGACGTCATGGGGTGGTTTTCGGGAAGGTCCCCCGCTGGTGGCAGGCTTTCGGCCGTTTCCACAACTGTTTCGAAGGCGGACGGACCCGGATCAGGCGCGGAGGAGGACCAGATCGTCCCGGTGCACGACTTCTCGTTCGTAGGCGGGGCCGAGGTCGCGGGCGAGCTCGCGGGTGGACCGGCCGATCAGCCGGGGGATCTCCTTCGCGTCGAAGTTGACCAGGCCCCGGGCGACGGCCCGGCCGCTGACGTCGCGCAGCTCGACCGGGTCGCCCGCGCTGAACTCGCCCTCCACGGCGGCGATCCCGGCGGGCAGCAGCGAGGTGCGCCGCTCGACCACGGCCCGTACCGCGCCGTCGTCGAGGGTGAGGGAGCCCTGCGGGGTGGACGCGTGCTGGAGCCAGAGCAGCCGGTCGGCGCTGCGCCGTCCGGTGCGGTGGAAGTAGGTGCCGGTGTCGCGGGCGGCGAGGGCGTCGGCGGCGTGGCTGGCGCTGGTGAGGACGACGGGGATGCCGGCCGCCGCGGCGATCGACGCGGCCTCGACCTTGGTGACCATGCCGCCGGTGCCGACCCCCGCCTTGCCGGCGCTGCCGATCCTGACGTGGGCGATGTCGGCGGGGCCGCGGACCTCGGCGATGCGGGAGGTGCCGGGCTCGGCGGGGTTCCCGTCGTAGAGGCCGTCGACGTCGGAGAGGAGCACGAGCAGGTCGGCGTGGACGAGGTGGGCCACGAGCGCGGCGAGCCGGTCGTTGTCGCCGAAGCGGATCTCGTCCGTGGCGATCGTGTCGTTCTCGTTGACGACCGGGAAGGCGCCCATGGTCAGCAGCTGGTCGAGGGTGCGCGAGGCGTTGCGGTGGTGGGCGCGGCGCGCCATGTCGTCGCTGGTCAGCAGGATCTGGCCGACGCGGACGCCGTAGCGGGCGAAGGAGGCGGTGTAGCGGGCCACCAGCAGCCCCTGGCCGACGCTGGCGGCGGCCTGCTGGCGGGCGAGGTCCTTGGGGCGGCGGGTCAGGCCGAGCGGGGCGAGTCCGGCGGCGATGGCGCCGGAGGAGACGAGGACGATCTCCTTGTCGCCGCCGCGGTGCTTCGCCAGGACGTCCACGAGGGCGTCGACGCGGTCCGCGTCCAGGCCCCCCGCGGCCGTGGTGAGCGATGACGATCCGACCTTGACCACGATCCGGCGCGCTTCCGCCACGCCCTGCCGTGCCGCTCCTGTTGCCCCTGACATGCTCCGCAATCTACGGGACGCGCCGGTGGGCGGGCCCGGGAGTTCCGAGGAGCGGACAGCACGGGTGGCGCGGGGCCCGGACGGGATCTTGGTCCCTGGGGTTCCATGCCCTTTGCCCCTTTATCGGGTGATTGCTGTCACGGAGGATTGCTTGGGGACGTGCGGAAGTCATACGGTCAGTGGTCAGCCTTTCCCCGAGGTGGACCGACCCCCCACGGTGCACCCCCCTCCCCCCTATTCCTGCCAGGAGCCCAGCCCGTGCCCTCCGCCGGACTTGCCCCCCGCCGCGTCGTGCAGCTCTCAGCGCTGCTCGCGATGTTCGCGCTCTATGCGGCCCAGCTCGTCAGCGCCTCCCTCCCGTACGTCCCGCTGTTCGTCGCGTCGAGCGCGGCCGGCATCGCCCTCGACGCCTGCCTGCAGTACAAGCAGCCGGGACTGCTGACCCTTCTGGCCAAGGTGCGTTTCGACGTCACCGTGCGACAGCTGCTGCGCGACATGCTGATCTTCGTCGGCCTGCTGCGCATCGACGGCATCGAGCCGCTGGGCGAGCAGGCCCCGCTGCTCTTCGCCCTCCTGGCCGTCTACGTGCTGCACTTCGGCTGCCAGGCCGCCGCCGTCCTGGTGCGCCGCACCCGTACGCTGCCGATCCTCACCCGGAACATCGACGCCTCCCCCCTGCGTCTGTCCGCGGCCCCCCCGCGCATCCTGGCCCGCCGCTCCAGCCACCGCCTGCTGACCTTCTCGCTCCCGGCCACCGCGGGCCTGGTGCTGACCGCCGCCACCACCGACGCCTACTGGGGCGCCATCGGCATCGGCGTCTCCCTCGCCCTGTTCGGCGGCGGCATGGTCTACCTGGCGACCTGGCTGCTGCCCAAGAAGCGGGCGGTGAGCGAGGCGAAGGTGATGGCCTGGCTCGACCAGTGGCTGGCGCGGTACAAGCCGACCGTCGCCATGTACTTCTCGGGCGGCACGACCTCCGCGTACCAGGCGAACATGTGGCTCTCCACCCTCGCCGAGGCCGACGGCAAGCCGCTCATCGTGCTCCGTGAGCGCTTCATGGTGAACAAGATCGACGCCACCGACGTCCCGATCATCTGCTTCCCGAAGGTCGCCTCGATGTTCTCCCTGGAGAACTCGACGCTGAAGATGATGCTCCACCCGGCGAACGCGGCGAAGACCTCGCAGGTGCTGCGCATCCCGACGCTCAAGCACGCCTTCATCAACCACGGCGAGTCCGACAAGCTCTCCTCCTGCAACCCGTACGCGAAGGCCTACGACGAGGTGTGGGTGGCCGGTCCCGCGGCCCGCGACCGCTACCAGCTGGCCGACGTCGGCGTCGAGGACAAGGACGTCGTCGAGGTGGGCCGCCCGCAGCTCTCCCCCATCCAGGTCGCGTCCGGCCCGGCCACGGGCGCCTTCACCACCGTCCTGTACGCCCCCACGTGGGAGGGCTGGGACGGCAACCCCGGCAACACCTCGGTGGTCCTGGCCGGCGAGAACATCGTGCGGCACCTGCTCGCCGACGACCGGGTGCGGCTGATCTACAAGCCGCACCCGATGACCGGTTCGCAGGTGCCCGCCGCGGGCGCCGCCAACGAGCGCATCATGGCGATGATCCGCGAGGCGAACGCGCGCCGCTCCGGCGAGCGCCCGGGCCCCGGGGCCGCCGCCGAGCTGGCCCGCAGCGCCGAGGCCCTGGACCGGCTGACCTCCACGGCGTTTCGCACCAGCGCCGACGAGATGGAGAAGATGCTGCTCCAGGGGCGGCCCGAGGCCGGCAGGCAGGCCGCGGTGGCCGCGGCGACGGCGGCCTGGGAACAGGCCTACTGGGCGTCGTTCCCGCAGTGGGAGCACCTGATCGTCACCGAGGCACGGCCCGCGATCTTCGCCTGCTTCAACCAGGCCGACGTGCTCGTCTCCGACGTCTCCTCGGTCGTCTCCGACTGGCTGGCCAGCGAGAAGCCGTACGCCGTGGCCAACACCACGGGGCTCGCCGAGGCGGACTTCCGCACCGGCTTCCCCACGGTGGGCGCGGCGACCGTCCTGGAGCCCGACGCGGCGGGCGTCCCCGGCCTTCTCGCGGCCGTACGCGGCGAGAGCGAGGACGTGTACGCCGAGGCGCGCCTGGAGCTCAAGGAGCACCTCCTGGGCCCCTCCGACCCGCCGTCCATCGACCGCTTCAACGGGGCGGTGCGCGCCCTGTGCGCCCGCGCCGACGAGCGCCGGGTGCGGATGGCCGCCCGGGGCGACGCGGAGATCCCCACGCAGCGTGAGGACTCCGTGGCGGAGCAGGTGGCCCAGGCGCAGGCCGCGGAGGCGGCCCCGGAGTCGGAGGACGCCGTCACCGCGTAGTTCCCGCGGCGCGTGAGCGCGCGGAAGGGGCCCGGGAGGAGATCCTCCCGGGCCCCTTTCGCTTGCCCTGGACGGGTAGCGCGCGGGCCCGGACCAGCGTGGTCCGGGCCCGCCCCCTGCCGGCTAGAAGGGCTTGAAGTCGTCGTACTCGCGCTCCGCCTCGTCCCGCTCGGCCTGCCGGTCGCGGCGGCGCTGGGCGGCCGGACGCGGCGCCTCCATGCGGTGGTCCTCGCCGCGGCGGCCGAGCATCTCGGCGCCCGCCATCATGGTGGGCTCCCAGTCGAAGACGACCGCGTTCTCCTCGGGGCCGATGGCGACGCCGTCGCCGTTGCGGGCGCCCGCCTTCATCAGCTGGTCCTCGACGCCGAGGCGGCTGAGCCGGTCGGCGAGGTAGCCGACGGCCTCGTCGTTGTTGAAGTCGGTCTGGCGCACCCAGCGCTCCGGCTTCTCGCCGCGCACCCGGTACAGCGGCTCGCCGTCGACGTCCTCGCGGACCACGGTGAAGCCGGAGTCGTCCACGGCCTTCGGGCGGATGACGATGCGGGTCGCCTCCTCCTTCGGCTTCGCGGCGCGGGCGGCGCCCACCAGCTCGGCCAGGGCGAAGGACAGCTCCTTGAGCCCCTTGTGGGCGACGGCCGACACCTCGAAGACGCGGTAGCCGCGCTCCTCCAGGTCGGGCCGGACCATCTCGGCGAGGTCCTGGCCGTCGGGCACGTCGATCTTGTTCAGGACGACGAGGCGGGGCCGGTTCTCCAGGCCCGCGCCGTACTCGCGCAGCTCGGCCTCGATGGTGTCGAGGTCGGAGACCGGGTCGCGGTCGGACTCCAGGGTCGCCGTGTCGAGCACGTGCACCAGGACCGAGCAGCGCTCGACGTGGCGCAGGAACTCCAGGCCGAGGCCCTTGCCCTGGCTGGCGCCCGGGATCAGACCGGGCACGTCGGCGATCGTGTAGACCGTCGCGCCGGCCGTGACGACGCCGAGGTTGGGGACCAGCGTCGTGAAGGGGTAGTCGGCGATCTTCGGCTTGGCGGCCGAGAGCACCGAGATGAGCGAGGACTTTCCGGCGCTCGGGTAGCCCACCAGAGCGACGTCCGCGACGGTCTTCAGCTCCAGGACGACGTCGCGCAGGTCGCCGGGGACGCCGAGCAGCGCGAAGCCGGGGGCCTTGCGGCGGGCCGAGGCGAGCGCCGCGTTGCCGAGGCCGCCGCGGCCGCCCTGGGCGGCGACGAAGGTGGTGCCCTGGCCGACGAGGTCCGCGAGCACGTTGCCCTGCTTGTCGAGGACGACCGTGCCGTCGGGGACGGGCAGGACCAGGTCCTCACCGTCCTTGCCGGAGCGGTTGCCGCCCTCGCCGGGCTTGCCCGCGGTGGCCTTGCGGTGCGGGGAGTGGTGGTAGTCGAGGAGCGTGGTCACCGACTGGTCGACGACCAGGATGACATCGCCGCCACGGCCGCCGTTGCCGCCGTCCGGGCCGCCGAGCGGCTTGAACTTCTCACGGTGGACGGAGGCACAGCCGTGGCCCCCGCTACCCGCGGCGACATGCAGTTCGACGCGGTCCACGAAGGTGGTCATTGGTCAGTGCCTCCAGAAACGAACGAGAATTACCACCGCGTGCGGTGCAGGTGTGCTGTATCCATTACCAACACGCGAAAGGCGGACCCGCTTCCCCAGGGGGAAGTGAGGTCCGCCTCGCGAAAAAAGAACTGGTCAGAACCGCTTTCAGGCGGCGACCGGAACGATGTTCACGACCTTGCGGCCACGGTGGGTACCGAACTCCACCGCACCGGCGTCGAGCGCGAACAGCGTGTCGTCCTTGCCACGACCCACACCGTTGCCCGGGTGGAAGTGGGTGCCGCGCTGGCGGACCAGGATCTCACCGGCGTTGACGGTCTGGCCGCCGAAGCGCTTCACGCCGAGCCGCTGAGCATTGGAGTCGCGCCCGTTCCGAGTGGACGATGCGCCCTTCTTGTGTGCCATGTCTCAGTCCCTACCCTTACTTCGCAGCCGCGGGGATCTCAGTGACCTTGATCGCCGTGTACTGCTGGCGGTGGCCCTGACGACGGCGGTAACCGGTCTTGTTCTTGTAGCGAAGGATGTCGATCTTCGCGCCCTTGTGGTGGTCCACGACCTCGGCCTGGACCTTGATCCCGGCCAGCACCCACGGGTCGCTGGTCACGGCGTCGCCGTCGACAACGAGCAGCGTAGAGAGCTCTACGGTGTCGCCAACCTTGGCGGTGGGAAGCTTGTCAACCTCAACGATGTCGTCGACAGCAACCTTGTGCTGGCGACCACCGCTGCGCACGATGGCGTACACGCGGATCTCTCTTTCGCTCGGAACGGGACCCCCGCAGTCCAGCCGCACGGGGCGGCCTCTCCCGGCGGCCCTGACGGGCCTGCCCGGAGGAAGAAGGTTTACGGGAGTGCGGCGTATCGATGGACACGCCGACGGTCAAGGTTACGGGTCCGCCCTGAGCAGGGTCAAACCGGCCCCCGCCCGGACGGTTCACGCCGTCTTGACCTCGCCGTCCTGCGGCAGGACCTTGACGCCCTTGCACAGGTTCGTGTTGTCGTTCGCCCCCGGGTACGCGACGTTCCACACCTTGGTGAAGTGGGTGCGGTAGGTGTCGTGCACCGAGTCGTCGTCGATCTTGACGTACGCCTCGTCGTTCTCGCGCAGCGCCGGCCCCGAGGCGTTCTGCGAGCCGGTGAACGTGATCTTGTTGCGGGCGCCGTCGTACCAGCCGTCGATCGCCACGTACTTGGTGTGCACGATGAACGGGGTCGCGAGCTTGCTGCCCGGGTGCAGCGGGTCCCGGTCGTCGTTGTAGCAGCGCGCGGGCGGGGCGCCGGCGGCGTTCATCGCCTTCCACGTGCCGGCGTCGGCCGAGGCGTACTCGATGCTGACCGTGCAGCCGGCCTTCTTCAGCGAGACCAGCTTGTCGGCGATGGCCTGCCGGGTGATCTGGAAGATCGCGGCGCGCACGACCGTGCTGCGCTTCACACCGGTGGCGTCCTTGTAGGTGCACGAGACGTTGTTCAGCACCGAGTACAGGGTGTCCGTGGAGTTGGTCGTGCCGGCCCGCGGGAAGAAGTACGCCTTGTAGTGGCCGTTGCTGACCGTGCGGTAGTCCCAGTCCTTCCACAGCTTGGCGGTCAGGTCGTCGAAGTAGTCCGCGTACGCCCCGTACAGGACCCGGTTGTTCGGCAGCTGGAGGGCGTCGTTGAAGAACTTCGTGCTGGCGGAGGGCGTCGAGTTCGAGGTCGTCTGCACGACGACGTTCGTGGCGCCCTGCACGGCGGAGAAGAGCCAGAACTTGTTGTGCATGATCGACTTGCCGAACCTGGGGTCGCCCAGGCAGGACTTGTCGGTGGGGCACAGCGTCACGAACGACGGGCTCGCGGTGCTGGTGCCCAGGGCCGCCTTCAGCCGCCCGTACACCGGGTTGTCGGGCCGGTCCTTCACGCTGGAGGAGTCGAGGACGATCTGCACGTGCACGCCGCGGTTCTTGGCGGCCACGAGTGCGTCCGAGACCGTGGTCTCCCACACGTGGTAGACGGCGACCTTGATGGTCGAGCCGGGCAGCGCCGCGTTCGTCAGCTCGACCAGGCGGGTGCGTATCGCGTACTGCTGCGCGGTGGTGCCCAGCGGGTCGTTGAAGAGGGGGCCCTCGGTCCAGACCGGCGCGTCCGCCGCGGTCGCGGAGCCCGCGCAGAGCCCCGCCTGCAGCCCGGCCGCCGACACCACGGTGGCCAGCGCCACCGCCCGGCGGCCCCCCGTGACGGCTCGCTCCGCGCGGTGCCGGCCGGTGCCCTTGAGGCGCACACGCACCATCGCAACCCCTCCCCCGGCGCAGCCGCGTGTCTCCCCGACCCACAGCCGCGCCGTCCCTTGTGCGACCCCGTGAGGTCTCGGTACGACCTCACGAGTTTCCCAGGTGGCGGGGCGCGCTCCAAGGGACGGGCGCGGATCGAGCGCGCATCGAGACCTGCGGGCCTGCGGGCGCGCCGCGGGACGACGACGCCCCCGCACAGCGTGCTGCTGTGCGGGGGCGTCGCCCGGCCCGGTCTCCCGGGCGGGGTGCCTCAGGCCTCGTCGGCCGCGGCGGAGACGGACGAGGGAGCCTGCTGCTCCGCCGCCGACGTCTTCTTCGCGGCCGTCTTCTTGGCGGGGGCCTTCGCCGCCTTCTTGGCCGTCGTCTTCTTCGCGGCCGTCTTCTTGGCAGCGGTCTTCTTGGTGGCGGCCTTCTTCGCCGTCGCCTTCTTGGCCGTCTTACGGGCGGCCTTCTTGGCGGCGGGCGCCTCTTCGGTGGCCGCCTCCACGGTGGCCGCCGTCTCGGTGGCCGCCGTCTCGGTGGCCGCCTTGTCGCCGTCCGCCGCGGTCCCGGCCGGCTGGTCCTCCACCGTCGCCGACGGGACGACCAGGACGGCCGCCTCCTCGGAGGTGGTGGTGGGGGCCGTCGCCTTGCGCACGGCACGGCGGCGCGGACGGGCCGGAGCGGCAGGCTCGGACCCGGCCGGCTCCGCCTGCTGCTGCGGGGCCTCGGCCACCGGCTCGGCCGCCTTGACCGGCTCGGCCACCGTCACCTCCGCGGCCTCCTCGGAGGACGCCTTGGGGGAACCGGCGGGCGCGCTGGCCTTACGGGTGGCGCGGCGACGCGCACGCGGCGCCGGAGCCTCCTCCTGCACGGGCACGGGCTCCTGGGGGGCCGGCGCCTCGACGACCGGCTCCGGCTCGGGCTCCGGCGCCGGAGCGGGCGCCGGGGTCTGTGCCACCACCGGCTCCTTCGGCGCACCCGTGGGGGCCGACGCGCGGCGCGTGGCGCGGCGGCGCGAACGCCCGCCGCGGCTCGCCGCGGCCTCCGCCTCGGCGGCGCTGGAGTACAGCTCCTCGTCCGCCGCGAAGTCGGGCTCGGGCAGCGCCTCGGGGGCCGCGGCCTCCGCGGCGACCTCGGCCTCGGACTCGGTCTGCTCGGGGCCGGTGTGCGCCTCGTGCTCGTGGTGGTCCGCGCCGTTGCCGCCGCGGCGCTTCTTGCGCTTGCCGCCGCCACCGCTCGCCGCGGGCTGCTCCATGTGGACGATGACACCGCGGCCGTTGCAGTGCACGCAGGTCTCGGAGAAGGACTCCAGCAGGCCCTGGCCGACCCGCTTGCGGGTCATCTGGACCAGGCCCAGCGAGGTCACCTCGGCGACCTGGTGCTTGGTGCGGTCCCGGCCCAGGCATTCGAGCATCCGCCGCAGGACCAGGTCCCGGTTGGACTCCAGGACCATGTCGATGAAGTCGACGACGACGATGCCGCCCAGGTCGCGCAGGCGCAGCTGGCGCACGATCTCCTCGGCTGCTTCGAGGTTGTTCCTCGTCACGGTCTCTTCGAGGTTGCCGCCCTGGCCGGTGAACTTGCCGGTGTTGACGTCGATGACGATCATCGCCTCGGTCTTGTCGATCACCAGGGAGCCGCCGGAGGGCAGCCACACCTTGCGGTCGAGCGCCTTGGCGAGCTGCTCGTCGATCCGGTACGTCGCGAAGACATCGACCTCGCTGGTCCACCGCGTGAGGCGGTCGGCCAGGTCGGGCGCCACGTGGTCGACGTAACCGTGGATGGTCTCCCACGCCTCGTCGCCGCTGACGATGACCTTGGAGAAGTCCTCGTTGAAGATGTCGCGCACGACGCGGACCGTCATGTCCGGCTCGCCGTAGAGCAGGCTCGGCGACGACGTCGAGATCTGCTTGGACTTCTTCTGGATGTCCTCCCACTGCGCCTGGAGCCGCTCGACGTCGCGGCGCAGCTCGTCCTCGCTCGCGCCCTCGGCGGCGGTGCGCACGATGACGCCCGCGTCCTCGGGGACGACCTTCTTGAGGATGGTCTTCAGCCGGGCCCGCTCGGTGTCGGGCAGCTTGCGGCTGATGCCGGTCATCGAGCCCTCGGGCACGTAGACCAGGTACCGGCCGGGCAGCGAGATCTGGCTGGTCAGGCGGGCGCCCTTGTGGCCGATGGGGTCCTTGGTGACCTGCACGAGCACGGACTGGCCGGACTTGAGGGCGGTCTCGATGCGGCGCGGGCCGTTGGCCATGCCGAGCGCCTCGAAGTTGACCTCACCGGCGTACAGCACCGCGTTGCGGCCCTTGCCGATGTCGATGAAGGCGGCCTCCATCGACGGCAGCACGTTCTGGACCTTGCCCAGGTAGACGTTGCCGACGTACGAGGTCGACTGCTCCTTGTTGACGTAGTGCTCGACGAGGATGTCGTCCTCGAGGACGCCGATCTGGGTGCGCTCGCCGTTCTGGCGGACGACCATCACGCGCTCGACGGCCTCGCGGCGCGCCAGGAACTCGGCCTCGGTGATGATCGGCACCCGGCGGCGGCCCTGCTCGCGGCCCTCGCGGCGGCGCTGCTTCTTGGCCTCCAGACGCGTGGAGCCCTTGATGGACTGCACCTCGTCCGAGGAGGTCGACGAGCGCTCGCGCTCGGCGAAGCTGTCCTTCTTGCGCGGCTCACGGACCTTGACGACCGTACGCTCCGGGTCGTCGGCCCCGTTCTGCTCGGCCTCGGGGGCCGCGTCACCGGCGCGACGGCGGCGGCGACGGCGACGGCGGCTGCTGCTCGAACCGGAGGCGCTGTCGTCGCGGTCGTCGCGGTCGTGGGCGGCTCCGCGGTCGTCCCTCTCGTCGGCGTCGTCCGCGTCGTCGTCGGTGCTCCCGGCGTGCTGAGCGTGCCCTGCGTGCTCGGTGTACGGCTCCTCGTCGTCCTCGTCGGACGCGTCGTCCTGGTCAGCGGCCTGCTCGGCGTCGGCCGACTCGCCACGGCGACGGCGGCGGCCACCGCGACGGCGGCGGCGGGCGGGACGGTCGCCGTTCTCGTCGTGGTCGTCGCCCTGCTCGGTCGCGTCGGAGGCGGCGGCGTCCTCGTGGTCCGCGGCCTCCTCGGCCTCGGCCTCCAGCGCGTCCGCCACCTCGGCGGGCGGCTGGGTGGCGGCGGGCTGCTCGTCACCCGCGCGCTTGCGGCGGCGCCGGCGCGGGGTCTGCTCCTCCTCGGCCACGGGCGCGGGCGCGGCGGCCGGCTCGGCCTCGGTGGGCTGCTCCTCGGCGGCCTCGGCCGCGGCAGCGGCGGCGGCGCGCTCCGGGGTCTGGAACATCGGCTCGGTGAAGACGGGCGCCTGGAACACGGCGACGGACGGCCGCTTCGGGCGGCCCCCGCCCTCCTCGGACCGGCTCGCCCGCCCGGCGGACCGCTGGGCCTTCGGCTCGGCGAAGCCGCCCGCGGCCTTACGGGTGGCGCGGCGGCGGCGCCGCGGCTCGGCGTCGGTGGCCTCGGGGGCGTCGGCCTGCTCCGGCTGTGCCTCGGCGGGCGCGGCGGGGGCCTCGGCGGCCGGGGCCTCGGCCGGCTGCGTCTCGGCCTGCGCGGCCTCGGGGGCGGCGACGGCGCGGGTGGCACGGCGGCGGTTGCGGCGCGGGGCGGCGTCCTCGGCCGGATCCTCGGCGGCGGGCTCCTGCACCGGGGCGGCCTGCGGCTCCTCGGCCGCGGGCACCTCGGCGGGGGCGGCCTCGGCGGCGGGCGCGGAGACCGTACGGGTGGCACGGCGGCGACGGCGCGGCGCGGGCTCCTCGGCGGCCTCCGGCTCGGCGGCCTGCTCCGGCGCGGCGACCGGCTCGGGCGTGGCGGCGGTCTCGGCGGACGCCTCGGCCTGCTCGGCGGTGGGCGCGGAGACGGCGCGGGTGGCGCGGCGACGGGCGCGGCGCGGGGCGGCGTCCTCGGCCGGCTGCTCGGCGGCGGGCGTCTGCTGCTCCTCGACGGGCGCGGCGGGCGCGGTCTCGGCGGCGGGCCGTGCGGCCTCGTCCTGCGCGGGGGCGCCCGTGGGGGCGGTGGCGCGACGGGTGGCGCGGCGGCGCGGGCGGGCGGCCGGGGCGGCGTCCTGCGCCGGGGCCTCGGCGGCGGGCGCGGAGGCGCTCGCGGCGGTGGTGTCCGTGGTCTCCGTGGGCTCCGCGGCGGCCGGGGCGGTCTCCGCGGCGGCCTGCCCGGCGGGCGGGCCCGCGGGACGCGACGCGGCCCGGCGCCGACGGCGCGGGGGCAGGGTGTCGCTCGGCGTGTCGCCCACGGCGGAAGCGGTGGGGTCGTTCGGTTCGGTCTGCTCGGGCATGCGGGTGTGTCTCCCGTCAGGCCCCCGGGCGCCGCGCCTCATCCGGATGACCGGTGACGCCTGCGGCTCGCGCGTCGTGCGCGGTGCCGCCGGTCCGGGGCGCGGGCGCCACACGGGGGCTCTCTGTCTGTTCTCGCCGGTTCCGGTACGCGAGGTACGTACGGCCTGGCGAAAGTCCTTGGGTGGGTGCGCTGCCCGACCCAGGTGGCTCCCGAGTACGAGGGCGGCGCTACGACGACCGCCTTACGCGGAACCTTCCACGGCAGACGCCGTCGCGGCGGCGGTACCCGCGGCCTCCGCAGGGAGGGCCGGGTCCGCCTCGCGGTCGGGCGCGAGCGGGTCGGTCACCGTGCCGGTCTCTTCATCGAAAGGCCCCTGCGCCAGCCTGGTCACCGCTGCGGGGACCGGCGGCGCCAGGTCAGCCACGGCGCGGAGACCGGACAGGACGTCGTCGGGTCGTACGGCAGGCGTCACGTGCCGAACAACCAGGCGCAGTATCGCACAGGCCGTGTCACCGGGCCTATCGGCCGGCGCATCGACGGCTTCCAGGGAGGCCACGGCGGCGCGGGCGTCGAACGTACGGATGCCGTTCTTCGTCCGGCGCTGGACCTCGACGCTCTCCGCGACGCGGAACGCCTCGGCGGCCCGCGCGGCCTCGTCGACGCTCACGCCGTCCAGCCGCAGCTCCCACACGGAGGCGGCGAGCCGGTCGGCCAGGCCCGAGGTACGGGCCTCGACGGCGTCGACGATGTCGAGGCCGATCGGCATCGACTCGTCGAGCAGGTCCCTGAGGGTGCCGGGGTCGCGCGGTGCGGTGAGCGCGATCTCCAGGTATTCGGCCTCACTGCCCGTGCCGGTGGGTGCGGCATTGGCGTACGACACCTTCGGGTGCGGCGTGAAGCCCGCCGAGTACGCCATGGGCACCTCGGCGCGGCGCAGCGCGCGCTCGAAGGCGCGCTGGAAGTCTCGGTGGCTGGTGAACCGGAGGCGGCCGCGCTTGGTGTAGCGCAGTCGGATGCGCTGCACCGCGGGTGCGGGCGGCGGGCCTACGGGCTGTCGCTTGCCCAGTGTCCTAGTCCTTCGTGAGTACGGTCGTGCTGTCACCCAGACTACGTGTGTACGCGGCTTTCGGTTCCCGCCGGGCCCTGACCTGCGGTTCCGGCGGGCTCTCGGGCGGGCGCGGACGGCCGGTCAGGGCGCGGCGGAGGTCGGCGCGGGCCCGGCGGACACCGGCGCGGACCTCGCGGGCCACGCGGGCCGCGGGGCGCCACACCTGGTCGCGCACGACGTGCCCGAGCGGGGTCAGCAGGGTGCGGTACGCCCAGCGCACGGGGTCGAGGAGCAGCCATCGCAGGACGCGGCCGAGGAGGCGCCCGACGGCGAGCGAGACGTGTCCGGCGACGCGCCAGGCATGCCCCAGGGCGGTGCCGATCTCCCGGGCGAGGACGCCGAGGGCCCGGCCCACAGGGCCGAGGACATGACGCCCCAGGACCAGCAGGGGCACCACGACGATCCACCACACGAGCCTGCCGACACCTCGCGCCAGGGTGCGTCCCGTCCAGGCGAGGGCGTGGCCGAGCGGGGTGAGCAGGGCCCCGTACGCCCAGGTGCACGGGGTCACGACGAGCACCCGCGCGAGCCAGGCCAGCGCCACCCCCAGCGGCACCAGGCCGTACCGCCACAACGCCACCCACGGCCACACGAACACCGCCGCACCCACCCACCGCAACACCACCCCGACACCCCGCCCCACCCAGGCGATCACCCGGCCCAGCGGCGTCAGCACCCACGCGTACACCCAGCACACGGGCACCACGACCAGCACCCGCGCGAGCCAGGCCAGCGCCACCCCCAGCGGCACCAGGCCGTACCGCCACAACGCCACCCACGGCCACACGAACACCGCCGCACCCACCCACCGCAACACCACCCCGACACCCCGCCCCACCCAGGCAATCACCCGGCCCAGCGGCGCCAGCACCCACGCATAGAGCCAGCGCGCCGGCACCACGACCAGCACCCGTGCCAGGGGCACGAGGACGCGCGCGTGGAGGGCGCGGGCCGTGACGGTGAGCGCGTCCCACGCGAGCCGGACGGGCAGCACGAGGACGAACGCGACGACGCGCACCGGCAGCCGGATCGCGACGACGAGACAGCCCTCGGGCTCGGGGTGCTTCTCCAGGTCCATGCATGTCAGGACGGCAGGAACGGCACCGCGGATGCACTTTGCGGGCACTCCTCGCAGCGCATGGACGTTGAACCCCTCGGATAGGCACACTTTGCGCAGTAACCACCGACTGACCACCGACTACGAGGGGCACCCCGCATGATCACGCTGACGAAGGAAGACGGCCCGGCCGACCTGGACGGAGTGACGCACCTGTCCATCGGGGTCTCCTGGGACCCCACCTCCGGGAGCAGCGGCGGAGTGCTCGGGACGCTGCGCCGCAAGCAGGGCACCGACCTCGATCTGATCGCCATCGCCATGCAGGGCGCGGACCCGGTGCGCCTCGCCGGCCTCGACTCGCTGGACCCGCTGGCCAACGGCTCGCTGGTGCACTCCGGTGACAACCAGACGGGCAAGGGCGACGGGGACGACGAGACGGTCACCGTCGAGTTCGCGCGGATCCCGCAGAACATCACGGCGATCGTCTTCGTCGCGGCCGCGTTCAAGAAGGGCAGCTCGTTCCAGAAGGCGCGGAACGTGAGCATCAAGGTGTACGACGCGACGGGCGGCAGCAGCCAGCAGGTCGCGGACATCTGGCCCAGCATGCTCAGCGCGGACAACGGCTGCGCGGTGGCCAAGGCGGTCCGCGCGCCGGGCGGCAGCTGGAAGCTGGAGGTCATCAACACGACGGGCAAGATCAAGCAGGGTGACGAGATCGCCCTGATGCGGTTCGCCGTGAGCAAGTAACCGCCGCGCGTACCCCGCGGGGCACGCGGAAGGGGCGGCCGGTCGATGGACCGGCCGCCCCTTCATGATCGGTGCGCCTCAGTGGCTGTGCGGCGCGGCCCCCGCGGGCTTGTTGACCGTCAGCGGCAGCAGCTTCCTGCCGGTCGGGCCGACCTGGATGCTGGTGTCCATCGCCGGGCAGACGCCGCAGTCGAAGCAGGGCGTCCAGCGGCAGTCGTCGACCTCGGTCTCGTCGAGCGAGTCCTGCCAGTCCTCCCAGAGCCAGTCCTTGTCCAGACCGGAGTCCAGGTGGTCCCAGGGCAGGACCTCCTCGTAGGTGCGCTCACGCGTGGTGTACCAGTCGACGTCCACCCCGTAGGCGGGCAGCGTCTTGGCGGCGCACTCCATCCAGCGGTCGTAGCTGAAGTGCTCGCGCCAGCCGTCGAAGCGGCCGCCGTCCTCGTAGACGGCGCGGATGACGGAGCCGATGCGGCGGTCACCGCGGGAGAGCAGGCCCTCGACGATGCCGGGCTTGCCGTCGTGGTAGCGGAAGCCGATGGAGCGGCCGTACTTCTTGTCGCCGCGGATCTTGTCGCGCAGCTTCGTGAGGCGGGCGTCCGTCTCCTCGGCGGAGAGCTGCGGCGCCCACTGGAACGGGGTGTGCGGCTTGGGCACGAACCCGCCGATCGACACCGTGCAGCGGATGTCGTTGGCGCCGGAGACCTCGCGGCCCTTCTGGATCACGCTCGTCGCCATGTCGGCGATCTGCAGGACGTCGTCGTCCGTCTCGGTCGGCAGGCCGCACATGAAGTACAGCTTCACCTGACGCCAGCCGTTGCCGTACGCGGTCGCGACGGTGCGGATGAGGTCCTCTTCCGAGACCATCTTGTTGATGACCTTGCGCATGCGCTCACTGCCGCCCTCGGGGGCGAAGGTGAGGCCCGAGCGGCGGCCGTTGCGGGTCAGCTCGTTGGCGAGGTCGACGTTGAAGGCGTCCACCCGGGTCGACGGGAGGGACAGGCCGATCTTGTCCTCCTCGTACCGGTCGGCGAGGCCCTTGGCGATGTCGCCGATCTCGGTGTGGTCGGCGGAGGAGAGCGAGAGCAGGCCGACCTCCTCGAAGCCGGTCGCCTTGAGCCCCTTCTCGACCATCTCGCCGATGCCGGTGATGCTTCGCTCCCGCACGGGGCGCGTGATCATGCCGGCCTGGCAGAAACGGCAGCCGCGGGTGCAGCCGCGGAAGATCTCGACGGACATCCGCTCGTGCACCGTCTCGGCGAGCGGCACGAGCGGCTGCTTCGGGTAGGGCCACTCGTCGAGGTCCATGACGGTGTGCTTGGAGACCCGCCACGGCACGCCGGACCTGTTCGGCACGACGCGGCCGATCCGGCCGTCGGGCAGGTACTCCACGTCGTAGAAGGCGGGGATGTACACGTTGCCCGTCCTGGCGAGGCGGAACAGCACCTCCTCGCGCCCGCCGGGGCGGCCCTCGGCCTTCCAGGCGCGGATGATCTCGGTCATGTCGAGGACGGCCTGCTCGCCGTCGCCGATGACCGCGGCGTCGATGAAGTCCGCGATCGGCTCGGGGTTGAACGCGGCGTGGCCGCCCGCGAGGACGATCGGGTCGTCGAGCCCGCGGTCCTTGGACTGCAGCGGGATGCCCGCCAGGTCGAGCGCGGTCAGCATGTTCGTGTAGCCGAGCTCGGTGGAGAAGCTCAGGCCGAAGACGTCGAACGCCTTGACCGGGCGGTGCGAGTCGACCGTGAACTGCGGGACCTTGTGCTCGCGCATCAGCGCTTCGAGGTCCGGCCAGACGCTGTACGTGCGCTCGGCGAGGACGCCCTCGCGCTCGTTCAGCACCTCGTAGAGGATCATGACGCCCTGGTTGGGCAGACCGACTTCGTACGCGTCCGGGTACATCAGCGCCCAGCGGACGTCGGAGGTCTCCCACGGCTTCACCGTGGAGTTGAGCTCTCCGCCGACATACTGGATCGGCTTCTGCACATGCGGGAGCAGCGCTTCGAGCTGCGGAAACACAGACTCGACCACTTCGGGTGCCGCGGCGGCGGCTTCGGCAGGCATAACCGTGGACCTTTGTGAGCTGACAGGGTGACCCTCAAGGCTAACCCGCCGGGAGCCGCGGCTTCGCCGCCCGCTGCCACACCCCGGGCAGTTCGCGCTCGTCGCGCGCCCCGGCCGCCTGCTCCTGCCCGTACAGCAGGCCCCAGGCGAAGGCGGTCTCGCCCGCGGCGTGCGCCTGGACCGCCAGCTCCCGCAGCGCCTCCCGGGCGACGACGGAGTCCTGGTGGTCGCCGAGGAGCGACTGCACCTTCTTCACCCGCTTGGTGAACTTCTTCGCCTTCTTGCCCAGCGCCGGCACCGCCGTCTCCCCCGCGTATCGGGCGCGCTTGGCGGCCTTGCGGGCGTCGTGCAGGGCGTGGTCGCGCTCGGTGCCCGGCGCCATGGCGAGGGCCCGCTCGATGCGGGCCGCGAGCCGGGCGTGGTCCTTGCACGCCGTCTTCGCCAGTACCGCGGCGCCCGGCCGGTGGGCCCCGGGCCGCAGCGGCGGCTGCGCGATCAGCGCGTCCAGCGCCTCCAGGAGGGCCAGGTAGCGCCGGCTGTCGAGGACGGCGTCGACGTGCTGCCGCGCTCCGATGCGGCGGGCCACGGCCCAGATCTGGAGCCGGCCGCGGACGGGCCCGAGGAGGAGGGTGCGCGGCAGCGCGTCGATCCGCTCGGTCAGCCGCTCGGTCAGCACCTCGCGGTCCCGGTCGACGCCGAGCTCCCCCGCGAGCCACTTGAGCTCCTCGCCGAGCGGTCCGGTCACCGCGGGGTCGAGGACCTTCTTGTACGTCTTGAAGGCGCTGCGCAGCCGACGGGTGGCGACCCGCATCTTGTGCACGGCGTCCGGCAGGTCGCGGCGGACCGCCGGGTCGAGGGCGACCAGGGCGTCGCGCTGCTCCCGCAGCCGGGCCAGGACGTGGTCCCCGGCGGTGACGGGCTCCGCGGCGCCGGGCGCGGCCGGTACCCGGGCGCCGGTCTCGTCCAGGGCGCGGGCCAGTTTGGACGTGGCGGCGGCGCGCTCGATGCCGGCCTTGCGCAGCCGCTTGTCGACCTTGGCGAGGAAGGCCGGGTCGCCGTCGTCGGCCAGCTCCACCTCGATCTCGGTCCAGGCGGCGCGCTGTTCGCCGCCGACCCGCTCGGCCCGGACGGCGTCCACGCAGACCTCGGCGAGCAGGGCGCCGCCGGCGTCGGTCAGGTGCGACACGGCGCGGGACGAGCGCAGCCGGACGACGGGCACCAGCGGGGCGTCGCGGACCCGGGAGCGCACCAGGGCGGCCAGCGTCGGTGGCACCTCGTCGGAGAGCGGCTCGTGCACCTCGTCCCGGACGCCGTCGCCGACCGCGACGGGGAGCTTGAGGTGCCAGCCCGCGTCGTAGCCGCCGGTCCGCCGCCGCAGGGTGATGTGGTGGGCGGCGAGCCGCTGGTCCGCCGTGTCGTAGTAGACGGCGTCCAGTTCCACGACGCCTTGGCCGGCGACGTCCGACACTCCGGGGACCTTGTGCAGGTCGGGGAGGCCGAACGGCTCGGCAGGCGCGTCGTACTTCCGCTCGATCTCGCGCTTCGTCTCCGCCATACATCGAATCTAGACGTCACACCTGCGCGCCGGTAGAGGACCGCCCCGCCAGGGGCGCGGGGAACGGCGCGAGCAACCCATACGCGGCGGCACCCGCCGGAGCACGTCCACCCCCGCGGCGCGAAGGCCAGGCGGCCCCGGGTCCGCCCTGGGCCCCGCGAACCGCCGGAGGCCTACGCCGACATGGGACGCTGCACCCGGATCGACTGGAGCAGCCCCACGGCGACCCAGACGGCGAACATCGACGACCCTCCGTAGGAGACGAACGGCAGCGGGAGTCCCGCCACCGGCATGATCCCGAGGGTCATCCCGATGTTCTCGAACGCCTGGAACGCGAACCAGGCGATGATCCCGGCGGCGACGACCGTGCCGTACAGCTCCGTCGTCTCCCGGGCGATCCGGCAGGCCCGCCAGAGCACCACGCCGAGCAGCAGGATGATCGCGCCCGCGCCCACGAAGCCGAGCTCCTCGCCGGCCACGGTGAAGACGAAGTCCGTCTGCTGCTCGGGCACGAACTGGCCGGTGGTCTGCGAGCCGTGGAAGAGGCCCGAGCCGGACAGCCCGCCGGAGCCGATCGCGATCCGCGCCTGGTTGGTGTTGTAGCCGACGCCCGCGGGGTCGAGCGCGGGGTTGGCGAAGGCCGCGAACCGGGCGATCTGGTAGTCGTCGAGCACCCCGAGCTTCCACACCGCCACGGCCCCGGCCGCGCCGACGCCGATCAGGCCGAGCACCCACCGGTTGGACGCGCCGGAGGAGAGCAGCACGCCGAGCACGATCATCACCATGACCATGACGGAGCCGAGGTCCGGCATCAGCATGACGATCGCCATCGGCAGCGCGGCGAGGCCGAGGGCCTGCAGGACCGTCCGGTGGTCGGGGTGGTCCCGGTCGCCCGCGTCGACCCGCGCCGCCAGCAGCATCGACATGCCCAGGATGATCGTGATCTTCACGAACTCGGAGGGCTGGAGGGAGAAGCCGCCGCCGATGATGATCCAGGCGTGCGCGCCGTTGACCGTCGCGCCGAGCGGGGTCAGGACGAGCAGCACCAGCAGGACGGAGATCCCGTACAGGATCGGGACCGCGGTGCGCAGGGTGCGGTGGCCCAGCCAGATCGTCCCCACCATCAGGGCGAGCCCTATGCCGGTGTTGAGCATGTGGCGCAGCAGGAAGTAGTACGGGTCGCCCTGGTTCAGCTCGGTGCGGTTCCTGGTGGCCGAGTAGACCAGCGCGGCGCCGATCATCGACAGCGCGAGGGCGGACAGCAGTATCGGCCAGTCGAGCCGGCGCACCACCGAGTCGCGGGCCAGGAGCCGGGAGAGCGTGGAGCGCTCGGGACCGTACCCCGAGACGGAGAAGCCATTGGTGCCGGCCATCAGGTCAGTCCCTCCTGCTGTAGCCGGAGGCGGGCAGGCCCGCCGCCAGCTCCTGCTGGCCGGACGGCAGGTCCTTCTTCGGCTCGTACGGCTTGATCTCCGGCGCGTCGATCGAACCGTCGCCGCCGATCTTCGGCAGCCCCTTCTCCGGCTCGGGCAGCAGGGCCTTCTTCAGGTCCTGCTTGCCCTTGCTGTCGAGCCCGTACATCGCGTCGTAGATCTTGCGGACGGCCGGGCCCGAGGCGCCGGAACCCGTACCACCCTGGGAGATCGTCATGACGATCGAGTAGTCCTTGGTGTACGTCGCGAACCAGGACGTCGTCTGCTTGCCGTAGACCTCGGCCGTACCGGTCTTGGCGTGCATCGGGATCTGCTTCTGCGGCCAGTTCTGGAAGCGCCAGGCGGCCGTACCGCGGGTCGCCACTCCCGCCAGTGCCTGGTCTATCTGGTCGCGGGTGCGGTGGCTCATCGGGAGCTTGCCGTTGGTCTTCGGCTGGATCTCGGAGACGTGCTTGCCGTCGGCGCTGACGACGGCCTTGCCGACCTCGGGCGCGTGCAGCGTGCCGCCGTTGGAGATCGCCGCGTAGATCGACGCCATCTGGATCGGCGTGACGAGGGTGTCGCCCTGGCCGATGGAGTAGTTGACGGCGTCACCGGCGCGCATCAGGTTGCCTTCGAGGCAGTTCTCGTAGTTGAGCTGCTGGACGTAGTCGCCGCCCTTCTTGCCCGTCTTGCACCAGGAGTCCTTGTTGGCCTTCCAGAAGCGCTGCTTCCACTGGCGGTCGGGGACCCGGCCGGTGACCTCGTTGGGCAGGTCGATGCCGGTCTCCTTGCCGAGGCCGAACTCGTGGGCCGTCTTGTAGAACCAGTCCTGGGTGTCCTTGTTGCCCTTGAGGCCGCCGTCCTTCTTCCACTCGTTGTGGGCGAGCCCGTAGAAGACGGTGTCGCAGGAGACCTCCAGGGCGCGGCCCAGGCTGATCGGGCCGTAGTTCTCCGACTCGAAGTTCTTGAAGACCTGGCCGCCGATGGAGTACGAGCTGGTGCAGGGGTAGTGCCCGTTGAAGTCGTAGCCCGCCTTGACCGCGGCCGAGGTGGAGACGACCTTGAAGATCGAGCCCGGGGCGGCCTGGCCCTGGATCGCCCGGTTCAGCAGCGGGTAGTTGGACTTCTTGCCGGTCAGCTCGGCGTAGTCCTTGCCGGAGATGCCGCCGACCCAGGCGTTCGGGTCGTAGGCCGGGTTGGAGGCCATGGCGACGACGCGGCCGGTCTTGGCCTCCAGGACGACGACGGCACCGGAGTCGGCCTTGTAGTTGGTCCCGGTGTTCTTGTCGTGCTCCTTGCGGGCCGCCTTCATCGCCTCGTTCAGCTCGTACTCGGCGACGGACTGCACGCGTGCGTCTATCGACGTGACGACGTTGGCGCCCGACTCGGCCTTGTCGCTGTCGGCGCGGCCGATGACCCGGCCGAGGTTGTCGACCTCGTAGCGGGTGACGCCGGCCTTGCCGCGCAGTTCCTTGTCGTACGTGCGCTCCAGGCCGGAGCGGCCGACCTGGTCGGAGCGGAGGTAGGGCGAGTCGGTGTTCTCGGCCTTCTTGATCTCGTCGTCGGTGACCGGCGAGAGGTAGCCGAGGACCTGCGCGGTGTTGGAGCCGCCGGGGCCTGCGTAGCGCCGCACGGCGGTGGGCTCGGCGGTGATGCCGGGGAAGTCCTCGCCGCGCTCGCGGATCTGGAGCGCCTGGCGGGGCGTGGCCTCGTCGGTGATCGGGATGGGCTGGTACGGCGAGCCGTTCCAGCAGGGCTGCGGCGTCTTGGCGTCGCACAGCCGGACCTTCTCCTCGACCTCCTTGGGCTTCATCCCGAGGACGGCGGCGAGCTTGGCGAGGACGCCCTTGCCGTCGTCCTTCATCTTCATGAGGTCGGTACGGGACGCGGAGACGACGAGGCGGGTCTCGTTGTCCGCGATGGGCACGCCGCGCGCGTCCAGGATCGAGCCGCGCACCGCGGGCGTGACGACCTGCTGCACGTGGTTGCCGGAGGCTTCCTTGGCGTACTCGTCGCCGTTGCGGATCTGGAGGTACCAGAGGCGGCCGCCGAGGGTCAGCAGGAGGGAGAGCACGAGGATCTGCAGGACGATGAGCCGGATCTGGACACGCGGCGTCCGGCCCGTCTCGGGAATGTTGGTCACGGTGGTGGGCTCCCCCTCTCAGTACGAGTACGAGTACGTGTACACCTGGAAGCTGTGCGTCGACTGCCGTGCGGTCACAGGCGCTTGACCCCCTTGATGCGTCCGGCGCGGGCGGCGCGGGCCTTGGCCGTCTTCACGCGCAGCCCGCCGCGCTGGTTGCCGATGCGCAGGCCGGTGCCGGTGGAGAGCCAGCCGGCGGAGACGTCGGCGGCCTTGACGGAGCCGCCCGCGTTCTCGGCCAGCGGGTCGTGGTCGGCGCGGCGCGCGAGCGCCATCACGCCGGGCACGACGAACGGCGCGAGCAGCAGGTCGTAGAGGGCGGCCGTGAAGAGCAGGCTGCCGAGGCCGACGTGGCGGGCCGCGGTGTCCCCGACGAGGGCGCCCACCCCCGCGTAGAGCAGGGTGGTGCCGACCGCGGCGGCGACGACCACGAGCATGGGGCCCGCGGCCGAGCGCAGCCGCCCGTTCTCCGGCTTGGCGAGGCCCGCGAGGTAGCCGATGAGGCAGAGCACGAGGGCGTAGCGGCCGGCGGCGTGGTCGGCGGGCGGGGCGAGGTCGGCGAGCAGGCCCGCCCCGAACCCGATGAAGGCGCCGGCCAGGTGGCCGTAGACCAGGGCGAGGCCGAGCACCGTCAGGAGCAGCAGGTCCGGTACGGCGCCCGGGAGTTGGAGCCGCGCCAGCACGCAGACCTGGATGACCAGGGCGACGACGACGAGGGTGGTGGAGAGCAGCATCCGGTTGAAGCGCATGGTTCTTGCTCCTCCTGACTACTGCTCGTAGCCGTTGTCGGCGGCGGTGCCCGCGGGCGCGGACGGGGTGACGGTGACGGTCACGGTCGGGGCCGGCTTGGGCTTGGCGGGCTTGGCCGGCAGGACCGTGTCGCGCGGGTCGCTGCGCGGCGGCTGCACGACGACGCCGACGATGTCGAGCTTGGTGAAGCCGACGTACGGCTGGACGTAGACGGTGCGGGTCAGGTCGCCGCCGGAGGGGTCGACGCGGACCACGGTGCCGACCGGGACACCGGGGACGAAGGGCTTGTCGGCCTGGGAGCCGAAGGTGACGATGCGGTCGCCCTTCTTCACCTTGGCCTTGCCGTTGAGCAGCTGGACGCGGAGCGGGCGGTCGCCCTGGCCGGAGGTGAAGCCGAGCTCGTCGGTCTTCTCCATCCGGGTGCCGACGGTGAAGTCGGGGTCGTTGGCGAGCAGCACCGTCGCGGTGTCGGGGCCGACGGTGGTGACCCGGCCGACCAGCCCGTCCCCGTTCAGTACGGTCATGTCGCGCTTGAGGCCGTCGTTGGCGCCCGCGTCGATGGTGACGGTCCAGGAGAAGCCCTGGGCCGACCCTATGGCGATGACCTGGGCGCCCTTGATGCCGTACTGGCCCGCGCCGGCGGTCTTCAGCATGGTGTCGAGCTGGCGGATCTTGCTGCGGTTGCGGTCGTCGCTGCCGAGCTTCGCCTTCAGCGCCGCGTTCTCCCGCTCCAGGCGTCCGATGCGGTCGTGCCGGTTGCCGGAGTCGCGGACCGCGCTGACGGCGTTGCCGATGGGGTCGACGGCGCCCGAGACGCCGTTCTCCACCGGGCCGAAGACCTTCGCGGCGGCCTGGCGGGCACCGTCGACCGGCGAGTCCTCACCGCCGCGGATGTCCACCGTGATCAGTGCGAACGCGATGGCGATCAGCAGCACCAGGAGCAGCCGGCTCTCTCGTGTGTCCCTCACGTACGGCGGCCGTGCCTTCCTGAGTAGGAATAGGGGGGATTCTTCTGCGTTGCCTCTATATCAACGATCCGCCGCACGGAGTGGCAGCCACTCGTACGGCGGACGTCGTCATCCTGTTCTACCTGCGGGGCGAGGCGTCCAGCACCTGCTGGAGCGCCTCGAACTCCTCGACGCACTTGCCGGAGCCGAGCGCCACGCTGTCCAGCGGGTCCTCGGCGATGTGGATCGGCATGCCGGTCTCGCGGCGCAGCCGCTCGTCGAGGCCGCGCAGCAGGGCGCCGCCACCTGTCAGCACGATGCCGCGGTCCATCACGTCGCCGGAGAGCTCCGGCGGGCACTTGTCGAGGGTGGTCTTCACCGCGTCCACGATCGCGTTGACCGGTTCCTCGATGGCCTTGCGGACCTCGGCGGCGGAGATGACCACGGTCTTCGGCAGGCCGGAGACGAGGTCGCGGCCGCGGATCTCGGTGTGCTCGTCGGAGTCCAGGTCGTACGCGGAGCCGATGGTGATCTTGATCTGTTCGGCGGTCCGCTCACCGAGGAGGAGGGAGTACTCCTTCTTGATGTGCTGGATGATCGCGTTGTCCAGCTCGTCGCCCGCGACGCGGATCGACTGGGCCGTGACGATGCCGCCGAGCGAGATCACCGCGACCTCGGTGGTGCCGCCACCGATGTCCACCACCATGTTGCCCGTGGCCTCGTGGACCGGGAGGCCGGAGCCGATGGCCGCGGCCATGGGCTCCTCGATGATGTGCACCTGGCGGGCACCGGCCTGCGAGGAGGCCTCGATGACCGCGCGGCGCTCCACTCCGGTGATGCCGGAGGGCACGCAGACGACGACGCGGGGCCGGGCGAGGTAGCGCCGCTTGTGGATCTTCAGGATGAAGTAGCGGAGCATGCGCTCGGTGATCTCGAAGTCGGCGATCACGCCGTCCTTCAGGGGGCGCACCGCCACGATGTTCCCGGGCGTGCGCCCGATCATCTTCTTGGCTTCGGCGCCCACGGCGAGGATGCCACCGGTGTTGGTGTTGATCGCGACCACGGACGGCTCATTGAGCACGATCCCACGACCCCTGACGTACACCAGCGTGTTGGCGGTCCCGAGGTCGACAGCCATGTCACGGCCGATGAACGACATTGAGTTCCCCATCAGGATTCGTCTGGCCTTCCCAAGTGGAGCGTTTGATTGCTTGTCAGGTAGGCGAGAGGTGGACGCGTGTGGCGTGGAGGCTTCCATCGTAGTCTCGCCTGCACGATCACGGCGCGAGGGTCTTCGCCATTGTCAGCAGATGAACCCCCGCCCCGCTAATGGGGACGTGCCGACGGAGGGTTGCGTTCCCCCGATCGGGCCGCATATGCCAAAGAGCGACCCAATTTCTCGGGCCGCTCCAGGTCACTCCCGCCCGGCGGCTGACGTGGCGTCAGAAAGTAGATCCGGCGGGTCTCAGCAGGCGAGACGCGGACGTCAGACCAGGTCCGGGAAGAAGATCTTCAGCTCGCGCGCGGCCGACGCCTCGGAGTCCGAGGCGTGGATCAGGTTCTCCCGGACGATGACACCGAAGTCGCCGCGGATCGAACCGGGCGCGGCGGCGATCGGGTCGGTCGGACCCGCCAATTGGCGGACACCCTCGATCACCCGCTCCCCCTCGACGACCAGCGCGACGACCGGGCCCGAGGACATGAAGGCGACCAGCGGCTCGTAGAAGGGCTTGCCCTGGTGCTCGCCGTAGTGCTGCTCCAGCGTCTCCTGGCTCAGGCTGCGCAGCTCCAGGGCGCTGATCGTCCAGCCGGCCTTGCGCTCGATGCGGCCGACGATCTCGCCGATCAGGCCGCGGCGGACCGCGTCGGGCTTGAGCAGGACGAGCGTGCGCTGGGTCATTCGGCTGGACTCCTTGTGCGGCCTGGTAATGAGGTGGGCCTGAGATTACAGGGGCCCCGCCGTGGTCCTGCCGGGAGGTTGCCGGGTGCGGACCGTGTGTGGCTGGTCGCGCAGTTCCCCGCGCCCCTGAAGGCACGCGCTGCGCGCGGCCTTCCCCGGGGAGGTCACGGCGGAGCCGTGTACCTCAGGGGCGCGGGGAACTGCGCGACCAGCCACGACGGAGGCGCACCTGGCCACGTACAAGACTTACGCGGCGCTCGACCCCTGCTCCGCCCACTTCGCCTTCGCCGCGTCGATCTTGCGGCCGAAGTGGACGGACGCCCACCACAGCGCCGCGAAGCACGCACCCAGGAAGAACATCAGCGGCACCCAGAAACCGCTCACGACGAGCGCGGCCTGCAGCGCCCAGCCCAGCTGGACGCCGCCCGGCCGGGACAGCATCCCGCACAGCACCACGCTGAGCAGCATGGCGACACCGCACACCGTCCACACCAGGCCGGCCGAGAGGTCGGGGTCCTTCATCGCCACGAGCCCGGCGAACCCGATGACGAAGAACTCACCGATCAAGGTCGAGGAACACAACGTACGCACAGCGGATCAGCCCTTCCCCAGCAACAGTCTGGCCTCGCCGACCGTGATCACGGACCCGGTGACGAGCACTCCCCCGCCCGCGAACTCGCCCTCTTCCTCGGCGAGCGTGATCGCGGCCTCCAGCGCGTCGTCGAGCCGCGGCTCGACCTGCACGCGCTCGTCCCCGAAGACCTCCACCGCGAGGGCAGCCAGTTCGTCGGCGTCCATCGCCCGGTGGCTGGAGTTCTGCGTGACGACGATCTCCGCGAAGATCGACTCGAAGGCCTCGAGCAGCCCCCGCACGTTCTTGTCGGCGCTGGCGCCGACCACGCCGATGAGCCGGCTGAAGTCGAAGACCTCACTGATCGCCTCTGCGGTGACCCGCGCGCCCGCCGGGTTGTGCGCCGCGTCCAGGACGACCGTGGGCGAGCGCCGCACGACCTCAAGGCGGCCCGGCGAGGTGACCGCGGCGAAGGCCGAGCGGATCGTGTCGATGTCGAGCGGGCGCGCGTGCTCCGAGCCGATGCCGAAGAACGCCTCCACCGCGGCGAGCGCGACCGCCGCGTTGTGCGCCTGGTGCGCGCCGTGCAGCGGCAGGAAGATCTCCTCGTACTCGCCGCCGAGCCCGCGCAACGTCACGAGCTGGCCGCCGACGGCGACCTGGCGCGCCACGAGACCGAACTCCAGGCCCTCGCGCGCGACCGTCGCGTCCGTCTCCACGGCCTTCTTGAGGATCACCTGCGCCGCGTCCACCGGCTGCTGCGCCATGATCACGGTCGCGTCCTGCTTGATGATCCCGGACTTCTCGCCCGCGATCTCACCGGGCGTGGAGCCGAGCCGGTCCGTGTGGTCGAGGTCGATGGGCGTGATGACGGCGACCGAGCCGTCGATCACGTTCGTCGCGTCCCAGCTGCCGCCCATGCCGACCTCGACGACCGCGATGTCCACCGGCGCGTCGGCGAAGGCCGCGTAGGCCATGCCGGTCAGCACCTCGAAGAAGGAGAGCCGGTAGTCCTGCTGGGCGTCGACCATGTCGACGTAGGGCTTGATGTCCTCGAACGTCTCGATGAAGCGCTCGTGGGTGATCGGCGCGCCGTCCAGGCTGATGCGCTCGGTGACCGACTGGACGTGCGGCGACGTGTACCGGCCGGTGCGCAGGTCGAAGGCGCCGAGGAGGGCCTCGATCATGCGGGCCGTGGACGTCTTGCCGTTCGTCCCGGTGATGTGGATCGAGGGGTACGCGCGCTGCGGCTCGCCCAGGACGTCCATCAGGGCGGCGATGCGGCTGACGGACGGCTCCAGCTTCGTCTCGCCCCAGCGCGTGGCGAGGTCGGCCTCCACCGCGCGCAGCGCCTTGTCCACCTCCGGGTCCTGCGGGCGCGCGGGAATGTCGTCGCCGCTCGGCGCGGAGCCCCGGGCGCGCAGGGTGCGGCTGCCCGCCTCGATCACCGCGAGGTCGGGGTCGCGCTCGGTCTCGGCGCCCACGATCTCCTCGAAGGCGTCGGAGTCGGGGTGGCCGGCGGGCTCGTCGTCGCTGCTGCTGTCGCGCGGAGGGAGGTCACTCACGCAGGCCAGTCTACGGAGGCGCGCCGACGGCGGGGACGACGCCACCCGCCGTGCCGAGTCAGGACTTTCGGCCTGTCCGTTTCAGGACCTTGGTCCCGCCGGATCGCAGCAACAGGCTGCAAACTTGACGATCATGGACATTGGCATCGATCTCGGCACCGCCAACACTCTTCTCTACGTACGCGGTCAGGGCATCGTGCTGAACGAACCCTCCGTCGTCGCCGTCAAGGAAGGCGGCCGCGGCGTGCTCGCCGTCGGCAGCGAGGCGAAGGAGACCATCGGCCGCACCCCCGGCTCGATCACCGCGATCCGGCCGCTGCGCGGCGGCGTCATCAGCGACTACGAGGCGGCCGAGGAGATGATCCGGCACTTCGTGCGCAAGGCCGTCTCCGGCCGGCGCCCGCGCACCCGCATGGTCGTCTGCGTGCCCAGCGGGGTCACGCCCGTGGAGCGGCGGGCCATCGTGCACGCCGCCCAGCGCTCGGGCGCCCGGGCCGTCCACCTGATCGAGGAGCCGATGGCCGCCGCGATCGGCGCCGGGCTCCCGGTCGGCGAACCGCGCGGCTCGATGGTCGTGGACATCGGCGGCGGCACGACGGAGGTCGCCGTCATCTCGCTGGGCGGGGTGGTCACCGCGCAGTCGCTGCGGGTCGGCGGCGACCGGTTCGACGAGGCCGTCACCGACCACGTGCGCAAGGAGCACGGGCTGCTCATCGGGGAGCGCACTGCGGAGGACGTCAAGGTCGCGATCGGCTCGGCGTGGCCCGTGCCCGGCGAGGAGGCCTTCGAGATGCGGGCGTTCACCGTGCGGGGCCGCGAGCGGGTGGCGGGGCTGCCCAGGACCGTCGAGCTGACGGTGCGCGAGGTGCGCGCCGCGCTCGACGAGCCGGTGGAGGCGATCGTCACGGCCGTGAAGGCGACGCTGGAGGAGTGCCCGCCGGAGCTGTCCGGCGACATCATGGAGCACGGCATCGTGCTGACGGGCGGCGGCGCGCTGCTGCCCGGTCTCGACCTGCGGCTGACGTCCGCCACCGGCATCCCCGTCTTCGTGGCCGAGGACCCGCTGCACAGCGTCGCCATGGGGTGCGGCAAGTGCGTGGACGACTTCGACGAGCTCCAGCGGGTGATGAGCGCGGCGTGAGCGGCTCCCGGGCTCGGCGTGAGCGGCTCCCGGGCTCGGCGTGAGCGGCTCCCGGGCTCGGTGCGAGCGGCCCCCGGGCTCGGCGCGAGCGGCCCCCGGGCCTGGCGCGAGCGGCCCCCGGGCCTGGCGTGAGCGGTCCGCGAGCCGCCCGCCCCAGGTCCATCTGCCGTAATGCGGGCCGCCGCACGGCGCGGTGAGCGGCCCGGCCCGCGCCCCGCGGTGTACCCCTCGCACCATGTGGTACGCACTTCAACCCGGCCGCCGCGCACGGCAGATCATCGGTGACGGCGCGGCCCTGCTGTGGATCGCCCTGTGGGCGTGGGGCGCGGTGACCGCGCACCGGTTCCTCTCTCTTTCGGCCCTCCCGGCCCGCCCGGCGCCGGGCCCGCGCCCGCGCCTTCCGCTGCTGGGGCCCCGGATGACCGGCACGCTGCACGACGTCGCACGGGCAGGCGACCGGCTCGCCGACGCCGGACCCGCCGGGTCCGCGCCCGTCCAGGCCCTCGCCGTGCTCGTGGCCGTCGCCCTGTTCGTGGTCCCGGTCGGTCTGCTGCTGGCCGTGTGGCTGCCGCGCCGCATCCGCTGGACCCGGCAGGCCGCAGCCGCCCGCGAACTCGCCGCCACCGAGGACGGCCGCGAACTCCTCGCCCTGCGCGCCCTGGTCCGCCCCCTCGACGAGCTGGCCCGCTTCACCGACGCGGGTCCTGGGCGGCTCGCCGAGGGCTGGCGGGAGGCCGATCCGGTGGTCCTGGACGCCCTGGCCGACGTCGAGTTGCGGCATCTGGGTCTCGGCCGGTCCTGACCACCGCCGCCCGCACGGGAAAGGCCCCGGGACCGCGAGGTCCCGGGGCCTTCGTCCGTCCGTCGCCGCGGCTCAGGCCTGCGGCAGCCGCTCCAACTGCGCCTGGATGCGGGCGATGTCCTCGTCCGCCTTCACCAGGCGGGCCTTGATGCCGTCCACGACGTGCTCCGGGGCCTTGCCCAGGAACTTCTCGTTGCCCAGCTTGCCCTCGGCCTGCGCCTTGTCCTTCTCGGCGGCGGCGAGGTCCTTGGCGAGCCGCTTGCGCTCGGCCGCCACGTCGATCGCGCCGGACAGGTCGAGCGCCACCTCGGCGCCGGCCACCGGCAGCGTCGCCGTCGCCTGGAAGTCGTCGCCCGCCGGCTGGAGCTTCAGCAGCTGGCGGATGGCGGCCTCGTGCGGGGCGAGCGCCGTGCCGTCGAGCGAGAGCTGGGCCGGGACGCGCTGGCCCGCCTTGAGGCCCTGCTCGCCCTTGAAGCGGCGGACCTCGGTGACGACCTGCTTCAGCGTCTCGATCTCGCGCTCGGCCGCGTCGTCCCGGAAGCCGCTGTCCGCGGGCCAGTCCGCGACGACGACCGAGTCGCCGCCGGTCAGCGTGGTCCACAGCGCCTCGGTGACGAACGGCACGATCGGGTGGAGCAGGCGCAGCGTCACGTCCAGGACCTCGCCGAGGACCCGTCCGGAGACCTTGGCCGGCTCGCCGCCCGCCATGAACGTCGTCTTCGACAGCTCGACGTACCAGTCGAAGACCTCGTCCCACGCGTAGTGGAAGAGCGAGTCGGAGACCTTGGCGAACTGGAAGTCGTCGTAGAACGCGTCGACCTCGGCGACCGTCTTGTTGAGCCGGGAGAGGATCCAGCGGTCGGTGGCCGTCATCTCCCCGGGCTGCGGCAGCGGGCCCTCGACCGTCGCGCCGTTCATCAGCGCGAAGCGCGTCGCGTTCCAGATCTTGTTCGCGAAGTTGCGCGAGGCCTGGACCCAGTCCTCGCCGATCGGCACGTCCGCGCCCGGGTTGGCGCCGCGGGCGAGCGTGAAGCGGACCGCGTCCGAGCCGTACGCGTCCATCCACTCGATCGGGTCCACCGCGTTCGGGTTCGACTTCGACATCTTCTTGCCGAACTCGTCACGGACCAGGCCGGTCAGGGCGACCGTCTTGAACGGGACCTGGTCCTCCATCGCGTACAGACCGAACATCATCATCCGCACGACCCAGAAGAAGATGATGTCGTGCCCGGTCAGGAGCACGTCCGTCGGATAGAACTTCGCGAGGTCCTGCGTCTGCTCGGGCCAGCCGAGCGTGGAGAACGGCCACAGGCCCGACGAGAACCACGTGTCGAGGACGTCCTCGTCCTGCGTCCAGCCGTCGGCCTCGGTGCCCGGCGCCTGCTCGTCGGGGCCGACGCAGACGACCTCGCCGTCCGGCCCGTACCAGACGGGGATGCGGTGGCCCCACCACAACTGCCGCGAGATGCACCAGTCGTTGAGGTTGTCGACCCAGTCGAAGTACCGCTTCTCCATGTCCTTCGGGTGGAGCGCGACCCGGCCGTCGCGGACCGCGTCACCGGCGGCCGTGGCCAGCGTGTCGACCTTGACCCACCACTGCAGCGACAGGCGCGGCTCGATGGTCGTCTTGCAGCGCGAGCAGTGCCCGACGGAGTGCACGTACGGGCGCTTCTCGGCGACGATGCGGCCCTGCTCGCGCAGCGCGGCGACGATCGCGGAGCGCGCCTCGAACCGGTCGAGCCCCTCGAACGGGCCGGGCACGGTGATGACCGCCCGCTCGTCCATGACCGTCAGCGTCTCCAGGTCGTGGCGCTGGCCGATCGCGAAGTCGTTCGGGTCGTGGGCCGGGGTCACCTTCACGGCGCCGGTCCCGAACTCCGGGTCGACGTGCGCGTCCGCGACGACCGGGATCGTCCGGTCGGTCAGCGGCAGCTTGATCCGCTTGCCGATGAGGTGCGCGTACCGCTCGTCCTCGGGGTGCACGGCGACCGCCGTGTCACCGAGCATCGTCTCGACGCGGGTGGTCGCGACGACGACCGTCTCGTCCCCGTCGCCGTACTTCAGGGAGACCAGCTCGCCGTCGTCGTCCTGGTAGTCGACCTCGATGTCCGAGATGGCCGTCAGACAGCGCGGGCACCAGTTGATGATGCGCTCGGCGCGGTAGATCAGGCCGTCGTCGTAGAGGTCCTTGAAGATCTTCTGGACGGCGCGCGAGAGCCCCTCGTCCATGGTGAACCGCTCGCGCGACCAGTCGAGGCCGGCGCCGAGCCGCTTGAGCTGGCCCAGGATCCGGCCGCCGTACTCGCTCTTCCACTGCCACGTCTTCTCGACGAAGGCCTCCCGGCCGATGTCGTGGCGCGACTTGCCCTCCTCGGCGAGCTGCTGCTCCACCTTGTTCTGCGTCGCGATGCCGGCGTGGTCCATGCCGGGCAGCCACAGGGTCTCGTACCCCTGCATGCGCTTGCGGCGGGTGAGGGCGTCCATCAGCGTGACCTGGAACGCGTGGCCGAGGTGGAGTGCGCCCGTCACGTTCGGCGGCGGGATGACGATCGTGTACGGCTCCTTCTCGCTCGTGGCGTCAGCGGTGAAGTAGCCCCGTTCCACCCAGCGCTCGTACAGCGCCCCCTCTACCTCGGCCGGCGCGTACTGGGTCGGCAGTTCGGAGGTGGGCACTGGGTTCTGCTGCTGAGAGTTCTCGGTCACGGGGTCAGTTTAGAGGGGTCACAAGCTCGTACTGAAACCGAATACGGGGGACCGAACCGCACGCGCGTACGTCAGGATGTCGGGAGCACATAAACCTCGGGGAGGAACCCAAGAAATGAGCCACAACCAGCCGGGCCCCTACGGAGGCCAGCCGCAGCAGCCGCAGCAGCAGCCCGGGCCGTACGGCCAGCAGCCGCAGCCCGGTCCCTACGGCCAGCCGCCCCAGGCCCCTGGACCCGGCTACGGGTACCCCCAGCAGCAGCCGCAGCCGGGCTACGGCTACCCGCAGCAGGGCCCGCCCGGGGTCCCGCCGCAGCAGCCCTACAGCCAGCCGCAGCAGCCGGGCCCCTACGGGCAGCAGCCCCAGGCGCCGTACGGCCAGTACCCGCCGGCCCCGCCGCAGGGCGGCGGCAAGAAGAAGACGGGTCTGATCATCGCGGGGGTCGCCGTGGTCGCGGCGATCGGCGTGGGCGCGTACTTCCTGTTCAGCGGCGGCAGCAGTGCTTCGGTGGCGGACGACGGCGCGCACAAGCTGACCGCTCCGGCGACCGTCCTCGGCGAGTACAAGAAGAACGCGACGTCCTCCGACGGCTTCAGCGCGGACGACATGAAGGACGCCGAGAAGGACGGCCTGGAGAACGGCAAGCCGGTCGACGGCTCCTACAAGGTCGCGGACTCCGCCAACCCGCTGGGCGGCAAGGTGCTCCAGTTCCAGGGCGCCTACGGGCAGATCGACGACCCGGACAAGCTGGTCGACGGGATGTTCGCCAAGGCGGCCACCTCCGCCCTGGAGGACGACGGGGGCGACAGCAAGACCAAGGGTTCGCTCGTCGGCGACCCGACGGACTACAGCACCGACGACGTGATCCTGAAGTGCCAGGACGTGAAGATCGAGAACAACGACCCCACGGCCGCGCCGGGCACCCCCAAGGTGATGCACATGCCGGTCTGCATCTGGGGTGACCACAGCACGGTCGCGATGGTCATGTCCGCCGAGATGTCGGACCTGCTGGCCGGCAAGGAGACCGACCTGAAGAGCGCGTCGGACATCGCCGCGAAGCTCCGCTCGGAGATCCGCGTCAAGGCCTGACGCCCGGACGACACAGCGGAGGGGCCCGGTCGGTTGTCCGACCGGGCCCCTCCGCTGTGTCGCCTGCCGCGCGGCTACGCCGACTTCTGCTCACCCGCGCCCGGGCCCCGGGAGTCGCGTGGGATCAGCGTCGGGTTCACGTTCGAGTGGACGGCGTCCGCCGTGATGACGACGCGGGCCACGTCCTTGCGGGACGGGACCTCGTACATCACCGACTGGAGGACCTCCTCCATGATGGCGCGCAGGCCGCGCGCGCCGGTGCGGCGCAGGATCGCCTGGTCGGCGATGGCCTCCAGGGCCTCACGCTCGAAGTCCAGCTCCACCCCGTCGAGTTCGAAGAGGCGCTGGTACTGCTTGACCAGGGCGTTGCGCGGCTCGACCAGGATCTGCAGGAGGGCTTCCCGGTCCAGGTTGTGCACGGAGGTGATGACGGGGAGCCGGCCGATGAACTCGGGGATCATCCCGAACTTCACCAGGTCCTCCGGCATGACCTCCTGGAACTGGTCCTTCTCCTCCAGCTCGCGCTTGGAGTGGATCGTCGCGCCGAAGCCGATGCCCTTGGCGCCGGCCCGCGACTCGATGATCTTCTCCAGACCGGCGAAGGCACCGCCCACGATGAACAGCACGTTCGTCGTGTCGATCTGGATGAACTCCTGGTGCGGGTGCTTGCGGCCGCCCTGCGGCGGGACCGAGGCCGTGGTCCCTTCGAGGATCTTCAGCAGCGCCTGCTGCACGCCCTCGCCGCTCACGTCGCGCGTGATCGACGGGTTCTCCGACTTGCGGGCCACCTTGTCGATCTCGTCGATGTAGATGATGCCCGTCTCGGCCTTCTTGACGTCGTAGTCGGCGGCCTGGATGAGCTTCAGCAGGATGTTCTCGACGTCCTCGCCGACATAGCCGGCCTCGGTGAGCGCGGTGGCGTCGGCGATGGCGAACGGCACGTTCAGCATCCGGGCCAGCGTCTGCGCGAGGAGCGTCTTGCCCGAGCCGGTCGGGCCGAGGAGCAGGATGTTGGACTTCGCGAGCTCGATCGCGTCGTCGCGGCCCGCCGCCCCGCCGTTCTCACCGGCCTGGACGCGCTTGTAGTGGTTGTAGACCGCCACGGAGAGCGCCTTCTTGGCGGCCTCCTGGCCCACGACGTAGCCCTCGAGGAACTCGTAGATCTCGCGCGGCTTGGGCAGTTCCTCCCAGCGCACTTCGCTCGTCTCCGCGAGCTCTTCCTCGATGATCTCGTTGCAGAGGTCGATGCACTCGTCGCAGATGTATACACCGGGGCCTGCGATGAGCTTCTTGACCTGCTTCTGGCTCTTTCCGCAGAACGAGCACTTGAGCAGATCGCCGCCGTCACCGATGCGTGCCACGAGGTGCTTCCCCTTCGCCTGGGAGACGCCACGTTCAGCGGCTCCTGGTGCCTGTATCCGACGGTACCTTGCCGGGCCCCCCGTTCGGGCCCCCCTTGGCACGGTTCACTTCGAACGAGCGTCCTCGACGGGTCGAGTAGCCGCGAACGCCCGGGTGAACCGTGCCGGGGAGTGGCAGACGATACAACGCCTTGTCAGGCGATTGCCTCGTTGTTCATCTTGCGCGTCGAGATGATCTGGTCGACCAGGCCGTACGCGAGCGCGTCCTCGGCCGTGAGGATCTTGTCACGCTCGATGTCCTCGCTGATCTTCTCCAGCGGGGTCGTCGAGTGCTTGGCCAGCATCTCCTCCAGCTGCGTGCGCATCCGGAGGATCTCGTTGGCCGCGATCTCCAGGTCGGAGAGCTGCTCGCGGCCGGTGCCGCCGGAGGGCTGGTGGATCAGCACGCGCGCGTTGGGCAGGGCCATGCGCTTGCCCGGGGTGCCGGCGGCGAGCAGGACCGCGGCGGCGGAGGCCGCCTGGCCCATGCAGACCGTCTGGATGTCCGGCTTCACGAACTGCATCGTGTCGTAGATGGCCGTGAGGGCCGTGAACGAGCCACCGGGGCTGTTGATGTAGATGGAGATGTCGCGGTCCGGGTCCATCGACTCCAGGCACAGCAGCTGCGCCATGACGTCGTTGGCCGAGGCGTCGTCGATCTGCACGCCGAGGAAGATCACGCGCTCCTCGAAGAGCTTCGCGTACGGGTCGTACTCACGCACGCCCTGCGAGGTGCGCTCGACGAAGCGCGGGATCACGTAGCGGTTGTCGACCTGCGGGCCCGTGTAGAGGCCGCTGCCGGGGATGTTGTTCATGATGGTCCGTGTTCCGTCCTGGTGAGGGAGGCAGTGGGCTTGGGGCCGGAGCCGAGTCGGTGCGAAGACCGCTCAGGCGCCCGTGCCGCCGCCGCCCGGAACACCCGTAGCGGCAGAGATGATCTCGTCGATGAGGCCGTACTCCTTGGCCTCCTCGGCGGTGTACCAGCGGTCGCGGTCACCGTCACGGATGATCGTCTCGACGGTCTGGCCGGAGTGCTCGGCCGTGATCCTCGCCATGCGGTGCTTGGTACGCAGCAGGTACTCGGCCTGGATCTTGACGTCGGAGGCCGTGCCGCCGATGCCCGCGGAGCCCTGGTGCATCAGGATGTCGGTGTTCGGCAGGGCGAAGCGCTTGCCCGCCGTGCCGCCGGTGAGCAGGAACTGGCCCATCGAGGCCGCCATGCCCATGCCGATGGTGATGACATCGTTCGGGATGTACTGCATGGTGTCGTAGATCGCCATGCCGGCGGTCACCGAGCCACCGGGGCTGTTGATGTAGAGGTAGATGTCCTTGTCCGGGTCGGCGGCAAGGAGCAGCATCTGCGCGGTGATCTTGTTGGCGATGTCGTCGTCGACCTGCTGGCCGAGGAAGATGATCCGCTCGCCGAGCAGCCGGTTGTAGACATGGTCGCCGAGGCCACCGCCGATGGACGGCTCGCCGGCGGCGGAAGGCATCAGATTCGTCACGTATCCACCTGCTCGTCTCTGACGGCCTCGTGCCGTCTTGCGTCTCTTACTGAGGCCGGGGCCCTCGCTCGGAGACTCCCCTGCCCTCGTATTCATGGACCCTAACGCGCGGGTCCCTCCGGGGAATCCCGCGAAGTCAACTGTTCGCTGTGAGCGCAGGGTGCGCCTGTGGGGGCGCGGGGAACTGCGCGACCAGCCACGTACCGGCCGCAGTGGCCGTAGGACCTCAAGAGCAGACGCGTCCGCGGGCCCGGCTCGGGCTGAGCGCGCAGTTCCCCGCGCCCCTGGCGGGGCACGAAGGCCCCCGGGACCTCGGTCCCGGGGGCCTTCGCTCAAGCCTCGCGGAGATCAGGCCTCCGTGGACTCCTTGGACTCCGTGGACTCCTCCGCCTGCTCCTCAGCGGCAGCGTCCTCGTCGTCCTCCAGGTCGACGACCTCACCGTTCGTGTCCTTGACCGTGGCGGCCTCGACGACGACGGCGAGCGCCTTGCCGCGGGCGACCTCGCCGACGAGCATCGGGACCTGGCCGCCTTCGACGACGGCCTGGGCGAACTGGTCGGGCGACATGTTGGAGGAGGCGGCGCGACGCATGAGGTGCTCGGTGAGCTCCTCCTGGTTCACGTTCAGCTTCTCCTTGTTGACGAGCTCGTCGAGGACGAACTGCGTCTTGATGCCCTTGACCGCCTGCTCGCGGGTCTCGGCGTCGAACTCCTCGACCGTCTTGCCCTGGATCTCGAGGTACTTCTCGATGTCCAGGCCCATCTGGCCGAGCTGGTGGTGCTCCAGGTTGTGCTTGCGGGTCTGGACCTCGTCCTCGAGCAGCTTCTCGGGGACCGGGACCTCGACCAGCTCGAGCAGCTTCTCCAGGACGCGCTCCTGCGCCTGGGTCGCCTGGTCGTACTGCTTCATGTTCTCGAGGCGCTTGCGGCTGTCGGCCTTCAGCTCGTCGAGGGTGTCGAACTCGGAGGCGAGCTGGGCGAACTCGTCGTCCAGGGCCGGGAGTTCACGGGCGGCGACCTGGGTGACCTTGACGGTGACCTCGGCGTCCTTGCCCTCGGCCGAGCCGCCCTTGAGCTGGGAGGTGAAGGTGGCCTCGCCACCGGCCTCCAGGCCCTTCACGGCGTCGTCGATGCCGTCCAGCAGCTCACCCGAGCCGATGGTGTAGGAGACGCCGGACGCGACGCCGTCCTCCAGGACCTCGCCGTCGACCTTGGCCTCCAGGTCGATGGTGACGACGTCGCCGTCCTCGGCGGCGCGCTCGACCGGGGAGGTCGAGGCGAAGCGCTCCTGGAGCTGCGCGACGGACTTCTCGACGTCCTCGTCGGTGACCTCGACGGCGTCGACCTCGACCTCGATCCCGGAGTAGTCCGGGATCTCGATGGCCGGGCGGATGTCGACCTCGGCGGTGAAGTTCAGCGTCTCGCCGTCCTTCAGCTCCGTGATGTCGACCTCGGGCTGACCGAGGACGTTGAGCTCCGCCTCGTTGACCGCGTCGGTGTAGAACTTCGGGAGGGCGTCGTTGACGGCCTCCTCCAGCACCGCACCGCGGCCGAACCGCTGGTCGATGACGCGGGCCGGGATCTTGCCCTTGCGGAAGCCCTTCACCGTGACCTGCTGGTTGATCTTCTTGTACGCCGCGTCGAGGCTGTCCTTGAGCTCCTCGAAGGGCACCTCAATGCTGAGCCGAACCCGGGTCGGGTTCAGGGTCTCGACGGCGCTCTTCACGGTTCGGTCTCCTTGGGGCTGACTTTAGGGATCGTGCCCGGCTTGAGAGACACACGGGCATGCAGCTTGCATAGTAACGGCACGCCGGAGCACACCCACAATGCGATCTTGGGGTTCGATCCGGCGGTGACGCCCGTGGAGGATCCGCGGTCGTCGTGTCGCCGCGGCAACGCTGGTCGGGGTGGCGGGATTTGAACCCACGGCCTTCCGCTCCCAAAGCGGACGCGCTACCAAGCTGCGCCACACCCCGTCGGTGCGACACGTAGGGTACATGCCCGCAGGCCGCGCGGCTCCCGTGTTCCGGGGCGCGGCGCGGGTCGCGCAGGTGCCACGGCGACGGCGGCGGCAACGGGTGTGCGAGCGGAGCCCGGGACCCGCTACGATGCCTTCCGTGCCGCGGTCGGTGACCTGCGGCGCGAGCTGTGCGGGCGTAGCTCAATGGTAGAGCACTAGTCTTCCAAACTAGCTACGCGGGTTCGATTCCCGTCGCCCGCTCTTGAGAGGCCTCCGGCCCGGTTCCCACCACGGTGGAGCCGGGCCGGAGGCCTTTGTCACGCCCCCGGCCGGCGCGCGTCCGCCGGTGCCTCAGAAATTTATCGCGCTGATGCTGCTCGCGACGGAGTTGAGGAAGTTGTTGATGGCAGGGGCCATTCCGGTCGACGCCAGGAAGAAGCCGAAGAGCACCGCCACGATGGCGGGCCCCGCCTTCAGCGAGCCGCCGCGCATGAGCACCACGAGGACGATCGCCAACAACAGCACCACTGACAGCGAAATGGCCACACTGATCACACCCTAGGTCGGTCCGCTCTCCCGGCCCGGGGGGCACAGCCCCGCACACCCCCCGCCAGAACCATCGTGCCACCAACACGGCCCCGGCATGCGGCCGGTGACGCATCGTCGGCCACGCGCGCGTGGTGGCGCGCGGGGCCGGCGCCCTTGGGGCGCATGAGCGCGGCGGGCCGCCGGGGCCGTCGGCGGGCGCGCCCGAGCGCGGATTTCGGCTTGATCGTTTCGCTGGCCGCACATGCGTCCTACACATGCCCGACGCATGCCACGCATGGCTTTTCCGCAATTCCCCCGCGGCGCGCGCACGGAAAAGCAACCGGCTCCGGCGGCTGAATATCCGCCCGCTTATCCGCGTCTCCGACCGGTGTGATTTAGGTGACCAATCGGACAATCGGGCGGTGTCGTTCGAGGGTGTTATGCGGTGTTTAAGGGGGATGACGAGTGTGATAACGGACAGATCGGCCATGACTCGATGTCGTACGCCGTCAGGCGGACTTCCGGGAATCCGGGGTAAGCGGGGCCGATAAGGAGGATTCGCGTTGAGAGTTTTACGAAATCGCTCGGGCGCCACTAGGGTGCCTCAGATGTTCCACACTGCCACGACCCCACCCGGCGCAGTGCGGTCCCGGATCGTCTCCCCGAGCTCCTGGTGGGAGGGCCTGTGACCAACTCGCTGCACCCGCACGGCTCGCATCGCACCCCGCTCCCCGCGGCCGCGGTCGCGCCGGCCCGCTCCACCGCCGCCCCCACAGCCCCGCAGGCCGACCCCGCTCCGGCCGCCGGCGCCGCCCGGCCCAAGCAGCGGGACGCCTTCTTCGACAACGCGAAGTACCTGGCCATCGTCTTCGTCGCGATGGGCCACTGCTGGGAACCGCTCACCGACGGCAGCCGTACCGCCGAAGCGCTGTACATGTTCGTCTACACGTTCCACATGCCGGCGTTCATCGTCGTCTCGGGCTACTTCTCGCGCAGCTTCGACATGCGGCCCGACCGGCTGCGGCGCCTGATCACCGGCGTCGCCGTGCCGTACGTCCTCTTCGAGGTCGCGTACACGCTCTTCAAGCGGACCGCGGGCGACGACCCGGACTATCCGTTCAGCCTGCTCGACCCGTGGTTCCTCACCTGGTTCCTGGTCGCGCTCTTCGTGTGGCGGCTGACCACTCCCCTGTGGAAGGTCATCCGCTGGCCGGTCCCGGTCGCCCTCGGGATCGCCGTGCTCGCCTCGATCTCCCCCGACATCGGCGACGACCTCGACCTCCAGCGCGTGCTGCAGTTCCTGCCCTTCTTCGTCCTCGGGCTCTTCCTCAAGCCCGAGCACTTCCAGCTGGTGCGGCGGCGTGAGGTGCGGATCCTGTCCGTGCCGGTCGTGGCGGGCGCGCTCGTCCTCGCGTACTGGGCGGCTCCGCGGATGACGTCCGCGTGGTTCTACCACCGTGACAGCGCGCAGGAGCTGGGTGCCCCGTGGTGGGCCGGGGTCGTCATGACGCTCGCGCTGCTGGGCTGCTCGCTGGTGCTGACCGCGTGCTTCTTCGCGTGGGTGCCGCGGCGCAAGATGTGGTTCACGGTGCTCGGCGCCGGCACCCTCTACGGCTACCTCCTGCACGGGTTCCTGGCGAAGGGGTCCCGGTTCTGGGGCTGGTTCGACGCGGCGTGGGTGCACGAGCCGTACGGGCAGGTCGCCGTCACGGTCGTCGCCGCGGCGGTCGTCACCGTGCTGTGCACGCCGCCCGTGCAGCGCCTCTTCCGCTTCGCCATGGAGCCGAAGATGGAGTGGGCCTTCAAGAAGGACGCCGCGCAGCTGGCCCGGGCGCGCCACCAGAGCTAGGGCCTGTCTCCCAGATCCCTCCGTCCGCCCGGAGGGCGGGCCTCGCGGCGTCTGGTGCGTGCTCTGGGGGTCCCCCCGGCCGAAGGCTGGGGGAGTGCCGGGTGCGAGGCCTCGTACTGGATGTACTTGGCCTTGTGCCCGGTGCGGCGAGTGGGGGCACCTCCCAGCGGTAGCTGGGGGAGCGTGCCAGACGCCGCGAGGCAGGAGGGATCTGGGAGACAGGCCCTAACGGCCGTCCGGCGGTGCGGGCAGGCCCAGGAGGGCGCGCATCGTCGCGTACTTCTGGGTCAGCCGGGCCCGCGTCGCCTCCTCCAGGAGTGCGAGGCGGGCCGGATCCGCGTTGTGGGCCAGGTCCGCCTCCTTCACCAGCAGCGCACCGGGCGTCGACAGGATCCGGTGCGCGTACGCCTCCGGGGGCTCGCCCGGCTGCTTCGTCAGGGCGCGGACCATGTCCTTGGTCTTTGCCGCCAGCGCGGCACCGGCCAGCCACTCCGCGCTGAGGGCGTCGTCCTCGACGGCGTCGTGCAGCCAGGCCGCCGCCACCTGCTCGTCCGTGCCGCCCCGCGCCTCGACGCCCGCGGCCACGGCGGCGAGGTGCTCGGCGTAGGGCCGCCCCGCTTTGTCGCGCTGCCCGGCGTGCGCCTGCCGGGCCAGGGCCTCGATCTCCTTCGGCGTCAGCATGGGGCGACCATAGCCGCGGGCCGCCGCAGCCCGTGAACTCCCTTTACCGCAGGGCCGGTCGAGCGGCCCGGACGTCGTGCGTCGTGACGGTCCGGGCCGCTGCCGACGCATGCCCGCAGGGTCCCACCACTCGTTTGGTAAGCTAACTATTGACTCTTCTTTGACCAATCCTTTACCTGGAGGAACGGGCCCATCGGACACGCAGACACCCTGATCGCCATGGGCGGAGCCTTCCTGGCCGCCGCCGTCCTCGCCCGCCTCGGCGGGCGCATCGGACTCCCCACCATCCCGCTGTTCATCCTGGCCGGGATCCTGCTCGGCCCGCACACCCCGGGCGTCGTGCTCGTCGACGACCCGCACGAGCTGGAGATGCTCTCCGCGCTCGGCCTGGTGCTGCTGCTCTTCTATCTCGGTCTCGAGTTCCATCTGGACGACCTCAAGGCGGGCGGCCGCAAGATGGCCGTCGCGGGCGCGACCTACCTCGCGCTGAACGTCGGCGCCGGCCTCGGTTTCGGATTCGCCCTCGGCTGGGGCACCTCCGAGGCCCTGGTCCTCGCCGGGGTGCTCGGCATCTCCTCGTCCGCCATCGTCACCAAGGTCCTCGTGGACACCGGGCGGCTCGGCAACCCCGAGACCCGGCCGATCCTCGGCATCATCGTCGTCGAGGACATCTTCCTGGCGCTGTACCTGGCCGCCTTGCAGCCGATCCTGTCCGGTGCCGACTCGCTGGGCGCCGCGGTGCTCGACGGTGGCAAGGCCTTCGGGTTCCTGCTGCTGCTCGCGCTGGCCGCGCGGTTCGGCACGCGGGTCGTCGGCACGCTCTTCCGTACCAAGGACGACGAGTTGCTCGTCATCTCCTTCCTCGGGGCGGCGGTGTTCGTGGCCGGGGTGTCGGAGTGGTTCGGGGTCGCGGACGCGATCGGGGCGTTCATGGTCGGGCTGATGCTCGGGGCCACCGCGTCCGGGGAGCGGATCCGGGCGCTGGTGCATCCGTTGCGGGACGCGTTCGGGGCGATCTTCTTCTTCGGGTTCGGGCTGTCGATCGATCCCGGGGATCTGCCGGGGGTGGTGGGGCCGGTGCTGGTCGCTGTCGCTGTGACGCTGGTGATGAATGTGGCGGCGGGGGTGGGAGTGGCCCGGGTGTACGGGTTCGGGGTGGGTGCGGCTGCGAACGTGTCCGCGACGCTGTTGGCGCGGGGGGAGTTCGCGTTGATCCTCGGGACGATGGCCGCCGGCGCGGGGCTCGATGAGCGGCTGGCGCCGTTCATCGCGGGGTATGTGCTGGTGCTGGCGGTTCTTGGGCCGCTTGCGGCGGGGCGGTCGTCCTGGGTGGGGTGGCGCTTCGCGGGGGCGAGGTCGGAGCGGGCCGGGGTGGGATAGGTGTCCCCGCGCCCCTGGGTAGTTCGTCGGCTGCCCCGCCGGTGGGGGGTTCTCGCGCCGTTCCCCGCGCCCCTGGGTAGTTCGTCGGCTGCCCCGCCGGTGGGGGGTTCTCGCGCCGTTCCCCGCGCCCCTGGGTAGTTTGTCGGCTGGCCGGCCGGTGAGGGTTCTCGCGCCGTTCCCCGCGCCCCTAGGCAGTTCGTCGGCTGCCCGGCCGGTGGGGGGTTCTCGCGCCGTTCCCCGCGCCCCTGGGCAGTTCCTCGGCTGCCCGGCCGGTGGGGGTTCTCGCGCCGTTCCCCGCGCCCCTGGAGGCTTGCGGCTTCGCCGCTGCCTCAGGGGGGCGATGAGATGGCGCACGTAGTGCGCATCTCAGGGGCGCGGGGAACTGCGCGACCAGCCCCCACCGGAGCCGCAGACAAACCGGGGCGCACGTAGTGCGCGTCTTGGGGGCGCGGGGACGCCTCGCCGGCCGGCAGACGAAGAACGAGCGGGGCCCCTTCTGTGGCGCGCCGGGTCAGTTGTCGCGGCAGATCAAGAGGAGCGCCCTGTCGTCGTTGACGTCCTTGGCCACCGCCTCGATGAGGTGCCAGGCGGCGCCGTGGAACCCCCCGGAGACATAGCGGTCGGCCTCCCCGGTGAGCCGGTCGATCCCCTCGGTGATGTCCCGCTCGGCGGTCTCCACCAGCCCGTCGGTGAAGAGCATCAGCACATCGCCGGGGCGCAACGTCCCCTTCGTCGCGTCGAACTCGGCGCCGTCGTAGACCCCGAGCAAGGGACCCTCGGCCGCCTTCTCCTCCCAGCGCCCCGTGCCGGCGCTGAGCTGGAGGCCCGGCGGGTGCCCGGCGGAGTACAGCTCGTAGTCCCCGGACTCCAGGTCAAGGACGAGGTGGATCGAGGTCGCGAACCCCTCGTCCCAGTCCTGGCGCAGGAGGTAGCCGTTGGCGGCGGGCAGGAAGGCGTGCGGCGGCAGCGAGCCGAGCAGCCCGCTGAAGGCGCCCGCCAGGAGCAGGGCGCGGGAGGCCGCGTCCATGCCCTTGCCCGACACGTCGGTGAGGACGACTTCGAGCGTGCGGCCGTTGTTCGTGCGGGCCGCGACCACGAAGTCGCCGGAGAAGGACTGCCCGCCGGCCGGGCGCAGCGCCATCTCCCGGTGCCAGCCCTGCGGCAGCTTCGGCAGCCGGCTCTGGGTGCGGATGCGCTCGCGCAGGTCGAAGAGCATCGTGCCGCCGCGCCGCCAGGGCACCCCGACACGGCTGCGGAACTGCGCTATGAGCAGCCCGAAGAATCCGCAGGCCGCGACGGTCAGGACGGTACCGGGCGTGACGCCCGCCGCGCGCTGCGAGTACGGGCCCAGCTGGACCGACTCGACGATCAGCGCCGCCGCCGCTGCCGCGTACAGGCCGAGCAGGCTGGCCGGGCGCAGCACCAGGCCGCCCGCGACGATCGGCAGGACGAGGACGGTCGGCGTGCACCAGACCGGGTCGAGGATGGTGAAACAGGTGATCAGCGGGATCGTGAGCAGCAGCCCGGCGAGCGCGATCCAGTCCGAACCGTCGCCCCGGAAGTAGTCGACCCCGGATTTGCGCAGGGCTGTGCGGACCCGGTGCGCGCGCTTCTTCATCCGGGCCGTGAACGTCTCCGCTGCCGCGCGCCGCTCTCGCGCGCGCCGCTCTCGTCGTACCGCCATCGCTCGTGGACCTTATCCATCGGGCCTGGATCTGTGCACGGGTGGTCCCACTTGTTCCCCTGTCCGGGCACCCGCGGCCGGGGACCCGCGGCCGGGGAAATCCGCTCGCTCCCGTCCCGCTTGCCCTGCTGGGCATGGCATATGACGACCGACGTACGTGTACTGGCCCAGGACGAATGGGAGCACTGGTACGCCCGGCTCGAGGTGGCTTTCGGCGGGGTGGGCGAGTCGCCGCAGGAGCGGCTGCTGTGACCCGACCCGGCCGTAGATCGCCGGCTCGGACGCCGTCAGCACCGCGAGCGGCTCGCGGTGCCAGGCCCATACGTCGTCGAGCCGGCGGCGCATCATCGACGTGAGGATGCCGCGCCTGCGGTGCGTCGCGGCGACGCTCACCATCGGCACCCGGCCCGGGATGCTGGCGCGACGCGAAGGGCGCCTCCTGCGAGCGGACCCGGGAGCCAGCCGATCTCGCCTTGTCCGTACGGGAGTTGGGTGCGGCCCACCTCGGTGACGTGTCGCTGATCACGGCGCGGGTCAGGGCCGGGCGGGCTGGCAGGACGGGCACCAGAAGAGGTTGCGGGCCGCCAGTTCCGCCGTGCGGACGGCGGTGCCGCACAGGTGGCAGGGGTGGGCCGCCCGCCGGTAGACGTAGACCTCGCCGCCGTGGTCGTCGACGCGCGGCGGGCGGCCCATCGCCTCGGGGGTGTGCTCGGGGCGGACCGTGTCGATGCGGTTGAGGCGGACGCCCTCGCGCATCAGGAGCACCAAGTCGTCCCAGAGGGCGGCGAGTTCGTCCGGCGCGAGGTCCTTGCCCGGGGTGTACGGGTCGATGCCGTGCCGGAAGAGGACCTCGGCCCGGTAGACGTTGCCGACGCCCGCGATGACCTTCTGGTCCATCAGGAGCGCGGCGATGGAGGTACGGCTGCGGGCGATGCGCGCGTACGCCCGGGCCGGGTCGGCGTCGGGGCGCAGCGGGTCCGGGCCGAGCCGGTCGTGTATCGCCTGCTTCTCGGCGTCCGTGATCAGGGCGCAGGTGGTGGGACCGCGCAGGTCCGCGTAGTGCGTGGCGGTGCGCAGGCGCAGCCGGACCGTGTCGGTGGGCGGCGGGGCCGGGCCGTCGCCGAGGGTGTACTTGCCGAAGAGGCCCAGGTGGATGTGGACCCAGGCCGGGTCCTGGGCGGCGCCGAAGCCCAGGAAGAGGTGTTTGCCGTGGGCCTCGGTGCGGGTCAGCTCCCGGCCGGTGAGGAGGGCGGCCGCGGCGGAGAACTTGCCCTGGGGGCTGGTGACCTCGGCCGGGTGGCCCGCGAAGCGTTCGGCGTGGTCCTGGGCCAGGCGGTGGATCGTGTGGCCCTCGGGCATGCCGGTTCCTCTCGGGGCGGGCCTGGTCCCGGCGCTCGCGGCCCGGGACACGGGGCTCCGCCCCGGACCCCGCTCCGCAAGCGCCGGAGGGGCTGGATTCGGCCGGGTTACGGCTGCTGCGGGTGGTGCGGCGGGATGGCGGGGAGCTCGCCCGTCTCCTCGTACGCCGACAGCATGTCGATGCGGCGCTGGTGGCGCTCCTCGTCCGAGTACGGGGTGCCGAGGAAGATCTCGACGAACTTCGTCGCCTCCTCCTCGGTGTGCATCCGGCCGCCGATGGAGATCACGTTCGCGTTGTTGTGCTCGCGGCCGAGGGCCGCGGTCTGCTCGCTCCAGGCGAGGGCCGCACGGACGCCCTTGACCTTGTTCGCGGCGATCTGCTCACCGTTGCCGGAGCCGCCGATCACGATGCCGAGGGCGGCCGGGTCCGCCGCCGTGCGCTCCGCGGCGCGGAGGCAGAACGGGGGGTAGTCGTCCTGGGCGTCGTAGATGTGGGGTCCGCAGTCGACGGGCTCGTGGCCATGGGCCGTGAGCCATTCGACCAGGTGGTTCTTGAGTTCGTAGCCGGCATGATCCGAGCCGAGGTACACGCGCATGGGTCCGAGTGTGGCACGCCGCGGGCCGGGTAGCCGCGACCGGGGGCGCAGTCATGGTCATCGGGCCGTGCGGAGGTGAGGGCGGCGTGCGGGCGACGTAACGAAGACAACAATCCGGAGTCAGGTCTTCCGCCCCGGACTCCTCTGCGCTTTGAATGCCAGGGCTCGTACCCCGAGAACCTAAGGATCCGTTCATGACCTCGCAGTCATCCCTTGCGACGGAAGACACCTCCCCGGGCGACCCCACCGGGTCAGGCGCCGGACCGGACGGTGGTGACGGCCTCAAGGCCGGGCTGAAGAACCGCCACCTCTCGATGATCGCCATCGGCGGTGTCATCGGCGCCGGACTCTTCGTCGGCTCCGGCTCCGGCATCGCGGCGGCCGGCCCCGCCATCCTCATCTCGTACGCCCTGGTCGGCGCGATGGTCGTCCTCGTGATGCGGATGCTCGGCGAGATGGCCGCGGCCCGGCCGACCTCCGGCTCCTTCTCCGCCTACGCCGACCAGGCGCTCGGCCGCTGGGCCGGCTTCTCGATCGGCTGGCTGTACTGGTTCTTCTGGGTCGTGGTGCTCGCCGTGGAGGCGACCGCCGGGGCCAAGATCCTCAACGGCTGGATACCCGGGGTGCCGCAGTGGGGGTGGGCGCTGATCGTGATGGTCGTGCTCACCGCCGTGAACCTGGCGGCCGTCGGCAGCTACGGCGAGTTCGAGTTCTGGTTCGCCGGGATCAAGGTCGTCGCCATCGGCGCGTTCGTGATCGTCGGCCTGCTCGCCGTCTTCGGCGTGCTGCCGGGCTCCGACAACCCGGGCAACGGGTTCGGGCATCTGACGGACTCCGGCGGGTTCTTCCCCGAGGGGCCCGGCGCGATCCTGACCGGCGTCCTGATGGTCGTCTTCTCCTTCATGGGCTCGGAGATCGTCACGCTCGCCGCCGGTGAGTCCGAGGACCCGCAGAAGGCCGTCACCCGGGCCACCAACTCGGTGATCTGGCGCATCGGCATCTTCTACCTCGGCTCGATCTTCGTCGTGCTGACCCTGCTGCCGTGGAACGACGCCGCGATCCTCAAGGACGGCTCCTACGTCGCCGCGCTCAACTCGATCGGCATCCCGCACGCCGGTCAGGTGATGGACGTCATCGTGCTGACGGCCGTCCTGTCGTGCCTGAACTCCGGCCTCTACACCGCCTCCCGGATGGCCTTCTCGCTCGGGCAGCGCGGGGACGCGCCGAAGGCGTTCGCGCGGACCACCTCGCGGGGCGTGCCGCGGGCCGCGATCCTCGGTTCGGTCGTCTTCGGCTTCCTCGCCGTCTGGTTCAACTACCAGTGGCCGGACACCGTCTTCGACTTCCTGCTCAACTCCTCCGGCGCGGTCGCGCTGTTCGTGTGGCTCGTCATCTGCTTCACGCAGCTGCGGATGCGCGGCATCATCCTGCGCGAGCAGCCGGAGAAGCTCGTCGTCAAGATGTGGCTGTTCCCCTACCTGACCTGGGCGACGATCGCGATGATCTCCTTCGTGCTCGTCTACATGCTGACCGACGACGCCGGGCGCGAGCAGGTGCTGCTGTCGCTGCTGGTGGCCGTGCTGGTGGTCGGCGTCTCGCTGGTACGGGACCGGGTGCAGCGGCGGCGCTGACCCCGCGGGGCCGTCGCGGCGGAGGTCACGGGGCTCCGGTCCCGGACCCCGCTGGTCAGCCGCCGGAGAGGGTCGACGGGAGCACCGTGAAGGTCTCCTTCACCTGCTCGTACGTCGCACGGGCCCGGTCCGCCGTCTCCGGCCGGTACCAGGTGCCCAGCTGGTAGGAGCGCGAGCCCTGGTCGAAGCCGAGCAGCTCGGCGTGCCAGCGCGCGCCTTCCAGGGTGAACAGGTACTCCCAGACCACCGCGGGGCGGCCGCGGAACGTGGTGCGGTCGAGGCGGATCTTCCGGTAGTCCTGGCCCTGGTGCGCGTCGAGCTCGGCCTTCTGCCAGGTCGCCAGGAGGTCGTCCTTGGCCAGCGCCGACTGGGCCACCAGTTCCTGCCGGCCGTCCGGTGACGTGTAGTGCACCTCGGACGCCGTCTTCACGACCCGGTCCCAGCCCTTCGGCGGCACCCACGCCCACCCCGCCTCCCGGCGCGAGCCCGGCGGCAGCGACGGGTCGGCCGGCGGCGGGCGCGAGGTGCCCTCCACGGTGGGCGGGCGGGACGCGGCCGCCGCCCCGCCGCCCGCCTGCCTGTCGCCGACCCGGGTGTCGTCCCCCGGCAGGGTGAGGGCGAGGGCCGCGACGAGCCCGGCGACCAGGGCTCCGCCGACGGCCAGCAGGGCGACCCGGCGCCGCTTCGGCCGGGGCCCGGCAGGCCCGGGCGGCGGCCCGTCCGGGGAGTTCCGGCGCGTACCCCCGGCGGGAGCGGGCTCGGTGGAGAGCACGGTCGGATCGTGCCGGCCGATGTCGAGGGTGTGCGTCGTGGGCGGTGCGGACTGGTCCGGGGGCGGTGGCGGTGCCGACCGGTCCGGGGTCGAGGGCGGCGTCGACCGGTCCGGAGACGGCGGTGACGGCGAGCGGTCCGGAGACGGCGGTGACGCCGGTCGATCCGGAGTCGACTGTGACGCCGGTCGATCCGGAGTCGACTGTGACGCCGACCGGTCCGGGGGCGAAGGCTCCGGGAGGGGCTGTGGTGCCGGGTGCGGGATCAAGGTGGGTTCGTGCGGGGGTGGGGCGAGCGCCCGCAGGATCGCGTCGAGGTCGGGGCGCTCCCCCGGCTCCTTCGCCAGCAGGGCGCTCAGCAGGGGCGTCAGCCGCCCCGCCACGGGCGGCAGGTGCGGCTCCTCGTGGAGCACGGCGTGCAGCGTGGCCAGCGTCGTGTCGCGGCTGAACGGGGACCGGCCGCCGAGCGCCGCGCACAGGGTCGCCCCCAGTGACCACAGGTCGGAGGGCGGGCCCTGGGGCCGGCCGGAGATCCGCTCGGGGGCCATGTAGTCGGGCGAGCCGACGAGCATGCCGGCCATGGTGAGCGCCGTCATGTCCTGGATCGCCGCGATCCCGAAGTCGGTGAGCATGACGCGGCGCCGACCGGCCCGTTCGAGCATGACGTTGCCCGGCTTGATGTCCCGGTGCAGGACGCCGCCCGCGTGCACCGGGCGCAGCGCGTCGGCCAAGCCCCGGCCGATCTCCGCCGCCGCCTCGACGCCCAGCGGGCCGTCCTGGACGAGGACCTGCTCCAGGGAGCGGCCGTGGACCAGCTCCATGACGATCCACAGGCGTTCGCCCTCGTCCACCACGTCGTACACGCGCACCACGTTCGGGTGGTCGATGCGGGCCGTCGCGCGGGCCTCGCGCAGCGTGCGCTCCCGGCGGGTGCGCGCGTCCTCCGGGTCGAGGCCGTCGATGCGCATCTCCTTCACGGCGACGGGCCGGTCGAGCATCTGGTCGACCGCGCGCCACACGCGCCCCATTCCGCCCTGGCCTATTGGTGCGTCCAGGCGGTAGCGCGCCGCCACCACGAGCCCCTGGACCCCTCCGCTCACATTTCCTGGCAATCGACCGCACCCCCGGGAAACAGGAACAACACTTCGCGCCGGACCAGCATAGTGCGGAGAAATCTTGTGGTACCTCTTCAAGTACTGCGAATTCGGACGCGGTCGGGGATGCACGGAAATGACCTAGGGGGACGGACATGAGTTCGAGGCGGCAGGTCACCATTGCCGGTTCACTGCTTACCGCGACGGTGGCGACCGTCATGGTCCTGCCTTTCGCCGCCGCCGGGGACGACGGTCCCGGGCCGGGCAGCGGCAAGGGCGGCAAGGCCGTGGACAAGGCGCCCGCGGGGGTCGCTCTGCGCACGGGCCTCAGCGAGAGGATCACGGCGGACAACACGACCGGGGAAACGAAGAATCTCGTCGCCGGCGTCAGCAACACGGGCAGCAAGGACAGTGGAAAGGTCAGTCTTCTCGTCGTCGGATTCGACGGAATGACGATCAAGGATGTGCCGGGCTGCACCGCGATCGGAAAAAGCGATCTCCCCAAGGGGTCGAACAGCGGATTCAGCTGCGCGATCGATAATCTCGCGGCCGGAAAGTCCGAGACCTACAAGATCTCCGCGACATTCGATCTCGCGAAAACCGGAAGGATCTGCCTGCCCGTGACGAGTGCGGACGGGAAGAAGACCTTCTGGCAGCAGGGGCCGGTGCCGTTCGGCACGACGAGCCCCTCGCCGAACGCGCCCGTGACCCCGCTGCTGCTCGGCACCGAGAACAAGCCGGCCGCGCCGGCCGGCGACAAGGGCGGTGACGAGAGCGGCGACAAGAGCGGTGACACCGGGACGCTGCCGTCGACCGGTCCCCGGGACGGCGTCCTGCCGCTCGGCGCGGCCGGGGCCGCCCTGCTCGCCGCGGGCGGGGCCGGACTGTGGTGGGCGACGCGCAGGCCGTCCGCCCCGCAGGCGCCGCGCTGAGGAGACCGGCGGAAAAGCTGACGGAAGCTGTCAGGTTGAGCAGGGACCGTGGTGGTCATGACTACGCATGACGACGGCAAAGTGATCCTGCGGCCCGGCCAGGACGGCTACGACGACGCACTCGCCTCCTTCCAGACGGGGTTCGTCCGGCGGCCGGACGTGATCTACGCGGCGGCCCGCGCGGAAGACGTGGTGGCCGCCGTGCGGTACGCGGCCGCGGCCGGTCTGCCCCTCGGCGTCCACGCCACCGGGCACGGGCTGCCCGGCGCGGTGCGCGGCGGGGTCCTCGTCAGCACCCGGGGGCTGGCCGGGGTCACCGTGGACCCGGTGGCCCGCACGGCCCGGATCGGGGCGGGCGCCCGCTGGGGCGCGGTCACCGAGGCGGCGGCCGCGCACGGACTCGCCCCGCTCAACGGGTCGGCGCCGACCGTGGGCGCCGCCGGCTACGTCCTCGGCGGCGGACTCGGCATCCTGGCACGGGAGTTCGGCTACACCGCGGACCACGTCCGCTCCCTCGACGTGGTGACGGCCGACGGCACGGCCCGGCACGTCACCGCTGATCAGGACCCCGAGCTGTACTGGGGGCTGCTCGGCGGCGGCGCGGGGCTCGCCGTGGTGACCTCCCTGGAGGTGGACCTCGTCCCGGTGACCCGGCTGTACGGCGGGTTCCTCGCCCATGACGGGCGGGCCGCCGACCCCGCGGCCCTGCTGGCGGCGTACGCGCGGTGGGCGGCGACCGTGCCGCCCGCGCTCACCTCGTCCGTGGCCGCGCTCGTCTACCCGGACCTGCCCGCGCTGCCGCCGCACCTGCGCGGGCAGTACGTGGTCTCGGTGCGGGTCGCGTTCACCGGGAGCGCCGCGGAGGGCGAGCGGCTCGTGGCCCCGCTGCGCGCCGCGCTCGGGCCCGCCGTCACGGACACGCTGCGCGAGATGCCGTACGCCGAGAGCCCGACCATCCACAACGACCCGGAGTTCCCGCACGCCTACTGCGGGGACGGCGTCCTGCTGAGCGAGCTGGACGTCGCCGCGGCCGCCGAGGTGTTCGCGCGGTGCGGACCCCAGGCCGGCGCGATGCACGTGGTCCAGCTCAACCACCTGGGCGGCGCCCTCGCCCGGCCCGCGCCGAACGCGGTGCCCCACCGGGAGGCGGAGTGGCTGCTGCGGATCCTGTCGCCGCTCGACGGCTCGTCCGAGCAGGCCGCGCGGGCCCATCAGGCGGCGGCGTTCGGCACCGTGGCGGAGCACATCCTGGGGCGCTCCCTCGCCTTCGCCTTCGGCGGCGGGGAGCGTACGGAGGGGCTGTTCGACGCCGATACGCGAAAGAGGCTCGCCGATGTGAAGGCCGCGTACGACCCGGCGAACCTCTTCCGGAGGAGCGAGTAGCCCCAGGTCGGCTCTCTACTTGTCGGCGAGCTTCCAGGCGGCGGGCAGCACGCCCATCGCCAGGGCCGCCTTGAGGGCGTCGCCGATGAGGAACGGGGTGAGGCCCGCGGCGATCGCCGCGGACGCGCTCATCCCGGTGGACAGCGCCAGGTACGGGACGCCGACCGCGTAGATGATCGCCTCGCCCAGCAGCATGGTGCCGACGGTGCGCAGCGCGGAGCGGTCGGCGCCGCGGCGGGCCAGGGAGCCCACGACGGTCGCGGCGAGCAGCATGCCGAGGACGTAGCCGAACGAGGGCATCGCGTAGCCGGAGCCGCCCTCGGCGAACCACGGCAGGCCCGCCATGCCCGCGAGCGCGTACAGGGCGATGGACAGGAAGCCGCGGCGGGCGCCGAGCGCGGTGCCGACGAGGAGCGCGGCGAAGGTCTGGCCGGTGACCGGCACCGGGGAGCCCGGCACGGGGACGGCGATCTGCGCGGCGATGCCGGTGAGGGCGGCGCCGCCGACGATCAGGGCCGCGCTCTTGGCGGCGACGGCGGCCTTGGTGCGGGAGGCGGGGAGGAGGTCGGCCAGGACCTTGCCCGGGCGGGCGACTGCTGCGGCGGTACTCATGGGGACTCCGAGGTGCGCAGGACCGTGAGGTCGGGCAGGGCGGGACTCCGTGACGCTATCCCAGGGCGGTCGAGCCGATCACGGTCGCCGGTCGACAAAGGCTCGGGCCCGCTGTTGGTGGGCTCCGTACAAAGGGCGCTCTGTACACCTCGTGCGGGGTGATGCTCGTCACTGACGACGCGGGTAGTCAGGGCCCGTTTTGCGGTGCGGGGTGGCGGGCGGGGAGACTGTAGGTTCCCGCCAATTCCCCTGTGAGTCCCGAGAGCCGGCCGATCACCTCATGCACGACCACGTCACCCCCGCCGAAGCTCCGGACGAACCCCTCGCGGGCGGGCTCAGACAGCGCCATCTGACGATGCTCGGGCTCGGTGGCGTCATCGGCGCGGGCCTCTTCGTCGGCTCGGGCGCCGGGATCGCGGTCGCCGGGCCGGGGATCGTCGTGTCGTACCTGATCGCGGGCGCGCTGGCGATGTCGGTGATGCGGATGCTCGGCGAGATGTCGGCGGCGATGCCCGCGTCCGGGTCGTTCTCGGTCCACGCCGAGCGGGCGCTCGGCCGGTGGGCGGGGTTCAGCGTCGGCTGGCTGTACTGGTTCCTGCTGGTGGTCGTGCTCGCCGTGGAGGCGACGGGCGCCGCGCAGATCGCGAACGGCTGGGTGCCGGGGGTGCCGCAGTGGGCGTGGGTGCTGCTGTTCATGGTGGTGTTCACCGCGACCAACCTGGCGGCGGTGAAGAACTTCGGCGAGTTCGAGTTCTGGTTCGCCACGCTCAAGGTCGTCGCCATCGTCGCGTTCCTGGTCCTCGGCACGCTGGCCGTCTTCGGGCTGCTGCCCGACACCGACCCGGTGGGGCTCACGCACCTCACCGGGGACGGCGGGTTCCTGCCGCGGGGCTGGCAGGGCGTCGTCTCCGGGGTGCTCGCGGTCGTCTTCGCGTTCGGCGGCCTGGAGGTCGTGACCATCGCGGCGGCGGAGTCCGAGGACCCGGTGCGCTCGGTGGCGCGGGCGGTGCGCAGCGCGGTCTTCCGCATCCTGTTCTTCTACGTCGGCTCGATGCTGGTCATCGTGACGGTGCTGCCCTGGACCGCGCAGCAGGCGGGGATCAGCCCCTACGTCACGGTCCTGGACTCCCTCGGGGTCCCGTCGGCGGGCCAGATCATGAACATCGTCGTCTTCGTGGCGCTGCTGTCGGCCCTCAACGCCAACCTGTACGGCTCCTCCCGCATGGTCTTCTCGCTGGCCGAGCGGGGCGAGGCGCCGAGGGCGCTGCTCGCGGTGCGCGGCGGGGTGCCGCGCCGGGCGGTGCTGGCGTCGGTCGCGTTCGGCTTCGTCTCGGTCCTGCTCAATCTGGAGTGGCCCGACACGGTCTTCCTCTACATGCTCAACTCGGTCGGCGCCGTGCTGCTGTTCGTGTGGGCGCTGATCGCGGTGTCGCAGCTGCGGCTGCGGCGGCGTCTGGAGGTCGAGGCGCCGGAACGGCTCGTGCTGAAGATGTGGGCCTACCCGTACCTGACCTGGGTGGCGCTCGCCGCGATGGCGGTGGTCTTCGCGCTGATGCTGACCGACGACACGGCGCGGCCGCAGCTGCTGTGGTCGACGGCGGCGACCGCGGCGGTCCTGCTGGTCGCGGGCGTGCGCGAGCTGCGTGCGCGGCGTGGCCGGCCCTTCACCGTTCGTCGACGGGACCGTCGCGGGGTGTGAGCGTCGTGTCCGTATAGCGGAAACGTCTTCCCGGTGAGCGGGGCGTCCGCCCAGACTGTGGCCGCTTTACGTACGCCTTACGTTCTCCCCCGTCTCCGCTACGAACAGGGCTTTCCCATGTCTCGGACGTCCGCGCAGCCCAGCGCCGAGGGTGCGGCCGCACCGGCCGGCGACCAGCCGGCCGACGCCGCATCGCTCACGCCCGGCCTCAAGCAGCGCCACCTGTCGATGATCGCCCTCGGCGGGGTGATCGGCGCCGGCCTCTTCGTCGGCTCCGGCACCGCCATCGCGGCGGCCGGGCCCTCGATCGTCCTCGCCTACGCGATCTCGGGCGCCCTGGTGATGCTCGTGATGCGCATGCTCGGCGAGATGGCGGCCGCGTACCCGGCCTCCGGCTCCTTCTCGGTCCACTCGGAGCGGGCGATCGGGCCCTGGGCCGGGTTCACCGCGGGCTGGGCGTTCTGGTTCCTGCTCTGCGTGGCGGTGGGTCTGGAGGGGATCGGCGCGGCACAGATCGCGCACAGCTGGGTCCCGGGCGTGCCGGAGTGGCTCTGGGTCGCCCTGTTCATGCTCGTGTTCACCGGCACCAACGTCTCGGCGGTGAAGAACTTCGGCGAGTTCGAGTTCTGGTTCGCCACGCTCAAGGTCGCCGCGATCGTCGCGTTCCTGGTCATCGGGGTCCTGGCGATCGCGGGGCTGCTCGGCAACGACGCGCCCGGCACGGAGAACCTCACCGGCCACGGCGGCTTCATGCCCAACGGGACCGAGGGGCTGATCGCCGGCCTGCTCGCCTCGGTGTTCGCGTACGGCGGCCTGGAGACCGTGACCATCGCCGCGGCCGAGTCCGAGCACCCGGTGCAGGGCGTCGCGAAGGCGGTGCGGACGGCGATGTGGCGGATCGCGCTGTTCTACGTCGGCTCGATGGTCGTGGTCGTCGCGCTCATCCCGTGGTCCGACAAGGCGCTGGTCGACCCGGACAAGGGCTCCTACGTCGCCACCCTTGAGCACCTGGACCTGCCGGCCGCCGGGGTCATCATGAAGGTCGTGGTCTTCGTCGCCCTGCTCTCGGCGATGAACGCCAACATCTACGGCGCGTCCCGGATGGCCGGGTCGCTCGTCGCGCGCGGCCAGGGGCCCAAGGTCATCGGGCGGATCCACGGCGGGGTGCCGCGGATCGCCGTGCTGCTGTCGGCGGTCTTCGGCTTCGTCTGCGTCCTGCTCAGCTACTGGCGCCCCGACGACATCTTCCAGTGGCTGCTGAAGACGATCGGCGCGATCATCCTCGTCGTCTGGTTCTTCATCGCCGCCTCGCAACTGGTCCTGCGCCGCAGGCTGGAGCGCGAGGCGCCGGAGAGGCTGGTCGTGAAGATGTGGGCCTACCCGTACCTGACCTGGGTGGCGCTCGCCGGCATGGCGGTCGTCTTCGTGCTGATGGCCCGCGAGGAAGGCACCCGCGAGCAGCTCTACTACGCGGGCGGACTCACCGTGATCCTCGCGGTCGTCGGCTACGCGCGCCAGCGGCTGGCCGCGAGGAAGTAGCCGCGCCCGTCCCCGTGTACGGCCCCCGGAGCACCCGCTCCGGGGGCCGTACGCGTGTACGCACGACCTAGGACCAAGGGCTGATCAACTCCGGAGCTTGCTGCTGTTAGCCTGCACTTGCACATTGATTGCAATAAGCTCTGCACCAGCAGCTTGCGGCCGAAGGGCACGGACGGACATGGCGATCTACACACTCCCGGAACTCCCGTACGACTACGCGGCGCTCGAGCCGGTGATCAACCCGCAGATCATCGAGCTGCACCACGACAAGCACCACGCGGCGTACGTGAAGGGTGCGAACGACACCCTGGAGCAGCTGGCGGAGGCGCGCGACACGGAGAGCTGGGGCGCGATCAACGGGCTGGAGAAGAACCTGGCCTTCCACCTCTCCGGGCACATCCTGCACAGCATCTACTGGCACAACATGAACAGCCCCAAGGACGGTGGCGGCGGCGAGCCGCTCGCCGCGGACGGGGTCGGCGACCTCGCGGACGCGATCACCGAGTCCTTCGGCTCCTTCGCCAAGTTCAAGGCGCAGCTGACCAAGGCCTCGGCGACCACGCAGGGCTCCGGCTGGGGCGTCCTCGCCTACGAGCCGCTCTCCGGCCGCCTCATCGTCGAGCAGGTCTACGACCACCAGGGCAACGTCGGCCAGGGCTCGACGCCGGTCCTGGTCTTCGACGCCTGGGAGCACGCCTTCTACCTGCAGTACAAGAACCAGAAGGTCGACTTCATCGAGGCCATGTGGCAGGTCGTCAACTGGCAGGACGTCGCCAAGCGGTACGCCGCCGCCAAGGAGCGCGTGAACGCCCTGCTGCTCGCTCCCTGAGGTCCGGACTTCCCGACTTCCTGAAGCGTCCCGCCTCGTGATCGTCTTCTCAACCTTCACGCCGGGCGGGCGGAAAGACGACAGACCCCGCGAGGACGTGACTCGCGGGGTCTGTCGGTATGCGGCGTTCCGCGGGACCGTGGCCGCATGGTGAAAGCAGCGCGGATGGAGTGGGCGTGCCCCACGTGCGGTGGCGGGCCCCGGTCCTTCCGTCATCTGAAGCCGAACGAGCAGGCCGTCCTCGCGGCCCGGGGGGTGAGCCCCGCGGACATCCACGCGACCTGGCGGTGTGCCACGACCGGGTGCCGGACCGTGCGCCAGCACCTCAGGAGGTGGGACGGGCGGCGCCTGCCCGCCGACATCGACGACTAGCCGGCCGGGAGCCGGCCCGCCGAGGGACTAGTTGTCGAAGACCGGGCCCTGCGTGCGCGTGCGCTTGAGCTCGTAGAAGCCCGGGACCGAGGCGACGAGCAGCGTGCCGTCCCAGAGCTTGGCCGCTTCCTCGCCCTTGGGGGCGGGGGTGACGACCGGGCCGAAGAAGGCGACCTGGTTGCCGTCCGCGCCGGGGACCGCGATGACCGGCGTGCCGACGTCCTGGCCGACCAGGTCGATGCCCTCCTTGTGCGAGGCGCGCAGCTCGTCCTCGTACTTGGTGCCGTCCCAGTGGTCGAGGAGGGAGGCGGGCAGGCCGACCTCGTCGAGGGCGCCGGCGACGGCCTCCTTCGTGGGGCCCTCGCCGCGGTTGTGGATGCGGGTGCCGAGCGCCGTGTACAGGTCGCCGAGCACCTCCGGGCCGTGCTCCTGCTGCGCGGCGATGACGACGCGGACCGGGCCCCAGGCCTGGGTGCGCATCATCTCCCGGTACTCCTCGGGCAGCTCGTCCAGGCGCGGCTCGTTCAGCACCGCGAGGCTCATCAGGTGCCAGCGGACCTTGATGTCGCGCACCTTCTCGACCTCCAGGACCCAGCGGGACGTCATCCAGGCCCAGGGGCAGAGCGGGTCGAACCAGAAGTCGACGGGGGTCTTCTCGTCCACAGTGGACATGGCTCTCCTCAGAAGTCACCGAGTGGTCTCGCCTGCGGCAACGTGGCCCGGGCCGTCCGCATTCCCGGCTGTCCGCCCTCAGGGCCGCGTGCGAGGATCGTAGGCGTTCGAACGGCCCCATAAGGGCCTGGACCTGGCCATACGAGAACGTCACGAAGGAGTGCCGCCGTGCCCGGAGAGAATCTGTCCCGCGACGAGGCCCGCGAGCGGGCGGGCCTGCTGTCCGTCGAGGGGTACGACGTCGCCCTCGACCTGCGGTCGGCGGTGGGCGCCGCGGGTGGCGAGGGACCGCGCACGTTCCGCTCGGTGACGACGATCCGGTTCCGGGCGGACGACCCGGGCGCGGCGACGTTCGTCGATCTCGTCGCGCCGTCGGTGACGGCCCTCTCCCTGAACGGCGAGGACCTCGACCCGGCCGCCGTGTTCGACGGCAGCCGCATCCAGCTGGAGAACCTGGCCGAGGACAACGAGCTGGTGGTCGACGCCCAGTGCGCCTACTCGCGCACCGGCGAGGGCATGCACCGCTTCGTCGACCCCGAGGACGGCGAGGTGTACCTGTACACGCAGTACGAGCCCGCCGACGCGCGCCGCGTCTTCGCCAACTTCGAGCAGCCGGACCTCAAGGCGCCCTACCGCTTCAGCGTGCAGGCGCCCGAGGGGTGGACGGTCTGGTCGAACGGGTCAGGTGAACTGGTCGACGGGGTGTGGCAGTTCGCGGAGACCAAGCCGATCTCCACGTACATCACCACCGTGGTGGCCGGCCCGTACCACTACGTGACCGACAGCTACGAGCGCGTCCTGGAGGACGGCTCGAAGCTCGTCGTGCCGCTGGGCGCCATGTGCCGCAAGGGGCTCGCGCCGTACTTCGACGCCGACGACGTCTTCCTCGTCACCAAGCAGGGGCTCGACTTCTTCCACGAGCACTTCGACTACCCGTACCCCTTCGGCAAGTACGACCAGGCCTTCGTGCCCGAGTACAACCTCGGCGCCATGGAGAACCCGGGCATGGTCACCTTCCGTGAGGAGTTCATCTTCCGCGGCAGGGTCACGCAGGCGTCGTACGAGCGCCGGGCCAACGTGATCCTGCACGAGATGGCGCACATGTGGTTCGGCGACCTCGTCACCATGCGGTGGTGGGACGACCTGTGGCTGAAGGAGTCCTTCGCCGACTTCATGGGGTCCTTCTCGATGGTGGAGGCGACCCGGTTCACGGACGGCTGGATCACCTTCGCCAACAACCGCAAGGCGTGGGCGTACCGCGCGGACCAGCTGCCGAGCACCCACCCGGTGACCGCCGACATCCGCGACCTGGAGGACGCGAAGCTCAACTTCGACGGCATCACGTACGCCAAGGGCGCGAGCGTGCTCAAGCAGCTCGTGGCCTATGTCGGCCGCGACGCCTTCCTGGAGGGCGCGCGCCGCTACTTCAAGCGCCACGCGTACGGCAACACGCGCCTCGGCGACCTGCTGTCGGTCCTGGAGGAGACCAGCGGGCGCGACATGGCGGGCTGGTCGCGCTCCTGGCTCCAGACGGCCGGCGTCAACTCCCTCACCCCGCAGACCGTGCTGAACGCCGAGGGGCGCATCACCGAGCTGGCCGTGGTCCAGGAGGCCGCGGAGTCCCACCCCGAGCTGCGCCCGCACCGGGTCGCGGTGGGCCTGTACCGGCGCACGCCCGGAGGCGCGCTCGAACGGTACGCGCGCGCCGAGGTCGACGTGGACGGGCCGCGGACCGTCGTCGGCGAGCTGGCCGGGGCCGAGGCGCCGGAGCTGGTCCTCGTCAACGACGACGACCTCACGTACTGCAAGATCCGCTTCGACGAGACCTCGCTGGCCACGCTGCGCGAGCGGCTCGGCGACCTCTGTGACCCGCTGGCCCGCGCCCTGTGCTGGTCCGCGCTGTGGAACCTGACGCGGGACGGGCTCATGCCCGCCCGCGACTTCGTCGACCTGGTGCTGCGGTTCGCCGGGCGCGAGTCGGACATCGGCGTGCTCCAGATGCTGCACGCCTGGGCGCGCTCCGCGCTCGCGCACTACGCGGCCCCGGGGTGGCGCGAGGAGGGCGGGCGCCTGCTCGCCGAGGGCGCGCTGCGGGAGCTGCGGGTGGCCGGGCCCGGCAGCCAGCACCAGCTGACGTGGGCGCGGTTCTTCATCTCCGTCGCGTCCGGCCCGGCCGATCTCCAGCTCCTCGAAGGGCTGTTGGCGGGCAGCGCGAAGATCGACGGTCTGGAGGTCGACCAGGAGCTGCGCTGGTCGCTGCTGGACACGCTCGCCGCGTACGGCGTCGCCGACGAGGCGGTGCTCGCCGCGGAGCTGGCGCGGGACGACACCGCGTCCGGCAAGCGGCACCAGGTGCGCTGCCTGGCGGCGCGCCCGTCGGCGGCGGTCAAGGCGCAGGCCTGGGCGCAGGTGGTGGAGTCGGACGCGCTGTCGAACGCGCTGGTGGAGGCGGTCATCGCCGGGTTCCAGCAGCCGTCCCAGCGGGAGCTGACGGCGCCGTACGCGCAGAAGTACTTCGCGGCGATCGAACGGGTCTGGGCCGAGCGGTCGATCCAGATCGGCATGGACGTCGTGCGCGGGCTGTTCCCGGCGCTCCAGGACTCGGCGGAGACGCTGGCGCAGGCCGACGCGTGGCTCGCCGCGCACGAGGGGGCCGCGCCCGCGCTGCGGCGCCTGGTCCTGGAGGCCCGGGACGATCTGGCGCGGGCGCTGCGCGGGCAGGCCTGCGACGCCGCCGCGGGGGCCTGACGAGGGTGAACGCGCGGCGCCGGGTTGACGCGGGCCCGGCGCCGGGGCGTGGCACGGGTGTTACCGAATGTGGGTATGACTGGCCGTAACCCGTCTGCCGCCAGGCCCTTTCGGCAGCCGGACATCCGGACTTTAGGGCGAACTTGTCCGGTTTGAGCAACGCGCTTGTAACAGCGGTTAGCGGGGCCCTTCTGTCCGGGAAGGTCCGGGTCATGAACCACAACACCCCCGCGCCCCTGTCCCCCCGCCCCCTGCGCCACCTCGCCGACGCCCAGCGGCGCGTCATGAGCGGCGCCCAGCTGAAGGCGCACGGGGTCTCCGCCGCCGCGGCGCAGGAGCGGTGCCGCGCCGGCGGGCCCTGGCAGCGGGTGCTGCCCGGGGTGTTCCTGCTCCACCCGGGGCCGCCGACCAGCGAGGATCGGCTGCACGCGGTGCTGCTGTACGCCGGGCGGACCCCGGACCTGCGGCACCCGGCGGACGGTGTCCCGGCCCAGCCCGCGGCCGGGCAGGCGCACGGCGGCCCCGGTCCTGCGGGCCTGCCCTGCACGGACGCCCTGGTGACCGGGCTCGCGGCGCTGGCCCTGCACGGCTTCGCCGCCGCTCCCCCGCCGGCCTCGCTCCACCACATCGACGTCCTCGTGCCGCGCACCCGGCGGCTGCGCTCCACCGAGTTCGCCCGGCTGGTGCGCGCCACGGCCCTGCCGGCCCCGGTGCAGCTGTCGGGGGTGCCGGTCGCGCCGGTGCCGCGGGCGCTCGCGGACGCGATCGGGCAGCTCACCGACGCGGGTGCGGTGCGCCTGCTGCTGACCGAGGCGGTCCGCGGCGGCCACTGCGAACCGGCCGCCGTCGTCCGGGAGCTCACGCTGGCGCGGCTGCTGACCCGCCCGCACGTGGTGGACGCGGTGGACTCGCTGCTCGCGGAGGGCCGGGCGATCGCGGAGGACCGGCTGTACGCGATGGTGCGCGAGTACGGGCTGCCGGAACCGCTGTGGAACGTGGACCTGCGGCTGCCCGGCGGCCCGCACCTGGGCGGCGTCGACGCGTTCTGGCCCGACCAGGCCGTCGCCGTGGAGCTGGACACCCGCACGGCGCGCGCGGCCGGGTCCGACGCGTTCAGCGAGTACGTCCGCAAGCGCGAGCACCTGGAGCGGCTCGGCATCAGCGTCGTGCACCTGACGCCGAGGAAGCTGCGGGAGTCCCTGGAGCAGCAGGCCATGGTGGTGCGGACCGCGCTGATGGCCGCGGGGGACCGCGACCCGGCGGCCTACGTCGTGGTGCTGCCCCGGTAGGTGCTACCGCTTGCGCAGCACGAGTTCGGTGTTGCGGTCGCCGGGGGTGCCGGCGAGGTCCTGCCGGGCGCCCGGGGCGTTGAAGGAGAGTTCGCGGTAGAGGGCGGCGAGGCCCGGCTGGCTGAGGTCGGTGAAGTCGGTGCGGTGCGGTGCGGCGGACTCGACGCAGGTGGTGAAGAGGGAGAGCGTGCCGTCGTGGTTGTCGGTGAGTTCGACGATCCGGGCCAGCTGCGGGAAGTCGACGTGGGAGGCGGTGGAGATCTCCCAGTAGCCGCCCGCGCCGTGCTCGCCGGGGTGCGCGGTGATGACGTTCTTGTGGTGGTGGCCGTTGACCCAGGCCAGGACCGGGCGGTGGCGGGCCAGCAGCGCGACGAGTTCCTTGCCGCTGTGGCGCCGCTCGGTGGGACGGGCCGGGTCCGCGCGCAGGTTGCGCATGCTCTTGCTGGTGTGGTGCGAGAAGACGATCACGTGGTCGCCGTTCCGCTCGGCGTCCTGCAACTGCCGGGTGAGCCAGTCCAGTTGGGTGGTGCCGAGGGAGCCCTCGTAGTGGCCGCCGGGGTCGGTCGTGTCGAGGCTGATGCCGAGGACGTCGCCGGAGACACGGAATGTGTAGTACTGGGTGGCCTCCGCGAGGTTGGCCTGCGTGTAGCCGTGGCCGACGGGGCCGGGGCCGGTGCGGGCCGGGTCGAGGTGCGCGGCGAGGTACTCGGCGGGGGTGAACGGGGCGCGGGCCTCGTCGGGGGTGACCGGGCGCAGGGCGCGGGCCCGGCGGGCGAGCAGCTGCCGGAAGTCCTTGCCCTTGGGGTCACCGCCGCCCTTGACGTTGTCCCAGACCGCCTTGGCCTCGGCGGCGGGCAGCTCCATCAGCTTGCGGCCGCCCACCGCGAACTCGGCGAAGAAGGAGGCGCCGGGCGCGTAGCAGCCGCCGGGCAGCGAGTCGTGGTTGCCGACCGTGGAGTACCAGGGCACGTTCAGGCCCGGGCTGCGCACCTCGGCGACGGCGGCGGCGAGGAAGCCGGGGATGCGGGGGAAGCCGTGGCGCTGTTTGTCGGCGTCGCGCAGGGCCGCGTCGGGCTGCCAGTAGAGCGGCAGGCCGCTGTTCTGCACTCCTTCGTAGCGGCGCGGGTCGCCGGTGTTCGGGGTGATGCGGCCGCCGCTCATCGCCGTGAGGAACCAGTCGAGTTCGGAGCGGGCGTTGTTGTCCGTGTTGTCGCCGGTGGTCATGGCGAAGCCCAGCGGGGCCGCGGTGACGGGGCCGCCGCGCAGCGCGTTGATCCGCTCGACGAGCGCCACCGCTCCGGCCACGGAGAGCGCCTCCTGCGGCCGCCAGGCGCTGGCCGTCTGCGCGCGCAGGTACTCGTAGCGCAGCGGGTGCTGTACGTCGACCAGGTGCAGGTCGGTGAGGTGGACGAAGGCGGCGAGCGGGGTCCGGCGGGCGGCGCGCCCGGAGCGGGGCGCCGTCAGGTCGGAGCGCACGACGCGCGGCCACGCCGGTCCTGAGCCCAGCCGGCGGTAGCCGGGCCCGGCCGGGGCGGCGGCGACCGCGTCGAGGGTGGTGCCGCGGGTGTAGGGGGCGAGCGGGGCGGCGGGCGCCTCGCGGGCGGACAGGGCGCGGGCGGGGGCGGGTCCTGCGGCGGCTTCGGGGCCGCCGGGGCCGAGCGCGTAGCCGAGCCCGGCGGAGAGCGTCACCGCGCCGGTGGCGGCCAGCAGGGCCCGGCGGTCGAGGGACGCGACGGCATTGGTGACAGAGCGTGTGCGCGGCATGGCGCGGTCTCCCCGGGTGCGGAACGCGGCAACAGTGACGGCGGGTCGGCGGGCCGGCGGCTCCGAGGGTTCCGGGCCGGGCTTCCCGCTCCTCCTGGATCGTTGGCAGCGGGGGTGGCCTGCGCGTGAACGGCGACGCAACGCACAACGCCGATCACGGTACGTGGATCACCGCACGGCGGCGGGGTGGTGAAGGGCGGCCCGAGTGGTCATGCGGGCGGGGGAACGCACCCCCCTCACCGTCACTCCGCGTTCACCTCCCGGGGAAGGGGGCGCCCGTCCGGGCGCGGGCAGTTCGAGGCCCCGCGGCGATCGAGGAGCGGGGCCGGGGCGGAGCCCGTTGCCTCGGGGCAGGCGCCGGACGACCACGAAGAGTGCAGAGCCTCCACGCAGCGTTCAGGGCAGGGCCCCGATACACCCCGATAGACCCCGGTTCGCGCCGGATGGCGGGTGGCGGAAGTACGCCACGGCCTCATCCCGCCTCGGACAACTCTCCCCAAACCGCGGTCACTTACGTAAGGCTGAGCGGTCATCCGGCACCGAATTCCGGAGCCTTCTGCACACCACCCTTGTAGTCCCACCTTCACCACAGGGATGCTGATGACCCCCGATCCCCAGCGCGCCCCCATATCGGGCGCGAGACGCGCGGCCCGGCTCGCGGCCGCCGCAGGTCTGGTGGCCGCGCTCACCGCGGCCGGGCCGATACCCATGGCCTTCGCCGCGGACCCGGCAGGCGCCACTCCGGCCGCCGACCCCGCCGTCAAGTCCGCGGGCGCCAAGCTCGGCGCGCACGACGCGGAGCTGCTCGCCGACGCGAAGGCCGACGGCACGAAGAACGTGACCCTCATGGTCGCCACCGCCCCCGGCGCCACCGAGCAGGTGGCGAAGCAGCTCGACGCCGTCAAGGGCGGCTCGGTGGGCCGCACCTACGACAAGCTCGGCTACGTCCGGGCGACCGTGCCGACGGGCCGGGCCGACGCCGCCATCGCGGCCGCCGTGAAGCTCGACTCCGTGGACGCCATCGACCTGCGCCAGGAGATCAAGCTCGACGACCCGACCCCGGCGGGCGACACCGCCAAGGGCGCGGCGGGCAAGCACGGCGCCTCGTACGGCGCCCCCGGCAAGGACACCCCGGCCAAGAACCCGTACAACCCGTCCTTCGAGACGGGCGCCGTCGACTTCGTGCAGGACAACCCGAAGGCGGACGGCCGCGGCGTCACCATCGGCATCCTCGACTCCGGCGTGGACCTCGGCCACCCGGCGCTGCAGAAGACCACGACCGGCGAGCGCAAGATCGTCGACTGGGTCACGGCGACCGACCCGATCCTGGACAGCGACGGCACCTGGCGGGCGCAGGTCACCCCGGTGACCGGGCCGACGTTCACCGCGGGCGGGCGTACGTACAAGGCGCACGCGGGCTCGTACAACTTCAGCACCTTCTCGGAGGCGGCGACCGCGGGCGGCGACGCCAAGGGCGACGCGAACCGGGACGGCGACACCACCGACAAGTGGGGCCTGCTGTACGACGCGGCCGCCGGGACCGTCACCGTCGACCTGAACGACAACGGCGACTTCACCGACGACACCCCGATGAAGCCGTACAAGGACGGCTACCAGGTCGGGTACTTCGGCAAGGACGACCCGAAGACGGACGTGGTCGAGCGGCAGCCGTTCGTGGTGGAGATCCGCAAGGACGTCCCCATGGACCCGTACGGCGGTGACTGGGTCGGCCAGAAGCGCGACTTCGTCAACATCGGCGTCATCGAGTCCGAGCACGGCACGCACGTCGCCGGTATCACCTCGGCCAACGCGCTGTTCGGCAACAAGAAGATGAACGGTGCCGCGCCCGGCGCCAAGCTCGTCTCCTCGCGCGCCTGCACCTGGACCGGCGGCTGCACCAACGTCGCGCTCACCGAGGGCATGATCGACCTCGTCGCCAACCGCGGCGTGGACATCGTCAACATGTCCATCGGCGGCCTGCCCGCGCTGAACGACGGCAACAACGCCCGCGCCGAGCTGTACACGCGCCTCATCGACACCTACGGCGTCCAGCTGGTGATCTCCGCGGGCAACTCCGGCCCCGGCGCCAACACCATCGGCGACCCCGGCCTCGCCGACAAGGTCCTGTCCGTCGGCGCCTCCATCTCCAAGGAGACCTGGGCCGCCAACTACGGCTCCAAGGTCGACAAGCCGTACGCGATGATGCCGTTCTCCTCGCGCGGCCCGCGTGAGGACGGCGGCTTCGCGCCCGTCATCACCGCGCCCGGCGCGGCGATCAACACGACGCAGACCTGGCTGCCCGGCGCACCGGTCGCCGAGGCGGGCTACTCGCTGCCGGCCGGCTACTCCATGCTCCAGGGCACCTCGATGGCCTCCCCGCAGGCCGCCGGGGCCTCCGCGCTGCTGCTCTCCGCGGCCAAGCGCGCCCACATCGACCTGACCCCGGCGAAGCTGCGCACCGCGCTCACCTCGACCGCCAACCACATCAGGGGCGAGCAGGCGTACGCCGAGGGCTCGGGCCTCATCGACATCGAGGACGCCTGGGACGCGATCGAGGACGGGGCGAGCGCGCACACGTACACCGTGAAGGCGCCCGTCGACACCGCGATCGACTACGCGCTGAAGACGCCGGGCTTTGGCACCGGCATCTACGACCGCGAGGGCGGCCTGAAGGCCGGGCAGAAGAAGACCTACGACGTCACCCTCACGCGTACGTCGGGCTCCTCCAAGCCGGTCCTGCACCAGCTGTCGCTGAAGAACAACTCCGGTGACACCTTCCGCATCGCCGGCTCCAGCCGCGTGTGGCTGCCGCTGAACAAGGCCGTCACGGTGCAGGTGCAGGCGCGGTCCAAGTCGGCCGGGCTGCGCAGCGCCGTCCTGGAGGTGGACGACCCGCGGACCGAGGGCGTCGACCAGCAGGTCATGGCGACCGTCGTCGTCTCGACGCCGCTGGCCAAGCCGGCGTACACCTTCACCGGCAAGGGTTCGGTGCAGCGCAACAGCACCACGTCGTACTTCCTGACGGTGCCCGAGGGCGCCAAGGCGCTCCAGGTGCGGATGAGCGGTCTCAAGGCCACCAGCCAGACCCGCTTCATCTCCATCCACCCCTACGGCGTCCCGGTCGACGACACGTCGACGCCGAGCTGCTACCCGAACTACGAGAACCCGGCCAACACCTGCCGCCCCGACCTGCGGTCGTACGCGGACCCGCAGGCCGGCGTCTGGGAGATCGAGGTCGAGGCGCGCCGTACGTCGCCGCTGCTCGACAACCCGTACACGCTCGACGCGTCGGTGCTCGGCGCCACCTTCGACCCGGCGGTGCGGACGCTGCCCGAGGCGAAGGTCGGCACCCCGGCCGCCGTCGACTGGAAGGTCACGAACAACTTCGCCGCCATCAAGGGCGGCAAGCTCCAGGGCGGTCCGCTCGGCTCGTCGAAGTCGGCCCGGCCGACCATCGCGGACGGCGCCACGCAGACCTCGACGGTCGAGGTGCCCGCGGGCGCCGAGAAGCTCGACGTCTCCATCGGCAACGTCTCCGACCAGGCCGCCGACCTCGACCTCACGGTCAAGGACTCCTCCGGCGCCGTCGTCGCGACGTCCGCCGACGGCGACTCCGAGGAGGCCGTCAGCATCCCGGAGCCGGCCGCCGGCACGTACACGGTCGAGGTCGCGGGCTACTCCGTGCCGTCCGGCTCGACCGCGTACGACTACGTCGACGTCTTCTTCTCTCCGGCGCTCGGCTCGGTGAAGGTCGACGAGGCGAAGTCCGTGACGCTGGCCAACGGCGCGTCCACCCAGGTGGCCGCCGAGGTCACCGCCGCGGCCGCCGCGCCGGAGGGCCGTGAGTTCTTCGGCGAGGTGCGGCTGCTGAACGAGCGCGGGGTCGCCGCGGGCGTCGGCAGCGTGAAGATCGAGAAGGTCACCGAGTAACCACTCGGCCGGCTTGAGCGCGGGGGCGGACGCCGATGGCGTCCGCCCCCGTCGCACGTTCACCCGCTGGCGCCCGGCGTCCTGTCGCACGGGAGGGCGCGCGCGCCCGGCAGGGCCCCGAGCACCGTCGCGCGCAGCCGCTCGCGCTCCGCGCCCGTCGACCAGGTGTCCGGCTCCCGGCCGCCCACGGGGATCGTGATCAGCGGCCGGTCCCCGGCCTTCAGACGCGGGGCCACGGCGTGGTCCATCGGGAAGGTGAGCGTGCGCGCGCCGCCCGACTCCGGCTTCAGGTAGCGGGTGACGTGCAGCGTGATCCGGTCCTGGCCGGTGCCGGGCACGCGCTCCACCTTCACCACCGTGCCCTCCGCGATGACGCGGGAGCAGGCCACGAAGCCCTCCGGGCCGAGGTCGGCCGAGGCGCCGCTGCCCGCCTTGCCGCTGTCGGCGACCGACTTGTCGTCGCCGCCCGCGCCGAGGCCGCCGCTCTGCGCGAGAGCCCACACCATGGTCCCCGCCACCGCGAGGCCGCCCGCCGCCACGAGCCCGCCGAACGCGATCCGCACGCCCCGGCGCCGGCGCCCCGGCGCGAGCGGGCGCGCCGGGGCCGGGTCAGGAGCCGGAGCCGGGTCCCGGTGGGCGGCGAGCGCGTCGCCGAGGCCGCGGACCTGGTCCCGCACCAGCGCGACGTCGGCGGCGACGGCCGCGGCGAGCGGATCGCCGTCGGGCAGCGGCTCCCCGCAGGCCGCCGCCAGCAGGAGCCGGTCCTCCCGTGCGTCGTCCTCCACGTCACACCACCTCCTGCTCGTGCAGCCGGGCCCGCAGCAGGCGGACGGCCGTGTGCAGCCTGCTCTTGACGGTGCCCTCGGGCACGCCCAGCTCGGCCGCGATGTCCCGGACCGGCAGATCCGCGTAGAACCGCAGCACGACCACCTGCCGCTGCTGGTCGGGCAGGGCGTCCAGGCCCTGGGCGACCGCGAGGGACAGGACCCGGGTCTCGGCGGCGTCACGGGTGTCCTCCTGGCGCAGCGAGGCGAGCCGCTCCCCGAGCCGTTCCTGGCGGCGGCGGGCCCGGTGCCAGTCCATGGCGAGGTTCGAGGCGACCACCGCCGCCCAGGCCCGAGACGTCACGCGGCGCGTCCTGCCCCTTCGCCGCCCGCTCCAGCAGCCGCAGCCTGACCTGCTGCACGCCGTCGGACAGGTCCGCGTACGGCACCCCGCCCAGGGACAGGACGGCCCGCACCCGGTCCTCGACGGCCGTGTCCAGCGGGTCGTCCGGCCGACTCCCGGGTCTTCTGCGCAGCACTGCCCCTCCCCTGCCCGCGTGTGACCTACGACGCGGCAGGCGCCCGGAACGTTCGGTCCCGCCTGTGAAAGGTGCCGCTCCCGGCCGGAACAGGTCCGGCCCCGCCTGTGGTGAACCCCACGCGTCCCGCACCGCGGACAATCGATTGGACAAGTCGGGTCTGGACAGACGCATCATGGACACACCCGCCAGGCCGGTTGGCCGCACGCAAGCACGGAGGAACCCTGTGAAGGTCGGAATCGTCGGAGCCACCGGTCAGGTCGGCACGGTCATGCGCAAGATCCTCGTCGAGCGCGCCTTCCCGGCCGACGAGCTGCGCCTGTTCGCGTCGGCGCGCAGCGCCGGGACCGTGCTGGACGGCGTGACCGTCGAGGACGCCGCGACGGCCGACTACACGGGCCTGGACATCGTCCTCTTCTCCGCCGGCGGCGCCACCTCCAAGGCGCTCGCGGAGAAGGTCGCCGCGCAGGGCGCCGTCGTGATCGACAACTCCTCGGCCTGGCGCAAGGACCCCGAGGTCCCCCTCGTCGTCTCCGAGGTGAACCCGCACGCGATCGCGGACCGCCCCAAGGGCATCATCGCCAACCCGAACTGCACGACGATGGCCGCGATGCCGGTGCTGCGCCCGCTGCACGCCGAGGCCGGGCTCGAAGCGCTGGTCGTCGCCACGTACCAGGCCGTCTCCGGTTCGGGCCTGGCCGGGGTCGCCGAGCTGCACGGGCAGGCGCAGAAGGTCGTCGCGGAGGCCGACAAGCTCACGCACGACGGCGGCGCCGTCGACTTCCCCGAGCCGGAGGTCTACAAGCGTCCCATCGCGTTCAACGTGCTGCCGCTGGCCGGCGCGATCGTCGACGACGGTCTGAACGAGACGGACGAGGAGCAGAAGCTCCGCAACGAGTCCCGCAAGATCCTGGAGATCCCCGGCCTGAAGGTCTCCGGCACCTGCGTGCGCGTCCCGGTCTTCTCCGGCCACTCGCTCCAGGTGAACGCCCGCTTCGCCCGCCCGATCTCCGCCGAGCGCGCCACCGAGCTGCTGGGCGAGGCTCCCGGCGTCGAGCTGTCCGACATCCCGACGCCGCTCCAGGCCGCGGGCAAGGACGCGTCCTTCGTGGGCCGCATCCGGGGCGACGAGACGGTCGAGCACGGCCTGTCCCTGTTCATCTCGAACGACAACCTCCGCAAGGGCGCTGCGCTGAACGCCGTGCAGATCGCGGAGCTGGTGGCCCAGGAGCTCGGCGCCAAGTAGGTGCGGGGTGTCTGACGCCGGGTCGCGTCTGCCGTGACCCCGGCGTCGCCGTCCGCGGCCCGGTGGGGCTTCTCGCGCAGTTCCCCGCGCCCCTCAAGCATGCGCTTCGCGCAGCTTCCCAGGGGCGCGGGGAACTGCGCGACCAGCCCCCACCGGGCCGCAGGTCGTCAACGTGCCGGCCTGGTCACAGCGAAATGCAGGCAGCCGTACTCGACGGCCCGGACGTGGACCAGCGCCACGTCCGGGTCGGCGAACGCCTCGTCGAGCGCCGCGTCGAAGGCGGCCGTCGCGTCGGCGGGCAGCTCCAGGAGCCGCCCGCCCGCGATGCGCCCGCGGGCGTCGTAGCGGCGCAGGGTGCGCAGTGCGCCGGCCCGGTCGAAGGGGTAGTGGCCGGGATCGGCCGCGTAGCCCGCGCAGTCCCCGGCGTCCGCGTGCAGGAAGACCGGGCCCTGTTCGTCGTAGGCGCCCGGGTCCGCGCCCGTCGCGGCGGCCCAGCGGCGCAGCGGCGCGTACGAGACGAGGGCGATGCGCTCCCCCTCCCGGACCGGCGCCAGGCAGCAGCGCAGCGGCGAGCCCGCGTCGGCGGCGCCCGCGGTGTACGGGCGGCAGGGGCGGCCCGCGTCGTCGGTGGTGCGCAGTTCCTTGAGTGCGGCGTCCTCGACGGGGCGCGCGGTGTACCTGGTCATGGTCCGAGGGTGGTCCCCCGCGCGTGCGGTCACCGGCGGAAAACGGACATCGCGCTCATCCGCCCCCGCGTGGAAGGATGACCGGAAACGTCACCAGCGTTGACCACGGAAACCGCACTAGGAGATGACCGCGTGCCTGGCACCAATCTGACCCGCGTAGAGGCGCAGCAGCGGGCGAAGCTGCTCACCGTTGACTCGTACGAGATCGATCTCGACCTCTCCGGCGCGCAGGAGGGCGGCACCTACCGTTCGGTGACCACCGTGCGCTTCGACAGCGCGGAGGCGGGCGCCGAGACGTTCATCGACCTCGTCGCGCCGGCCGTCCACGAGGTGGTCCTCAACGGCCGCCCGCTGGACGCCGCCGCCCTCTTCCAGGACTCGCGCATCGCGCTGAGCGGCCTGGAGCAGGGGGCGAACGAGCTGCGGGTCGTCGCCGACTGCGCGTACACCAACACCGGTGAGGGGCTGCACCGTTTCGTCGACCCGGTCGACGAACAGGCGTACCTGTACACGCAGTTCGAGGTGCCGGACGCGCGGCGCGTGTTCGCGAGCTTCGAGCAGCCGGACCTCAAGGCGACCTTCCGGTTCACCGTGCAGGCGCCCTCCGGTTGGACCGTGATCTCGAACTCGCCGACCCCGGAGCCGACGGGCGCCGACGGCACCGTCTGGGCCTTCGAGCCGACGCCGCGCATCTCGACGTACATCACGGCGCTCATCGCCGGCCCCTACCACGCCGTGCACTCCTCCTACGAGAACCCCGGGACCGGGCAGTCGGTGCCGCTCGGCATCTACTGCCGGCCCTCGCTCGCCGAGCACCTCGACTCCGACGCGATCTTCGAGGTGACGCGGCAGGGCTTCGACTGGTTCCAGGAGAAGTTCGACTACGCGTACCCGTTCGCCAAGTACGACCAGCTCTTCGTGCCGGAGTTCAACGCGGGCGCGATGGAGAACGCGGGCGCGGTCACCATCCGCGACCAGTACGTGTTCCGCTCGAAGGTGACGGACGCGGCGTACGAGGTGCGGGCGGCGACGATCCTGCACGAGCTGGCGCACATGTGGTTCGGCGACCTGGTCACCATGGAGTGGTGGAACGACCTGTGGCTGAACGAGTCGTTCGCCACCTACGCCGAGGCCGCCTGCCAGGCGTACGCGCCGGGCTCGAAGTGGCCGCACTCCTGGACGACGTTCGCCAACTCCATGAAGACGTGGGCCTACCGGCAGGACCAGCTGCCCTCCACGCACCCGATCATGGCCGAGATCAACGACCTCGACGACGTCCTCGTCAACTTCGACGGCATCACCTACGCAAAGGGGGCCTCGGTCCTCAAGCAACTGGTCGCCTACGTCGGCGAGGACGAGTTCTTCCAGGGCGTGCAGGCGTACTTCAAGCGGCACGCCTTCGGGAACACCCGCCTGTCCGACCTGCTCGGCGCCCTTGAGGAGACCAGCGGCCGGGACCTGAAGGCCTGGTCGAAGGCGTGGCTGGAGACGGCCGGGATCAACGTGCTGCGCCCGGAGATCGAGACGGACGCGGACGGCGTCATCACGTCGTTCGCGGTCCGCCAGGAGGCGCCCGCCCTCCCCGAGGGCGCCAAGGGCACCTCGACGCTGCGCCCGCACCGCATCGCGATCGGCCTGTACGACCTCGACGCGGCGAGCGGCAAGCTGGTGCGCGGCGAGCGGGTCGAACTGGACGTCACCGCGAGCGAGTCGACGCAGGTGCCCGCCCTCGTCGGCAAGCGCCGCCCCGCCGTGGTCCTGCTCAACGACGACGACCTGTCGTACGCCAAGGTCCGCCTCGACGAGCAGTCGCTCGCCGTCGTCACCGAGCACCTCGGCGACTTCGAGTCCTCGCTGCCGCGGGCGCTGTGCTGGGCGTCGGCCTGGGACATGACGCGCGACGCCGAGCTGTCCACCAGCGCCTATCTGGACCTGGTGCTGGCCGGGATCGCCAAGGAGTCCGACATCGGCGTCGTGCAGTCCCTGCACCGCCAGGTGAAGCTGGCCATCGACCTGTACGCGGCCCCCGCCCACCGGGACACGCTGCTGGCCCGCTGGACCGAGGCGGCGCTGGCGCATCTGCGCACGGCCGACGCGGGCAGCGACCACCAGCTGGCGTGGGCGCGGGCGTTCGCGGCGACGGCCCGCACGCCGGAGCAGCTCGACGTGCTGGAGGGGCTGCTCGAAGGCACCCAGACCGTCGAGGGCCTCGCCGTCGACACCGAGCTGCGCTGGGCGTTCGTGCAGCGGCTCGCGGCGGTCGGGCGGTTCGACGAGTCGGAGATCGCGGCGGAGTACGAGCGGGACCGCACGGCCGCCGGTGAGCGGCACGCGGCGACCGCGCGGGCGGCGCGGCCGACGCCCGAGGCGAAGGCGGAGGCGTGGGCCTCGGTCGTCGAGTCGGACACGCTGCCCAACGCGGTGCAGGAGGCGGTGATCGGCGGGTTCGTCCAGACCGATCAGCGGGAGCTGCTGGCTCCGTACACGGAGAAGTACTTCGGGGTGTTGCAGGAGGTGTGGGAGTCCCGGTCCCACGAGATGGCTCAGCAGATCGCGGTGGGGTTGTATCCGGCCGTGCAGGTCTCTGGGGAGACGTTGGCGCGGACCGATGCGTGGTTGGGGGCGGGGGGCGGGAGTGCGGCGCTGCGGCGGCTGGTTTCCGAGTCCCGGGCGGGTGTCGCCCGGGCCTTGAACGCCCAGTCGGCCGACGTGTAGCGCTCCGCGGGGCGCGGGTCATGGCCTACCCGTGCCCTGACCCGGCCCCGTCTCGCGCGGCTCCGCGCGCCCCGAGTAGTTCGTCCGCGGCGCCGCGGGGGCTGGTCGCGCAGTTCCCCGCGCCCCTCAAACGACTTCGTCTGCGGCGCCGTGGGGGCTTCTCGCGCCGTTCCCCGCGCCCCTGAGAGGCGCACTTCGTGCGACCTCTCATCGGGCGCCCCTGGGGCTGCGGCGAAGCCGCATGCTCCAGGGGCGCGGGGAACTGCGCGAGAAGCCCCACCGGCCGGGGGCCGACCGATCACGGGTCACACCCACCGACCGGTGGGTCAGCCCTGGCGGAAGCGGGACGTCAGTTCCGCCGCACCCGCTTCCGTGAAGACCCCGTGCACCCGCATCCGCGCCACACCCCCATCGGGAAACGCATCGAGCCGCACATGCGTCACCACGACCTCCGCCCCCAGCGCGAAGCGATGCACCGTATCCGGCTGGAGCCGCGTCCGCGGGATGATCTCGAACCAGTCCCCGGACTCCCCGTCCCGCCCGCTCAGCGCGATCCACCCCGCCGAATTGCCCTTCAGGTACGCCGTGTCGATCTCGACGGCCCGCACGGCCCCCTGTGCGGCGAGCCGGAAGCGGACCCAGTCGTTGGTGCCGTGGACGCGGCGGCGCCGGTTCTCCCAGCCGTCGTCCATCTTGCGCGAGGTGCCGGGAAGGATGATCTGCGTCGGCGAGGAGTAGAAGCGGTCCGACGCGTCCTCGTACACACCCCCGTTGAGTACGGAGACCAGGTCGGTCGTGCCGAGCAGGGCGAGCCACTCGGGGTCGGGTATCACCTCCCCGTGGACCCGCAGGCGGGCGATGCCTCCGTCGGGGTGCTGGCACAGGCGCAGGTGCGTGAAGCGCCGTTCGGAGGTGACGGTGAAGGCGTTGGCGGCGTGGCCGCAGACCTGGGTGCGCTCCACGATCTCCTCCCACTTCACGTCGTCGGCGAGGAGCTCCTCGGGGCTCGGGGTGCCCGGCACGGCGGCGGCCTGGATGCTGACGCCCTGCGGGTAGTTGCCGCGGAAGTGCGCGGTGTCGACGATCACGCCCCGGATCACGCCGGGCGCCCCGAGCCGGACGATGGCCCAGTCGTGGTCCCCGGGCGCCGGGAACGGGGCGTCGGCCGTGCCCCGGCGGCGCCGCGTCTCCCAGCCGTCCATGATCTTGCCCTTGTGCCCGAAGTGCTCGGGGTCGAAGACGGCCCGTTCGCGCACGAGGAGGTTCTCGCGCTCGGCGAAGAACTCGTCGTTGGCGGCGACGACCCCGGCGCCGAGCCGGCGGTCGGCGAGGTCGACGAGGTGGTCGAAGCCGGTGGCGTCGCCGAAGGCGCGGTAGTCGGCGTACGGGTCGCCGCCCGCGTAGGGGGCGGCGTCGTTGGCGTGCGGGTCGGCAGCTGCGGGGGTCGTCGTCATGGCCCCAGCGTCCGCCGCCCCGACCGCCCAGGTCCATCGAAAGTTTCCGCGGTGCTTGTTCAGCTCAGCTGAATGATCGGGAGGGAGCGCGGGCCGCCCGGGCCGCCTAGGGCCGCATCGCCGCCAGCACCCGGCCGACCGTCGCCCCCCGCTCCGCCCCCTTGCGCACCGCCGCCACCACGTGCCGGACGGGCCGGTCGGCCCCGAGCGCGCACATCAGGACGCCGTCCCGCCCGGCCGCCGCCATCCGCGGCACCAGCGCGACCCCCATGCCCGCCTCGACCATGGCGAGGATCGCCGTCCACCCGGCCGCGCTGTGCGCCTGCTCGGGCACGAACCCGGCGGCCTCGCAGGCGGCCAGGGTGATCTCGGACCAGGGCCCGGAGCCGCCGAAGATCCACGGTTCGCCGGCGAGGTCGGCGAGGCGCAGGCCCGGCTCCGCCGCCAGCGGATGCCCGACCGGCAGCGCCACGTCCAGCGGGTCGGCGAGCAGCGGGACCCGGGTGAACTTCGGGTCGCGGGCGGTCGGCGCGTGCGCGGCGAGCGACAGGGCGAGGTCGACGTCGCCGGCGGCGAGCAGCTCGTAGGCCTGGCCCGCCTCGGCCTCGCGCACGCGGACGGTGATGCCGGGGTGGGCGGCGCGCAGCGCCCGGACGGCGGGCACGACGAGCGCGGGCACGGCGGTGGAGAAGGCGGCGAGCCGCACCGTGCCGGACTCGCCGTGCAGGTGCCGCGCCAACTCCGCGTCGGCGCTCTCCAGCTGGGCGAGGACGGCGTCCGCGTGGCGCAGTACGAGGTGGGCCGCGTCGGTGAGCCGCACCCGCCGCCCCTGCGCTTCGAGGAGGGGCACGCCGAGCTGTTTCGCCAGGTTGGTGAGTTGCTGCGACACGGCGGAGGGCGTCATGAGGAGCGCCTGCGCGGTGGCGGTGACGGTGCCGCGCTCCCGCAGGGTGCGCAGGATCACCAGTTTTTTGATGTCCCACCGGTCGGGTCTCGGCGCGTGCTCGCTCATGGGCCACAACGTAACCCGGCCTACGCTGACGGCATGCGGCAGACGGTACGGATCCGGGCGGCCCGCCCCGGCGAGGCGGAGCAGTTGAGCGCGCTGGCGCTGCGTTCGAAGGCGCACTGGGGGTACGACGCGGAGTTCATGGCGGCGTGCGTCGCCGAGCTGACGGTGCGGGCCGAGGACGTCGTGCGGCGGCGGACCGCGGTCGCCGAGGCGCCGGACGGACGCCTCGTGGGCCTCGCGACGCTCGAAGGAGAGCCGCCGCACGGCGAGTTGGGCCTGATGTTCGTCGACCCGGACGCGATCGGCGGCGGCGTCGGACGCCTCCTGTTCGACCATGTGTGCGCCACGGCGCGCGCCGCCGGCTTCACCCGCTTCGGCTGGGCCGCCGACCCGCACGCGGTGCCCTTCTATGAGGCGATGGGCGGGCGCCGGGTCGGCTCGGTCCCCTCCGGCTCGCTGCCGGGCCGGGTGCTGCCGCTGATGGAGCGGGAGGTCGGCGGCCCGGCCGGGGCTACGGAAGCGCCGCCAGCCACTCCAGCAGCAGGCGGTTGACCTCGTCGGGCCGCTCCTGCTGGAGCCAGTGCCCGGCCCCGTCGAGCAGGTGCGAGGAGACGAGTCCCGGCAGGGTCTTCGGGTACGCCGCGATGGCGTCGGCGAGCCACGTCGTGGACGCGTCGCGCGCGCCTCCGATGAAGAGGGAGGGCTGCGGGACCGGGGCGCCGTCGTACGCTTCCAGGTCGGCCCAGTCGCGGTCCATGTTCCGGTAGCGGGCGAGCGCGCCGCTGAACCCGGTGCGCTCGAACTCGCTCGCGTAGACGTCGAGTTCCGCCTCGTCGAGCCAGGCGGGGCGGCGGTCCGCGGCCGGGAAGCGGTCGCGCATCCGGCCGCCGCGCGTGATGAAGTGCGGGTCGGGTTCGGTGGCGGCCGGCATCGTGTCGGCGGAGAGCGCGGCGTACAGCCCGGCGAGCCAGCCGCGCACGTCCGGCTCGATCTCGGCCTCGGCCCGGCCGGGCTCTTGGAAGTAGGAGACGTAGAACTCCTCGGCGCCGCCCATGCGGGCGAACACCTCGCTGGGGCGGGGGCCGCCGCGGGGCGTGTACGGCACGCTCAGCAGGGCGACGGCGCGGAAGACGTCCGGGCGCAGCAGCGCGGAGTTCGCGGCGACGGCCGCTCCCCAGTCGTGCCCGACGACCACGGCCGACTCCTCGCCGAGGGCGTGGACCACGGCCGCGCCGTCCGCGACGAGCTCCGTCATCCGGTAGGCCTCGGTCGCGGCGGGCCGGGAGGAGCGCCCGTATCCGCGCACGTCGATGGCGACGGCCCGGTAGCCGGCGGCGGCCAGGGCGGGGAGCTGCCGGCGCCAGGAGTACCAGGACTCGGGGAAGCCGTGCAGGAGCAGGACGAGCGGGCCGCTGCCCTGCTCCACGAGGTGGGTGCGGCCCGCCGGGGTCGGGACGAGGCGGTGGACGGGTGCGGGCGGCTGCGTCATGCGGACCTCCGGGTGCGGCTGCGGTGCGGTCCCCCGATCCTCTCCCCGGCCGGTGCGGGGCGCCGCGCCTCCTTGCCGGTCCGGCAAATTCAGCGGCGCCGGGCGCGGCCGGTCGCGGAGGCGAGGACGACGCCGCCGAGGATCAGCGCCATGCAGACCAGCTGCGTCCAGCCCATCGCCTCGCCGAGCACCGCGTAGGACAGCAGCGCCACGCAGACCGGCTGGAGGTAGTAGACGACGCCGGCCCGGGCCGGGCCGACCAGGGCGATCGCCTTGTTCCAGGCGAAGAAGGCGACGGCCGAGGAGGCCACGCCGACGTAGAGCAGCGGGCCGGCCGTGCCGGTGCGGACCTCGAAGCCGCCCTGCACGGCGAGGCTCACCGCGTACGCGGGCGCCAGCAGCAGCGTGCCGAGGACGAAGGTCGCGAACAGGAACGCCACCGCGCCGATCTCGGCCGGCCTGCGGCGCAGCAGCGCGCTGTAGGAGCCGAAGCAGAGCGCCGCGGCGACCACCCAGAGGTCGCCGGGGGCGAAGTCGGGGCGCAGCGAGCCCTTGCTGACGAGGAGGAGGACCCCCGCGCAGGCCAGCAGGGTCCCGGTGACGCGGCGGGCTCCGAGGCGCGCGCCGCCGAGGCGCTCGTACAGCGCCATCAGCACCGGGGACGCCGCCATGATCATGCCCATGTTGCCGGCGGAGGTGGTCAGTCCCGCCTGGTTGACGAGGGTGTTGTAGACGGTGACGCCGAGCAGCGAGGCGAGGGTGAGGTAGCCGAGGCGGCGGCGGAGCAGGGCCCGTTGGCGCCAGGCGGCCCGCAGGCCGAAGGGGGCGAGTGCGACGAGCGCGATGACCCAGCGCCAGAAGGCGTGCTGGACCGGCGGGACGCTGTCGTGCAGGGCACGGGAGGTGACGAAGCTGCCGGACCAGACGACGGTGGCGAGGGCGGCGAGGGCCAGTCCGGCGCCCGCTCCGCCGGCCGCCCGTCCGGGGGGCGCGCTCGGCGCGGCGGGGGTGCGGGTACGGTCCAGGACTGCCATCGGGGGCCTCTCTGCGGGGTCTGTGCCGGGTACGCAGACACCGTCCCAGGACCACACCGATCGCGTCCATCGAATGTTTCCGTCGGTTGTGTTCAGTAGAAGTGAAGAGTGGGGTCGCGGTTCAGCCTTCCAAGTAGGCCAGGACCGCCAGGACCCGCCGGTTGTCGCTCTCGCCGGGCAGCAGGCCGAGCTTGGTGAAGATGTTGCCGATGTGCTTGGCGACGGCCTTGTCGGAGACGAACAGGGCCTCCGCGACCCCGGCGTTGGAGCGCCCCTGCGCGAGCATCCCGAGGACCTCGCGCTCGCGGGCGGTCAGCGAGCCGAGCCTGCGGTCGCGGACCTTGCGCGCCATCAGCTTCGAGACGACCTCGGGGTCCATCACCGTGCCGCCGTCCGCGACCTGCCCGATGGTCCGCAGGAACGCCCCGCCGTCGGTGACCCGGTCCTTCAGGACGTAACCGACCGCGCCCGCGCCGTCCGCCAGCAACTCGTGCGCGTACAGGGGCTCCACGTACTGCGACAGCAGCAGGACGGGCAGCCCCGGGACCTCGGCGCGGGCGGCGAGCGCGGCGCGCAGCCCCTCGTCGCTGAAGTCCGGCGGCAGGCGCACGTCGACGACCGCGACGTCGGGCCGCTCGCCGACGAGGACCTCGCGCAGCGCGGTCCCGTTGTCGACGGCGGCGACGACCTCGTGCCCGTACGCGCCCAGCAGCCGGACCAGACCGTCCCTCAGCAGGAAGTGGTCCTCGGCGACGACAACGCGCACGGCACCTCCATCGAGATCTGGGTCGGCCCGCCGGCCGGGCTGTTGACCGCGAGGACGCCGTCGAAGGTGCCGAGGCGGCGCTCGATGCCGGCCAGACCGCCGCCGCGGGCCGGGTCGGCGCCGCCGCGGCCGTCGTCGGTGACGCTCACCCGCAGCGCCCCGCGCGCGGCGTCGTAGCCGATGTCGATCCACAGCCGCTCGGCGTCCGCGTGCTTGGCGGCGTTCGTGACGGCCTCGGCGACCGCGAAGTACACGGCGGACTCCACGGGCGCGTCGGGGCGGCCGACGACGTCGACGGTGACCTCCGTGGTCAGCGGGCTGAGCAGGGCCAGCGACCGTACGGCGTCGGCGAGTCCGCGGTCGGCGAGGACCGGCGGGTGGATGCCGCGGACGAGGTCGCGCAGCTCCTGGAGGGCGGCGACGGAGGAGGCGCGGGCCTCGGCGAGCAGGGCGCGCACGGCCTCCGGGTCGTCGGCGAGGCGGTGTTCGGCCGCGTCCAGGGTCATGCCCATCGCGACGAGCCGCGCCTGCGCCCCGTCGTGCAGGTCCCGCTCGATGCGCCGCAGCTCGGCGGCGCTGGTGTCGACGGCGTCCGAGCGGGTGGCGGCGAGGTGGGCGATCCGGGCGGCCATCAGCTCCTGCTCGCCGGGCGAGAGCACGGCCCGCACGAACCGGGCGTGCCGGTCGACCGTGCCGGGCGCGAGCCGCAGCCCGGCCCAGCCGACGGCCAGACCGAGCAGGCCCGCCATCACGGCGGTCGGCACGGAGCGCACGGGGATGGCCGCGTACCAGAGGCCGCCCCAGCCCGCGTCCCGGTTCAGGTCGGGGCCGAAGACCGCGAGGAACAGGCCCCATGCCCCGTAGAGGACGAGCAGGCCGGGGACGCAGGCGATCAGGCCGCCGACGAACGAGTACATCGTCGTCCAGCGCCATTCGCGGAACCGCTGGGCGTCGCCGGACAGCCAGCGGTAGCGGGCGAGGGGGCTGCGGCTCTCCTTCACCCACCGCGCCGGCGCCGGAGTCGCCTCCACGGTGATGCCCGACCACTCGGCGGCCAGCGCCCGTTCGCGGTCCACCATGCGGCGCATCCCGGCGGCCGCGTACGGCAGGAACCCCGGGACCGGCGTCCACACCGCCAGGTGGAGCATCGTCGACCAGTGCAGCGCCACCATGGACAGCCACCACAACCGATGACTGCGCCGGACCGCCTCGACCTGCTTCATCTCCCCCAGCTCCCCTGCTCGCCCGTGCTCGTCCGTCCTACCGCAACGAGTATGTGGCGAACTCCCCGGGGATGTCGGTGGAGTTATCTCCCCCATCGGCGTCCCGCGCCGCCCACGCCGCGTACCCGTCGGGCCGCACCAGCAGGGCGGTGCGCCGGTCGCTCGCCCAGTGGGCCACGCGCAACCGGTCGCTCTTGTACGGGGATCCGGCGGGCAGGATCAGCACGAACTCCCCCGCGCGCAGCACCTCGTAGAGCCGGTCGCCGCCGGCCAGGCGCACGTCGGGCACCCGCGTGCCGACCAGCGGGTGCGCGCCCCTGGGGGCCGGATAGGCGAAGCCGGTGCCGGTGAGCTGTCCGACGACCCGGGCGCGGGCGGGCCCGACCCGGCCGAGGAGCGTGGTGAGGGCGGCGCGGGCGGCCAGTGTCCAGGGGGACTTGGCCATCGCCATCCGCACCATGCCTCCGCTGCTGCGCAGCACCGCCTTGCCGACGGGGTGCCGCTCGGCCTCGTAGGTGTCCAACAGTGCTTCCGTCGCGCGGCCGTTGACGACCGCCGCCAGTTTCCAGCCGAGGTTGGCGGCGTCCTGGAGGCCGGTGTTCATGCCCTGGCCGCCCGCCGGGGTGTGCACGTGCGCGGCGTCGCCGGCGAGCAGGACGCGGCCCACCCGGTAGGCGGGGGCCTGGCGTTCGTCGCTGTGGAAGCGGGACATCCAGCGGGCGTCGTGCATGCCGTAGTCGCGGCCGAGCGCGAGCCGGGTGGTCTCCTTGATCTCGTCGAGGTCCAGCGGCTCGGTGTCGGCGACGTCGCGGGCGCGGTTCCAGGCGATGACGCGGTGGTAGCCGTCGCCGAAGGGCGCGATGAAGGCGAAGGCGTCCCCGGCCGCGTTCACCGTGAGGAGGTTCTCCGGCTCCTCGGCGAGGCGGACGTCGGCCAGGACGACGGAGCGGATGACGGACCTGCCGGGGAAGGGCAGCCCCACCGCGTCGCGCACCGCGCTGCGCATGCCGTCGGTGCCGACGGCGTAGCGGGCCCGCAGCTCACCGGGGGCGCCGTCCGCGCCGCGCACCCGGAGGGTGACCCCGGCCGCGTCCTGGACCAGGCCCGTCACCTCGGTCTCGTGGGCGAAGCGGACTCCGGCCTCGGCGGCGCGCCGCTCCAGGGCCCGCTCGACCTCGTACTGCGGGACGACCAGGAGGTGGTGGAAGCGGGAGGGGATGCCGGACAGGTCGACGGAGAGGCTGCCGAAGAGGCGGAGCCGGTCGAGCGGGCGCCCCTTCTCCTCGATCTCGTCGGCGAGGGCGCGGGCGTCGAGCTGCTCCAGGGTGCGGGCGTGCAGGACGAAGGCGCGCGAGAGGTTGCTGAGGTGGTGCGAGCGCCGCTCGACGAGGGTGACGGACACCCCTGCGGCGGCGAGGTCCCCGGCGAGCAGCAGGCCGGTGGGGCCCGCGCCGACGACGGCGACGGACGGCTCGGACGGGGGGACCGGGGCGGCCGGGGCGGCCGGGGCGTCGTGGTGCGCGGTGGCGGACATGAGGGCCTCCTACGACGAGGGGCATCCGGGGGCCGGAGCCGGTGGACCGGGTGTGGCCAGAGCCGGCGGACCGGAGCCGGAGCCTGTGGGTCAACGCTTGTTGGCAAACGTAGGACCGGCGCTCTGGACTGTCAACACGTGTTGGCCTACGTTTGTTGGCATGAGCGAGAAGCAGCAGCCGGGGCGCCGCTCCGACGCCACCCGGGCCACGATCCTGGCCGCGGCCCGCGAGCGGTTCGCCACGGACGGGTACGAGCGGGCCACGATCCGGGCGATCGCCCGCGACGCCCGGATCGACCCGGCGATGGTGATGCGCTACTTCACCAACAAGGAGGGCCTCTTCGCGGCGGCCGTCGCCCTCGACCTGGAGCTGCCGGACCCGGCGGACGGGCCGCCCGGGGAGATCGGCCGCACCCTGGTGCGCCACTTCCTGGCGCTGTGGGAGGAGAACGAGGTGCTCACGGCCCTGCTGCGGGTCGGCGTCACCAACCCGGCCGCCGCCGAGCGCATGCAGGGCGTCCTGCGCGACCAGCTGATCCCGGTGGCGCGGAAGGTGTGCCCGGACCCGGAGCAGGCCCCCGCGCGGGCGGCGCTCAGCGCCTCCCAGGTGCTCGGGCTCGCGCTGACGCGGTACGTACTGCGCTTCCCGGCGAGCGTGGCGCTCTCCCGCGAGGAGATCGTGGACTGGCTGGCGCCGACGCTCCAGCGCTATCTGACGGCGGAGCTGCCGCGCACCCCCTGAGCGCGCGGCAGGCAGAACGCGCCGAGGGCACCCGCCGCGATCGGTGCGCGGCGGGTGCCCTCGGACGAGCGGACCCGGTGGGTCAGGACTGCTTGGGGTGCTTGCGGGACTTGTCGCCCAGCACGACGAGACCGGCGATCACCAGGAAGATGACGATCGGGGCCGCGACGTAGAGACCGAGCGTGTCGAGCACGCTCAGGCCGTGACCCGGGTCGTCGCCGTCGTCGCGCGTGAGCGCGAGCGCGGGGGACGACATCAGCAGCATCATCAGCGTCGTACCGGAGGCCAGGGCGCCGGCGCGCAGGGCGTTCTTCTTGTCCACGGTGCCAACGTAGCGAACGCCGGGACGGCGCGCGCGGCCGGGGGGCCTGTAAGAGCCCTGTCCTCGCACTCTTCGTACCTCCTACGGTGCGAACACCTGGAGCAGCGCGTGCGCGCGGGGCGCGGCGGTCAGCTCCTCCAGGGTGACCGGGCGGCCCGTGGCGTCCGCGACGGGCAGCCGCCAGTTCGGGTACTCGGCCCAGGTACCGGGCAGGTTCTGCGGCCGCCGGTCGCCGACGAGGTCCGGCAGCCACAGGCCGACGAGCCGGGCCGGGGTGCGCCGCAGGAAGCGGTGGACCGCGCGGACGGCCTCCTCCTCGTCGTCGCGGCCGCCGGGCGGCAGCAGACCGAGCCGGGTGAACAGGTCGAGCCACTCGGAGATCTCCGCCGCCGCCTCCGCGGGCGTCGCCGTCGACAGGGCGAGCCGCTCCCGCAGCCGCACGTCGTCGCCGGAGAGCCGGGCGGCGGTGGACGGCAGGTCGTGCGTGGTGGCCGTGGCGACGCAGTCGGTGCGCCACTGCTCGGCGGGGACCGGACGGCCGTCGCCCTCGGGCGGGTACTGCCGTTCGAACCAGAGCACGGAGGTGCCCAGCACCCCGGCCTCGCGCAGCCGTTCGCGCACGCCGGGCTCGACCGTGCCCAGATCCTCCCCGATGACGTACGTGCCGGACAGCGACGCCTCCAGGAGGAGCACCGCCAGCATCGCCTCGGCGTCGTAGTGGACGTACGTGCCCTCGGTGGGGGCCTGGCCCTCGGGGATCCACCAGAGGCGGAACAGGCCCATGACGTGGTCGATGCGGACGGCGCCCGCGTACCGCATCAGGTTGCGCAGCAGGTCGCGGAAGGGCGCGTAGCCGGTCGCGGCGAGGCGGTCGGGGCGCCAGGGCGGCAGCCCCCAGTCCTGCCCCGCCGCGTTGAACGCGTCGGGCGGTGCGCCGACGCTCATGCCCTGCGCGAAGACGTCGCGCTGGGCCCACGCGTCGGCCCCGCCCGGGTGCACCCCGACCGCGAGGTCGTGGACCAGGCCGATCGGCATGCCCGCGTCCACGGCGGTCCGCTGGGCCCCGGTGAGCTGGAGGTCGGTGAGCCAGGCGAGCCGGCGGTGGAAGTCGACGCGGTCGGCCAGCTCCTCACGGGCGCGGGCCGTCCCGGGCGAGCGCGGGTCCTGGAGGGCGGCCGGCCAGGTATGCCGGTCGGGGCCGTGGCGCTCGGCGAGCGCGCAGTACGTGGCGTGGTCCTCCAGGGCGGTGCCCTGCACGGCGAGGAAGTCTCGGTAGGCGGCCCGGCGGCCGGGGCTCAGCGGCACGGCGTACAGCGCTTCGAGGGCTTCGCGCTTGAGCGCCCACACCGCGTCCCGGTCGATCAGCCCGCCCTCGCGCAGCACGGCGTCCCGCAGCCGGGCGGCGTCACCGGCGCGCGAGGGGACGTACGCGTACTCGGGCACGTCCTCGACGCGCAGGTGCACCGGGTCGGGGAAGCGGCGGGAGGAGGGGCGGTAGGGAGAGGGGTCCAGGGCGCTGCCCGGGCCGCTCGGGACCGCCGCGTGCAGGGGGTTGACCTGGAGGAAGCCGGTGCCGTGGGTGCGGGCCGACCAGGAGGCCAGGTCCGCGAGGTCGGCCAGGTCGCCCATGCCCCAGGAGCGCTCCGAGAGCAGGGAGTAGAGCTGGACCAGCAGGCCGTGCGTGCGCTCGGGCGGCAGCGGTGCCTTGCGCGGGGCGGCGATCAGGTGGGCGGTCGCCGTGGTCCCGTCGGGGGTGCGCGCGGTGAGCGCGTGCACGCCGGGCGGCGGGTCGGCCGCCTCGCCGTCGCCGACCACGTGCTCCCAGGGCGCCGCCGTCCCGGCCAGGGAGAGCCGCGTGCCCGCGGGGAGCCCTGCCGACCAGGAGGGCCGCGGGCCGTCCAGCCACCACACCACGGTCTCCGGGAGCAGCCGCGCCGCCGTCCGCGCCTCGTGCGCGGCGAGCGCGGCTTGCACCGCTCCGGGGGTGTCGGCGGCCACGCCGAGCGCGGCGAGCGCCGCGACGACGGCCGTGTCCGTGGCGCGCACCGTGCTCCCCGGCGCCGGGGAGTAGGAGGTGGCGACGCCGTGCAGCTCGGCGAGCCGGGCCAGGGTCATCCCGCGGCCAGGCCGCTCGGGGTCGGCTCGGACGTCAGGGGAGCCGCGTCGGTGAGGGGCGGCTCGGAGGTCAGGGGGGCGTAGTCGGCGAAGCAGGGTTCGCTGGTCAGCGGGGGTTCGGCGGACGACGTGGTGGTGTCGGCGCCGGTCATCACGGTGTCCGCCTGTTTGGACAGGGCCGAGAGCAGAAGATGAGCCGATGCGGCCACGAGGGCCTCCTTCGTCAGTGAGCTGCTTGGTCTCGTTCGTGTCGGGAGTCGGAAGTCCTACCCAGTCGTCACGAAGGCAGACCTGTACGGACGGACAACGTGTTGCTGCTCACATTGTGGACGGCGGGAAGAACTGGGCCGGGAGGTGCGGGCAACCGGAATTCCTCCGGCCGCCCCACCGGTCCCGGAACAGCGGTCGCGACCCGGGGCTCCCGGGCGTTGACACTCCGTACCGGACAGTGGTGGGCTCGGTCACCAGCCTGGGACACGTCCGTCCCCCTGACCAGTCACCGACCACCCGAGGAGTACGCCGTGCAGCTCCGGCGCAGGAAGGGGGCGGCCGCCGTCGCGGCCGCCGTCATCGCGGGGACGCTGGGCGGGTCCGCCCCGGCGGTCGCCGCGCCGCCGGCCCCCCGCACCTCGGCCGGCGACCGGGGATCGGAGGCCGGGCTGCCCTCGGTGTGGCCGCGCCCGCAGTCGCTGCGGGCGGCCGCGGCCGGGGTCCGGGTCACCGACGACGTCGTGCTCGTGGCACCGCCCGGGACGGACCCCTATGCGGTGGAGGAGGTGCGGACCGTGCTGCGCGGGGCGGGCGCGCGGCAGATCCGGCACATGGACACCGACGACACCGACGACACCGACGACACCGACGCCGGGGTGCCGGCCGGGCCGGGCCTCGTGGTGCGCCTGGGCACCGCCGCGCCCGGGCCGGCCGGCGGGGCGACGGGCCGCACCGCCGGCGCGCGGCCCGGCGGGAGCGGCCCGCTCGACGCGACCCTGCGCGGCCTCGGCGCCGCCGCCCGCCGCGACCTGCCCGCGGGCGGCTACCGCCTCGCCGTGGGCCGCGCCGCCGGGCGCCCCACCGTCGCGATGGAGGGCGTCGGGGCGGACGGCCTCTTCCACGCCGCGCAGACCTTCCGGCAGCTGGTCGCGGGGCGCACGGTCGCCGGCGCCGTGGTGCGGGACTGGCCGGGCACCGCGGTGCGCGGCCTGACCGAGGGGTTCTACGGGACGCCGTGGACCACCGACGAGCGGCTCGCGCAGCTCGACTTCATGGGCCGGACCAAGCAGAACCGCTACCTGTACGCGCCCGGGGACGACCTGTTCCGGCAGGCGCGCTGGCGCGAGGCGTACCCCGCGCAGCGGCGCGCCGACTTCCGCCGGCTCGCGGAGCGGGCGCGCGCCCGGCACGTGACGCTCGCCTGGGCCGTCGCACCCGGGCAGGCGATGTGCATGTCGTCCGCCGACGACGTGCGGGCGCTCACCCGCAAGCTGGACGCGATGTGGGCGCTCGGGGTGCGGGCCTTCCAGCTCCAGTTCCAGGACGTGTCGTACAGCGAGTGGCACTGCGCGGCCGACGCGCGCGCGTTTGGCACCGGGCCCCGGGCCGCGGCCGCGGCGCAGGCGCGGGTCGCCAACACGGTGGCGCGGCACCTCGCGGACCGGCATCCGGGCGCCGCGCCGCTGTCGATGATGCCGACCGAGTACTACCAGGAGGGGACGACGGAGTACCGCACGGCGCTGGCGCGCGGCCTCGACGACGCGGTGGAGGTCGCGTGGACCGGCGTCGGCGTGGTGCCGCGCACCATCACCGGCCGGGAACTGGCCGGTGCCCGGGCCGCGTTCGGCTCGTCGGGCGCCACGCACCGGCTGCTCACGATGGACAACTACCCGGTCAACGACTACGCCCAGGACCGGATCTTCCTCGGCCCCTACACCGGCCGGGAGCCCGCGGTGGCGGCCGGTTCGGCGGCGGTCCTCGCCACCGCGATGGCGCAGCCCGCGGCCTCCCGCATCCCCCTGTTCACCGCGGCGGACTACGCGTGGAACCCGCGGGACTACCGTGCGGCGGAGTCCTGGCGGGCGGCCGTCGCCGACCTGGCGGGCGGTGACGGGCGGGCCCGCACCGCGCTCGCCGCGCTCGCGGGCAACGACGCCTCCTCGGTCCTCGGCGGCGTGGAGTCGGCCCGGCTGCGGCCGCTGATCTCCGCGTTCTGGCAGGCCCGCACGGAGCCGGACGCGGCGCACGAGCGGGCGGCGGCCCGGGAGCTGCGGGAGGCGTTCACCGTGCTGCGCGAGGCGCCCGCCGGGCTGCGGCGCCCGTCGGTGTCGGATCTCGGGGCTGAGGTGCGGCCCTGGAGCGAGAAGCTCGGCGCGTACGGCGCGGCGGGCGAGGCGGCCGTCGACATGCTGGACGCCGCAGGGCGCGGCGACCGCACGGCGGCGTGGAGCGCGGCGCGCCGCCTCGCGCGGCTCCGTGCGGAGCTGGGGCGCAGCCGGGTCACCGTCGGCAAGGGGGTCCTCGATCCGTTCCTGGCCCGGGCCGACCAGGCGTTCGCGGCGTGGGCGGGGCTGACCGCGCCCGACGCGGCGAGCGGCGCGCGCGCCCGGCTTCCGCGGGTGCGCGCGCTCGCCGCGGTCACCGTGCTGGCCGAGCCGGGCGCGAGCGGGTCGGTCGAGGCGCACGTGCCGGGCGAGGGGTGGCGGCGGCTCGGCGCGCTGGCGCGGGGCGGCTTCACCGAGCTGCCCGGGGGCGGCGTCCGGGCGGACGACGTGCGGGTCACGGGTGCGGGCGAGGACGCGGTGCGCCATCTCGTCCCCTGGTACGCGGACTCCCCCGCCGCCTCCCTGTCGCTGACCCGCACCGAGGCCGACGCGGAGATCGGCGGCGGCGCCGAGCGGGTGACCGCCCGGCTGACCGCGCGCCGGCCCGCCGACGTCCGCGGCCGGCTCACGGCGAAGGCGCCGCACGGCATCCGGGTGCGGGCGCCGCGGGAGTCCGAGCTGCCGCGCGGCACCACGGTGGAGGTGCCGGTCGACGTGCGCGTCCCGGCCGGCACGCCCGCCGGGACGTACGAGATCCCGCTGTCCTTCGGGGGCGAGACGCGGACGGTGTCGGTCCGCGCCTACCCGCGCACGGCCGGCCCCGATCTGGCCCGTTCCGGCACGGCGTCCTCGTCGGCGGACGAGACCCCGGCCTTCCCGGCGGCGGCCGCGAGCGACGGCGAGCCGGGGACCCGCTGGTCCTCCCCCGCGCGGGACGGCGCGTGGTGGCAGGTCGCCTTCCCCGAGCCGGTCCGGCTCGGCCAGGTGGTGCTGCGCTGGCAGGACGCGTACGCGCGCGGCTACCGCGTCCAGACCTCCGCCGACGGCCGCACCTGGCGCACCGCGGCGACGGTCCGGGACGGGCACGGCGGGCGCGAGGCGGTGCGGATGGACGCGAAGGACGTCGGGTTCCTGCGGATCGTCGGCGACCGGCGCGCGACGCGCTTCGGCATCTCGCTGTGGTCGGTGGAGGCATACGCGGTCGCGGAGCGACCAGGCGAATAGGGGCCGCGGAGCGACCAGGCGAACAGGGGCCGCGGAGCAACCAGGCGAACAGGGGCCGCGGAGCGACCAGGCGAATAACGGCCGGTGCCCGGGCCCTACTTCGCCAAATTCGCCGGTGGTATCGGCGCGGCGGCGAGGGACTGCGGTGAGGTGGTCGAGGCGTAGGCGGACGGGGCCGACACGCCGGCCGCCGGGTCCACGAGCTGCTCGCCGTCCACCTGCACCGGCACGCCGCCGACGATCCGGATGCCCGCCTCGTCGAAGGCCCGCTTGATCCGCCAGCGCAGTTCGCGCTCGATGGTCAGCGCCTTGCCGGGCATGGTCTTGGCGGTCATCCGGACCACCATCGAGTCGAGCAGCACGCTGTCCAGGCCCAGCACCTCGACGGGGCCCCAGAGCATCTCGTTCCACGGCTCGGTCTTGCTCATCGCCTCGCCGGTCTCGGCCAGCACCGCCTTCACCCGGTCCAGGTCCTCGTCGGCGCGGACGGTGACGTCGACGCCCGCGGTGGCCCAGCCCTGGGAGAGGTTGCCGATCCGCTTGACCTCGCCGTTGCGCACGTACCAGATCTCGCCCTTGTCGCCGCGGAGCTTGGTGACGCGCAGGCCCACCTCGATGACCTCGCCGGAGGCGACGCCCGCGTCGATGGTGTCGCCGACGCCGTACTGGTCCTCCAGGATCATGAAGACGCCGGAGAGGAAGTCGGTGACGAGGTTGCGGGCGCCGAAGCCGATCGCGACACCGGCGACACCGGCGGAGGCCAGCAGCGGCGCGAGGTTGATCTCGAACGTGCCGAGGATCATCAGCGCGGCCGTGCCCATGATGAGGAACGAGGCGACCGAGCGCAGCACCGAGCCGATGGCGTGCGAGCGCTGGCGCCGCCGCTCCACGTTGACCAGCAGCCCGCCGAGCGCGGTGCCGTCGACGGCCTGCGCCGTGCGGTTCATCCGGTCGATCAGCCGGGTGATGGTGCGCCGCACGGCGACCCGCAGGACGCAGGCGATGACGATGATCAGCAGGACCCGCAGTCCGATGCCGAGCCAGGTGGACCAGTTCTGCTCGACCCAGCTCGCGGCCTGTCCGGCCTGGTCCTGGGCGTCCTTGAGGGTGGGCTGCGGGGCGTCGGACGAGGAGTCGCTCGCCCGTGCCGACAGGACGGACAAGATCACGGCAGGTACCTCCAGGCGTAGCCATCCGCCCGCCGCTCGGGACACGGCTCGGGGACTGGAGCGGGCAGAGCCACCACACTAACGGGGCATTGTGTGTGGATCGTTGTGATGTCCGCGGGAGAGACCGTGCTCACCTGGGGAGGAAGGGGGTGTGGTCGAAAACACTCCAAGGCCGTTACGCGGACATGGTGGCGCCACGACCAGCAGTGAGGAGAGACTGACTACGAGATCGTCCCGGCGCGAGCCACGCGCCGCCGGCGTACAAGGAGGCATCCGTGCCGCATGTCCTGGTCCTCAACGCGTCGTACGAGCCACTCGGCGTCGTACCGCTCCGCCGCGCGCTCGTACTCGTCCTCGAGAACAAGGCCACGTGCCTCGAGGAGTCCGGCGCCTTCATGCACAGCGCGACACGCACCGTCCCCGCTCCCAGCGTGGTCCGGCTCAAGCGGTTCGTCCGGGTCCCTTACCGGGGGCCCGTTCCTCTGACCCGGCGTGCACTGTTCGCCCGCGACGGCGGCCGGTGCATGTACTGCGGTGGCGTCGCAACCAGCGTCGACCACGTGATCCCGCGCAGCCGCGGGGGTCTGCACGCCTGGGACAACGTGGTGGCGTCGTGCCGCCGCTGCAACCACACCAAGGCCGACCGCCACCTGGTGGAGATCGGCTGGCGCCTGCGCCACAAACCGGCACCGCCGTCGGGTCTGGCCTGGCGCATCATCGGGACCGGACATCGCGATCCGCGCTGGCTGCCCTACTTGCAGCCGTTCGGCGCGGACGAGGCACTGGCCCGGATCGAGGGCGTCTCCGCCTGATCTCGATCCGGGTCCTTCGCGTACCGGGGTGGCCGTCCGCTTCCCGGAGCGGGCGGCCCCTTCCTTCCCGGGCGCGGGCCCGCCCCGGCGCTCCCGGCAGATAACGACTTGGCCGCCCTGGGTCCTTCGGCTATTGACGCCCCCTTCACCCGCGCCTTACGTTCCTCGCATCCAATAGGAAACTTTCCTAACAATGCGGCGAGGAGGCGGCACCATGGCCGGTCCGGCAGGCGGTACTCCCGGCACCCCGAGCGTGCTGCGCGCCATGAACGACCGGGCCGCGCTCGACCTCCTCGTCGCCCACGGGCCGCTGACCCGCACCCGGATCGGCGAGCTCACCGGCCTCTCCAAGCCCACCACCTCGCAGATCCTGGGCAGGCTGGAGAGCGCCGGGCTCGTGCGGACCACCGGGAGCCAGACCGGCCGCCCCGGGCCGAACGCCGTGCTCTACGAGATCCGGCCGGGCGCCGCGCACGTGGCCGCCCTCTCCGCCGACCCGAGCGGCATCACCGCGGTCGTCGCCGACATCACCGGCGCCGAGCGCGGCCGGCGGCGCATCGAGGCCGCGGCCGTCTCCGAGGACGCCCGGCACCGCACCGCCCAGCTCGTCACCGAAGCCGTCGACGGCGCGCTCGCCGGCGCCGGACTCGGCCACGACGACCTGACCGCCACCGTCATCGGCACCCCGGGCGCCATCGACCCGGGCACCGGCCGGCTCCGGTACGCCCCGCACCTGCCCGGCTGGCACTCGCGCACCCTGCGCGCCGAGCTGGCCGAGGTGCTCGGCACCCCCGTCTCCATCGAGAACGACGTCAACCTCGCCGCCGTCGCCGAGCAGTACGAGGGCGCGGCCCAGGACCACGACGACTTCGTGCTCGCCTACGTCGACGAGGGCGTCGGCGCCGCCATCGTGCTCGGCGGCACCCTGCTGCGCGGCGCGACCGGCGGCGCGGGCGAGATCGGCTACATGCCGCTGCCGGGCGCCCCGCTGGCCCGCGGCGGGGACGCCGTCGCCGCCCGCACCGACGCGGGCGGCGGGTTCCAGAGCCTGGTCGCCGCGCCCGCCGTGCGCCGGCTCGCCGGCGGCACCGAGGACCTGGCGGAGGCCCTCGCCCGGGACGACGTCCTCGACGAGGTCGCCCGGCGGCTCGCCACCGGCCTCGCCGCCGTCGTCGCCGTCGTCGACCCCCAGCTCGTCGTCCTGTCCGGCCAGGTGGCCAAGGCCGGCGGTGACGCCCTGCGCGGGCGCGTGGAGGCCGAGCTGACCGGACTCGCCCTGCCCCGGCCGCAGTTGCGCATCAGCGAGCTGTCCGGCGACCCCATCCTGACCGGCGCCCTGCGCACCGCCCTCACCCAGGCCCGCTCCACCGTCTTCGACACCAGCGGCGCCTGACCCCCGTACCGCACCGCCCCCCTGAACCTCCCGCATCTCCCGCTCCCCCGCCCCCGTACACGTAAAGGACGTTCGCCATGCCGCGATGGCGTATACCCCTGCGCGCCCCCGTGGTGCTCGCCGCGGCCGGACTGCTGCTCGCCGGCTGCGCCAACCCGAGCACCGGAAGCGCCGACGACGATCCGACGAAGCCGGTCACGCTGAAGTTCTGGCACGGCTGGTCGGCGCCCGGCGAGGTGAAGGCGATCGACGACTCGATCGCCCGCTTCGAGAAGCTCCACCCGAACATCCACGTGCGGGCCACCGGCAACGTCTCGGACGCCACCGTCAACCAGGCCCTGCGCGCGGGCGGCGACGAGGCCCCCGACGTCGTCTCGTCGTTCACCACGAACAACGTCGGCCAGTACTGCGACTCCGGCATGTGGACCGACCTCGACCCGTTCATGAAGAAGACCGGGCTCGACAAGGAGAAGGTCTTCCCGCAGTCGCTGCTCGACTACACCGGCTACCGGGGCAACCAGTGCGCCCTGCCGCTGCTCGCGGACGCCTTCGGCATGTACTACAACAAGGACGCCTTCGCCGAGGCGGGCATCGCGCGCCCGCCGAGGACTATGTCCGAGTTCGTCGCCGACTCCAGGAAGCTGACCGAGAAGAAGGGCGGCTCCTACCAGCGCGTCGGCTTCATGCCGAACTTCCGGCTCTACCAGAACAGCCCCGACCGGCTCCTCGCCCAGTGGGGGCCCACCTACTTCGACAAGAGCGGGAAGTCGCGGCTGGCGAAGGACCCGGCGACGTACGACTTCTTCGACACCACGAAGAAGCTGATGGACGCGCAGGGCGGCTACGACGCCCTGGAGCGGTTCCGGACCTCCTTCGGCGACGAGATGTCCAATCAGAACGCGTTCCTGAGCGGGAAGCTCGCCATGCACCTGGACGGCGAGTGGCGCGGGCTGATGCTCGACGACGCCAAGGCGAAGTTCAAGTGGGGCGTCGCACCGCTGCCCGTCCCGGACGACAAGGCCGAGACGTACGGCCGCGGTTATCTGACCGGCACCGTCGCCGGCATCGCGCACAGCAGCAAGCACCAGAACGCCGCGTGGGAGCTGGTCCGCTTCCTGACCGCCGACACCGACCAGGTCGTGCGGTTCGCCAACGCGATCCACAACGTGCCCTCGACGAAGGCGGCCCTCAAGTCACCGGAGCTGGACGTCGATCCGTCCTTCCGCACCTTCCTGGACATCGCGAAGAACAAGTACAGCCAGGTGATGCCCCAGTCGACCAACGGCGGCATGTACATCGTCCAGCTCCAGGACTTCTCGTACACCGCGGAGGCGGGCAGGGTCCCGGACCTGAAGAAGGGGCTGCGACGGCTCGACAAGCTCATCGACGCCGACACCCTCCAGTCGAAGAACTGATCGCGGAACCGAGGACCCCCGAGGAACACCGAGGAAACAGGACTCGCGCATGGCACTCACACTCTCCCGGCCCGCGCGCCGCAGACTGCGCACGCTGGGCTTCCTCTCGCCCTGGCTGATCGGGTTCAGCGTCTTCTTCGCCTACCCGCTGCTCGCCACCGTCTACTTCTCGTTCATGCACTACAACCAGATCAAGGCGCCCACCTTCGTGGGGCTGCGGAACTGGAAGTACGTGTTCCAGGACATGCCGCTGTTCGGCCCGGCCCTGTGGAACACGCTGTGGCTGGTCGTGGTCATGGTGGCCCTGCGGGTCGTCTTCGGCCTCTCGCTGGGGCTGCTCGTCACGAAGGTCAAGACGGGCGTCGGCCTCTTCCGCACCGCCTTCTACCTGCCCTACCTCGCCCCGCCGGTCGCCGCCACGGTCGCCTTCGTCTTCCTGCTCAACCCGGGGACGGGACCGGTCAACGAGGTCCTGGCCAAGATCGGCATCGACGGGCCCAACTGGTTCAACGACGCGGCCTGGGCCAAGCCCTCCCTCGTCCTGCTCTCCCTGTGGGGCATCGGCGACCTCATGGTCATCTTCATGGCCGCGCTCCTCGACGTACCGAAGGAGCAGTACGAGGCCGCCGACCTCGACGGCGCGGGCCCGTTCGCCAAGTTCCGGTACGTGACCTGGCCGTCGATCACACCGATCGTGATGTTCGCCGTCGTCACCGGCGTCGTGCAGACGATGCAGTACTACACCCAGGCCCTGGTCGCCGGGAAGATCGCCTCCGGCGTCTCCATCGGCCCCGGCTCGGTGATCCAGCCCGGCTATCCCGACCACTCGACCCTCACGGTCCCCCAGCTCGTCTACTCGATGGGCTTCCAGAACTTCAACACCGGCGCGGCGTGCGTGCTCTCGCTCGTCCTGTTCGTCATCGCGATGGCCGTGACCATGCTGCTGATGCGCAAGCGCTCGGGCCTGCTCGCGGCGGAGGACTGATCCCCATGACCACCACGACCCTGCGCCCGCCGTCCCTGGCGGCCGGCGCCACCGCGCACGACAGCGGCCCGGCAGGCGCCCGCGCCCGCCGCAAGCGCGTCCTGCACTGGATCGCCGTGCACAGCGTCGCCGTCGCCGTGGCGCTGCTGTTCGTGCTGCCCTTCGTCTTCGTCTTCCTGACGTCCGTGATGAGCGACGACCAGGCGATGAGCGGCGACCTGTGGCCCGACTCCTGGCACTGGGAGAACTACAAGGCCGTCTTCGAGACCGACGGCTTCCTCGACTGGTGGAAGAACTCGCTGCTCTACGCCGCCGCGGGCACCCTGCTGACCGTGTGCTCCGCGATCCCGGTGGCGTACGCGCTCGCCAAGTTCCGCTTCCGCGGCCGGCGCACCGCGATGCTCCTCGTCATCTCGACGATGATGCTGCCGCCGCAGGTCATCGTGATCCCGATGTACCTGGTGTGGGCCCAGCAGTTCCACCTCGCGGGGACGCTGTGGCCGCTGATCATCCCGATGGCGTTCGGCGACGCGTACTCGATCTTCCTGCTCCGCCAGTTCCTGCTGACGATCCCCAAGGAGTACATCGAGTCGGCGAAGGTCGACGGCTGCGGCGAGCTGCGCACCCTGCTGAAGGTCGTGGTGCCGATGGCCAAGCCGGGCATCGCCGCGATCGCCCTGTTCCAGTTCTTCTACTGCTGGAACGACTACTTCGGGCCGCAGATCTACGCGGCCCAGAACCCGGCTTCCTGGACGCTGAGTTACGGTCTCGAATCCTTCAAGTCCGCGCACAGCGTCAACTGGAACCTGACGATGGCCGCGACGCTGCTCGTGATGGCGCCGGTCTGCCTCGTCTTCTTCTTCGCACAGAAGGCCTTCGTCGAAGGCGTCACCCTCACCGGAGTAAAGGGCTAAGAACTGCTATGAAGCTCGCCGTGGTCGGCGGAGGGTCGACCTACACACCCGAACTCATCGACGGATTCGCGCGGTTGAGGGACACGCTGCCGATCGAGGAGCTGGTCCTCGTCGACCCGGCCGCCGACCGGCTGGAGCTGGTGGGCGGACTCGCCCGCCGGATCTTCGCCAAGCAGGGCCACCCCGGCACCATCCGCACCACCTCCGACGTCGACGCGGGCGTCGCCGGCGCGGACGCCGTCCTGCTCCAGCTGCGCGTCGGCGGCCAGGCCGCCCGCAACCAGGACGAGACGTGGCCGCTGGAGTGCGGCTGCGTCGGCCAGGAGACCACCGGCGCCGGCGGCCTCGCCAAGGCGCTGCGCACGGTCCCGGTCGTCCTCGACATCGCCGAGCGGGTGCGCCGGACCAACCCGGACGCCTGGATCATCGACTTCACCAACCCGGTCGGCATCGTGACGCGGGCGCTGCTCCAGGCCGGCCACAAGGCCGTGGGGCTGTGCAACGTGGCCATCGGCTTCCAGCGCAAGTTCGCCAGGCTGCTCGACGTGAGCCCCTCCCAGCTGCACCTGGACCACGTCGGCCTCAACCACCTCACCTGGGAGCTGGGGGTGCGCCTGGGCGGCCCGGACGGCGAGAACCTGCTGCCGCGCCTGATCGGCGAGCACGGCGACGCCCTCGCCGACGACCTGCACATGCCGCGCGCCATCGTCGACCGCCTCGGCGTCGTGCCCTCGTACTACCTGCGCTACTACTACCAGCACGACGCGGTCGTACGGGAACTGCGCACCAAGCCCTCCCGCGCCGCGCAAGTGGCGGAGATGGAGCGCGAGTTGCTGAAGATGTACGGCGACCCCACGCTCGACGAGAAGCCGGAGCTGCTGTCCAAGCGCGGCGGCGCCTTCTACAGCGAGGCGGCCGTGGACCTGGCCGCGTCCCTGCTGGGCGGCGGCGGCTCGCCGTACCAGGTCGTCAACACGTACAACAACGGCACCCTGCCCTTCCTGCCCGACGACGCGGTCATCGAGGTGCAGGCGGCGGTCGACGGCAAGGGCGCGCGCCCGCTGCCCGTCCCGCGGCTGGACCCGCTGTACGCGGGGCTCATCGCGAACGTGACCGCCTACGAGGACCTGGCCCTGGAGGCCGCCCTGCGCGGCGGCCGCGACCGCGTCTTCAAGGCGCTGCTCGCGCACCCGCTGGTGGGCCAGATCGAGTACGCGGACCAGCTCACGGACCAGCTGATCGCCCACAACCGGGAGCACTTGGCGTGGGCCTGAGCACCAGCGTGCTCGCGATCGACGCGGGCAACAGCAAGACCGACGTCGCGGTGGTCGCGGCCGACGGCAGTGTCGTCGGCGCGGCCCGCGGCGGCGGGTTCCAGCCGCCCAAGGTGGGCGTGGCGGCCGCCGTGGACGTCCTGACGGAGGCGGTCGGCCGGGCCTTCGCGCAGGCGGGCGTCGACGCGGCCGGACACGTCTCGGCGTGCCTGGCCAACGCCGATCTGCCGGTCGAGGAGGAGGAGCTGGCGCGGGCGCTGCGGGCCAGGGACTGGTCGGGGACGGCGAGCGTGGACGTGCGCAACGACACGTTCGCGGTGCTGCGGGCCGGGCTCCTGGAGGACGCGGAGCCGCGCGGGGTCGCGGTGGTGTGCGGCGCGGGCATCAACTGCGCGGGCATGCTCCCCGACGGCCGCACCGCCCGGTTCCCGGCGATCGGCAAGATGTCCGGTGACTGGGGCGGCGGCGGGGGCCTGGCGGAGGAGGCCCTCTGGTACGCGGCGCGGGCGGAGGACGGCCGCGGCGAGCGCACCGCCCTGATGCGGGCGCTCCCCGGCCACTTCGGTCTCTCCTCCATGTACGCCCTGATCGAGGCCCTGCACCTGGGTCACGTGCCGATGGAGCGGCGCCACGAATGCGCGCCCGTGCTCTTCGCCACGGCGGCGGAGGGCGATCCGGTGGCCCGGGCGCTGGTGGACCGGATGGCCGACGAGGTGGTGGCCATGTCGACGGTGGCGCTGCGCCGGCTCGACCTGCTGGACGAGGAGGCCCCGGTGCTGCTCGGCGGCAGCGTGCTGGCCGCGCGCCATCCGCAACTGGACACGCGGATACGCGAGTTGCTGGCCGAGCGGGCGCCGAAGGCGGTGGTCAGGGTGGTGTCCGAGCGGCCCGTGCTGGGCGCTGCGCTGCTGGGCCTCGACGCGGTGGGGGCTCCGCCCGGGGTGCATGCGAGGTTGCGGTCCTTCTACGCGGCCTGACCCCGGGGCCACCGGGGGCCGTCCGCGAGGCGCGCCACCGTCGTGGCTGGTCGCGCGGGTCCCCGCGCCCCTGAGGCATGCGCTGCGCGCAGCCTCCAGGGGCGCGGGGAACGGCGCGAGAAGCCCCACCGGCCGGGCAGCCGAACGACAGCCCATGGGAACCGAACACACCCCCCGCTCGTGTTCAACAGGACGGCCCGCAAACAAGATCGAGTCAATGCCTGTGCGGATGTCCATCGCGGCAGCGATACTTGCGGCCGACGTACGACCATGGGGGAGGGTCGAGTGACATACCCGCCGAACGGAAGCGCGGCGCCACCGGGGCACACCCCCGCGCCGCCGCTCCCGAGCGTCCCGCCGCAGCCGGCCCGCGGCGCCACGACCGTGCCGCCCCCGGCGCCGGGCGCCCCCGCCCCCGCGCCCGCCCGCCGCACCGCCTGGTCCGAGGGCGTGGACCGGCTGCGCTCGGCGGCCACCACCGAGCCCGGCCGGCTGCGCATCATCGGCGCGGTCCTGGCCATGCTGGTGGTCGCGTTCGGCGCGACCACGGCGTGGCAGATGACGGACCGCTCGGCCGCGGCCGACGACGTGCTCCACTCCAGCCAGCCGCTGACCGCCGACGCCGCCGACATCTACCGCTCGCTCGCCGACGCCAACACCGCGGCCTCCAGCGGCTTCCTGGCGGGGGGCCAGGAGCCCGCGGCGGTGCGCGAGCGCTACGAGCGCGACATCCGCACCGCCGCCCAGAAGCTCGTGACCGCCGCGGCCGCCACCGACCCGGGCTCCCCCTCGGCGGAGACGATCTCGAAGCTGAACACGATGCTGCCGCAGTACAAGGGGCTCATCGAGCGGGCCCGGGCCAACAACCGGCAGGGCTTCCCCCTGGGCGGCGCCTATCTGCGGTACGCGAACGAGAAGATGCAGACCCAGATGCTCCCGGAGGCGGAGAACCTCTACACCACGGAGAACCGGCGGCTGCGCGACGACTACGACGCCGCCACGCCCTATCCGTGGATCGCGATCGCCTGCGGCGTGCTCGCCCTGATCGCCCTCGGTTGGGCCCAGCGCCGCAACTACCGCCTGACGAACCGGGTGTTCAACCACGGGATGCTCGCCGCCACCGCCGCCTCCGCCGTCGTCCTGCTCTGGCTGGTCGTGGGGCACACGGTGGCGCGCAGCGGGCTCGACTCCTCGTACGACAGCGGCGTGCGGTCGCTGAACGTGCTGCACGACGCGAGCATCGCCTCGCTGAAGGCACGGGGGAACGAGAACCTGACGCTGGTCAGCCGCGGCGCGGAGACGACGACCGTCGACGGCGTGATCAAGGACAAGTACGACGTCGACTTCCAGAAGCAGATGCGGCTGCTGGCGACGAAACTGGCGGCGGCGGACGCGCTGGCCGACGACGGTGCGGGCCGCACGCCGGTGGACGGCGCGAACGCCAGTATGAAGGAATGGCTCAAGCGGCACACAGACGCCCGTGCCGAGGACGACGACGGCGACTACCAGGGCGCCCTCGACAAGATCATCGGCTCGAAGCAGGACAAGCCGACGGGTGAGTGCTTCGATCTCGTGGACCAGAATCTCGACAAGGCGCTCGCGCACGAGCAGCGTGAGTTCAGCGCCGACGCGGGCGACGGGCGGGCCGCGATGACCGGGCTGCCCGTGGGCGCCGCACTGCTCGCGGTGCTCGCCGCCGCGGGCGCGGTGCTCGGCATCGGGCGCAGGCTTTCGGAGTACCGGTGAGAGGGGGTGCGGACATGGCGGGACGAGGCAGCCGCACGGTGACTCTGCGCGGCTGGGGCGGCGTGGCGGCGATGGCGGTCGCCTGCGCCCTGACGGTGGTGTTCGCGCTGCTGCTCCCCCTGACGCAGCGCGCCGGCGGGCACGGGGGCGGCGGCGCCGGCACCGCGCTCGGCGGGGTGGCCGACGGGGTGCAGGCCCGGGCGGACGACTGTGACCCGGACGTGCCGGGCAAGGAGCCGGAGCGCAGCGTCAGCCGGTCCGGCAGCGCCGACGGCGGCGCCGTGCAGGCCGTCAAGGACCGCGGCTACCTGTCGGTCGGCGTCGACCAGAACAGCTACCGCTGGGGCTACCGCGATCCGAACAGCACGGAGGAGTCGAGCGAGCTGGAGGGCTTCGACATCGACCTCGCCCACGAGATCGCCAAGGAGATCCTGGGCAGCCCCGACAAGATCCGCTTCAAGGCCATCCCCACCAACCAGCGCATCCCCGCGATCCAGCGCGGCGAGGTCGACATGGTGGTGCGCACGATGACCATCAGCTGCCTGCGGCTCAAGGACGTCGACTACTCCACCGCCTACTTCCAGACCGGCCAGCAGGTGCTCGCCCCGAAGGCCTCGTCGATCACGGGCTTCGACGCGACGCTCGGCGGCAAGCGGGTCTGCTCGGCCGCCGGTTCGACGGCGGAGTCCGCGCTGAAGCTGGGCCGCACGCAGCGGAAGATCCCGGCCGACACGGAGATCTCCGAGACGGTGCCGAACCAGCTGGACTGCCTGGTGCGCCTCCAGCTCGGCGAGGTCGACGCCGTGGTCACCGACGGCGCGCTCGCGGCGAGCCAGGCGGCGCAGGACCCGACGGTGGAGCTCAAGGGCGAGCCGTTCACGAAGGAGTTCTACGGCGTCGCCATGAAGAAGGGCGCGGACGAGCTGGTGCGCCGGGTCAACCAGGTGCTGGAGGACTACCGCAAGTCGGGCGGCTGGCAGAAGTCGTACGACCACTGGCTGGAGCCGGCCCTCGGCCCCTCGGAAGGACCGCCGGCACCGAAGTACCGGTGACGGCGGGGCGCGCAGGTGGTGGGATCCGAACGAAGCGAGAGGTGATCGATGGGCGAGGCGGGACCCCCCGGTCCGGTGCTGGACCGGGACGAGGCGGACCGTGCCCTGGCCCGGCTCGGTGCCGAGCACGAGGCGATCGAGACGTCGCTGTTCGCGCTCCAGGACCACGCCGGGCGGCGGCTGCTGGAGGGCGCGCGGCTGACCGGCGCGACCCGGGAGCGCTGGGCGGCGGCCGAGCAGGCGATCACGCTGCTCTGGTCGTACTTCGACGCGTACACGGCCGCGCTGCGCACCGCCCGCGAGATCCGCTCCCGGCGCAAGTGGCCGAGCCGGGAGGACCTCACGCAGCTGACGGAGCTGCTGCGCGGCGAGTCCGTCACCGTCTCCCCGGCCGCCGGGGCCGGGGCGCCGCCCCCGGCGCTCACCGGCCCGGCGAAGCTCTCCGAGCACTTCACGCTGGCCGCGCTCGTGGAGCGGATGAACGACCTGTACGCGTCCTCCCTCGACATGGTGGTGGCCGCCGACGCGGTCTGGTCGGCGCTGCCCGCCCGCATCGACATGCTCGCCGCCGAACTGGCCCGCACCCGCCGCCTCGCGCACTCCGTCGGCGTCCGGCCCGGCGAGCACCCGTCCGGTGACGACCTGGAGCGGATCACCGGCGCGCTGACCCGGCTGCGCGAACAGGTGGTCTCCGACCCGCTCACGTACTGGCAGAAGGCGCAGGGGAGTTCGGCCCCCGGCGGCGGGCGCCCGGACACCACGGCGTACGACCGGCAGGCGCGCGCCCTGGAAGAGGTGCGGCGCGAGATCGAGGCCGTGCTCACCGTGCGCCAGGACGCGGAGGCGCGGCTCGGCCGGCTGCGTGACGTGCTCTCGCGCGCCGACCGCACGCTCGCCGAGGCGCGGTCGGCCCGGGGCGAGGTCCTCGCCAAGATCGCCGCGTCGGAGGTGCCCGCGGTCTCCGGGCCGCCCATCGCCCTCCAGGAGCAGCTGGCGACCGCGGCCGACTACCGCAGACACGGCCAGTGGCACCGGCTCTCGCCGCTGCTGGAGTCCCTGGAGACCAAGGCCGAGGACGAACTGCTGCGCGCCCGCGAGTCGCTGACGGCGGTGACCGCGCCGCTGGCCGTCCGCGCCGAGCTGCGCGGGCGGCTCGACGCGTACAAGGCGAAGGTGGCGCGGCTGGGCTTCGCGGAGGACCCGTTCCTCGTGGAGCGGTACGACGCGGCCCGCCGCATGCTGTGGAGCGCGCCCTGCGATCTGCGGGTCGCGGAGCAGGCGGTGCTGCGCTATCAGCGGGCGGCGGCGGACGTGCTGTCCGCGCCCACGGACCCGAGGGGGGAGTCGTAGTCGTGGCTGCGCACGAGTGCACCCGGCCCGGTTGCACGGGCCGGTACGAGGACATGGGCGGGGAGCTGTACTGCGACACCTGCGGGCTGAAACCACAGGGACCGGCCGCGGGCTCCCCGGGCCCGGCCGGCGCGGCCTCCGCCGCCTGCCAGCGCCCGGGCTGCGAGGGTTCCTACGAGGACATGGGCGGCGGCGAGCTGTACTGCGACACCTGCGGCCTGGCCCCGGTGGTGTCGCCCACCGGTCTGGTGTCGTCGCCGCCGACCGGGATCGCGGCCGGCGGCTCGCGCGGCTCGCAGAGCTCGGCGTCGAGCGGGCGGGCCTCGGCGCGCTCGTCGCGCACCTCCTCGCGCTCCTCGCAGTCGCGCCGGTCGGTGTCGGGGCGGCTGTCGCGTTCCCTGTCGGGCCGCTCGGCGTCCCGGTCGGTGTCGGTGCGCAGCTCGGGGACGACGGCGGGCAGTTCGGGGCGGGCCCGGCTCGGGGCGGGCCTGGTGCGCGTGCCGGACGTGCCCCGGCCCGACCCGCGCGTGATGGTGCAGGAGAACCCGGAGGTCCCCGAGCGGAAGCGTTTCTGCTCGCGTTCGGACTGCGGGGCGCCGGTGGGCCGGGCACGCGGGGACCGGCCCGGCCGCACGGAGGGGTTCTGCACGAAGTGCGGCCACCCGTACTCGTTCGTGCCGAAGCTGGGCGCGGGCGACATCGTGCACGGTCAGTACGAGGTCGTGGGCTGCCTGGCCCACGGCGGGCTCGGCTGGGTCTACCTCGCCGTCGACCGGGCCGTCTCCGACCGCTGGGTGGTCCTCAAGGGCCTGCTCGACACGGGCGACCAGGACGCGATGGCAGCGGCCATCTCCGAGCGGCGCTTCCTCGCGGAGATCGAGCACTCCAACATCGTCCGCATCTACAACTTCGTCGAACACCTCGACCAGCGCACCGGCTCCATGGACGGCTACATCGTCATGGAGTACGTCGGCGGCAAGTCGCTCAAGGAGATCGCCAACGGCCGGCGCACCCCCGACGGCCGGCGCGACCCGCTCCCGGTGGAGCAGGCCTGCGCGTACGGCATCGAGGCGCTGGAGGCCCTCGGCCACCTGCACAGCCGCAACCTGCTGTACTGCGACTTCAAGGTCGACAACGCGATACAGACCGAGGACCAGCTCAAGCTGATCGACATGGGCGCGGTCCGGCGGATGGACGACGACGAGTCCGCGATCTACGGCACGGTCGGCTACCAGGCGCCCGAGGTCGCCGAGGTCGGCCCCTCGATCGCCTCCGACCTGTACACGGTCGCCCGCACGCTCGCGGTGCTGACCTTCGACTTCCAGGGCTACACGAACGTGTTCGTGGACGCCCTGCCGGACCCCGACACCATCGAGGTGTTCCGCCGCTACGAGTCCTTCTACCGGTTCCTGGTCCGCGCCACCGACCCGGACCCGGCCCGCAGGTTCGCCTCCGCGCAGGAGATGACCGAGCAGCTGACCGGGGTGCTGCGCGAGGTGGTGGCCCTCCAGACGGGACGGCCCCGGCCCGCGCTCTCGACGCTGTTCGGGCCCGAACTGAAGGTCACCGACACCGAGTTGTTCGCGGGCCGGGCGGGCGAGGTGTCGCAGCTGGGGGCGCGGGCGATCCCCGTGCGCGTACGCAGGAAGGCGGCGGCCGGGCTCGACCCGGCGCCCGCCCCCGTCCTGCCGCCGTCCCCGTCCGCGCTGGTCAAGCGGCTCCAGGCGGCGGCCACCGCGCTGGCGCTGCCGGTGCCGCGGGTGGATGCGGGCGACCCGAACGCGGGGTTCCTCGCGGGCCTGATGGCCTCCGCGCCCGCCGAGCTGATCGCGGCGCTGCGGGCCGCGCCCACCGACTCCCTGGAGCTGCGCCTGCGCGAGCTGCGGGCCCGCCTGGAGATGGGCGAACTGGACGCGGCGGCGCGGGGTCTCGCCGCCCTGGAGGCCGACCACGCCGACGACTGGCGCGTGGTCTGGTACCGGGGCGCGGCGGCGCTCGCGGTCGGCGACCACGAGAGCGCGGCGCTGTCCTTCGACGCGGTCTACGACGCCTTCCCCGGCGAGCCCGCGCCGAAGCTGGCGCTCGGCGTCTGCGCGGAGGTCCTGGGGCAGCTGGACAACGCGGCGGAGTACTACCGCCTGGTGTGGTCCACCGACCCGAGCTACGTCAGCGCCGCCTTCGGTCTGGCGCGGGTGCAGCTCGCGGCGGGCGACCGCAGCGGCGCGGTGCGCACCCTGGAGTCGGTGCCGGAGTCGTCGATCCACTACACGGCGGCCCGGGTCGCCTCGGTGCGGGCCCGGCTGCGGGGGCGGATGGCCCAGGGGCCCGGCGGCGACCCGCTGCTGAACGACCTGACGGCGGCGGCCGGGCAGGTCGAGGCGCTCGACGCGTTCGGGCTCGACGCGGTCCGCCGCGAGCAGTTGTCCACCGAGGTCCTCGGCACGGCGCTGGACTGGGTACTCTCCGGTAGGCAGGGTTCCGGTCGACCACCGGGCCCCGGACGCACGGTGGTGCTCGGCAGTGATCTCGACGAGCGCGGCCTGCGCCTCGGTCTCGAACGCTCGTACCGGACCCTTGCCAGGCTCGCTCAGCGGGGCGAGGAGAGGATCGAACTGGTGGAGCGGGCCAACCGCTACCGCCCCCGGACGTGGGTGTGAGTTGATGTCGCAGACGCACCAGCCGACCGCCATGTCGCAGTGTCCCAGTTGCGAGGAGCCGCTCGACAAGGGCGACCGCTTCTGCGGGGCCTGCGGATACGACCTGTCGTCGGAGCCACCCGTGGCCGGCGGCCGGCCGGTGCCGGCCGTGCCGGCCCCGCCGGCGCCGGAGCGGTCCGCCCCGGCGCAGCGGGCCGCCGCCGTGGAGTGGCCGGACGCCCCCGAGCCGGCCACGGCGGAGCAGCCCGCGCCGGTGCACCTGCCGACGGACCTGGTGGGCACGGAGTCCGGCGGCGGCGAACTCCCCACGACGGTACGGCCCGACGGGCCGGTGGCGGGGACCGGTGTGCCCGCCGCGCGGGCGGACGATCCGGTCGCCGGGGCGGGTGCGCCGGTCGCCGGGGCAGGTGCCCCGGACGCGGAGGGTGTCGCGTCCGCCGGGGGTGACTTCGAGCTCGCCGCGCCCGATCCGCGGGCGGTGCCGCCCGCTCAGCCCGCGGGCGCGACGCCGCCGGCCGGGACCAAGACGTGCGTGGCGTGCCGCGCCGGCCAGGTCGACGCGGACGGCTACTGCGAGAACTGCGGGCACGCCCAGCCCCGCGAACGCGACCACATGGAGCGGGAGTTGGACGCGGTCGCCGCCGTCAGCGACCGGGGCCTGCGCCACCACCGCAACGAGGACGCGTTCGCGATCTCCTCGGCCGCGCTGCCCGACGGCTCCCCCGCCGTCGTCGCCGTCGTCTGCGACGGGGTCTCCTCGGCGACCCGCCCCGACGACGCGTCGCTCGCCGCGTCCCGCGCCGCCGACGAGGCGCTGCACGCCGCGCTGCCCCGCGGCACGCACCCGCAGCAGGCCATGCACGAGGCGATCGTGGCGGCGGCCGAAGCGGTCAACGCGCTGGCCCGGGAGCCCGAGACGGCCCGCGAGCACCAGCCGCACCAGAACGCGCCGGCCTGCACCTTCGTCGGCTCCGTCATCACCCGCGACCTGCTCGTCGTCGGCTGGATCGGCGACTCGCGCGCCTACTGGGTGCCCGACGACCGGGCCACCCCGGCGGCCCGGCTCACCGAGGACGACTCGTGGGCCGCGCAGATGGTCGCCGCGGGGCTGATGAACGAGGCGGAGGCCTACGCCGACGAGCGGGCCCACGCGATCACCGGCTGGCTCGGCGCGGACGCCTACGAACTGGAGCCGCACACCGCTTCCTTCAAGCCGGACCGGTCCGGTGTGGTGGTGGTGTGCACCGACGGGCTGTGGAACTACGCGGAGGGCGCACAGGAGATGGCGCGGGTGGTGCCCGCCGACGCGGGCCGGCGTCCGCTGCACTGCGCCCAGGTGCTCGTGGGCCACGCGCTCGACGGCGGCGGCCACGACAACGTAACAGTGGCGGTACTGCCGTTCCCGGTCCCGCCGCAGGGGGCAGGATCGGCCTAGGGCCTGTCTCCCAGATCCCTCCGTCCGCCCGGAGGGCGGGCCTCGCGGCGTCTGGTGCGTGCTCTCGGCGTGCCGGGTGCAAGGCCTCGTACTGGATGTACTTGGCCTTGTGCCCGGTGCGGCGAGAGCGCGTGCCAGGCGTCGCGAGGCAGGAGGGATCTGGGAGACAGGCCCTAGCCGCGACGTCGGTGTCCGGCACTCGGTACCCGGCACACGGCATCCGCCACCCGGCATCAGGACCGGGGGGCGGAGGTCACCGATGGTGTTGTTCAGGGGGGACTTGTCACCATGGCCAATTTCTCGAAGTCGAACGTCCCGCAGTTCTCGGTCGAGGTCTATCAGAACGAGTTCCTGCCCGAGGGCGGCCGCGAGGTCAACGCGATCGTCACCGTGACGTCGACCGGCGGCGGCACCGTCGGCGGTGGCCACGTAGGCGGCACCGTGGGCGCGCCCGCCCGGCAGGCGGCCGGGGACGGCACACAGGCGGCGGTGGCGCTGATGGTGGACTGCTCCGGTTCGATGGACTACCCGCCGGCGAAGATGCGCGGCGCGCGGGAGGCCTCGGCCGCGGCGATCGACACGCTGCGCGACGGCGTGCGCTTCGCGGTGATCGCGGGCACGCACGTGGCCAAGGAGGTCTACCCGGGCGGGGGCCGGCTCGCCGTCGCCGACCCGACCACCCGTGAGCAGGCCAAGCAGGCGGTGCGGGGGCTCACCGCGGGCGGCGGCACCGCGATCGGCACCTGGCTGCGCCTGGCCGACCGGCTGCTGGGCGCCGCCGACGTGGGGATCCGGCACGGCATCCTGCTCACCGACGGGCGCAACGAGCACGAGTCGCCGGAGGACCTGCGGACCACGCTCGACGCCTGCGCGGGGCGGTTCACCTGCGACGCCCGCGGCGTCGGCACCGACTGGGAGGTGAAGGAGGTCACGGGCGTCGCCTCGGCGCTGCTCGGCACCGCCGACATCGTCGCCGACCCCGCGCACCTGGCGGCCGACTTCACGCAGATGATGGAGACGGCGATGGGCAAGGAGGTCGCCGACGTCGCGCTGCGGCTGTGGACCCCGCTCGGCTCCGAGATCACGTTCGTCAAGCAGGTCGCGCCGGCGGTCGCCGAGCTGACCGACCGGCGCACCGAGGCCGGTCCGCGCGCGGGCGACTACCCGACCGGCTCCTGGGGCGACGAGTCCCGCGACTACCACGTGTGCGTCCGGGTCCCGCAGGCCGAACTGGGCCAGGAGATGCTCGCCGCCCGCGTCTCGCTGGTGCTCCCGCAGCCGGACGGTTCGGCGCTGACCCTGTCGCAGGGGCTGGTCCGGGCGGTGTGGACGGACGACATGGCGGCCTCCACGTCGATCAACCCGCAGGTCGCGCACTACACGGGCCAGGCCGAACTGGCCCAGGTCATCCAGCAGGGCCTGGACGCGCGCAAGGCCGGCGACGCGGACGGGGCGACGGCGAAACTGGGCCGCGCGGTGCAGCTCGCGGCGCTCTCCGGGAACGCCGATACGGCGAAACTGCTTTCGAAGGTGGTGGACGTGGTCGACGCCGCGGAAGGTACTGTTCGATTGAAGGCGAAGGTCGCGGAGGCCGACGAGATGACTCTCGAAACCCGGTCCACCAAGACGGTTCGCGTGAAGAAGTAGCAGCTCACAAGCTCAGACTGAAGTGACGTACGGATACGAGTACGTACGAAGGAGAGGGGGAAGCGCCGACATGCCGACCTGCCCGAACGGACACCAGTCGGGTTCCGACGACTGGTGCGAGGTCTGCGGTCACCGCATGGCCGGTGCCGTGCCCCCGCCCCCGCCGCCGCCCCCCGCGGCCGGTTACGGCTATCCCGGTCCTTCCGTGCCGCACGGGCCCGCGCGGACCGCGGGCGGTGCGCCCGAGCTGTGCCCGCAGTGCCGGACGCCGAGGGAGGGTGGCGCCCCGTTCTGCGAGGAGTGCCGCTGGAACTTCCTCACGAACACGGCGACCTCGTACACCCCGGCCGCCCCGAACCCGCCGCTGCCGACGCAGGGCGGGCCGGGCGGTCCCGGCGGGCCTCAGGGTCCGAACCCGGCGCTGCGGTTCCAGCAGCCGCCGCAGGGGCCCGACCCGTACGAGTACCAGGGCTCGCGCCCCTCGCAGATGAACCGGCCCGCCGAGCCGATCCCGCCGAGTCCGTTCGGGGGCGAGCCGTCGGGGCCGTCGCCGTTCCCGCCGGGGCCGCACGGGACGGGCGGGGGCGTCCCGCAGGCCTTCCAGCAACGGCCTCCGGCCCCGGCCCCGACCCAGCCCGGGCCCCCGGCTCCGCCGCCGTACGGGGGGCCTGGTCAGGGTGGGCCCGGGCCGGGTCCGAGTGGGCCTGGTCAGGGCGGTCCGGTTCCCGGTCATCCGGGCGGTTTCGGTGGTCCCGGTGGTGGCGGTACGAACGGGGACGACTGGGTGCTCTCACCCCCGTCGGCCTCGTCCCCGGCCGCGCCGCCCTTCCAGCAGCAGCCACCGCAGCCGGGGCCGGTGTCCTGGTCGGCGACGATCGGTCCCGACCGCGAGTACTTCATGGCGATGATGCAGCGCAGCGGGCCCGAGGCGTCGGGGCTGAACCTGCCCGCGTACTCGCCCGAGCAGCGGCGTCAGCTGGTCGGCAACCAGGTCACGATCGGCCGCCGCCGGCACTCGACCGGTGACACCCCGGACATCGACCTGTCGGTGCCGCCGGAGGATCCGGGGGTCTCGCACTCGCATGCGGTGCTGGTGCAGCAGCCGGACGGTACGTGGGCGGTCGTCGACCAGAACTCGACGAACGGGACGACGGTGAACGGTGGGGAGGAGCCCATCCAGCCCTTCGTCCCGGTTCCGCTCCGGGACGGCGACAGGGTCCACGTAGGCGCGTGGACCACGATCACGATCCACCAGTCCTGACCCAGGGCCGCCGGCCGTTCACGCAGCCCTCGTCCGCGGGCCGGTGGGGGCTTGTCGCGCAGTTCCCCGCGCCCCCAAAAGACTTCGCCCGCGACGCCGTCGTGGCTGGTCGCGCAGTTCCCCGCGCCCCTGAGATGCGCACTTCGTGCGCCATCTCAGCGGCCCATGGGGCTGCGGCGAAGCCGCATGCTCCAGGGGCGCGGGGAACTGCGCGAGAAGCCCCACCGGCCCGCAGGCGAAGTTTTTTGGGGCGCGGGGAACGGCGCGACCAGCCCCCACCGGCCCGCGGTCGAGAGCGGGGCGCACGCAGTGCGCCTTTCAGGGGCGCGGGGAACTGCGCGACCAGCCCCCACCGGCCCGCGGTCGAGAGCGGGGCGCACGCAGTGCGCCTTTCAGGGGCGCGGGGAACTGCGCGACCAGCCCCCACCGGCCCGCGGTCGAGGAACGCCCCCTTCAGGGGCGCGGGGAACTGCGCAAAGGACCGGGCCGGTCAAGGTCACGGCAAGGGCCAGACGTGCGGCCCCGCCGGGTCGTCGAGCCACCCCCACACCCGCCCCGCACGAACCGTCACCCCGAACCGCTCCCGCCCAGGCCTCCCCTCCCGCTCCCAGACCCCGACCGCCTCCCCCGCCCCCATTCCCCCCGCACTGAGCGACACCAGGAACCGGAACGACTCCTCCCGCCACACCCACCGAGGCACCTCCCCACGTCCCGGCGAGGACCCGGCCCCGGGCGCCCCGTCCCCACGCAAGGGCACGAAATACGCCGGGGTCCCCAGGAACCGCCCCTCGGCGAACCCCGCGTCCCGCACGGCCAGCGCCAGCAACCCCGTGGACAGCGGCGCCAGAATCCGCGCCCCGCCCCGGCACTGCCCCAGCCACGCCCCCGGCACCGTCCGCAGCGCACACGTAGCGATGATCCGGTCGTAGGGCCCCCGCTCGGCGCACCCGCGCGCCCCGTCCCCGGTGACGACGGCGGGCCGGTACCCGGCGGCAGCCAGATGCGCCCGCGCCGACTCGGTGATCTCGGGGTCGAGGTCCACGGTCGTGACCCGCGCGTCGCCGAGCCGGTGCGCGAGCAGCGCCGCGTTGTAGCCGGTGCCCGCGCCGATCTCCAGGACCCGGTCCCCGTCCCGGACGTCCAGGTCGACCAGCATCCGCGCCATCAGCGAGGGCTGGCTGCTGGAGGAGACCAGCTCCCCGTCGCGCAGCCGGGTCGCCAGCGGCTGGTCCGCGTAGGCACCGCGCAGCCAGCGTGCGCGCCGCTCGGGGTCGGGGTGCTCGCACCACAGCCGTTCGTGGCCGCCGGGCACACCGAGGAAGTAGGAGGGCACGAAGAGGTGGCGCGGGACCTGCTCGAACGCCTCCCGCCAGCGCGCGTCGGCGTCCCACACCCCGCTCTCCGCGATGGTGCGGACGAGCGCCGCCCGCTCCCGTGCGGCGAGCGGCCCGGGGTCCTCGGGTTCTGCCACGCGCTGTGCGCCCATGACTCCACTGTCCTGCGCCGGCGCCCCGGCGGCGAGCCCGCCGGTCCGGCCGGGCCGGGACTCGGAGCCCGCACCGGCGGGTCCTGCGCCCGGAGTCCTAGGCCGGCCGGTCTGAGACCATGGGGAGGTGACTGAGATCCCGCGCGACACGCTTCAGGAGCAGACGTTCTACGAGCAGGTGGGCGGCGAGGAGACCTTCCGTCGCCTCGTGCGCCGCTTCTACGAGGGCGTCGCCCAGGACCCGCTGCTGCGCCCCATGTACCCGGAGGAGGACCTGGGCCCCGCCGAGGAGCGGCTCGCCCTGTTCCTGATGCAGTACTGGGGCGGCCCGCGCATCTACAGCGACAACCGCGGCCACCCGCGGCTGCGGATGCGGCACGCCCCGTTCCAGGTGGACCGGGCGGCGCACGACGCGTGGCTGAAGCACATGCGGGACGCGGTGGACGGCCTCGGGCTGAGCGAGGAGCACGAGCGGACCCTGTGGAACTACCTGACGTACGCGGCGGCGTCGATGGTGAACACCGCAGGCTGAACCGCCCCCACCCGGACCACCCCCGGCCGCCTCGCCCCCGGCCGGGCCGGGCACCCGTACCGCTCACCGGCCACCACCTCCCGGTATCCGGTCCAGACCTCTTCCCCAACCACCGCCCTCTCTGGCAGCATCCGGACAGACTTTCGGGGGCGGGCGAGCGGACGTACGGCGCGGGACGGGGATGCGAGGCGGCACGGGGTGTGGGGTTTTGTCCTGCTACGGGTACGGGCGCACCGCCTGCTGCTGACCGCGGCCGTGCTGGCGGTCCTGCTGACGACCTCGGTGCTCGCCATGCTGACCGCGTTCTCCGCGGCGATCGGTGACGCCTCGCTGCGGTACTCGCTGCGCACCCGGGACGCGGCGACGACCGCGCTCGTCGTCCGCGCCGACGTCCCCGCCGACGAGCGGGACGCGGCCGTCGCCGCCCTCGACAAGGGCGCGCGGCACACCTTCGACGGGCTGCCCGTCCACCGCGAGTCGCTGATCACGTCCGGCCCGTACGGCCTGCCGCACACGCCGCGCGGCAAGCAGCCCGACCTGACCCGGTTCGCGGCGATGGAGCCCGCGCAGGTACGGATCACCACCGGCCGGGCGCCCCGCGCGCCGCGCGGCCCGGTGATCGAGGCGGCGCTCCCGGACGTCGCCGCGCGACAGCTGAAGCTGGCGCCGGGTGACCGGCTCACCCTCGCCGACCGGCTCGGCGGCCCGAAGGTCACCGTCGAACTCACCGGCGTCTACCGCCCGGCCCACCCCCGGTCCCCGTACTGGACGCTCGACGAGCTCGGCGGGCGCGGCGTGCGCAAGCAGAGCTTCACGACGTACGGGCCGCTGCTCACCGACCCCTCGGTCCTCGACGGCGACAAGGTCAGCGACGGGACGTCGGCGTGGCTGGCCGCCGCGGACTTCCGGACGGTGACCACCGGCCGGATCGGCGCGCTGCGCGACGCCGCCCGCACCGGCACCCAGGAGCTCCTGCACAGCAAGGCGCTCGCGGGCACCACCGCGGTCGCCACCTCGCTGCCCGACGTGCTCGACCGGGCGGAGCGGGCGCTGCTCGTGGCCCGTTCGACGCTGCTGATCGTGGCGCTGCAGCTGGTGCTGCTCGCCGGGTACGCGCTGCTGCTCGTCGCCCGGCTGCTGAGCGCCGAGCGGGCCGGGGAGACCTGGACGCTGCGGGCCCGGGGCGGCTCCCGGGCCCGGATCGCCGCGCTCGCGGCGGGCGAGGCGCTGCTCCTCGCGCTGCCCGCCGCGCTCTGCGCGCCGCTGCTCGCCGGCCCGCTGACCCGGCTGGTCTCCGCGCACGGCGCCCTGTCGCGGATCGGGCTGCGGCTCTCCGGGGACGCGGGCGCGGGCGGGCCGGTGTGGCTGGTGGGCGCGGCCGTCGCGGTGGGCTGCGCCCTCGCGGTGACGGTGCCCGCGCTGACCGCCCGGGGCCCCGGGCAGGGCCGCGCCCGGTCGCTGCCCGCGCCGCTGCGGGCCGGCGCCGACGTGGCCCTGCTCGTCGTCGCGGGCGTCGCGTACTGGCGGCTGGACCGGCAGACGGGCGGCTCGGGCGCGATCAGCACCGACCGCGGCGGCGACCTGGGCATCGACCCGCTCCTGGTCGTCGCCCCGGCGCTGGCCCTGCTCGCGGGGACCGTGCTGACGCTGCGGCTGCTGCCGCCGGTGGCGCGGCTCGCGGAGCGGCGGGCGGCGCGCGGGCGCGGGCTGACGGCGGCGCTCGCCGGCTGGCAGTTCGGCCGCCGCCCGATGCGCGGCGCGGGCCCCGTGCTGCTGCTCGTCCTGGCCGTCGCCATGGGCATGCTGGCGATCGGCCAGGGCGCGTCCTGGGACCGCTCGCAGGAGGACCAGGCGGACTTCCGCGCGGGCGCGCCGGTACGGGTCGTGGCCACCGAGCCGGGCATGGACCAGGTCGCGCGGTACGCGCGGACGCCCGGGGTGCGCGACGCCGCCCCCGGCTACCGGCTGCCGGTGCCCCTGGGCGGCGGCCGGACCGCCACCGTCCTCGCGCTCGACACGGCCCGCCTCGACGACGACCTGCTGCTCCGCGGCGACCTCACGGACTCCTCGCCGCGCCGGGTCGTCGCGGCGGTCACGCCGAAGCGACAGCCCGCCCCCGGCCTGCGGCTGCCCGGGACGGCGGCCCGCGTCCGCTTCGCCCTGCGCGCGACCAACCTCGACGGCGCGGGCAGCCTCGGCCCCGGCGAGCTGACCACGGCGTCCGTGACGCTCCAGGACCGGTACGGGCTCACCTACCGGATGCAGCTCGGCGCCCTCCCGCTGGACGGCCGCCGCCACCTCCTGAGCCTGGACCTCGGCCCCGCGGCGGGCCCGCTCTCCGTCAGCGGCCTCGACTTCGACACGGACGAGCGCCCCGGGCGGGGCGCCCGGCACCGCATCGCCCTCGAAGGGGTCAGCACCACCGCTCCCGGCGCCCCCGCCCGGGACGTGGCGCTCGCCGGCACGCGCTGGGCCGCGTCGATGGTGGGGCGCGGCTCCCCCGCCCCGCACACCGAGGGCGCCCCGACCGCCCCGAAGCTCGACCCCGGCCGGCCCTCCCTGACCTACGGCACCGGCTTCGTCCCCGCCGGGCAGGCAAGCCTCGTCCCGCCCAGCGTGAATATCCGCCTCGACCTCGCGAGACCCGCGGCCGGGGAGGTCACCGCGGTGGCCACCGACCGGTACCTCGCCTCCACGGGCACGCACCCCGGCGAGCGCGTCGACGTGGACCTGGGCGGCCGGACCGTCCGCGTGCGGATCGCGGACCGGGTCCGGGCGCTGCCGACGACGGGCCCGGAGGCCGGTGCGGCCGCCCAGGCCTCCGACACAGACCCGGCCGACCCGGCGGCCGCGACGAAGGACGGCGGCGCGCTCCTGCTCGACCTGCACAGTCTCGACCGGGCCCTGGTCGCCGACGGCGCCGACCCGGTCGTCCCGAACGAGTGGTGGCTGTCCACCGCCCCCGGCGACGCAGCCAAGGCGGCGGCCGCGCTGCGGGCCCGCCCCGACACCGACCCCTCCCAGGTCGTGGTCCGCGCGGAGATCGGCGACCGGCTGCGGGACGATCCGCTCGGCGCGGGCCCGCAGTCGGCGCTGGCCGCGGCGGCGCTCGCGGCGGCCCTGCTTGCGGCGGTCGGCTTCGCGGTGAACACGGCGGGGTCTCTGCGCGAGCGCGGCGCCGAGTTCGCCGTCCTCGGCGCGCTCGGCGCCTCCCGCCGCCGCCTGGCCCGCCTGGTCGCCGCCGAGCAGGGCGTCCTCGTGACGCTCGCGCTCCTGGTGGGGCTCGGGCTCGGCGTCTTCCTCACCCGGGCGGTGGTGCCGCTGACGGTGCTGACCGGCGAGGCCACGCGGCCGGTGCCCGACGTCCTCGTCCGGCTCCCCGCGCACCAAGTGGCGCTGCTGCTCGCGGGGGTGGCCGTGACACCCGTACTGATCACCGCGGGGCTCGCCCTGCGCCGGCCGCCGCGCGCCGCGACCGCGCTGCGCACCCAGGGAGGCGAGTGAGATGTCCGCCGCGACGAGGGCCGTGGCGCCCTGGACGCGCACCCGGCTGCGGACGGCGCCCGGGGCGACGGCCGCGCTGTTCCTGCTCGTGCTGGTCACCGCGTGCCTGGCCGCGGCGTTCCCGCGCGCCGTGGACCGCTCCGCGGACCGGGGGCTGCGCCAGGCCGTCGCCGACGAGGGGCCGGGCCGGACGGTCCTGAACGTCACCACGGCAGGCCCCGGCCTCGACCTCGCCCCCGGCCGGCGGGCCGCGCGGCTCACCGGCTCCGCGACCGCTGCCGCGTACCGCAAGCTCGCCGCGGCCGTGCCGCCGCCGTTCACCGCCGACCCGCACGAGTCGTCGTACGGGCTGCGCACCCCGCCGGAGGGGCTGCGCGCCCAGGACGCGGGGCTGCCCCGGCCCGAGGGCCTCGACCCGTACTTCACGCTGTACGCGCAGAACGGGCTCGCCCAGCACGCGACGGTGACCGCCGGGCGGCTGCCCGGCGCCGGGTACACCGCGACGCGGCTGGAGGCGGCCGTCACCGGGGAGACCGCGCGGCGCCTGCGGCTCAGGGCGGGTTCGGTGCTGCATGTGCCGGACGTCATGGGCCGGGCGATCGCCGTGCACATCACGGGAGTCGTCGCCCCGAAGAACCCGTCCGGCGCGTACTGGTCGGCCTCCTCGCTGATGGGCACACCCCAGTGGCGCAGCACGAAGGGCATGCCGCCGACGCACTTCTGGGGCGCCGCGCTGCTGCTGCACCCGGACGCCGCGCCCGCGCTCGTGCGCACCGGCACGGTCGAGCAGTACTGGCAGCTCGCCCCGGACACCTCCACGCTCACCGCCCGGCGGCTGCCCGCGCTCAAGGCGGGTCTGGCGGCCACGACGGACGGGCCCGGGCTGCTGACGGTGCGCCGGGCCACCGGCAGCGCGACGACGGACGTCACCAGCGGCCTCGACGACGTGATCGCCCGCTTCGAGTCGCTGCGCGCGGACATCACCCCGGTGGTGGCGGTCGCCGCGTACGGCACGGGCACCGTCGCCTGCGTCGTCCTGCTCCTGGCGGGCGGGCTCACCGCGGACCGCCGCCGCACCGAACTGGCGCTGCTGCGCTCGCGCGGCGCCTCGCTGCCGGGCATCGGCGTCCGGCTGCTCGCCGAGACGGCCCTGCCCGCGATCCCGGCCGGGGCGCTCGGCTGCCTGCTCGCCCTCGCGGCCGTGCCCGGCGACCGCTGGTCCCGGTCCGCGCTCGCGGCGGCCGCCGTGACCGCCGTGGCCTGCGCGGCGCTGCCCGTCCGCGCACTGGCCGCGCACCGCCGCGCCCGGCTGCACAGCGCCCGCGACGACGTGGCCACCGCCCGTCCCTCCGCCCGCCGCACGGTCGCCGAACTGACCGTCCTCGTCCTGGCCGTCGGCGCCATCGTGGCCCTGCGCCGCCGGGGCGCCACCGACGGCGGCGACGGCCTCGTGGCGCTCGCGCCCGTGCTGGTCGCCGTGGTCGCCGCCGCCGTCCTCGTCCGGGTCTACCCGCTGCCGCTGCGCCGCCTGGTCGGGCCCACCGGACGGCTCCGGGGCGCCGTCGGCCAGCTGTCGCTGGCCCGCGCGGCCCGCGCCGGCGGCGGCGCGGGCACCACCGTCCTGCCGCTGCTCGCGCTGCTCACGGCGCTGACCACGGCGGCGTTCGGCGGCAGCGTGCTCGCCGGGATCGACCACACCCGCGACCGCGCGGCGCTCCTCGCCACCGGCGCGGACGCCCGCGTCGACGGCGGCGGCCCGCTCTCCGCCGCGCGCGTCGCCCGGATCGGCCGGACCCCCGGCGCCGACGCCGTCACCCCGGTCGCGGTCCGCTACGACGCCGAACTCAGGGAGGGCACCCGCAAGTTGTCGCTCGCCGCGGTCGACACGGACGGATACGCCCGGCTCGCCGCCCGCACCGGCCTCGGCGCCTTCCCCGCGGACGCGTTGCGGCCGGGCCGGGGCTCCACGGTCCCGGCCCTCGTCTCGCCGTCCATGACCGAGCTGTTCCCGGGCGGCCGCCTCGACCTGTGGATGAACGGCGAGACCGTGACCCTGCGGATCGCCGCCGTCCGCACCACGACCCCCGCGCTCTCCGACGACTTCCTGGTCGTCGACGCCGCGGCGCTGGCCCGCGCCACGAAGACCCCGAGCCGCCCCACGACGCTGCTGCTCACCGGCGACCGCATCGACCCGGCCGCCCTGCGCGCCGCGGCGGGCTCCGGTACGACCGTGCGGCTGCGCGCCGTCGAACGGGCCCGGTACGTCGACTCCCCGCTCCAGACCGGCGCCACCGGCATCTACGCCACCGCGGTCGGCGCCGGCGCGGGCCTCGCCGCCCTCGCCCTCCTGCTCTCCCTGGGGCGGGCCGCCCCGGAGCGCCTCGCGCTCCTGGCCCGGCTGCGCACCATGGGCCTCACCCGCGGGCAGGGCCGGAAGCTGCTCATCCTGGAGTCCCTGCCGCAGGCCCTGCTCGCCGCGGTGGGCGGCGTCCTCACCGGCTGGGCCGCGATCCGCCTCCTCTCCCCCGGCCTCGACCTCACCGGCCTCGCCCTCGCGGACGCGGCGGGCACCACGCCGAACCACCTGCACACCGACCCGCTGTCCCTCCTGCTGCCGGCGGCCTGCGTACTGGCCCTGGCGGTCGGCGTCGCCTCGCTCCAGGCGTGGTGGGCGGGAAGGCGGGGGTCCGTACGGGAGCTGCGCGCGGGGGAGGCGTCGTGAGCGGCGGGCCGGGTGAGCGGGGCCCGGGGTGGTACGCGCGGCCGGGCCCACGTCCGTGCCGCACCCGTACCGTGTCCACGACCATCCTCCAGGAGGGGGCCACCTCATGACGGCCGATCACACCGGCACCCCGACCCTCGCGGAGCTGGAGGCGCGGGCGTCCGCCCACCGGGACCGCCCCGCCTACGGCCACGACGCCCTGATCAGCTGCGACCGCCTGGTCCGCGTCTTCACCACGGACGGGGTCGAGGTCCAGGCCTTGCAGGGCCTCGATCTGCTGGTGCGCGAGGGCGAGTTGATGGCCCTGGTGGGCGCGTCCGGCAGCGGCAAGTCGACGCTGATGAACATCCTGGCGGGCCTGGACGAGCCGACCGCGGGCGCGGCGAAGGTCGCGGGCCACGACCTGCTCGCGATGGGCGCCAGGGAACGGCTGCGCTACCGCCGCGAGTCCGTCGCGTTCGTCTGGCAGCAGACGGCCCGCAACCTCCTCCCGTACCTGACGGCGGCTCAGAACGTGGCGCTGCCCATGCAGTTGCGGGGCAGGACGCGCCGCGCCAAGAAGGCGGAGCGCGCCACGCAGCTCCTGGACCTCCTCGGCGTCGCCGACTGCCGGGACCGCCGCCCCCGGCAGATGTCCGGCGGCCAGCAGCAGCGCGTCGCCATCGCGGTGGCCCTCGCCAACGAGCCGAAGGTGCTGCTCGCGGACGAGCCCACCGGCGAACTCGACTCGCACACCGGCGAGCAGATCTTCGCGGCGTTCCGCACGGCCAACGAAGAACTGGGCACGACCGTCGTCATCGTCACGCACGACCAGGCGGTCGCCTCCGAGGTCCGCCGCACGGTCGCCATCCGCGACGGCCGTACGTCGACGGAGGTACTGCGCCGCACCCACGTCGACGCGGCGACCGGCCAGGAGTCCCTGGTCTCACGCGAGTACGCGATGCTGGACCGCGCGGGCCGCCTCCAACTCCCCGCGGAGTACACGCAGTCCCTCGGCATGCGGGACCGGGTCATGCTGGAACTGGAACCGGACCACATCCAGATCTGGCCGGACGACCAGGACCGTTGACCCCTGATCCGGGGCACGCCGCGCGCCCGGCAGGGGCGCGGGGAACGGCGCGCTCAGCCCCCACCGAACCCGGGGCGGACCACGTAGAAGACCGACGCGGGCTCACTCAGACGGGAGCAACCCCGAACCCCCCAAGCCCCCCGGACAGCCCCCGCCGCACCACCACGGCCCCATACGGCGTACGCAACCGCGCCCACACCCCGGCCACCAGCAGATCGACCCGCTCCCCGCGGAGGAACCCGAGCGAGGCCGCCGCGTGCGCGAGCCGCACCGGCACCCCGCTGCCGCCGATCTCCCGGGACCAGATCTCGCGCCCGAGGGCATCGAGCCCGGCCCGGGTCCGCGCCTCGGGCGCCAACTCCTCGACCCGGGCCCGGAACTCACGCACGGCGGCCTGCACGAGCCCGCGCAGCGCCTCGGCCTCCGGAAACCCGGGGACCTGCTCCCACCCTCCGCGGGGCGGCAGCACACCGGCCCAGGGCGGCCCGGTCACAGCACCAGGAACGACCACGTTCGGGTCACCCTCACCGGCCGAGCCGACCGGGCTGACCGAGCCGACCGCATCGAGCAACTCCCCCGCGGAGACGGTCACGTCGAGAACGTCGTCGATCCCGTTCTCGTAGGGCTTGAGCAGCCGCGCGGTCCGCACCGCCAGCACCTCGAACGACGGCGGCCGCCCGAACACGGCGAGCGCCTGTCCCCCGGCCTCGGCCCGGAGCCGTACGGCGGCCGCCTTGTCGTAGTGGAGCAGCCGGCCGAGGAAGGCGGCGACATCCGCCGCTTCCCCGGCATCGGCGAAGCACAGCACGGGCGCGCTCATGCGGCGAGCGCCTCCGCGCCGTCGTCGAGGTACTCCCGCAGGAAGGACTTCTCGTCGTCGGTGATCCGCCGCGGCCGCTGCGCCTCGAAGTCGAACGGCACGATGACCGTCGACGCCCGGACGTAGACGTCGTCCGCGTCCTTGACCTCGTAGGCGAGCGTGAACGAGGCGGCCCGTATCTGCGTCACCCACATCTCGATGTCCACCGGCGCGTGCCGGTGGACCAACTGCCGCTTGTAGTCGATCTCATGGCGCGCCACGACAGACCCCTGCTGGAAATCCTTGTCCGGGCGGAACAGGAAGTCGATGCGCGCTTCTTCGAGGTACCGAAGGAAGACCACGTTGTTGATGTGGCCGTACGCATCCATGTCCGCCCAGCGCAGGGGGCAGGCGTATACGTGGCGGGCCATCAGCCGCGGGTCAGCTTCTTGTAGGTGGCGCGGTGCGGGCGGGCGGCGTCGGCGCCGAGCCGCTCGACCTTGTTCTTCTCGTACGACTCGAAGTTGCCCTCGAACCAGAACCACTTGGAGTCACCCTCGTAGGCGAGGATGTGCGTGGCGATCCGGTCCAGGAACCACCGGTCGTGGGAGACGACGACGGCGCAGCCGGGGAACTCCAGGAGCGCGTTCTCCAGCGAGCTGAGGGTCTCGACGTCGAGGTCGTTGGTCGGCTCGTCGAGGAGGAGCAGGTTGCCGCCCTGCTTGAGGGTGAGCGCGAGGTTGAGGCGGTTGCGCTCACCGCCCGACAGCACGCCCGCGGGCTTCTGCTGGTCCGGGCCCTTGAAGCCAAAGGCCGACACGTAGGCGCGCGAGGGCATCTCGACCTGGCCGACGTTGATGTAGTCCAGCTCGTCGGAGACGACGGCCCACAGCGTCTTCTTCGGGTCGATGTTGGCGCGGTTCTGGTCGACGTAGCTGATCTTGACGGTGTCGCCGACCTTGATGCTGCCGGAGTCGGCGGTCTCCAGGCCCTGGATCATCTTGAACAGGGTGGTCTTGCCGGCGCCGTTCGGGCCGATGACACCGACGATGCCGTTGCGCGGCAGGCTGAAGCTGAGGTCGTCGATGAGGACCTTGTCGCCGAACGCCTTGCTGAGGTGCTCGACCTCGACGACGATGCTGCCCAGGCGGGGGCCCGGCGGGATCTGGATCTCCTCGAAGTCCAGCTTCCGCATCTTCTCGGCCTCGGCGGCCATCTCCTCGTACCGGGCCAGACGCGACTTGGACTTGGTCTGCCGCCCCTTGGCGTTGGACCGCACCCACTCCAGCTCTTCCTTGAGCCGCTTCTGCCGCTTCTCGTCCTTCTTGCCCTCGACCTTGAGGCGCTCGGACTTCTTCTCCAGGTACGTCGAGTAGTTACCCTGGTAGGGGATGGCGCGACCGCGGTCGAGCTCCAGGATCCACTCCGCGACGTTGTCGAGGAAGTACCGGTCGTGGGTGACGGCCACGACGGCGCCCTTGTACTGGGCGAGGTGCTGCTCCAGCCAGTTCACGGACTCGGCGTCGAGGTGGTTGGTGGGCTCGTCGAGGAGGAGCAGGTCGGGCGCCTCGATGAGGAGCTTGCACAGGGCGACGCGGCGCTTCTCACCACCGGAGAGGTTGTTCACGGGCCAGTCGCCGGGCGGGCAGCCCAGGGCGTCCATGGCCTGCTCCAGCTGACCGTCGAGGTCCCACGCGTCGGCGTGGTCGAGGTCCTCCTGGAGCTTGCCCATCTCCTCCATGAGCGCGTCCGAGTAGTCGGTGGCCATGAGCTCGGCGACCTCGTTGAACCGCTTGAGCTTGCCGATGACCTCGGCGGCGCCGTCCTGCACGTTCTCCAGGACCGTCTTCGACTCGTCGAGCTTCGGCTCCTGCATGAGGATGCCGACACTGTAACCGGGCGAGATGAACGCGTCACCGTTCGACGGCTGCTCGAGGCCCGCCATGATCTTCAGCACCGTCGACTTACCGGCACCGTTGGGACCGACGACGCCGATCTTCGCCCCCGGCAGGAAGTTCAGGGTGACGTCATCGAGGATCACCTTGTCGCCGTGCGCCTTGCGCGTCTTGCGCATGGTGTAGATGAACTCAGCCAAGAGAAACCGTCCGGCAGTCGAAGTGTGGCAGCGCGGGGCCCGCGAATACGGCTCCACCGCGTGAGGGCAGATACACCCCATCTTGCCGCATGGCTACTGCTGGGCGGAAACCCGTATCAGGGGGTGGGCCTGAGCTGGGGGTTCTGCCGGGGTTCCGCCCGTGCCTCACGGGGAGTGCAGGATCAGTGCCGCCGTGGGCAGAAGCGTGCCCGTCGCGCTGAGCAGCCAGTAGTGGGAGGCCGTGAGGGGCGCGCGGCGGGCGAGGGCCCGGTTGGGGAACCACCAGAGCAGGGCGTAGAGGCAGACGACCGGGACGATGATCACCAGCCAGAGGGCCATGCCGTCGTTCTCGGTCGGGGCGGGGTCGACCAAGTTGGCCGCGAAGTACCAGAGCAGCCAGATCGGCACCACGCCCGGGATGCCGAGGAGCAGGTTGAGGGTCAGGGGGGCGAGGGGAGCCCACGGGGTCCAGCGTCTCGGCCACTGTCCGGTCATGCGGCTGGCCATGCCTCTGGCCGCGCGTGTGGCCATGCCCCTGGCCATACGTGTGGCCGGCTGTGTGGCCGTATGTGTGGCCATGCGTCTGCGCGCATATGGTCGCTCCCCCCGCCACCGGCCCGGCCGGGCGCTTCTCGCTTCCGGTACTGGCCGTCATCTCCGTCTCGGGACCTCGAACCGCCGCTGGGGCCGTCCCGGCGCCTGGTGGCGGCGGGACGGCCCCGTGAAGCGTGCGGCGGGGTCAGTCCGTGCCGAATTCCATCGCCGCGCGGTCCAGCAGCTCCGCGTCGTCGGAGCTGTCGCCGCGGGACGCGATCGCCTCGGCGCCGCCCTCCGGCATGCTGCCGATCAGGCCGGTCGCGGCGGCCTGGGCGGCGCCGATCGCCGGGTTCGCGGTGCCGATCAGGCCGAGGCCCGCGTACTGCTCCAGCTTGGCGCGGGAGTCGGCGATGTCGAGGTTGCGCATGGTGAGCTGGCCGATCCGGTCCACCGGGCCGAACGCCGAGTCCTCGGTCCGCTCCATGGAGAGCTTGTCCGGGTGGTAGCTGAAGGCCGGCCCTGTCGTGTCGAGGATCGAGTAGTCCTCGCCGCGCCGCAGCCGCAGGGTGACCTCACCGGTGACGGCGGCGCCGACCCAGCGCTGGAGCGACTCGCGGACCATCAGGGCCTGCGGGTCCAGCCAGCGGCCCTCGTACATGAGGCGGCCCAGGCGCCGGCCCTCGTTGTGGTACTGGGCGAGCGTGTCCTCGTTGTGGATCGCGTTCACCAGGCGCTCGTACGCGGCGTGCAGGAGGGCCATGCCGGGCGCCTCGTAGATACCGCGGCTCTTGGCCTCGATGATCCGGTTCTCGATCTGGTCGGACATGCCCAGGCCGTGGCGGCCGCCGATCGCGTTGGCCTCCATCACCAGGTCGACGGGGGAGGCGAACTCCTTGCCGTTGATCGTCACCGGGCGGCCCTGGTCGAAGCCGATCGTGACGTCCTCGGTGGGGATCTCGACCGACGGGTCCCAGAAGCGGACGCCCATGATGGGGTCGACCGTCTCCACACCCGTGTCGAGGTGCTCCAGGGTCTTGGCCTCGTGCGTGGCGCCCCAGATGTTGGCGTCGGTGGAGTACGCCTTCTCCGTGCTGTCGCGGTAGGGCAGCTCGTGGGCGAGCAGCCACTCCGACATCTCCTTGCGGCCGCCGAGCTCGGTCACGAAGTCCGCGTCCAGCCAGGGCTTGTAGATCCGCAGGTTCGGGTTGGCGAGCAGGCCGTAGCGGTAGAACCGCTCGATGTCGTTGCCCTTGAACGTCGAACCGTCGCCCCAGATCTGCACGTCGTCCTCGAGCATCGCGCGGACCAGCAGCGTGCCGGTCACGGCGCGGCCGAGCGGCGTCGTGTTGAAGTAGGCGCGACCGCCCGAGCGGATGTGGAACGCCCCGCAGGTGAGCGCCGCGAGCCCTTCCTCGACGAGCGCCTCGCGGCAGTCGACGAGCCGGGCGACCTCGGCACCGTAGGCCTGCGCACGGCCCGGGACCGAGTCGATGTCGGGCTCGTCGTACTGGCCGATGTTCGCCGTGTAGGTGCAGGGGACGGCGCCCTTGTCACGCATCCACGCGACCGCGACTGAGGTGTCGAGGCCACCCGAGAAGGCGATGCCGACGCGCTCGCCGACGGGAAGAGAGGTGAGGACCTTGGACATAGGAAGAGTATGCATCATCACGCATGATCATGCAAAGGGGGTGTGGTTCTGCCCTTCTCCGAGAGGAGAGCGGGGGGAGAGGGAGGGGGCGGGGAGCGAAGAGGGGGCGGGGAGCGTGCATCGGGGGCGGGGGCCGGGAGCGACCGGGAAGAGACGGGGAGGCCGGGTTCGGCCTCCCCGCCGTTCGCGCTACTCCCCCTCGGCCGGCGGCGTCTTCTTCCGCCGCACGATCACCAGAGCCGCTCCGCCGACGACGACCAGCGCGATGGCGAGGCCCGCGATCACGGGTGTCGCGTTCGAGCTGCCCGTCTCGGCGAGGTCCGCGCCGGTGCCGGTGCCGCCGACGGAGGCCGGGCTCGGCTGCGTCGTCAGCTGCGTGGTGAGCCCGGTGTCGGTGGAGCCGGCCGCGGCCACCGTCCGGCAGTCGAGCACCCCGCGCAGCCGCTTCGCGAAGCCGTGCGGGCCCGTGATGGTGAAGTCGTACGCCTGGTCCTCCTGGAGCGGGATCGTCACCGTCCGCGTGGCCCCGGCCGGAGTCGTGTACTCGGCGCCCATCAGCGTGTAGGTGAACGGTTTGTCGCCCTTGTTCACCGCCGTGATGTCGAGGCCGCCCTTCGCGCAGTTCTTCCGGGCGGACAGCGCGGGCACCGCGCCCTTGTCCGCCCAGTTCACCGTGGCCGTCGCCGCGACCGTGGACTCGCTGGACCCCGCGAGGATCTGCGTCTGGCTACGGGTCTCGGAGGTGAAGGCGCGGCCGACCGGCACGGTCGTCGACGCCTGGACGTCGAGCGCGGCGGAGCCCGGCGCCGCGTCCTGCGGCACGTCGAAGAAGAGCTGACCGCCGTCGGCGGCGGTGGTGACCGGCTTGCCCGCCTTGTCGACGACCGTCACCCCCTGCGCGGCGGCTCCGGCGGGCGGCGCCACCGAGACGGCGTCCGCGTTCGTGTGCACGGTGACCGGGCCCAGCCGCTCGCCCGGCCGCCCGGAGACGGCGCCCGGCGTGAGGGTCAGCGAGGCCCCGGGCTCGGTCAGCGCGCGGGCGCTCTTGTGCAGGTAGTCCGCGAGCTTCTCGGCGGCGGGGCTCACCGCGTCGACGTCGGCCTTGTCCGAGTAGCGCCAGATGGCGACCTGGGTGCCGGCGGCGGCGTCCTGCTCGGTGAGGTTCCCGGCGCCTGCCTTGCGGGCGAGCGCCGCGAGGTCGTTGACCTGGGGGTAGGAGTTCTGCAGGATCCAGCGGATGCGGCCCGCGTCCGCGTTCCCGCCCAGGGACGTGCCGCTCCAGGGAGTCTCCTGGTACTTGGCGTCCGTCTGGGTCGGGTTGTGGATGTCGACGCAGTACGTCTGGAGCATCCCGCCGCCGTCGACGGTCATCCGGAACAGGCCGGCCGAGACCTGCTGATCGCCCCCGTCGTCGTGGATCACGGCGTCCCCGTACGTCTCCAGGCCGCCTATCGTGGCGCTCGCGCCGCCCGGCTCGCCGGCACCGTCGTCCGCGGAGGCCGGTCCGGCGCCGGATATCGTCCCGGCGAGCGCGAGCCCCGACACCAGGGCCGCCGCGGCGAGGCGGGTGACGCCTCGGCCGGCCCGTGAGCACACAGAAAACACGTAATCCCCTTCAGGCAGGACGTGGTGACACATGGGGGGTGGTGTCCCGCCGGTGAAATCGCTGAGTCCTTCGCTGCCCCTGGGCCCGGGTCCCCGGAGTGACGTCCTGGGACCGGGTCCCGAGCATCGCCCCTGGGCCGGGCCGCGGGGGCCGAACCTCTTGAGACTCGTCGAGCTCCTCAGCCCCCTGAAGCCCATCGAGCCACGCCCGGCATCCTAGAGAAACGGCCCATCACGATCCCCGGAGCCGAGTCCCGGCAACCGATCCGAATCGCAATCGTTATCGCCAACACCGGCCCCAGCCTGGGCTTATCGACAAATCACCGGAACGCAGCCGCCGATAAGCCGCACTTCGGTCACGGCGTCTCCGACCGCCGTGCCCCGTCCCTCACCCCGTCCCTCACTCCCGCCGCACCCAGGTCCCCGCCCCCTTCCACGTCACCCCACCGGCTCCTTCTCCGGCACCCGGCCGGGCGCCCCTCCGGGCTTCCTCTTGGGCTTCCCCTCGGGCACCCGCCCGGGCTCCGTCACCGCCCCCTGCACCGCCGCGGGCGCCGGCACCGCCGCGGGCGCCGGCACCGGGTCGATCTCGAACGACACGTCGTCCCGCGGCGGTTGCACGCCGCGTCCCTCCCCGTCCACCGCCCTGACCGGGTCTCCTGAGGCCCTCCGGTGGGCCCGGCGGAACGCCGCCGTACCGCGCGACAGATCGTGTCCGACCGCCGTCGCCGCGATGTCCGCCGACGTCCAGTGCTGGCCGCCCCGCTCCTCGTCCCGGACCTTCAACCGGCCCTGCACGATGACCGGTTCGCCGATGGACACCGATCCCTGCACGTTGGAGCCGAGGGCTCCCTTGGCCCACACCGTGAAGAAGTTCGTGTGCCCGTCCACCCACGCGTTCTGCACCGCGTCGAAGCGCCGGGGCGTCACCGCGAGCCGGAACCGGGCCACCGGCCCCGTCGGCAGCTCCCGGTACACCGGTGTCGTCGCGACGTTCCCCACCACGGTCAGCAGCGTCTCGTTCATGTCGTACGTCCCTCCCCCTCGGCCACGCGTCCGGGCCCACCCCGAACCACGCAGAACACAACGCGTCCGGGCCCACCCCGAACCACGCAGAACACAACGCGCCCGGGCCCACCCCGAACCACGCGGAACACCACGCGCCCCGAGCCGTCCCGAGCCGCGAGACCCAGGCTGCCCGCCCGCCGGGAATCGCGCCGACGCCTGTGTCCTACCGGCCGGTTGTGGAAATCCCCGCCACCCGTACGTACTGCTCCCGTACCTCCCGATACCGCAGCAGCTCCGCCGCGACGGGGTCCAGGACCCGGGCCCTGCCGCATGCCGCGGCCGCGTCCCGCAAGCGGCGTTCCGCCTCCTGCCCGTACCGTCGCGCGGGTCCCTTCGCCGCCAGCCGGCAGGCCCATTCGACGCACGGGCCGCCCACGATCCCGGTCAGCATCATCAGCACCGGCACGCTCAGGTGCGGCGGCACGACGCCGACGATCTGGGCCACCAGCCAGAGCCCGCCGAGCACTTGCAGCACCGTCATCGAGGCCTGGGCGAGCACGGCGACCGGCCACCACCCGGGCCGCGGCGGCCGCCCCCCGCCCGGATACGCCGCGCCGCAGCCCCGGGCACCGTCCTCGTCGGGCAGCCCGGTGTCCGCCGCCAGCTCGTCCAGCGCCTCCGGCAACCCCTCCGCGCCGCGCGCCGCCGCCTCCCGTACGGCCTGGCCCCAGGCGACGGGCAGTCCGCCCGCGGCGGCGTCGCCGACCGCGCGGACCGCGTGCTCGACGCGCTGGCGCGCCGTGGCCTCCTCGTCGGCCTGGGTCCCGGGGGCCTCGACCGGTGCGCCCGGGGCGCGCTGGGCCTCGTACCACCGCCAGAGCCTGAGCCAGGGCGTGCCGCAGGCCTTGTTGGCGCCGCGGGACCAGGCGCGTTCGGCGGCCTGGCCCGCGGCGGCGGCGCCGACCGCGTCGGCGAGCCGGCCGGCGAACTCCTCGCGGGCCGCCTCGCTCAGCCCGGTCTGGCGCCCGGCCCCGTAGACCGGTCGCAGGCGGTCGGCGGCGGCGTCGACGTCGGCGGAGATGCGGCGGGCGGCGGCCCGGCGCTCGGCGGTGAACTGGTCGAGGGCGTCGCGGAGTTCTCCGACGCCCTCGCCGGTCAGGGCGGACAGCGGCAGCACGGTGGCGCCCGGTTCGCCGTGCTCGCCGAGTGCGATGCCGTCCTCGTCGAGGAGGCGCCGCAGATCGTCGAGGACCTGGTGGGCGGCGTCGCCGGGCAGCCGGTCGACCTGGTTGAGGACGACGAACATGACCTCGGCGTGTCCGGCCATCGGCCGCAGGTAGCGCTCGTGCAGCATCGCGTCGGCGTACTTCTCCGGGTCGACGACCCAGATGACCGCGTCGACCAGGGCGAGCACCCGGTCGACCTGCTCGCGGTGGGCGGGGGCGGCCGAGTCGTGGTCGGGCAGGTCGACGAGGACCAGGCCGTCCAGGGGCGCCTCGCCGTGCTGGCGTTGCAGCGGCCTGCGCCGCGAGCGGCCCGGGATGCCGAGCCGGTCGAGCAGGCCTGCCGCGCCGTCGGTCCAGCTGCACGCGATCGGCGCGGACGTGGTGGGGCGGCGCAGTCCGGTCTCCGCGAGGGCCACCCCGGCGAGCGCGTTGAACAGGGTGGACTTGCCGCTTCCGGTGGCTCCGGCGACGGCGACGACGGTGTGCCGGGCGGAGAGCCTGCGCCGTGCCGCGGCCTCGTCCAGGACCCGTCCGGCCTCGGCGAGCGTCTCCGCGTCGAGGCGCGTACGGGACAGGCCGACGAGTTCGCGCAGTGCGTCCAGGCGCGGCTGGAGGTCCCGGTCGCTCTGTACGTCGTACGCGGCCGGGCGCGTCGGTCCGGGCTCGGGGGCGGTGCCGGCCCGGCCTTCGGCGCGGCGGGCGATGAGCCCGTCGTCCCAGGGCCCGGCGCGGCCGGGGCGCGCGGCGCCGGGGAGCCGGGGGCCCGCGCCGTGGGCGCCGGGGTCGAGGGGGCCTGCGCCGGGGTCGAGGGGGCCCGCGTGGTCGGCGTGGTCTGCGTGGTCCGTGACGGCGGTCACCGCCCTCACCTCTCCTTCTGCAGCAGCGACAGGGCCGCGATCAGTTCGGCCTGGGGTTCGGGGCCGACGCCGAGGGTGTCGACCGGCGCGAGGCGGCGTTCGCGTTCCGTGTCGAGGACGGTGTCCAGGTACTCGCCGAGGAGCCGGGTGCCGCGGTCGCGCAGGCGCAGGGCGCCCTGGGCGCCGATCCGCTCGGCGAGGGCTTCGCCGGCGGTCCTGGCCCGCTTCCCGCCGAGCAGGGCGGTGGCGACGAGGGCGGCGACGACCTCGGGATCGGCCGGTGAGGAACCCTGTGCCTCGGCGGCGGCCCGCACCTCGTCCTCGGCGTACTCCTCCAGCACGCGCCGCCAGCGGCGCACGGCCATGCCGATGCGGTGCTCGGCGCCGGCCGGTTCGGGGTCGGGCGCGGCCAGTTCGGGGGCGTCGCCGCCGGGTTCGCGGCGCCAGGCCTCGTCGACGCGTTCGTCGGCGGCGGTCACCGCGCAGAGCAGGAGGGCGCCGAGGCTCTCGACAAGTGCGTCGAGCAGTTCGCCCGCCGAACAGTCCAGGGGGTAGCTGCGCCACCGCTTCAGGGCGTCCCCGGTGAGCACGGCACCTCCTTGCAGCCTGCTGCGTACGCGCGCGTGCTCGCTGTCGTACGCGTCGTCGACGGCGGCGACGATCCGGACGGCGGCCGCGTACTGGGCGGAGACCGCGGCGGCCAGCTCCGGCATCCGGGCCCGCAGGGAGTCGAGGACGCCCCGGGCGGTACGGGCCACGGCGCGGGCCCGGGCGTCGGGGTCCTGGACGCGGTGGGTGAGCCAGGCGCGCAGCGGGGCGACGGCGGTGGCCGGCAGCAGCCCGCCGTCGCCGGTCGACTCGGGCAGCTCGGGCACGGTGAACCGGGGCACCTCGCCGAGGCCGGCCTTGGTGAGCAGGGCTCCGTACTGCCGCGACACCTCGGCGAGGACCTGGTGGGGTACGCGGTCGAGCACGGTGACCAGGGAGGCGTCGTGCTCCTTGGCGGTACGCAGCAGGTGCCAGGGCACGGCGTCCGCGTACCGGGAGGCGGTGGTGACCATGACCCACACGTCGGCGGCGTTGATGAGCCGGGCGGCCAGCATCCGGTTCTCGGCGACGAGGGAGTCGATGTCGGGGGCGTCCAGGAGGGCGAGCCCGCGCGGCAGCGTGTCGGCGGTCTCGATGCGCAGCGCGCGCCCCTCGTCCTCGGGGAGGGCCGCGAGGGCGTCGTCCTCGTCCTGTTCGGCGTCGGTGTCGGTGTCCGCCTGTCGGGGCACCCACACGCGCGTGAGGTCGGGCAGGACGCGCATCCCGGCGAACCAGGGGTGGTCGTCGGGGTGGCAGACGAGGACCGGCGTACGCGTGGTGGGCCTCAGCACGCCCGCTTCGCTCACCACGCGGCCCACGAGCGAGTTGACCAGGGTCGACTTGCCCGCGCCCGTGGAGCCGCCGATCACCGCGAGGAGCGGCGCTTCGGGGGCGCGCAGGCGGGGAACGAGGTAGTCGTCGAGCTGGGCGAGCAACTCACCGCGGTTGACGCGCGCGCGGGGCGCCCCCGTGAGCGGGAGCGGGAAGCGCGCGCCGGCGACACGGTCGCGCAGCACGGTAAGTGCGTCGAGCAGCTGAGGCCGTACGTCCAGAGTCACCACATGCGAAGAATGCCCAATTTTGAAGGCTTTCTGAAGCATATGGCCACTTCTGCGCGCCGATGAGACACCGGTCGGCAGACACGGGGGCCCGAACAAGGCGCCCGATTCCGCACAGGAAGCACACAGCGGGACGGAAGGGGAGGCAGGGGGCGCAGGCATAACGAGTGCACAACACCCGGGGCGGGAGACGCCAAAAGCGATGCGAGATTCGTACCTGCCTGCGATTATCAGGACCGCTTCACTGAACCTCCACATCGAGGCACGGCGGCGAAACGGAGGCGAAGCAGCAAGGAGCGGGACCCGGGAGCCCTATCCTTGACTCCGGCAAGGTCACGGACCTCCCCCATGTGCGTCCGAGCCACCGGCCACACACCGGCCCCCGTAGCTCAGTGGATAGAGCAGGCGCCTTCTAAGCGCTTGGCCGCAGGTTCGAGTCCTGCCGGGGGCGCCTCTCATCGGCCCCACTTCGGTGGGGCCTTTCTGCTGGTCAGGGGCTTGATGCGGGTCTCACCCCCCGATCTGGAGGCAGGGTCGGACATAGCCGGGAGTCCGGCTGGAAACGGTTCCAAACGGTTCGGGCGGGCGTTCCTCCTAAAAACTTCCCGAAGTTCGGGAGGCGATCGCTTGTCACGCAGGCCGCTCGGCGCGGGCGACTGTCCTCTCATCTCTGGACAAAAGGGCATCCGGGTTGAAGTAAGGCTGAATACCGCATCATCCTTGCGGGCATGACGCTCCGATCCCCCGTCGCCGACGCCTTCGACCTGTCCGGGCTGCCGGACTACGCCTTCGACTGGGCGCTGGTGGACGTGGAGACGTCCGGGCTGATCGCTCGCCGGGACCGGGTGCTGTCCGTCACCGTGGTGACCATGGGGCCGGACGGGGAGCCGACGGGCGAGTTCTCCACACTGCTGAATCCGGGGTGCGATCCCGGGCCCGTGCACGTCCATGGGCTGACCTCGGAGCGGCTGCGGAGAGCGCCGACGTTCGACCAGGTCGCCGGGCGGCTCGGGGCGCTGCTTCAGGACCGGGTCCTAGTCGCCCACAACGCCCAGTTCGACTACGACTTCCTGGCGCACGAGTTCGCCCGCGCCCGCCTGTACCTGCCGGTCTCGCGACGCCTGTGCACCCTGGCCCTGAACCGGCAGGTGGACCCGCCCGCGGAGGACATGAAGCTGGGCAGCCTGGCCGTCCACTACGGCGTACCGCAGACCCATGCGCACGACTCGCTGGACGACACACGCGTGCTCGCGGGGATCTTCCGCGCGACCCTGCGGGAGGCGGCCCGGCTCGACCTGCCGCTGCCCTTCGTGTCGTGCCCGCCGCGCCAGGACGTCCAGTTCGCGCCGCAGCCACCCAAGACCCCCTGCGCGTACCGCAATCCCGGGCGGTTCGAGACGGACGGCCCTCTCGTCCAGGGGATGAAGATCGCCATCACGGGGCAGACCGCGACCTCGCGCGCCGAACTGGTCGCACGGTCCGTCGCCGCCGGGCTCAATATGATGTCCTCGGTCAGCCGGCACACCAGCGTCCTCGTCACCAACGAGGCCGCCTCGGGTTCCGCCAAAGCGCGGCGGGCCGCCTCCGAAGGCGTACCGGTCATCGATGAGCACGTCTTCCTTCGGCTGCTCGGTGACGTACGCCCGGGCACGGTCCATCAGGCAGCGCCGAAGGTGGCTGCGCCCGTGGCCGTCCCCGCGCCGCGGCAGGCGGAACTGTGCGACCAGGCGGCGGGCAGACCGCTGGCCGGGCGGCGCGTGCTCGTCCTGGGCGGTCCGCACGACGCCGCTGTCGCCGCACGCACGCGCGTCGTGGAACTCGGTGGCTCCGCTGCCGTGAATCTCTCGCGAAGCGTCACTGACGTACTCCTTCTCGCGGGTGCCGAGAAGGACCGTCGCTTGGCCCGCATCGCCGACCTCGGGCTAGCCGTGCGCGACGAGCACTGGCTCGCTTCCCCAACTCTGGTTATCGACACGCGTGTTCAGCCACGAGTGGCGGACGACGCACCGCTCGTCCTCCCTCGCGGTGGCGTGGTCGACCTGCCCGCGCCGTCGCCCGCCTGGCACGTGACGGCGACCTGGGCCCCTCAGGAGCACTGCGAGATCGACGTCGTCGCCTTCGTACTGGACGAGGACGAACAGGTCACCTTCGACGAGGACTTCGTGTTCTACGGCGCCCCGGAGAACCCGGGCGGCACGGTCCGGCTCCTCACCGACGGACCTGCGGAGCAGACCGTCGTGCTCGACCTCGCCGCCCTGCCACCTGCCTCCCACAAGGTCGTCGTCGCAGCCGCCATCGACGGCGACGTCACCTTCGGAGACATCGGCGCCGTCCAGATCGCCGCAACGCCGGGCAGCGGCGATGCCCCGCTGGCCCACGCCACCCTGGACGCCGCCACCTCCGAACGCACCTTGCTGCTGGCGGAGTTCTACCGCCGCGACTCCGTCTGGCGCTTCCGTGCCGTGGGACAGGGGTACGACCAGGGGCTCGATGCCCTGGCCCGCGGGTACGGCGTCGACATCGCAGACTGAGCCGAAGGCTCGGCCCAGCTCGGCAGCCCGGCGATGGCATGCGAGAGCGTCGCCGCCCTGCTGGATGACCCTTCCTACGATGAGGGCGGAAAGCGTCCGAGCAATTCCACGCAATGTCCCTGCCCGCTCGGCGGGGCCGCAAGGGAGCTGTCGACGCTGCCTGCCATGGCGCTGAGAGGGTCGGCATGCTCCAGCCCTGCCGCGCTCCGCTCCAGATCAGCGCGGAACACGGCCAGAAGTTCACGTCTTGATTTGATCAGCCGCGGAAGTGACTACACTAAAAGCGACATTGCGGACGTCGGCCGTGGCCTCGCAGCGGAAGACCCCGAGGACCTGCATGGGGATGAACCCGCCATAGACGACCGGTCAGCGTTGTGTCATTGTCCAACCACTGGCGCAACAGTCGCCGCCCCGCCCTGCCTGATGAGGCCGGCACACCTCAGGCCTTCCGCTGGCTCCGCCAGATCGCATGGTCCAGCTCCCACGGCGTGCACTTCTTGCGTGCCGCGGCCTCGGCGATGAGCCCGATCGCCTCGGTTGTGGTCACCGGGCGCCGCAGCACTGCCTGCAACCACCGCAGAACCATGCGGTCTGGCTTGATGCGGCCGTCGTCTCCCAGCAGCATCCACAAGTAGGCGAGACGTGCGCCGGAACCGTGCCCGGCAACCCTCGCGAGGTCTCCCTCAACGGCCAGCAGCTTGTCCGTGTCAGCGAGAAGCACATTGGCGTCAGCGAGAGTTTCAGTTCCGTGGGACATAAGGATCTCGGCATACTGACGGGCCGCCTCCACCTTCAGCGGGGCGTCGCGGCTGGCCCGGGTGCGCTGCCTGTTGTGCAGGACCTCAGCGGAGAATGCCGCTCCGCCGTGGGACTGAATGTGCTGTACGAAGTCCTGTAGAGGTTGCTCTTCGGGGACAGGGAGCTGCGCGCTGACTGACAACGGAACCGAGATGCCGGCCCAGGCCGCGTAGCGTAGGCAGGTCGGGACCGTATGCCGCTCGTAGTGGGCGTTGATGGAGAAGACGGCGTCCAGGACACACAGCGAGACATGGGCCCATCGACGGCCTCGCGGTTCAAGGGTCAGATGTCCAGCAGCAACGACTACTCGCTCTGCCTCGTTCAACGATCCCCCCATGTTCGAACGGGCAGCCAGTTTTGCATGGAGCACGGTCGAGCGGCTCAGGTTCGTCTGCACGCGGCGAAACGGGGTCGTGCTGTGCGGAGCGGGCTGCTTTGCTGGGCCGGGTCGGCGACCGTGGGAGGGGTGGCGTGAGCAAGCGGCGGTATGTGGCGCGGGGGGTGCCAGGGGGGTACCGGGTCTGGGACAACAAGGGGCGGCGGTGGTGGGGTGACCTCTATGAGCTCTGTCCCGACGATCTGCTGACCGAGCTGAACGGGCGGGCCGACCCCGAGAATGTCACCGCTCTGCTGAAGCGCTATCGGGCGTTGAAGCGGTAACCGCCGTACCTACCGTCGGCGGCGGCGGATGTACCACGCCCCCGCCGACATGACGAGGACGGCAATGCCGAAGGCCCACAGTGTCGTTGCCGTGCTGCGCGAGGAATAGATCAGGGCAAGCATGCTCGGACGGATACCCCGCGGAGGGGGTGCCATAGGCCGGCCGCAGGTCGTCCCGGGCTGCGCCCCTCCGGGACGGCGCCCGCGCTGTCCGGTCAGGACAGAGCCCCGGTCGCTTCCGGCCCGTGGGGCGGGAGGAGGCCGGGGCCCGGTTGTGGCGGGAGCGTCAGAGTTTGTCCATGTGGGTGTAGGGGCTGCTGATGCGGGCCTGGCGGGAGCCGAAGTCGACGAGCATCGCGACGCCGTTCTCGACGCCGATGATCCTTCCCAGGCCGTACCGGTCGTGCGTGACGCGGTCCCCGAGGGCGAAGTGCTTGGGGGGCGCGGCGGACGGAGCGTTGAAGGGGCTTGTCGGCAGGTGGCGTCGGGGCGCGGAGGGCTTCGTCATCGTGATGCCAGTATGCGCCTCCGCGGCCGCGAAATGTCAGGCCGTAAGGAACCAGTAAGGCAACGAAGCGCGTGCCCGGTGTGCGGGACGCACACGTTCCGTATGCGGGGCGTCCACGTTCCGTCCGCGGTACGCCCACGTTCCCGACGGAGTACGGCCGCCTCTCGAACGGAGTACGCCCACGCACCCGGCCGCAGTCCGCCCACCTCTCGAACGGGATGCGCCCACGTTCCCGATGCGGCCCGCCCACCCTCCGTACGAAGATGATGGGCGTCCGGCGCGGCAGCAGACGGGCCCGCGTCACTTCGCCCACGGGGAGAGCATGAGCAACCACCGAGCCAGCAGTGCCGATCGGAAGTCGGCCGACCCTTCCAGCCCCCACCTAGACCAAGAACTCGTCGACGCCGCCACCCACCTCGCCCGCACCCGCTGCCGCGGCGACCTGCACACCGTTGCCGCCGCCGCCCGTGCCCGGGACGGGCGGATCGTCACCGGGGTCAACGCCTACCACTTCACCGGCGGCCCCTGCGCCGAGCTCGTCGTCATCGGGGCGGCCGCCGCCCAGGGCGCGTACGAGCTGTCCACCATCGTGGCCGTGGGCGACCGGGAGCGGGGCGTCGTCCCGCCGTGCGGGCGGTGCCGGCAAGCGCTGCTCGACTACTTTCCCCGGCTCGATGTCATCGTGCGGACGGACGGCGGGCAGCTGCGGGCCCTGCCCGTACAGGAGCTGCTCCCCGTCTCCTACGTCTGGGCGGACCACCAGCTCGATGACGGCGAGCAGCGACCCGAAGGCGGCGCTGAGCGGCCGGGTCCGGAGTAGTCCACCCCGCGCGCCTCCCACGCGACGCAGCCGCGCCTCACGTCCCGTAGAGCTTCTCGATCTCCGCCTCGTACGCCGCCATCACCGCCTGCCGTTTGATCTTCAGGGAAGGGGTGAGCAGGCCGTTCTCCTCGGTGAACTCGCCCTCCACCAGGGAGAACCGGCGGATGGACTCGGCGCGTGAGACCGCCTCGTTGGCGAAGTCGACGGCCTTCTGCACGGCCGCGACCATCCGCGGGTCGGCGATCACCTCGGAGAGTGGTGTGGTGGCGGGCAGCTTGTGGACGCTGAGCCAGTGGGCGACGGATTCCGGTTCGAGGGTGATCAGCGCGGCGACGTAGGAGCGGTTGTCGCCGACGACGATGCACTGGCCGACCGGCGAGCGGCTGCGCAGCCGGTCCTCCAGGACGGCCGGTGAGACGTTTTTGCCGCCGCTGGTGACGAGGATGTCCTTCTTGCGTCCGGTGATCGTGAGGTAGCCGTCGTCGTCGAGGGCGCCGAGGTCGCCGGTGGCGAACCAGCCGTCCGGGCTGAGCACGTCGGCGGTGGCCGCCGCGTCCTGCCAGTACGCGCCGAACACGATGGGGCCCTTGACCAGCACTTCTCCGTCGTCCGCGATCCGTATCGCGGTGCCGGGGACGGGCAGGCCGACGGTGCCGGGGCGGGGCCGCAGCGGCGGGGTGATGGTGGCCGCCGCCGACGTCTCGGTGAGGCCGTACCCCTCGTAGATGACGATGCCCGCGGTGTAGAAGAAGAGGTTCAGGCCGCGGTCGAGCGGGGAGCCGCCGCTGATCGCGTACCGCAGGCGACCGCCCAGCTCCTTGCGGACGCGGCGGTAGACCAGCAGGTCGTAGAGGCCGGTCGCGAGGGTCAGGCCGAACCCCGGGCCGCGTCCGCCGTCGAGGAACCTCGCCAGGCTGCGTTCACCGAACGTGACCGCGATCCGGTCCGCCCGGTCGAACGACGACCCGCGTCCGATCTTCTCCGCGGTCGCCCGCCCGGTGTCGTGGATCTTCTCGAAGAGGTAGGGCACGCCGACCACGAACGTCGGCCGGAACGAGCGGAGTTCGGGCCGCAGTTCGTCCGGTCTGATGCTCGGGCAGTGGCCGAGCTCGATCCGGGCGAGCAGACACGCCACCTGGATCGTCCGGCCCAGGATGTGCGCGAGGGGCAGGAAGAGCAGGGTGGAGGCGGCCTGGCCCGTGATGGCCTTGAAGATGGGGTGCAGCAGTTCGACGGTGTTCGCCGCTTCCGCGTACAGGTTGCCGTGGGTGAGGACGCAGCCCTTGGGACGGCCGGTGGTGCCGGAGGTGTAGCAGATCGTCGCGACGGTGTCGGGGGTGAGGGCGGCCCGCCGCTCGCTGACCTCCTCGTCCGCGATCTCCCGTCCCAGTGCGGCGAGTTCGGCCAGGGCGCCCGCGTCGAGTTGCCAGGTGCGCGGCCGGTCCGTGGCGGGCAGGGCGGCGAGTCCGGTCCCGGCGGTCGCCTCGTTCGCCGCGTTCTCCACGATCAGCAGCCGGGCGCCCGAGTCCCGTACGATCCACTCGATCTGCTCGGGCGAGGACGTCGCGTAGATCGGTACGGTCTGGCCGCCGGCCGCCCAGATCGCGAAGTCGAGGACCTGCCACTCGTACCGGGTGCGGGACATGAGCGCCACGCGCCCGCCCGGTCGCAGTCCGGCCGCGATCAACCCCTTGGCGGCTGCGGTGACTTCGCGGGCGAACGTGGCGGCGGTGACCGGTTGCCAATCGCCCGCGGCCGAGACCGGAGCCGACGCCGACGCCGTCGGCGAAGCCGATGCCGCTGCCGATACCGATGTCGCTGCCGACGCCGATGCCGACGGCCCGCCCGGGCTCGCGCCCCCGCCCGCCCCCGCCGGCACCTTCCGCCGTACGACCACCGCGTCCGGCGCCTCCGCCGCGTTCACGAACGGGATGTCGGCGGGGGTGGCGGTGTCCGCACGCGGCCCGGCGAGCGGGGCGGTGCGGGCCTCGCGGACCACGCCCCGCTCGTCCCTGACGAGTTCGACCCGCGCGCGGTCCAGGTCGCTGCGGTTCCTGGCCCGCTTCAGATCCTTGCGTACGCCCATGACGGCTCCCGGTCGCGCGGCGGCTGGCAATCGGTGGTGCGGGCGCCAGGTCGGGCGGCGCCCGCCGTACTTACTGGGGAGTCAACTTACTCATGCGTAACAAAAATGCAATGGGTCGGACCCAGGATCGGTCGGTCCCGGTCCCGGACAGCAGGACCGGCAGGACCGGCAGGACTGGCAGGACCGGCAGAACCGGCAGAACCGGCAGGACCGGCAGGACCGGCAGAACCGGCAGGACCGGCAGGACCGGCACGACCGGCACGACCCGCAGGGAGAGGCCGCCTCAGCCCTCCGGCACCCACGCCTCGCCGTCGAGGACGTCCCGCATCCCCACCCACACCATGTTCATCAGCCGCAGCGCGATGCCCTCCGGCGGCTGGCCGGGGTTGCGCTCCATCCAGTCGGTGAGCGAGTCGGCCGCGCCGACCAGCGCGTGCGCGACGAAGTCGGCGTCCTCCGCACCGAGCCGGGCGCCGCGGCCGCTGTCCGAGATGCCCGCCCGGACCAGGCCCGCCACCTCGGCCATGACCGCGCGCCGCGCCTCCGCGACGGCCGCGGCGATCGTCTCGCTCAGCTCCGAGGCCTGGCGGTGCAGGACGACCCAGCTGTCGCGGTGCTCGGCGACGAACGCGAAGAACGCCGAGAGGCCCGCGTACAACCGCAGTTCGGGCGCGGCGCCCGCGCCACGGGCCGCCTCCTGGAACGCCGTGACCAGCCGCTCCGCCTCGCGGCTCAAGCAGGCGAGGAAAAGGCCCTCTTTGGAGTCGAGGTAGAGGTAGACCATCGGCTTGGAAATGCCGGCGAGTTCGGCGATCTCGTCCACCGACGCCGCGTGGTAGCCCCGCTTGGCGAAGACCCGCACCGCCACGTCGATGATCTGCTGCTCACGCACCTGCCGCGGCACGCGCTTGCGCCGCGCCGCCGTGGGCTCCTGAGCCGCTCCCGAAGTCCCCGTCACCCTTGTCAGCCTACCTACGTCGCCGTAACCTTACCAATAAGTAATCTTACCTATTAGTAAGTTCCACCGTCACGGCAGGGAGTGTTCCATGAGCGGTGCCGACGACATCGCGGCCCTCGACTTCGCGAGCGTCACGCCCGAGGAGTTCGCGCGGCTCGTCAAGGGCCTGTCCGCGAAGGAGATCAACGAGATCGCGGCGGACGGCCCCTTGCGCGCCCGCGTCCTGAAGGAGGTCTTCGGGCGCATGGAGCGCCAGTTCAAGCCGGACGTGGCCGGCTCGCTGGAGGCGCTCATCCGGTGGAAGGTCACCGGCCAGGGCGCCACCCCCGAAGCGGTCTACGAGACGAGGATCTCCGGCGGTACCTGCACGGTCACCGAGGGCCGCTCGGAGGCGGAGCCGCGCGTCACGCTCGTCATGGGCGACGCCGACTTCCTGAAGCTGGTGTCGGGCAACTCCTCGCCCGTCACGATGTTCATGCTGCGCAAGGTGAAGATCGCGGGTGACGTCGCGCTCGCGGCCGGTCTGACCCGCTATTTCGACATCCCGAAGGCCTGAGGGGCGGCGACGAGATGGCTTTCTCCCTCGAACTCGACCAGGAGCAGCGCGATCTGCGCGACTGGGTGCACGGCTTCGCCGTCGACGTGGTGCGGCCCGCCGCCGCCGAGTGGGACGAACGCGAGGAGACCCCCTGGCCCGTGATCAGGGAGGCCGCGAAGATCGGTCTCTACGGGTTCGAGTCCCTGGCCGAACTCTTCGGTGACCCCAGCGGCATCTCGCTGCAGATCGCCAACGAGGAGCTGTTCTGGGGCGACGCCGGCATCGGCATGGCCCTGTTCGGCACCTCGCTCGCGGTCGCCGGGATCTTCTCGTCCGGCACCCCCGACCAGCTGGCCGAGTGGGTGCCGCAGTGCTTCGGCGACGAGGCGGACCCGAAGGTCGCCGCGTTCTGCGTCTCGGAGCCGCAGGCCGGTTCGGACGTCGCCGCGATGCGGACGCGGGCCCGCTACGACGAGGCGAAGGACGAGTGGGTGATCAGCGGCCAGAAGGCCTGGATCACCAACGGCGGCATCGCGAACGTGCACGTGGTCGTCGCCTCCGTCGACCCGGAGCTGGGTTCGCGCGGGCAGGCGGCGTTCATCGTGCCGCCCGGCACGGCGGGCCTCGAAGGCGCGAAGAAGATACGGAAGCTGGGGCTGCGGGCCTCGCACACCGCCGACGTGTTCCTCGACGACGTCCGCGTGCCCGGGCACTGCCTGCTCGGCGGCAAGGAGAAGCTGGACGCGCGGCTCGCCCGGGCCCGCGAGGGCTCCCGGCCGGGTGCGGCCCAGGGCGCGCGCGGCAGCGGCCGGGGGCAGGCCGCCATGTCGACGTTCGAGGTGAGCCGGCCGACGGTGGGCGCGCAGGCGCTCGGCATCGCGCGGGCGGCGTACGAGTACGCGCTGGAGTACGCGGGCGACCGGGAGGCGTTCGGCCGCCCGATCATCGAGAACCAGGCGATCGCGTTCGCCCTCGCGGATCTGCGCACCGAGATCGAGGCGTGCCGGCTGCTGATCTGGCAGGCGTCCTGGATGGCCCGCAACGACAAGGTCTTCGACGCCGGGCAGGGCTCCATGTCGAAGCTGCGGGCCGGTGAACTCGCCGTCGCCGCGAGCGAGAAGGCGATCCAGGTGCTCGGCGGGGCCGGGTACAGCCGGGAGCATCCGGTGGAACGGATGTACCGGGACGCGAAGATCTACACGATTTTCGAGGGCACCAGCGAGATCCAGCGTCTGGTCATCGCCCGGGCGATCTCGGGGCGGCAGATCCGCTGACGCGGGAGCGGACGAGGCCCTCCGGGGACGCGGAGCCGAACCCGGGGGGCGTAGCCGAACCCGGGGGCCGTCCGACAGGGCCTCCTACGACACCACGTCCTTGCCCCCGAACCCGCGGAACGCCAGCGCGAACAGCACCACCGCGTACGCCACCGACACCGCCGCCCCCTGGATCATGCCGCCCCACTCCGGCTGCGCCTGGATCAGGTCGGCCCAGGCGAACTGCCAGTGCGCGGGCAGGAAGTCGCGCCAGTGGCCGAGCGCGGTGACCGCGTCCAGCACATTCCCGACGATGGTCAGGAAGACCGCGCCGCCCACCGCGCCCAGTGGATTGTCCGTCTTCGTCGACAGCCAGAACGCCAGTGCGGCGGTGACCAGTTGCGAGACGAAGAGGTACGCGACCACGACGAGCAGCCGCTGCGCCGCCGTCCCGGCCGACAGCGCCCCGCCGGTCGGGATCTCCAGCGGCCCCCAGCCGTACGCGACCGCGCCCACCCCGAGCGCCACGACCGGCAGCAGCACCATCGCGGCGAGGCTGAGCCCGAGCGCGACGGTCAGCTTGGACCAGAGCAGGCGGGCGCGGGGCACGGGGGCGGCGAGCAGATAGCGCAGGCTCGACCAGTTCGCCTCGGAGGCCACCGTGTCGCCGCAGAACAGGGCGACGGGGATGACGAGCAGGAACCCGGCGGACACGAACACGCACGTCGCCGCGAAGTTGGCGCCCGACGCGGTCGCCGTGTCCATCAGCGTCACCCGGCCGTCGCGGCCTTCCGGCTGCCCGCCGATGGCGAACGCGGCGACGAGCACGAACGGCAGCAGCGCGAGCACCGCCCCCATGACGAGCGTGCGCCGCCGCTTCACCTGCCGGGCGAGCTCGACCCGCAGCGGCAGCGTCCGCCCGGGCCGGTACCCGTCGGCGCGGCCGGCGACGGGCGGGGTGGGCAGGGTCGTCCCGGTGCCGCTCATGCGGAACCTCCGATCAGCGTCAGGAACGCGTCTTCGAGCCGCCGGTGCGGGCCCAGCGACTTCACCGGTACGTCCAGCCGGACGAGGTCGGCCAGCAGCCGGGCGGCGGGGTCGGTGCCGGGCGGGGCGGGATCGGTGGATGCCGGGACCGGGACGGCCGGCACCGGGCCGACCGCCGAGGTCGCTTCCGCAACCGGCGTCCGGCCTACCGCCGGGGTCGTTTCCGCAACCGGCGTCCGGCCGATCGCCGAGGTCGCTTCCGCAACCGGCGCCAGCCGAACGAGTAGCCCCTCGTCCGCCCGGGCCACCGACTCCACCCCCTCCAGCGCCGCCACCTTCTCCACGAGCGGGTCGGAGATTTCGCCCGCCAGGCCGACGAGCACGGTGTCGCCGGAGCCGACGATGTCCGCGACGCGGCCCGCCTGCACGAGGCGCCCGCGGTCCATCACGACGAGGTGCGTGCAGGACTGCTCGACCTCGGCCAGCAGGTGGCTGGAGACAATGACGGTGCGGCCACCGCGCGCGTACCGGATCATCACCTCGCGCATCTCGCGGATCTGCGGCGGGTCGAGCCCGTTCGTCGGCTCGTCGAGGATGAGCAGGTCCGGCAGGCCGAGCATGGCCTGCGCGATGGCGAGCCGCTGCCGCATGCCCTGCGAGTAGGTGCGCACCGCGCGGGCGAGCGCGTCGCCGAGCCCGGCGATCTCCAGCGCCTCGTCCAGGTGCGCGTCGCCGGGCGGGCGGCCGGTGGCCCGCCAGTACAGCTCCAGGTTCTCCCGCCCCGACAGGTGCGGGAGGAAGCCCGCGCCCTCGACGAAGGCGCCGACCCGGGAGAGGACGGGCGCGCCGGGCCGGACCGCCTGGCCAAAGACGCGGATCTCGCCCGCGTCGGGCCCGATGAGTCCCATGAGCATGCGCAGGGTCGTCGTCTTGCCCGCCCCGTTCGGCCCGAGCAGGCCGAGGACCTGGCCCTGCTCGACGCGGAAGGACAGGTCGCGGACCGCGTACCGGTCGGTCGACTTCGCGTACCGCTTGCTCAAGCCGGTGATCTGGAGCGGGACATCGGCCAGGGCCGGGTCCGGTGCGGGCGCCGCCGTGCGCCTGCGGGCGGTGAGCAGCAGCGCCGCCGCGACGACGACCGCGCCGAGCGGCAGCCACCACACCCAGCCGGGCAGGGGCGCGGACGCGGTCTCGACGCCGGGCGCGGTCGGCAGGCTCAGCCCGCCGGTGACCGAGACCTGGTACGTGGCGGCCTTGGCCGGGGACGCGTAGCCGAGGTCGGTCGCGGACAGCACGAGCCGCAGTGTGTGGCCCTTCTGCACCTGGTGGTCGATGGCCGGGAGCGTGAACGTGACGTCCTTGCCGGCGCCGCCCGCGCCCGTCACCCGTACCGGCGTGACCAGTTGGGAGGGGAGCACCTGGCGGGCCCCGCCGGGCCCGGCGTCGTACACCTTGGCGAAGACGACGGCGGTGCCGGTGGAGGACTTCACGTGTGCGGTGGCCGTCGGGGTGCCGGTGATGCGTACGGACTTCTTCAGCGGCGCCGAGTCGAAGCGGGCGAACTGGCCGGGGAAGTCGAGCGCGAGCCCGGCGCCGAGGGACGACGACAGCTGGGAGGCGCCGCCGAGGCCCGGTACCGAGGAGATGGCCGGCGGGGAGCCGCCCGGCGGGTTCTGGAACGTCTCGGTGGCGGACTTCAGCGGCACGGACACCCGGTCCTCGCCGCGCAGCCCGGGGTACCGGTCGCCGCTCGCGCCGCGCACGGTGGCCGCGCCGTCCGTGGAGTCGACGCCGCCGGTGCGGGTGACGCGGAACGCGGGCCCCGTGTCGACGTCCTTGTCCTTGAGGTACCGGTCGAACCAGGAGGTCACGCGGCCCGCGGTGCGGTCCGTCTCCATGTCGCCGCCGTCGTGGCCGCCCGCGATCCAGTCGACGTCGACGGGGGCGCCGTTGGCCTTGATGTGCCGGGCGATGGCGTCGGACTGGCTCAGCGGGAAGAGGGAGTCGTTCTGGCCCTGGGAGATGAGCGTGGGCACCTTGATGCGGTCGCCGACGGCCGACGGGCTGCGCTCCTCCAGGAGCTTGCGGGCCTGTGCGTCCGGTTTCCCGGCGACGGCGACCCGCTGGTACATGTCGCACAGCTCCTTCTCGAAGCGGCCGCAGTGCAGCCCTGCCTCGCTGGAGCGGGCGCCGATCTCCGCGGAACCGGTAGTGAAGAAGATGCCGGTCCACAGCTTCTTGAAGACGTTGTCGGGGAAGAGCGCGTCCGCCAGGTTCCAGTACGTGATCTGCGGGGCGATCGCGTCGACCCGCTTGTCGTACGCGGCGGCGAGCAGCGAGACCGCGCCGCCGTACGAGGCGCCGGTGACGCCCACGCGCGGGTCGCCCGCCTTGTCGAGCCGCACCTCGGGGCGGGTCGCCAGCCAGTCGATGAGCCGGGAGACGTCGGCGACCTCGCCGCGGCGGTCGTTGAGCCCGATCTTGCCGGTGGAGCCGCCGAAGCCGCGCGCCGACCAGGTGAGCACGGCGTACCCGTGCCGGGCGAGCTTCTCGGCCTCGCCCTGCACGTCGGCCTTGCTGCCGCCGAAGCCGTGGGCGAGCAGGACGGCGGGCCGTCTGTCGTGGGGGTCACCGGAAGTGAAGTACGAGGTCTTGATCCGGACGCCGCCGCCCATCGGCATCGTCCGGTCCTGCCGGTGCACCGCGGGCCCGCCCCCGGAGGACGCGGCCGCGGCGACGGACCAGGTCCCCGCCCCCACGAGCACCACCAGGACCGCCGCGACGGCGAACCACCGCCGCGGCTTCCCGCGTACTCGCTCGCGCCATGCGCCCATACGTAGATCCATGCGTCAACGGTAGGCGCCCCCACCGACAGTCACGGCACCCCCCGGGGGGAACCCAGGGGCCTCCTGGGGTAGTACGGTCCGCGCGCGGTGTACCGCGGGCGCGGTACGCGGGTGCGGTGTTCCTCCGCGCCTGCTCCTCACGGCACAACTCTCCGTGTCCACCCGGCACCCCAACGGAGCGCCGCCCCCTCAGGAACCGACGTAACGCCGACCGGTCACACCCGGGTCTCACGTCACTTTTCGTCAGCGTAGGCGGTGAGTTTGGAAATAGAGGCTGTTGACGCCGTCGCCTGAAGGTTGACCCCAGGAGCCATCACGCTCACATTCACACCGCTCTCACCGTTCTCGCGAGACAGGATCACGTCAGCCAGGATCTCATTCTCGAAACCAGTCAATGAAACGGAACGAAGGCCGCTGAACGAGATCTCGATTTGAACGGTGTTGAATCTCTGGACCGACCATTTCCTTGGCGGCTGCTCAGGGTACTCCGCCAAGTCGAGTCGGAGCTTCAATGTAGGGCCCTCGATCTGCAGAGTCATCTCATGTACGTGAACTCCACGCAGATCCGGCGGCTCACCCTGAAAGACGGAGTTGATCCCCTCAGGGTTGCGCAGCGCTGACGTCCACCGCATGCCAACTCGATTCTGTAAATCGCAGCTAGTACTCATAGTGCTGGGCAGTACCAGGGACCTTACCAGTTCGCGGGTTTTCGGATGGGCGAACGTTGAAGTGCGCCCCTTGGTCGCCAACTCCCCCTTCGCCGTAGTAGTGCCCGTACCCGTGGTCCTGGATAATTACCTTACTTCCGTCGCTTCTCGTGAATGTATATTCTCGCGTTACGACAGGGTTGTGCGAAGCGTCCATGACCTGTCGACCTGTCCGGTCCGTCATGTCAACTCTGGCGATGGCGTCAGGCTGTTGGGACATGGGAATGCCCAGATCACGTTTCGCCATCCTGAAGGCTTCGTTTCGGCTGCTAGCCGTCTTGTGCGAGATCGCCTCAGGACAGTCGGCATCGGGTGCGAGGCCGAGTGGATCGGTCCATGTGTGCGGATTGTGGACGTATGTGGAATCGTTTGGTCCCGGGCCAAGTCCGAGAGGGTCTGACGTCAGATACCGCGCATTGTCCGGGTCATAGTGCCGGAAGTAGTTGTAATGCAGGCCCGTCTCGGGGTCGTAGTACTGGCCCGGGAAGCGTAGGGGTGTGTAGGCCGACGCGTCGGTGTTCCAGGCCGTGGTGCCCCACAGGGTGCTGCGCGTGCGCCACGCGATGTCGCCCCGCTCGTCGATGAGTTCGCTGGGCGTGCCCACCAGGTCCGTGACGATCGCGAAGAAGCGGGAGTCGATGTCGTCCTGCGCGAGGCGGCGTTCCGTCTGGGCTATAGGGTGCAGGCCCCGGTGGTCCCAGGTGAGGGCGACCGGGTCCGGCAACTCGGGACCATGCGTGACCTGTTCGCAGAGGGTCGTGCCGTCCCACGTGAACTCGACCCGTTCCACGACCGTCTCGCCGTCCGCGCCCAGGCGGAGCTTCGCCGTGCGCCGGCCCAGCGCGTCGTACGTGTAGCGCCAGACCGTGCCGTCCGGCGTGACCGTCGAGGTGAGCCGGTCCTCCGCGTCCCACGCGTAGCGCCAGGTGTCCGGTTTGCGGGAGAGGCGCGTCTTCTGGCGGAGGGTGACGCGGCCGAGGGCGTCGTGTTCGTAGCGGACCGACCCGGCGCGGGTGATCCGGGTGCCGGTGTAGGTGCGCTCGCCCGTCGCCTCGTGGCCGGGGTGGGTCGCCGGCCACTCGGCGGCGGCCTGGTTGCCCGCCGCGTCGTAGGCGTACGTCTCCGTCCAGTCCGCCGCGCGTACCGCCGTGACGCGGCCCACCTCGTCGAGGTCGAAGCTGCGGGGGCCGTTCAGCAGGTCGTCGAGGGCCGTCAGGTTGCCGTCGGCCCGGTAGGTGTACGCGCGGTGCTGGAGCGTGACGCCGTCCGCACCCGTCACCGACTGGGTCGACAGGCGGCCCAGCGGGTCGAAGGTGTTGGCCAGGGCGATCGTCGCGCCGATGCGGCGGGTCAGTTCGCGGCCGGCCTCGTCGTGGCTGAAGGCGATCGCGCGGCCGGAGGCCGTCATCTCGGTACGGCGGCCCGCGGCGTCGTAGGACCATGTCGTCGTCGCCCCGGCGGGGGTGGTGCGTCCGACCCGGCGGCCGAACTCATCGTGCTCGTAGCGCAGTTCGCGACCGTCGACCGTCTCCGACCTCAGCCGTCCGAACCGGTCCCGCAGCAGCACGAGCGTGCCGCCGTCCGGGGCCGTGGCCTGCGCGAGCTGGTCGGTCAGGTCGTACGCGAAAGTCGTGACGGCCCCGTCGGCGTCCTTGCGGGTGATCTGGCCCAGGGCGTTGCGCTCGAAGGACGTGGTCCGCCCGAGGGCGTTCGTACGGGAGGTCAGGCGGTCGGCCGCGTCATGGGCGTAGGTGAGGGTGCGGTCGTCGAAGTCGGTCTCGGACAGCAGGCGGCCGGCCGGGTCGTAGGCGTAACTCCACGTCAGCCCGTGCGGGTCGGTCACCTGAGTGAGACGGAGTTCGGCGTCGTGCGCGAACTCGTGGCGGACGCCGTCCGGCGTCGTGCGGGCGGTGAGCAGGTCGAAGTGGGTGTACTCGAAGCGCGTCACGCCGCCGAGCGGGTCGGTGTGGGTGGTGCAGTTGCCCTCGCCGTCGTAGGTCCACGACTCGGCCGTGCCGTCGGGGGCCGTGCGACGGGCCGGATGGCCCTCCGGCGTCCACTCCAGGCGGGTCACCGCGCCGGTGGCGTCGGTGATCACGACCGGGCGGCCGAAGGCGTCCCGGTCGTAGCGGGTGACCGCGCCGAGCGGGTCGGTGACCTCGACCGGCAGTCCGGCCCGGTCGCTGCGGACCGTCGTGGTGCGGCCCGCCGGGTCGATCACCGCCGTCAGGTGACCGGCCTCGTCGTGGACGTAACGCGTCGTGAGGCCGGACGGATCGGTCGCCGCCGTGCGGTTGCCCCGCTCGTCGTAGGTCTGGCGGTGGACGTTCCCGTCGGTGCCCTTGATCTTCACCGGCAGGCCGAGTTCGTCGTACTCGGCGGAGGACTCGCGGCCGTCGGGGCGGGTGAGGGTGAGGAGGTTGCCGGCCTCGTCGTAGGCGTAGCGCGCCGTGTGACCGAGCGGGTCGGTCCGGGAGAGGAGCTGGTTGCGGCGGTCCCGTGCGAAGTGGGTCGCCGCACCCAACGGGTCGATCTCCACGACCACCTGGCCGTCACTGTTGATCAGATAGCGGCGGGTGTGGCCCTCGCCCGTGGTCGTCGACGTGACCCGGTAACCCGTGGCCTCGTCCACCTCGTCGTACGACAAGCGCAGCGCCATGTGCCCGTCCGAGCCACCCTCGGCGACGCAGCGGTCCTGGTCGTCGTACTCGTAGGTGTACGAGCGGTCGTTGGTGTCGGTCCAGGACGTGACGCGACCGCGGTCGTCGTAGGTGAATCGCAGGGGCAGGCCCGAGGAGTTGACGACGTGGGTGAGGTTTCCCGCGTCGTCGTAGCCGTAGCGTCTGATCTGCTGGCCGGTGCCGTCCGGGGCCGCGCCCGCCAGGTGCAGGGCGGTCACCCGGCCCTGGCCCGTGGTGACCTTGAGTTCGTAGCCCCCGGAGGACGAGATGCCCAGCGGGGCGCCCGCCTCGTCGTACTCGAAGGTGAGCCGGTTGCCGTTGCGGTCGTCGATCTGTTCCACGACGGCGCGGCTGTCGCCGCGGTCGGCGAAGTGCCAGGTGCGGCCGGAGCGCGGGTCCTCGACCGTGTACCCGCCGCCGACGCGGTCCAGTGGCCAGCGGCGGCTGCCGTGCGTGGGCAGTGTGGGGACGCCGGGCGCGGGATGCGGGTAGGTGAGGAGCAGGCCGTCCTCGGTCACGAGGACGACGCCCTCGGCGTCGATCTCCAGCCGCTGGTCGAGCGTGGAGGTCCAGGACGGGCCGAACCACCTGCCGAGACGCGAGCCGGACTCGACCCGGCGGGTGAAGACCAGAGGCAGCGTCCCGGGCAGGACGATGTCGGTCTGCGGCAGGTACATCGTGCCGGTGACCAGGTCGATCGGGTCGCTGGGGTCCTTCTCCACCCGTTCCCTGGGCGGTTCGGTCTGCGTGCCGGGGCTCTTGCGCGCCTGCGCCCGCGCCACGTTCTCCCCCTCGCGGACCGCCGCCTTCTCGCCGGTGCGCAGCCCCATCCGCAGCCCCGACCTGGCGAACCCCGCCCCCTTCGTCCCGATCGCCTCCGGCAGCAGCGTGCCGATGAACTCCGACGGGTCGTTCTTGAAGGCCGAGACCGCTCCCGTGACGATCCGGTCGGGGTGGGTGGCCGTGGAGACCAGGCCCGAGAGGGTCATGCTGACGTTCTGGTAGTACGCGGCCGGGTGCGTGAGGTTGTAGGGGTCCATCGGGTTGAGGCCGCGGGCGAAGTCGACCAGCCCTGCCGTGCCCTTCACCACGCCGCCCACGACGTGGGTGAGCTCGGTGTCCGCGGCCTTCAGGCCGTCGCCCAGGTCGTGGCCGAGCTGGGAGAGCGGCGGGGGTTCGGCGGGGGCGTGGGCGAGGGCCGCCTTGATCGCCGTGTTCGCCTTGTCGGCGGCCTCGTTGCGTGCGCGGCGCGCGTCGGCGAGACGATCCTCGGCTTCCTTGCGCTGGGCGTCGCCCGGGTCGTGGAACGCGCCCGGCCGGGGCCCGGGGTCCTCGTCCGCCTTGATCTTGGCGTTGTAGGCGTCGACCTTCTTGTTGTACGCGTCGACGGCCGTCTTACTGGTGTGTTCGGCCTTCTTGTAGAGGTCGATGGCGTCCTGCGCCTTGTCCTGCGCCCACTTGACGGTGTCCGCGTACGCCTCCAGCGCCCCGGCGGCCCTCTGGCACGCGTCCGCCGCCTGGGTCCACTTGGTGGGGTGCAGCTCGAACTTGCGGCGGAACACGTCGCCCGCCTCGCCGGTCCAGCCCGAGCTGCGCACTTTCTTCATGCCCGCGCCGACGTGGTCGAAGGCGGTCTCGAAATCCTTGAGGTTCTTGGCGGTCGAGCGGATCTTGGCGGGGTCGCCGTGGACCAGTTCGGTGGGGTCGTCGGTGTGGCCGAGGCCCTGTTCGCTGGGGGTGGCGCCGAGACCGGCGGCGATGTGGTCGCCCGCCTTGTGGACGACGTCGCCCGCCTTGTCCAGGCCGACGCGGTCCAGGCCGTCGCCCAGCTTGTCGCTGCCGTGGTCGACGGCCTCGCCGACCTTCTTCTTGCCGGCGTCGATCAGGTCCCCACCGGCCTTGAGGCCGGTGTTGATCCCGCCCTTGATGCCGTCGCCTATGTCACCGAGGATGCCCATCAGCGCTCGCTGCCGGGCGCGCCACCCTGCTGTCCAGCGGCGCGGGCGCGCTCCTCGGGCGACGGGCCGAAGGTGTCGTCCATCCACTGGCCGTACTCGTCGTCCGAGATGCCGGCCATGTCATGCAGGTTGTTCGGGCTGATCCCCAGGGACGTGAGGCCCTGGGAGGTCATGGCGTCGCGGCCGGCGTCCTTCCAGCCCTGGACCACGTTGGCGTTCGCCTTCGACCAGGACTCTCCGCTGTAGTCCGGGTTCTGGAACATCGTGACCGGGTTCTCGGAGCCGATCTCGCCCCAGGTCTTGTGGGTGACCTCGTCCTCGGTGGCGTACGGGTTGCCGATGAGAGAGTTCGCGCCGACCTTCAGCGCGTTCTCCACGTAGTGGTCCGTCTCGTAGTACGTGCCCGCCGACAGGCCCACGCCCTCCGCGAAGGCGTTGCCCTCGTTGATGAGCGAGCGCACGCCCCACTCCCAGCGCTCGCAGAACGACGTGAACGTCGCGGTGACGTTCTCCACGCCCAGTTCGAGGCCGGACAGCGCCAGGTCCGAGAACCCGCGCCCCGCGCCGGCCGCGCCGACCATGCCGAGTTCCTTGAGTTCGCCGAGTGCCTCCGTCAGGCCCTTGGCGATCAGCCCGAGCCCCTCGGTCTTGAGGTCCTTGCCGCCCCCGCCGGTCATACGTGGCCCCCGCCGCGTCCGGACGGGCGTATGTACTCAGGCGTCTGTGTGTCTCCCCCGGTGCCCACCATGCCCGGCATCCTCACATCGCCCCGCTGCCGATCGCAACGCGCGCCGGGGCCGCGCAGCACGAGTGGCGTGAAAACGTACCCCCGGCCCCCGTACGCGCGACCCTCGTGCCCCCGCGCGACTACCCCCGCACATCCTCCGGAATCTCCACCAGCCACCGCGTCCCCTTGCGCGGGCGCAGGTACAGGGCCCAGTACAGCGTCGCGACGGCTGTGATGCCGCCCGTCCACAGGAGGTACGTGGCCTCCTGCTGGCTCAGGATGTACGCCATCACCGCGATGAGGACGACCGGGACCGCGGGCCACAGCGGCATGCGCCAGGCCGCCTTGGTGCGGTGGGGGCCGCGGCGGCACAGCAGGGCGGCGACCGCGACCAGGAGGTACATGCCGGTCACCGAGACGCCCGTGACGCCGTACAGGGTGTCGAGGTTGACGAAGCACAGGGCCGCGCCGGGCACGCCCACGATGAGCGTGGCGACCCAGGGCGAGCCGAAGCGGCCGAGCTTGGCCAGGCCCCGGTTGACGGGGGCCGGCCACGCCTTGTCGCGGGCCGAGGCGAACAGGACGCGGGAGTTCTGGATGACCATGACGATGCCCGCGTTGATGATCGCGAGTGCGACGCACAGCGAGACGAACGTGCCGACCGCCGAGTTCGACCACGCCTCGACCATGGCGCCGATGTCCCCGGAGGTGAGCGCCGCGAGGTCCGGTGCGCCCATCGTGATCGCGGCCACCGGGACCAGGATGATGACCGTGGAGATGGCGAGGGTGGCGAGGACCGTGCGGGAGACGGACGTGCGCGGGTTCTCCAGTTCCTCCGAGAGGTAGACGGCCGTCGAGAAGCCCTGGGTGACGAAGAGGGCGATCGCCAGGCCGGAGACGACGAGCATCGCCGTCACGGTGTCGGCGTGGCCGCCGTCGCCCGCGACCCGCATCGAGACCAGGGAGCCCGCGCCGCGTTCGGCGTGGGTGAAGCCGAGGACCGCGACGAGGGCCGCCGCGATGACTTCGAGGACGAGGAAGACGCCGGTGATCCAGGCGTTGGCCCGCAGGTCGAGCAGGCCCGCGAGGGTGGCGAGGAGCATCACGGCGGCGCCGGCGACCGACGGGTCGAGGTGGACCAGGGGGGCCAGGTAGTCCGCGGTGCCCATCGCGATCACCGGGGGCACGATCACCACGACCAGAAGGGAGAGGACGAAGACCAGCCAGCCGGTGAGGCGGCCCGCCAGCGTCGAGACCATCGCGTACTCGCCGCCCGCGCTGGGGATAAGGGTGCCGAGTTCCGAGTAGCAGAACGCGACGCCTATGCAGAGCAGCGAGCCGATCGCGATCGTCAGGGCCGTCGCGGTGCCGAGGCTGCCGAACAGGTCGGGCACGACGACGAAGAGCGTGGAGGCGGGCGTCACGCACGACAGCGTGAGCAGGGTGCCGCCGACGACGCCGATGGAACGCTTGAGCTTCTGGGGCGGGGCCACGGCCGCCGGCCCGGCCTGCGGGACGGCGGCGGTGGGGCGAAGCGTGTCGGTCATGGAGCGGTTCCGATCGACTGGTGCGGCGGGTGGTTCGGGCGGGAGCGCTATCGCCTCCGAAGGGCCTTGGTGTGGGGTGGTACGTCCGCTCCCGGCGCGTCATGGAACCCCGCCGTCATCCGGAACGTCAACGGCCGTTTCCCTGCGGATTCCGTACTCGTTGCACTGCCCAACTACCCGCGCATCTTCAGCGGTTCGGGAGAAGGGGCGAGTTCATCGCCATGAAGTCGCATGATGACCTTGCTATCGAAGGCGTAGAGCAACAGGCGGTTACGACGCCCGTTTCTTCCCCTACGTACGGGAACCGCAGCCGCCGCGCCGAACTTTGCCGGAACTTGTCCGCAGTACGGACACCTCCGCCGCCCCGGGACACCCCGCCTCAGGGCGTCGGCAGGCCCCGCTCCGCCACCTGCGCGCGGAGCAGGGCGATCAGCGCGCCGGCCGCCGCCGGGCGGTAGCCGCCCTCGCGCGTGAGCAGGGCCGCGGTGCGGTGCGGCAGCGGCGGCCGTGGCGCCGCCGCGACCAGACCCCGCCGGTCCTGGACCACGGCGTCCGGCAGCACGGTGGCCAGCTGCCCACTCCGCACGATGTCGATGAGGGCGAGGGCGGAGTCCGCCTCGACGGCGACCCGCGGCGCGACGCCCTGCTCCGCGAAGTACGCGTCGATCGCGGCCCGGGTCGCGAAGTCCCCGGACAGGAGCACCAGGTCCCGCCCGGCGAGCTCGCGGGCGGGGAGCGGCACCGGCACGGCGTGCTCCTGCGCCACCACCACGGCGAGCGTCTCGGTGAAGAGCGGCTCGGCGTTGATCCCGGCCGCCTGCGCGCCGGTGAAGCCGATCCCCGCGTCGAGCCGGTCGTCGAGCAGGGCCTCCTCGATCCACTGCTGGGCGGCCTCGCGGACGGTGACGCGCAGGCCGGGGTGGCGGGCGTGCACCGCGGTGACCAGCGGGGCGACGAGGTAGGCGGTGAAGGTGGGGGTGACGCCGAGCCGCACGTGGCCGCGTGACAGGTCGCGGACGTCCTGGACGGCCAGGTCGGCGGCGGCCAGCTCCCGCAGGGCCCGGCGCGCGTGGGCGACGTAGACCTCGCCCGCGTCGGTGGCCCGCACCGCGCGGCCCGAGCGGTCGAGCAGCGGCAGTCCGACGATCCGCTCCAGGCTGCGGATCTGCTGCGAGAGGGTCGGCTGGGAGACGTACAGCGCCTCGGCCGCGCGGGTGAAGGTGCCGTGCTCGACGACGGCGAGCAGATAGCGCAGATGCCGCAGTTCGACGGGGGCCATGACCGGGAGCATAGCCCGGCCCATAGGCGCCATCTATAGGAACTATGCGCAGTATGTGTTGGACGCTATGGAGAGCACGTGGCAACACTGGGGGCATGGACTTCTCGCAGCGCACCATCGATCTGGCCCGCAAGAACGTGGAGGAGGGCGGCCGCCCCTTCGCCACCGTCATCGTGAAGGACGGCGAGGTGCTCGCCGAGCGCGCCAACCAGGTCGCCCAGTCGCACGACCCGACGGCCCACGCCGAGGTGCTCGCCATCCGCGACGCGTGCGTGGCGCTGGGCACCGAGCACCTGACGGGCACCACCGTCTACGTGCTCGCCCAGCCGTGTCCGATGTGCCTGGGCGCCCTCTACTACTGCTCCCCCGACGAGGTCGTCTTCCTCACGACCCGGGACGCCTACGAGCCGCACTACGTCGACGACCGCAAGTACTTCGAACTGAGCACGTTCTACGACGAGTTCGCCAAGCCCTGGCAGGAGCGCAGGCTGCCGATGCGGCACGAGCCGCACGCGGACGCGGTGGACGTCTACCGCCTGTGGCAGGACCGCAACGGCGGCGACCGGCGGGTGCCGGGCGCGCCGCGCCCGGACACCGCCGGCTGAGATCCGTGGCCCGCGGGCCGTCAGTGGTTGCGCGGGAAGCCGAGGTCGACGCCGGCCGGGGCGTCGGCCGGGTCCGGCCAGCGCGTGGTGATGACCTTGCCGCGGGTGTAGAAGTGCGTGCCGTCGTTGCCGTAGATGTGGTGGTCGCCGAAGAGGCTGTCCTTCCAGCCGCCGAAGGAGTGGTAGCCGACGGGGACCGGGATGGGCACGTTGACGCCGACCATGCCGGCCTCGACCTCCAGCTGGAAGCGGCGGGCGGCGCCGCCGTCCCGGGTGAAGATCGCCGTGCCGTTGCCGAACGGCGAGCTGTTGATGAGCGCCACGCCCTCGTCGTAGGTGTCGACGCGCAGCACGCACAGGACCGGGCCGAAGATCTCGTCCTGGTACGCCTTGGCCGTGGTCGGGACCCGGTCCAGGAGCGAGAGGCCGATCCAGTGGCCGTTCTCGTGGCCCTCGACGGTGTAACCGGTGCCGTCGAGGACGACCTCGCAGCCGTCGGCCGCCGCGCCCTCGACGTAGGACGCCACCTTGTCGCGGTGGACGGCGGTGATGAGCGGGCCCATCTCGGACGCCGGGTCGTTGCCCGGGCCGATCTTGATCTTCTCGGCGCGCTCCTTGATCTTCGCGACGAGTTCGTCGCCGACCGCGCCGACGGCGACCACCGCGGAGATGGCCATGCAGCGCTCGCCGGCCGAGCCGTACGCCGCCGAGACGGCCGCGTCGGCGGCGGCGTCCAGGTCGGCGTCGGGCAGCACCAGCATGTGGTTCTTGGCGCCGCCGAGGGCCTGGACCCGCTTGCCGTTGGCGGAGGCGGTGGCGTGGATGTGGCGGGCGATCGGTGTCGAGCCGACGAAGGAGACGGCGGCGACGTCCGGGTGCTCCAGGAGGCGGTCGACCGCGACCTTGTCGCCGTGGACGACGTTGAAGACGCCGTCGGGCAGGCCGGCCTCCGACAGCAGCTCCGCGATCTTCAGCGAGGCCGACGGGTCCTTCTCGGACGGCTTCAGGATGAACGTGTTGCCGCACGCGATGGCGATCGGGAACATCCACATCGGCACCATGGCCGGGAAGTTGAACGGCGTGATGCCCGCGACGACGCCGACCGGCTGCCGGATCGACGACACGTCCACCCGGCTCGCGACCTGCGTCGACAGCTCGCCCTTCAGCTGCACGTTGATGCCGCAGGCCAGGTCGACGATCTCCAGGCCGCGGGCGACCTCGCCCAGCGCGTCGGAGTGCACCTTGCCGTGCTCGGCGGTGATCAGCTCGGCGATCGCGTCGCGATTGGCGTCGAGCAGCGCGCGGAACCGGAAGAGGATCTCGGTCCGCCTGGCCAGCGACGACGTGCCCCAGCCCGCGTACGCCTCCTTGGCGGCGGCGACCGCGGCGTCCACCTCCTCGACGCTCGCGAAGTCGACGTGCGTGGTGACGGCGCCGGTCGCCGGGTCGGTCACCGGGCCGCGGTTGCCCGAGACGCCCTCGACGGTCTTGCCGCCGATCCAGTGGTGGACCAACTTCGTGTCAGACATGTGGGCAGCTCCTGTTGCGTCTGCGGGGGTTCGTACGGGTGGGGCCGGCCGGGTGCGGGTCGTCGGGTCGTCGGGTCAGAGGTGGGGGCGGCGCGCCGTGACGTCGCGTTCGTACTCCTTGCGGGCCTCGATGGCCGCCGCGCGCTCCGCCGTCTCGGCCACGGGCACATCCCACCATGCCTGTGCCGGGGGCGGCCCCGACACTGTGTCTGCCGTTTCCGTCTCCACATAGACACATGTGGGGCGGGTCGCGGACCGGGCCGCGGCCAGCGCCGTGCGCAGTTCGGCCACCGTCGTGGCGCGGTGCACGTCCATGCCGAGGCTTGCCGCGTTCGCAGCCAGGTCCACCGGGAGCGGCGGGCCGGTGTAGGCGCGGCCGTCGTCGGACCGGTAGCGGTACGCCGTCGCGAAGCCCTCGGCGCCCACGGACGCGGAGAGGCCGCCGATGGACGCGTAGCCGTGGTTCTGCAGCAGCACCACCTTCACCGGGATGCCCTCCTGCACCGCCGTCACCAGCTCCGTCGGCATCATCAGGTACGTGCCGTCGCCGACCAGCGCCCAGACCGGCCGGCCGGGCGCGGCGAGCGCGACGCCGATCGCGGCCGGGATCTCGTAGCCCATGCAGGAGTAGCCGTACTCGACGTGGTACTGGTCGCGGGAGCGCGTCCGCCACAGTTTGTGCAGGTCGCCGGGGAGCGAGCCGGCCGCGTTGATGAGGATGTCCTCCTTCGACACCAGCTGGTCCAGGACGCCGAGGACCTGGGCCTGGGTCGGGCGCCGGCCGGTGCCGTCCGGGGCGGCGTAGGCGGTGTCGACGGCGCGCTCCCAGCGTTCCTTGCCCGCGGTGTACTCGGCGACGTACGCCGGGTCCGCGCGGTGCCCGGCGACGGCGCCGGCCAGCGCGGTCAGGCCTTCGCACGCGTCGGCCACCAGCGGCAGCGCGGCCAGCTTGTGCGCGTCGAACGCGGCGACGTTCAGGTTCAGGAAGCGGACGCCGGGGCGGGCGAAGAGCGTGCCGGACGCCGTCGTGAAGTCCGTGTACCGGGTGCCCACGCCGATCACCAGGTCGGCGGTCCTGGCCAGTTCGTCGGCGGTCGCGGTACCGGTGTGACCGATGCCGCCCACGTCGGCCGGGGCGTCGTGGCACAGCGAGCCCTTGCCCGCCTGCGTCGACGCCACCGGGATGCCGGTCGCGTCCGCGAAGGCCGCCAGCGCCTCCTCCGCGCCGCTGTGGTGGACCCCGCCGCCCGCGACGATCAGGGGCCGCCGCGCCTGGCGCACCGCGGCGGCCGCCGCCGCCAGTTCGGCGGGCTCCGGGCGCGGGCGGCGGACGGTCCAGGTGCGCTCGGCGAAGAACTCCACCGGCCAGTCGTACGCCTCCGCCTGCACGTCCTGCGGCAGCGCCAGCGTGACCGCGCCGGTCTCCACCGGGTCGGTCAGCACCCGCATCGCCTGGAGCGCGGCGGGGATCAGCTGCTCCGGCCGGGCGATCCGGTCGAAGTACTTCGAGACCGGCCGCAGGCAGTCGTTGACCGACACGTCGCCCGCGTACGGGACCTCCAACTGCTGGAGCACGGGGTCGGCGGGGCGGGTCGCGAAGACGTCGCCGGGGAGCAGCAGCACGGGCAGGTGGTTGATCGTGGCCAGCGCGGCGCCCGTGACCAGGTTCGTGGCGCCCGGGCCGATGGACGTCGTGACGGCGTGGGTGGACAGGCGGTCGCGCTGGCGGGCGTAACCGACCGCCGCGTGCACCATCGCCTGTTCGTTGCGGCCCTGGTGGAAGGGCATCTCGTCGCCGTACTGCACGAGGGCCTGGCCGATGCCCGCCACGTTGCCGTGCCCGAAGACGCCCCAGGTCGCGCCGATCAGGCGGGTGCGGTGGCCGTCCCGGGCCGCGTACTGGCGGGTGAGGAAGCGGACGAGGGCCTGGGCCGTGGTGAGCCTGACCGTCTCGGGCCCGGTGTGGTCCGGGGTGGGTGCGGGCGTCGTCACCGGTATCCCTCCGTCGCGTGGTCGGGATGGAAGCAGATCTTCCACTCCCGTTCCCGGCCTGGCCCCGCCATCACGTTCAGGTAGTACATGGTGTGCCCCGGCTGGGCGATCGACGGGCCGTGCCAGCCGTCCGGGACCAGGACCGCGTCGCCGGTGCGCACCTCGGCGAGGAGGTCGGTGCCGCCCGGGCGGGACGGGGACACCCGCTGGTAGCCGTAGCCGGGGGCGCCGGTGGCGGCGGGCTCGATCTCGAAGTAATAGATCTCCTCCAGGCACGTCTCGACGCCCGGGCGGTCCTCGTCGTGCTTGTGCGGGGGGTACGAGGACCAGTTGCCGCCCGGCGTGACGACCTCGACGGCGATGAGCTGGTCGCAGTCGAAGGTGCCGGCCGCGGCGAAGTTGCGGACCTGGCGGGCGCTGGTGCCGCTGCCGCGGGCCTCGACGGGTACCTCCGGCGCGGGGCCGTGACGGACGGGGAGTCGTCGCCCGCACTTCGCTCCTGCCAGGGCGAAGCGGCCTCCCGCGCCGGAGGCGATCTCTGCGCGGCTGTCCCGCGGTAGGTACGCGAAGTCGCTCGGGCCGCTGAATACGCTTGCCCTGCCGTGCAGTTCGATACGCCGGGCGCGGGGGGCGGAGTCGGTGTCCTGTCCGTCCGCGTCCCGTACGTCCACCGTGCAGCCGCCCGTCAGCGGGAGCACGATCCACTCGCAGTCGCCCGTGTCGAACGCGTGCCGCTCGGCGGGCGCCAGTTCGAGGATGCGCAGGGCCGCGCGGGACCAGGTGGGCAGGCCCGTCTTCTCCGGGTCGACGTGCAGGGCGTACGGGCCGTCCGCCGCGGTGCCGTTGGGGAGGTACGTCATCCTGGTGCTTCCTCCTTGTGCCGGGTCGGGGTCGCGGTCGGGGCCGGGGTGGCCGGGGTAGGTAGGCCTACAACAGGCCCACCGCCGTGTCGACCGCCTGCGCCACGTCCCCGTCCGCCGGGTACAACAGGGAGCGTCCCACCACCAGGCCCTGCACCGTGGGCAGGCGCAGCGCCGTCCGCCACTTCTCGTACGTGGCGTCCTGGTCGCCGTCCTTGATGTCGCCGCCGAGCAGCACCGCGGGGAGCGTGGACGTCTCCAGCACGCGCGCCATCGCGTCGGGGTCGTCCGTGACCGGCAGTTTCAGCCAGGTGTAGGCGGAGGAGCCGCCGAGGCCGGAGGCGACGGCGATGGAGCGGACCACGGCGTCCGGGCTCAGGTCGTTGCGCAGCAGCCCCGAGCCGGGGTCGCGGCGGGCGACGAACGGCTCGACGAAGACCGGCAGTCCCTCGGCCGCCATGGCGTCGACCGCGCGGGCCGCCGCCTCCATGGTGCGGACGGAGGCCTCGGTGGGGTCGTCGTAGTCGAGCCGCAGCAGGAGCTTGCCTGCGTCGAAGCCGCGGCGGCGCAGGGCGGCCGGGGCGTAGCCGGTGAAGCGGTCGTCGAGTTCGAAGGAGGCGCCCGCGAGGCCGCCGCGGTTCATCGAGCCGATGACGACCTTGCCGTCGAGGGCGCCCAGGAGGAGCAGGTCGTCGAGGACGTCGGCGGAGGCGAGGACGCCGTCCACGCCGGGGCGGGACAGCGCGAGGCAGAGCCGGGCGAGCAGGTCGGCGCGGCCGGCCATGGCCAGCGGCCGGTCGCCCGCGGCCAGCGCGCCGCGGGCCGGGTGGTCGGCGGCGACGATCATCAGCCGGGCGTCCGGGCCCGGCAGCAGAGCGCGCCGCTCGCGCCGCGCGGCGGCCTCGGCGACCACCCCGGGCCGCTCCGCCCGCAACCGCGCGAGGGCGCGGGGATCGGGGTCGGGGCGCTCTGCGCGGGGGTCAGGGGCGGCAGGGCGGCTCCCCGGCGCCGGGGCACCGTTCTCGTCGGGCCGGAGGTCATCGCCGGGTTCGCGCCGGCTCGGCGTCATCCCGTCGGCCGCCCCCAGGGCTCCCGCCCGCACCCTGCCGGAGGCCAGCGCCGCCTCCACCTCGTCCCGCACCGGCATCGCCGAGGAGCACTCCAGGCGCGACGCCACGATCGCCCCGGCCGCGTTGGCGAACCGCATGGTCCGGGCCAGCTCCCAGCCGGCCAGCAGACCGTGGCAGAGCGCCCCGCCGAACGCGTCGCCCGCCCCGAGCCCGTTCAGGACGTCCACGGGAAGCGGCGGCACCTCCGCGCTCCGGCCGTCGGACGTCATCGCCAGCACCCCCCGCGGGCCCTGTTTGACGACGGCGAGCCGGACCCCGGACGCCAGGAGGGCCCGCGCCGCCGCCACCGGCTCCCGCTCGCCCGTCGCGATCTCGACCTCGTCCACATTGCCGACGGCGACCGTCGCGTGCCGCAGCGCCTCCTCGTAGTACGGGCGCGCCGACTCGGGGCTGCCCCAGAACATGGGCCGCCAGTCCAGGTCGAACACCGTCTCGCGGCCGGGCCCGGCGGATTCCGCGCGGGCCGCCATCGCCGCCAGCGTCGCCGTCCGGCTGGGCTCCGCGCACAGCCCCGTCCCCGTCACCCAGAAGACCCGCGCGTCCCGCACCGCGGGGAGGTCGAGCTGGTCCGCGGCGATCTCCAGGTCCGGCGCCGTGGGCTGCCGGTAGAAGTAGAGCGGGAAGTCGTCGGGCGGGAAGATCTCGCAGAAGGTGACCGGGGTGGGCAGCCCGTCGACCGGTGTCACCCAGCGCGCGTCGACGCCGAACCGGGTCAGCTCCGCGCGCAAGTAGTCGCCGAACGGGTCCCGTCCCGTACGGGTGATCGTCGCCGTGCGCACGCCGAGGCGGGCCGCGGCCACCGCCACGTTCGTCGAGGAGCCGCCGACGAACTTGCCGAACGCGGAGACGTCCGCCAGGCCTCTGCCCGCCTGCAAGGGATACAGGTCCACCCCGATCCGGCCCATCGTGATCAGGTCGAACTCGGCGCGGACCATGCGGGGTTCCCTTCGACGAAGACGTGACGCAGACGTTCGGCGGGACGCGGCGGGTGGGCCTGCTGCCAGATCTAGTGCCGTTCCCACCCCCCTGTCAACATTTTGTCCTGACATTCGGACCATGCCTTGACACCTTTCTCGGGGGCCCTTGAGGCTGGTGCCATGACGACCCGGACATCACGGACAGCGCGCATCCGCATCGGCTCGGCACCCGACTCCTGGGGCGTCTGGTTCCCCGACGACCCCCGGCAGATCCCCTGGCAGCGCTTCCTCGACGAGGTCGCGGAGGCCGGATACGAGTGGATCGAGCTGGGCCCGTACGGATATCTGCCCAGCGACCCGCGCGTGCTCGCCGAGGAGACCGGGCGGCGCGGGCTCCGGGTCAGCGCGGGCACCGTCTTCACCGGGCTGCACCACGGGCCCGCCGTCTGGGAGCGCACCTGGGACCACGTCGCCGCCATCGCCGCCCTCACCCGGGACATGGGCGCACGCCACCTCGTCGTCATCCCCTCGTTCTGGCGGGACGACAAGACCGGGGAGGTCATCGAGGGGTCCACGCTCAGCGCCGAGCAGTGGCGCCATCTCGCCGCCGGGACCGAGCGACTCGCGCGCGAGGTGGGCGAGCGGTACGGGCTGCGGGTCGTCGTCCACCCGCACGCCGACACCCACATCGACACCGAGGAGAACGTGGCCCGCTTCCTCGACGCCACCGACCCCGGCCTCGTCTCGCTCTGCCTGGACACCGGCCACTACGCGTACTGCGGCGGCGACAGCGTCAAGCTGATCGAGACGTACGCCGAACGCCTCGGCTATCTGCACCTCAAGCAGGTGGACCCGGCCGTGCTCGCCGAGGTCCGCGCCCAGGGCACCCCCTTCGGGCCGGCCGTCGCCCGGGGCGTCATGTGCGAACCGCCGCGCGGCGTACCGGAGCTGGCACCCGTCCTGGCCGCCGCCGCCCGCCTGGACGTCGACCTGTTCGCGATCGTCGAGCAGGACATGTACCCGTGCGCACCGGACGCGCCCCTGCCGATCGCCCGGCGCACCCGGGGCTACCTCAGGTCGTGCGGCGTGTAGGACCGGCGGCGGCCAGAACGGATCGGCGCGGAGGGCGCGGGCCGGGGCGGAGAGCGCGGGTCGCGGGCCGGCGCGGAGAGCGCGGGTCGTGGGGCGCCCGCGGACGGTGATCCCGGGGCGCGCCGGTTCGGGTCGTCCGTAGGGGACTGTCCCGGCAGGCGCAGGTTCATGCGCCCGCCACGCGCCCTTTTTGCAACACTCGCGTCACAAAAGCACCCTTCCTGTCACACATGTCCGCCCTACGCGGGTTCTGCGTCACAGGGGCCCCACAGGCCCTCCCGCGTCTCGGCGCGCGTCGTTCTCCGGGCGCAGGGTGAGTGATCACCGGCGGCCACCCCCGCGCCGCCGTCGCGACATCCGCCAGGGAGGAGCCACTGATGACCGACCGCAGGCTCTGGTCGTACAAAGAGATCGCCGCGCACATCCGCGTCCAGCCGGACACCGTCCGCTCGTACCGCAAGCACGGTCTGCTGCCGCCCCCCGACCACGTGGAGAACGGCAAGCCCTTCTGGTACCCCGACACCGTCCGCCGCTGGGTCGCCTCGCGCCCCCGCAACCGGGGCCGCGACAGAGACTGACCGCGCGTCACCCGCCCGGGGCGCCCACCGCACGGGCGCCCCCGCCGGGCCCCGCTCGACCGGCGAACGGCCCGCACATGGAGGTCCCCGCCCGGCAGGCGAACGGCCCGCGCATGGAGGTCCCCGCCCGGCAGGCGAACGGCCCGCGCATGGAGGTCCCCGCCCGGCAGGCGAACGGCCCGCACGCGGCGGAGAGCTCCACTCAGCCGGCGAACGGCTCGATCACCGTCACGCCCGCCCCGGCCCCCGGCGCCCCCATCGCGGCGAGCGCCCCGCCCGCCCGCGCGAGCGGGATCACCGACGTCACCAGCGCATCGGGCCGCACCGCCCCACCGCGGACCAGCTCCAGCATCGGCGGGTAGGCGTGCGCGGCCATCCCGTGGCTGCCGATCAGCTCCAGTTCCCACGCGAGCACCCGCCCCATCGGCACGACCGGGTCCGTGGGCAGCAGCCCGACCTGGACGTGCCGTCCGCGCCGCCGCAGCCCGCCGACGGACGCCGCGCACGTCGCCGCGGAACCCAGCGCGTCCAGCGACAGATGGGCCCCGCCGCCCGTCACCTCCCGTACCGCGTCCGCCACATCGTCCACCGCGCCGGCGTCCACGCACGCGGCCGCGCCGAACCGCCGGGCCAGTCCGAGCGCGCCGGGCGCGACGTCCACGGCCACCACCCGGGCCCCGGCCGCCGCCGCGATCATCACCGCGGACAGGCCGACGCCGCCGCAGCCGTGCACGGCGACCCACTCCCCCGGCGCGAGTCGGCCCTGCCGCACCACCGCGCGGAACGCGGTCGCGAACCGGCAGCCGAGCGCGGCCGCCGTCGTGAAGGCCATCTCCTCCGGCACCGCCACCAGGTTCACGTCGGCGTGGTCGAGAGCGACGTACTCGGCGAAGGAGCCCCAGTGCGTGAAGCCGGGCTGCGTCTGGCGTGCGCACACCTGCTGGTCCCCGGCCGCGCACGCCGCGCAGCTCCCGCACGCGCAGACGAACGGCACGGTCACCCGGTCCCCGGCCCGCCACCCGCGCACGTCGGCGCCGGCCTCCTGGACCACGCCGGCGAGTTCGTGCCCGGGCACGTGCGGCAGCACGATGTCCGGATCGTGGCCCTGCCAGCCGTGCCAGTCGCTGCGGCACAGGCCGGTCGCCTCGACGCGCACGACGACGCCGTGCGGCGCGGGCGCCGGATCCGGCACGGTCCGCACCCCGGCCGGCCCGCCGAACCGCTCGAACACGACGGCACGCATGCACCCACCTCGCTCCTCGCTCTGCGCGACCTGCCACGGACGCGGCTCACACACCCTCGGACGCCCCTCGGACGCCCTTCGGACGTCCCGCGCTCACGGTATCCGCGGGTGCCGCCCGCCCACCCGGGCCGTGTCCTTACGTGCACGACCCTCCTTGGATGTGTACCCCCTAGGGGTATAAGGTCGGGTGGGTCAGGAGGTGCGCGGGGTACCCGGCCCTCCCCGTGGCCCCGCCACCGGCCCCTTCGGCTTCGAGCAAGGAGAACGACATGAGCGCCCAGAGCGAGCTGCACCAGATCGGCACCGAGGCCGAGGCGTCCGCGCCGGCCGCGGGGGGCTGCTGCGGCGGTGCCTGCCACGGTGCGGCCGCGACCCCGGCCGCCGCGGGCTCCGTCACCACGGTCTACGAGGTCAAGGGCATGACCTGCGGCCACTGCGAGGCGGCGGTCACCGAGGAGCTGTCCGGGCTCGCCGGTGTCTCCTCCGTCCAGGCGGTCGCCGCCTCCGGCCAGGTCACGGTCGTCTCGGCGGCCCCGCTCGACGAGGAGGCCGTCCGCGCCGCCGTCGACGAGGCCGGGTACGAGCTCCTCGGCACCCGCTGACCGCGCCCCGGGCCGGGCCCGCCGCGGCCCGGCCCGGCCGCCGTACCCTCGACAGCACCATGACGGACGCACCCTCCACCGACCTCGACCTCGCGATCGGCGGCATGACCTGCGCCGCCTGCTCCGCCCGCATCGAGAAGAAGCTGAACCGCCTCGACGGCGTGCGCGCGACGGTCAACCTGGCCACCGAGAAGGCGAAGGTCTCCTACGCCGCGGAGGTCAGCCCGCAGACCCTCATCGACACGATCACCCGGCTCGGCTACACGGCCGAGCCGATCGTCGAGGCAGCGCCACAGCTCCCCCGTGACGCGGGGCACCGCGCGACCGGCCCCCACGGCGCCGCGGTCCGGGAGGACTCCGGACCTGCCACGGCGAGAACCGGTGCCGGCCTCCTCGGCCGGCGCCTGCGCGTCTGCGCGCTGCTCACGGCCCCGGTGGTCCTGCTGGCCATGGTCCCCGCCCTCCAGTTCGACTACTGGCAGTGGCTGTCGCTGATCCTGGCCGCGCCGGTCGTGGTCTGGGGCGGCCTCCCCTTCCACCGCGCCGCGTGGACCAACGCCCGGCACGGCGCCGCCACCATGGACACGCTCGTCTCCCTCGGCACGCTGGCCGCCTTCGGCTGGTCCCTGTGGGCGCTGTTCCTCGGCGACGCGGGGATGCCGGGGATGCGGCACGGCTTCACCTTCGCCACCGAGCGCGGCGGCGCCTCCTCCACCCTCTACCTGGAGGTGGCCTCGGGCGTCGTCACCTTCCTCCTCGTCGGCCGCCATCTGGAGGCCCGCGCCCGGCGCAGCGCGGGCGCCGCGCTGCGGGCCCTGCTCGAACTCGGCGCCAAGGACGTCGCCCTGCTGGCCGCGGACGGCTCCGAGGCGCGGGTGCCGGCCGACCGGCTGGTCCCCGGGGACCGCTTCGTCGTCCGCCCCGGCGAGAAGATCGCCACCGACGGCACCGTCGTCGCGGGCGCGGGCGCCGTCGACGCGTCCGTACTGACCGGGGAGAGCGTGCCCGTGGACGTGGCCGTCGGCTCCGCCGTCACCGGGGCGACCGTCAACATGGGCGGGCGGCTCGTCGTCGAGGCCACCCGCGTCGGCGCCGACACCCGCCTCGCCCAGCTGGCGCGGCTCGTCGAGGACGCCCAGACCGGCAAGGCCCGGGTGCAGCGGCTCGCCGACCGGGTCTCGGCGGTCTTCGTGCCGGTGGTCGTCGCGATCGCCCTCGGCACGCTGCTGGTGCGGCTGCTCGCCACCGGCGACACCACCGCCGCGTTCGGCTCGGCCGTGGCCGTGCTGATCGTCGCCTGCCCGTGCGCGCTGGGCCTGGCCACCCCGACGGCGCTCCTGGTCGGCACCGGGCGCGGCGCGCAGCTCGGCATCCTCATCAAGGGGCCCGAGGCGCTGGAGGCGACCCGGGCGGTCGACACGATCGTCCTCGACAAGACCGGCACGGTGACGACCGGCCGGATGACGCTGCTCGCCGTGCACCCGGCCGAGGGCGTCGACGAGAAGGAGCTGCTGCGCCTGGCCGGTGCGGTGGAGCACGCCTCCGAGCATCCGATCGCCCGGGCCGTCGCGGCGGGGGCCGCCGACCGCGCGGGCGAGCTGCCGGCGGCCGAGGGGTTCACCGGTGTGCCGGGGCTCGGGGTGCGGGCCACCGTGGAGGGCCGCGCGGTCCTCGTCGGGCGCGGGCGGCTGCTCGCCGACGCCGGGATCGCGCTGCCGGCCGGGTTGGCGGCGGCGGTACGGGCCGTCGAGGCGGAGGGCGGCACGGCGGTCACGGTCGCCTGGGACGGAGCGGCGCGCGGCGTCCTGGCCGTCGCCGACACGGTCCGGGAGACGAGCGCCCGCGCCGTCGCTGAGCTGCGCGGGCTCGGGCTCACGCCGATGCTGCTGACCGGCGACAACCGCGGTGCGGCGGAGGCCGTCGCGCGGGCGGTGGGGATCGAGCCCGGCGCGGTGGTCGCGGAGGTGCTCCCGCAGGAGAAGGTCGCCGTGGTGCGGCGACTGCGGGCCGAGGGGCGGGGCGTGGCGATGGTGGGCGACGGGGTGAACGACGCGGCCGCGCTGGCCACCGCCGATCTGGGTCTGGCGATGGGCACGGGGACGGACGTGGCGATCGAGGCGGCCGACCTGACGCTGGTCCGCGGCGACCTGCGGGTGGCGGCCGACGCGATCCGGCTCTCCCGCCGGACCCTCGCCACGATCAAGGGAAACCTCTGCTGGGCCTTCGGCTACAACGTCGCGGCCCTGCCGCTGGCCGCCGCCGGGCTGCTGAATCCGATGATCGCGGGGGCCGCAATGGCGTTCTCTTCGGTATTTGTGGTGACAAACAGTCTGCGACTTCGCAGATTCATCTAGCCAGGCCTGGACCTCCACATAATCCACACGGCACAATTGCAGCACTCTCACGTACGAGGCCCACATCTACATTTCGGGTCTCTTGCGTACACACGGGACATAGGCAAGAGACGCAGATCACATCGGTGAGAACGTAACCCTTCGCCGGTCTCGTGAGTCTAAGGAGGCGATGCAGGAACGTCTTGGGGGGCGTTCCGGTGTCGGACGGGACCGTCTTGGGGGACGGGACCGACTGCGTTGGCCGGGGCACGTGCTACGGGGAAGCTTGAGCGGCCCACCCGTGGTGACGTGTTCCGGCGGCCGACGCGGCCACAGACGCCCGGCCGGATCCCGTGGGGGGAATCCGCACCGGGAAAAGGAAAGCGCCCCGACTGTCGACCCGTGGGGGGATCGACAGCGGGGCGCTCTCCGCTATCCGCGGCGGCTGCCGCGACGCGAGGGGCTCAGCGCTCCTCGACCGGGACGAAGTCCCGCTCGACGACGCCGGTGTAGATCTGGCGCGGGCGGCCGATGCGCGACCCGGGCTCCTTGATCATCTCGTGCCACTGGGCGATCCAGCCCGGCAGCCGGCCGAGGGCGAACAGGACGGTGAACATCTCGGTCGGGAAGCCCATGGCCCGGTAGATCAGGCCGGTGTAGAAGTCGACGTTCGGGTAGAGCTTGCGCTCGACGAAGTAGTCGTCGGCCAGCGCGTGCTCCTCCAGCTTGAGCGCGATGTCGAGCAGCTCGTCGGACTTGCCGAGCGCCGAGAGGACGTCGTGCGCCGCCGCCTTGATGATCTTCGCCCGCGGGTCGAAGTTCTTGTAGACGCGGTGCCCGAAGCCCATGAGCTTCACGCCGTCTTCCTTGTTCTTCACCTTGCGGATGAAGGTGTCGACGTCGCCGCCGGAGGCCTGGATGCCTTCCAGCATCTCCAGGACCGACTGGTTGGCGCCGCCGTGCAGCGGACCCCACAGGGCCGAGATGCCCGCGGAGATCGACGCGAACATGTTGGCCTGCGAGGAGCCGACCAGGCGCACGGTGGACGTCGAACAGTTCTGCTCGTGGTCCGCGTGCAGGATGAGCAGCTTGTCCAGGGCCGAGACCACGGTCGGGTCCAGGTCGTACTCGGCGGCCGGCACCGAGAACGTCATGCGCAGGAAGTTCTCGACGTAGCCGAGGTCGTTGCGCGGGTAGACCACCGGGTGGCCCTGCGACTTCTTGTACGCGTACGCCGCGATCGTCGGAAGCTTGGCGAGCAGGCGGATCGTCGAGAGGTGACGCTGCTTCTCGTCGAAGGGGTTGTGGCTGTCCTGGTAGAAGGTGGACAGCGCCGAGACGACCGAGGACAGCATGGCCATCGGGTGGGCGTCGCGCGGGAACCCGTCGTAGAACCGCTTGACGTCCTCGTGCAGCAGGGTGTGCTGCGTGATCTCGTTCTTGAAGGTGGAGAGCTCGTCGACGGTGGGGAGCTCACCGTTGATCAGCAGGTACGCCACCTCGGTGAAGGTGGAGCGCTCGGCCAGCTGCTCGATCGGATAGCCGCGGTAGCGCAGGATGCCCTGCTCGCCGTCCAGGTAGGTGATCGCGGATTTGTAGGCGGCGGTGTTGCCGTATCCGCTGTCGAGGGTCACCAGTCCTGTCTGGGCCCGGAGCTTCCCGATGTCGAAGCCCTTGTCGCCGACGGTGCTGTCGATCACCGGGTAGGTGTGTTCATCGTCGCCGTACCGGAGTACTACAGCGTTGTTGGTGTGCTCGCTCACGTCTCGTCCCTCACCGACGTAGTGCCTCTTCTTCGAGGTGCCCTGACTGTCTCTACCATCCCCCACTTGGCCCAGCAGAGTGCACTCGGGGTCGACCATTGGGCCTATTGGCGGCACTCAGTGCCGCCAACCTGCTCATCCTGCCCCCTTCGCCCTGGTTCCGGAAGTGCTGTGTGACCTTCGCGACGGATTTGATCGATCAAAATTTTTGAAGGTTCCCGCCGGACAGCCGGAAATCGAGCGCGGTGCAGCGTCTGCCCGCCGAAACCGTGCGTACGGCCTGTCCCAGAGCTTTGCGCGAACCGACCAGGACCACCAGCTTCTTCGCACGGGTCACCGCCGTGTAGAGCAGATTGCGCTGGAGCATCATCCAGGCGCCCGTGGTGACCGGAATCACCACACATGGGTACTCACTGCCCTGCGAGCGGTGGATGGTCACGGCGTAGGCGTGCGTCAGCTCGTCCAGCTCGTCGAAGTCGTACGGGACCTCCTCGTCCTCGTCCGTGAGGACGGTCAGCCGCTGCTCGTCGGCGTCCAGGGCGGTGACGACGCCGACCGTGCCGTTGAAGACGCCGTTGGCGCCCTTCTCGTAGTTGTTGCGGATCTGGGTGACCTTGTCGCCGACCCGGAAGACCCGGCCGCCGAACCGCTTCTCGGGCAGCTCCGGGCGGGCGGGCGTGATCGCCTGCTGGAGCAGGCCGTTGAGCGTGCCCGCGCCGGCCGGGCCGCGGTGCATGGGGGCGAGCACCTGGACGTCACGGCGCGGGTCGAGCCCGAACCGGGCGGGGACGCGGCGCGCCGCCACGTCGACCGTGAGCCGCCCCGCCTCCTCCGTGTCCTCCTCCACGAAGAGGAAGAAGTCCTTGAGGCCCTGGGTGAGGGGCGGTGTCCCGGAGTTGATCCGGTGGGCGTTGGTGACGACGCCGGACTCCTGGGCCTGGCGGAAGATCCGGGTCAGGCGCACCGCGGGCACCGGGCTGCCCGCGCTGAGCAGGTCGCGCAGCACCTCGCCCGCGCCGACGCTCGGCAGCTGGTCGACGTCGCCGACGAAGAGCAGGTGTGCGCCGGGCGGGACGGCCTTGACCAGCTTGTTGGCGAGGAGCAGGTCCAGCATGGACGCCTCGTCGACCACGACGAGGTCCGCGTCGAGCGGCCGGTCCTTGTCGTACGCGGCGTCGCCGCCCGGCTTGAGCTCCAGCAGGCGGTGGACGGTGGAGGCCTCCGCGCCGGTCAGTTCGGCGAGGCGCTTGGCGGCGCGGCCGGTCGGCGCGGCCAGCACCACCTTCGCCTTCTTCGCGCGGGCCAGCTCCACGATGGAGCGGACGGTGAACGACTTGCCGCAGCCGGGCCCGCCGGTCAGCACCGCGACCTTCTTGGTCAGGGCCAGCCGGACGGCCTCCTCCTGCTCGGGGGCGAGCTCGGCCCCCGTGCGGCCGGCGAGCCAGGCCAGCGCCTTGTCCCAGGCCACGTCGTGGAAGGCGGGCAGCCGGTCCTGCTCCGTGCGCAGCAGCCGCGTCAGCTGGGCCGAGAGCGAGAGTTCGGCGCGGTGGAAGGGGACGAGGTAGATCGCGGTGACCGGCTCGCCGTGCTCGCCCGGGACCTGCTCGCGCACGACGCCGGGCTCGCCGGAGTCCTCGTCGGGCAGCGCCAGTTCGGCGAGGCACTCGATGACCAGGCCGGTGTCGACCTGGAGCAGCTTCACCGCGTCGGCGATCAGCCGCTCCTCGGGCAGGAAGCAGTGGCCCTGGTCGGTCGATTGCGACAGGGCGTACTGGAGACCGGCCTTGACGCGCTCGGGGCTGTCGTGCGGGATGCCGACGGACTGGGCGATGCGGTCGGCGGTGAGGAAGCCGATGCCCCAGACGTCGGAGGCGAGCCGGTAGGGCTGGTTCTTCACGACGCCGATCGACGCGTCGCCGTACTTCTTGTAGATGCGCACGGCGATGGAGGTCGAGACGCCCACGCTCTGCAGGAAGACCATCACCTCCTTGATCGCCTTCTGTTCCTCCCAGGCGTCGGCGATCTTCTTGGTCCGCTTGGGGCCGAGCCCCGGGACCTCGATCAGCCGCTTCGGCTCCTGCTCGATGATGTCGAGGGTGTCCAGGCCGAAGTGGCGGGTGATGCGGTCGGCGAAGACCGGGCCGATGCCCTTGACCAGTCCTGAGCCGAGGTAGCGGCGGATGCCCTGGATGGTGGCGGGCAGCACCGTCGTGTAGTTCTCCACGGTGAACTGCTTGCCGTACTGGGGGTGCGAGCCCCAGCGGCCCTCCATCCGCAGCGACTCCCCGGCCTGCGCGCCCAGCAGCGAGCCGACCACGGTCAGCAGGTCGCCGCCGCCCCTGCCGGTGTCCACGCGCGCGACGGTGTACCCCGTCTCCTCGTTGGCGTACGTGATGCGCTCGAGGACCCCTTCGAGCACCGCCATCGGCCGGGCGGCGGCCTGCGCCTGCTGCTTCGCCATGATCCGACGGTATCGGTGGGGTCGGACATCGGGGCACCCGCCGGACGATCCTGGCCCTGTCCTAGGGTGCGGGGATGGGTGTGACGGGTGAAGTGCCGGTGAGCGTGCGGCGGTTGCTGCCCGATCTGCTGACGGCGGTGGCGCCGGTCGTCGGCGAGCGGCTGGTGGGCGTCTGGCTGTACGGGTCCGCGGCGACCGGGTCGTTCGAGCGCGGGGTCAGCGACGTCGACGTGCTGGTGGGCACGGAAGGCTCCGGGCTCGGCTCCGGACCCGGCTTCGGGCTCGACGAGGTGCGGGCCGCCGAGGCGCGGGTCCTGCGGGCGCACCCCGGGTTCCGGGACCGGCTCGACCTGACCTTCGCGCCGGCCGCCGCCCTCGCCGGCAGCCTCCTCGAACCCCTGCTGGTGGTCTCCCCCGGCGAACCTCCCCACACCGCGCGCGTGCTGCCGCGCTGGGCGCTGACCCGGGCCCTGGTCCGGACGACGGGCCTGACCCTGGCCGGCCGGCCCGCGCGGGAGGCGCTGGCCCCCGCGCAGCCCCAGGAGGTGCGCACCGCGCTGATCGACTCCGTCGCGGGGCTGCGGGACCTGGCCCCGCGGGTGCGGCACCGGGGCGGCCACGCCTACCTGGTGCTGACCGCCTGCCGGGCCCTGCGCGCCCTGACCACCGGCGAACTGGCGGACAAGGCGCAGGCGGCGCAGTGGACGGCCGAGCGCCGGCCGCGGCTGCGGCCCCTGCTGGAGGCGGCGCTCGCCTGGCGCCGGACGCAGGCCGTCCGGGACGAGACCCCGCTGCCGGCGGAGCTGGCCGCGCTGCGGGACGAGCTCCTGGACCTCGCGGCGACGGCGGCGAGCGGCGGGGAGGCGGACCTGCGCGGCGGGTAGCGCCGGGCGGCGGCGCAGGGGCCGCCGCGGCGAGTGACGTGGATCACTGCACCGGACGGGTGAGTTCCGCGCGTGCGCGGCGTCCTACAGGGCGACACCATCCGCTCACGGCCGACAGGAACCCGCCATGACCAGCGTCAAGGGACCCGCCAGCTACTTCCCCTCCATCGAGAAGACGTACGGGCAGCCGGTCTCGCACTGGCAGCAGCTCATCCGGACCTCGCCGCTGACCAAGCACATGGAGCTGGTCGCCTGGCTCAAGGCCGAGCACGGCCTCGGGCACGGGCACGCCAACGCCCTGGTCGCCCACACCCTCTCCGAGGACCGGGGCAAGTGACGGCCGGCGGGGTCGACCCGCCCTTCCGGGCGGTCAGATCCCGCCCATCGGCTTCACGTCGACCTTCACCGCGGTCCCCCACACCCGCACCACCTCGTAGTCCGTGAACTCGTGCACCAGCCGGTAGGCCATCGCCGCGTCCGGGCGGCGGCGCTGGGCCGCCAGGTACAGGTCCGCCTCGCGCCGGTCGTGGCGCGGGGTGCCGCACAGCTGCCACACCTGCCCGTTCCACATCTCCGGGATCCAGCGCTGCTGGGGCTGCGGGCGGTCCTCGCGCGTGCCGTAGCGCGACATCACGGGCTGCTCCGCGGCCTGCGGGCGGGCGGGGCCGCCCCCGTACTCCGAGCGGCGCGCCTGGCGGCGGCGGGTCTCGCAGAGCAGGCACAGGTCCGGCGCCGACTCGTCGACCGCGCCCTGCGGGTGCTCGGCGCAGCGGGTCGTGGGCGCCGTGCCGGTGACCGTGTCGTCGAGGAGCTCCAGGGCCCGCTTCACGTCACCGCGCACCTCGTGGAGCCGGGCGTCCGAGGTGTCGCCCGTCAGGGCGTCGCCGTGCTCCCCGAGCAGGCGCAGAGCGCGTCCGAGTGCGGTGAGCTGCGCGTGGTTCACAGTCCTTGTCTCCGTTCGTCGCCGGGTCGGCGTCCCTCATGACCCCGCTCCCCACCATGGCATGCCCCACCGACAACGCCGCCCGCTCCGCCCCCGCCGCATCACAATCCGGTCACGACAACCGGAATCCCCCTTGCCAGCACCTCGTGTAATCGATTCCAATCCTCCATGCAGCACGATGTAATCGATTCCACGACGCCACAAGGAGGTGGCCCGTGATGCCGTCGAGCACGAGCATCAAGGACGTCGCGGCCGCGGCCGGGGTCTCCGTCGCCACGGTCTCCCGCGTCCTGAACAGCCACCCGTCCGTCAGCCCCGCCGCGCGGGCCCGGGTGCTGGCCGCCGTGGAGTCGCTCGGCTACCGGCCCAACGCCGTCGCCCGCTCCCTGCGCACCGACCAGACCCGCACCCTCGGCCTGGTCATCAGCGACGTGCTGAACCCGTACTTCACCGAGCTGGCCCGCTCGGTCGAGGAAGAGGCCCGCGCACTCGGCTACAGCGTGATCATCGGCAACGCCGACGAGCGGCCCGACCTCCAGGACCACCACGTACGGACCCTGCTCGACCGGCGGATCGACGGGCTGCTCGTCTCCCCCACCGACGGCGGCTCCCCACTGATGCTGGACGCGGCCAGGGGCGGCACCCCGATGGTCTTCGTCGACCGGTGGATCGCGGGCGTGGACGTGCCGGTGGTGCGCTCCGACGGCCGGGCCGCCATCACCGCGCTCGTCGCGCACCTGCACCGGCTCGGGCACCGCAGGCTCGCCATCATCGCGGGCCCGGCGGCCACCACGACGGGCAGTGAGCGCGTCGCCGCCTTCCGGGAGGCGCTCGCCTCGTACGCGATCGAGCTGCCGGAGGCCTACATAGGGCAGGGCGACTTCCAGGCGGGCAGCGGGCGCCGCGTGACGGACGGGTTCCTGGACCTGCCCGAGCCGCCCGAGGTCGTCTTCGCGGCCGACAACCTGATGGCGCTCGGCGCGCTCGACGCGATCCGCGCGCGCGGGCTGCGCGTCCCGGACGACATCGCGCTCGCCGCGTTCGACGACATCCCCTGGTTCGTGCACACCGACCCGCCGGTCACGGCGATCGCCCAGCCGACCAAGGAGCTGGGGCGGGCCGCGGTGCGCGCGCTGGTCGACCGCATCGAGGGCAGGCCGCCCGCGTCGGTGACGCTCCCCGCCCACCTCGTCGTACGGCACTCGTGCGGCGAGCCCCGCACCTCACAACCGCCCACCTCAACGGAGAGGAGAGCCCGGTGAAACAGCCGCGCAACCCGGACGAGTTGCTGCGTATCGAAGGGATACGGAAGACCTTCCCCGGTGTCGTCGCGCTCGACAGCGTCGACTTCGACCTGCGCCGGGGCGAGGTGCACGTCCTGCTCGGCGAGAACGGGGCCGGCAAGAGCACGCTGATCAAGATGCTCTCCGGCGCCTACACGCCCGACGCGGGCCGCATCACCGTCGGCGGCGAGCAGGTCCGCATCCACGGCGCGCAGGACGCCGAACGGCTGGGGATCGCCACGATCTACCAGGAGTTCAACCTCGTCCCCGACCTGACCGTGGCCGAGAACATCTTCCTGGGGCGCCAGCCGCGCCGCTTCGGTCTCATCGACCGCAAGAAGATGGAGGCCGACGCCGAGGCGCTGCTCGCGCGGGTGGGCGTCAGCGTGTCGCCCCGCGCGCGGGTGCGGGAACTCGGCATCGCCCGGCTCCAGATGGTCGAGATCGCCAAGGCGCTCAGCCTGGACGCCCGCGTACTGATCATGGACGAGCCGACCGCCGTGCTCACCTCGGAGGAGGTGGAGAAGCTCTTCGCCATCGTGCGCGCGCTGCGCGCGGACGGCGTCGGCGTCGTCTTCATCACCCACCACCTGGAGGAGATCGCCGCGCTCGGCGACCGGGTCACCGTCATCCGGGACGGCCGCAGCGTGGGCCAAGTGCCCGCCGCGACCCCCGAGGACGAACTCGTACGGCTCATGGTGGGACGCTCGATCGAGCAGCAGTACCCGCGCGAGCGGCCCGAGACGGGTGCCGCGCTGCTGAAGGTGGAGGGGCTGACCCGGGACGGCGTCTTCCAGGACGTCAGCTTCGAGGTGCGGGCCGGTGAGGTCGTCGGCATCGCCGGGCTCGTCGGCGCGGGCCGCACGGAGGTCGTGCGGGCCGTCTTCGGCGCCGACCCCTACGACGCGGGCCGGGTCGAGGTCGGCGGGGCGCCGCTGCCCCGGCACGACGTGAACGCCGCGATGGCCGCCGGGGTCGGGCTCGTGCCCGAGGACCGCAAGGGCCAGGGCCTGGTGCTCGACCAGTCGGTGGCGGAGAACCTGGGGCTCGTGACCCTGCGGACGGCGACCCGGGGCGGGTTCGTCGACCTCAAGGGCCAGTACGCCGCCGCCGGGCGGATCGCCGCCCAGCTCGGCGTGCGGATGGCCGGGCTCCACCAGCACGTGCGCACCCTGTCCGGCGGCAACCAGCAGAAGGTCGTCATCGGCAAGTGGCTGCTCGCCGACATCAAGGTGCTGATCCTCGACGAGCCGACGCGCGGCATCGACGTCGGCGCGAAGGTCGAGATCTACCAGCTGATCAACGAGCTGACCGCCGCCGGCCACGCCGTGCTGATGATCTCCAGCGACCTGCCCGAGGTGCTCGGCATGAGCGACCGCGTGCTGGTGATGGCGCAGGGGCGCCTCGCCGGTGAACTCGCCGCGGCCGACGCCACCCAGGACTCCGTGATGGCGCTCGCCGTCAGCACCCCCACGACCAAGGAAAGCGAGGCCCGTGGTGGCCACTGACACGCTGGAGAAGAACGCGGCGGGCTCGTCGCGCACGAGCGCCGCGGCCATCCGCCGCCTGCTGCTCGACAACGGCGCGCTGACCGCGCTGATCGTCCTGGTGATCGCCCTGTCGGCGCTCTCCGGTGACTTCCTGACCACCGACAACCTGCTCAACATCGGCGTGCAGGCGGCCGTGACCGCCATCCTCGCCTTCGGTGTCACCTTCGTGATCGTCTCGGCGGGCATCGACCTGTCGGTGGGTTCGGTGGCCGCGCTGTCGGCGACCGTCCTCGCGTGGAGCGCCACGAACCACGGGGTGCCGGTGGTGCTCGCGGTGGTGCTCGCCGTCGCCACGGGCGTGGTCGCGGGTCTGGTGAACGGTTTCCTCATCGCGTACGGGAAGCTGCCGCCGTTCATCGCGACGCTGGCGATGCTGTCGGTGGGCCGCGGGCTCGCGCTCGTGCTCTCGGACGGCTCGCCGATCCCGTTCCCCGACTCGGTCTCCCACCTGGGCGACACCCTCGGCGGCTGGCTGCCGGTGCCGGTGCTCGTGATGATCGTGATGGGTCTGATCGCTGCCGTGATCCTCGGCCGTACGTACATAGGCCGCTCGATGTACGCGATCGGCGGCAACGAGGAGGCCGCGCGCCTGTCGGGGCTGCGGGTGAAGAAGCAGAAGCTCGTCATCTACGCGCTGTCCGGCCTGTTCGCCGCCGCCGCGGGCATCGTGCTCGCCTCCCGGCTCTCCTCGGCGCAGCCGCAGGCCGCCGACGGCTACGAGCTGGACGCGATCGCCGCCGTCGTCATCGGCGGCGCCTCGCTCGCGGGCGGCACCGGCAAGGCGTCGGGCACTCTGATCGGCGCGCTGATCCTCGCGGTGCTGCGCAACGGCCTCAACCTGCTGAACGTGTCCGCGTTCTGGCAGCAGGTCGTCATCGGTGTCGTCATCGCGCTGGCCGTGCTCCTGGACACGCTGCGCCGCAAGGCCGGGGCCACCCCGGCGGCCGCGGGCGCCGGCGGCGGCAAGGGCAAGCAGGCCCTGACGTACGGGCTCGCCGCCGTGGTGACCGTCGCGATCGTGGGCGCCACGTCCTTCCTGCACGGCGGCTCCTCCGGCTCCGACCAGCGCAAGGTGGGCCTGTCGCTGTCGACGCTGAACAACCCGTTCTTCGTGCAGATCCGGGCCGGCGCGCAGGCCGAGGCCCGGAAGCTCGGCGTGGACCTGCGGGTCACCGACGCGCAGAACGACGCCTCGCAGCAGGCCAACCAGATGCAGAACTTCGCCAGCGCGGGCCTGGACGCCGTCATCCTCAACCCGGTCGACTCGGAGGCCGCGGGCAATTCGGTGAAGGCCGCCAACGACGACGGCACCCCCGTCGTCGCCGTGGACCGCGGCGTGAACAAGGGGAAGGTCGCCACCCTCGTCGCCTCCGACAACGTCGCGGGCGGGGTGCTGTCCGCGCGGACGATGGCCGAGAAGCTCGGCGGCAAGGGCCGGATCGTGATCCTCCAGGGGCAGGCCGGCACCTCTGCGGCCCGGGAGCGCGCGGCGGGCTTCGCCAAGGGGCTCAAGGAGTTCCCCGGCATCAAGGTCGTCGCCCAGCAGCCCGCCGACTTCGACCGCACCAAGGGCCTCGACGTGATGTCGAACCTGCTCCAGTCGCACCCGGACGTGCAGGGCGTGATCGCGGCGAACGACGAGATGGCGCTCGGCGCGATCAAGGCGCTCGGCGCCAAGGCCGGCAAGTCCGTCCCGGTGATCGGCTTCGACGGCGAGGCCGACGGGATCAAGGCGGTCGCCGCGGGCACGATGTACGCCTCGGTGGCCCAGCAGCCGCGCGAACTCGGCGAGATCGCCGTGCGCAACGCCCTGAAGGCGGCGCAGGGCGAGAAGATCGCGGGCGCGGTGAAGGTGCCGGTGAAGGTCGTGACGGAGAAGAACGCCGCCGACTTCGGCTGACACCCTCGTACTGTTTGCACACACGTACGAAGAAAGGCACAGCATGAACACGTACGACCTCCTCGTCGTCGGGTCGGCCAACGCCGACCTGGTGGTGGGCGTCGAGCGCCGCCCGGCCGCCGGGGAGACCGTCCTCGGCTCCGACCTCGTGGTCCACCCGGGCGGCAAGGGCGCCAACCAGGCGGTCGCCGCGGCCCGGCTCGGCGCCCGTACGGCGCTCCTCGCGCGGGTCGGCGACGACGGGCACGGGGCGCTGCTGCGGGAGTCGCTGGGGAGCGCGGGCGTCGACACCTCCGGCGTCCTGGTCGGCGGGGCGCCCACCGGGGTCGCGCTGATCACGGTCGACCCGTCCGGGGACAACTCCATCGTGGTGTCGCCGGGGGCGAACGGGCGGCTGACGCCGGACGACGTGCGGGCGGCGGGCGAGCTGTTCGCCGGGGCGAAGGTCGTCTCCACGCTCCTGGAGATCCCGCTGGAGACGGTCACGGAGGTGGCGCGCTCGCTGACCGACGGGGCCCGGCTCGTGCTGAACCCGTCGCCGCCCGCGCCGCTGCCGGACGAGGTCCTCGCGGTCTGCGACCCGCTGATCGTGAACGAGCACGAGGCCCGCGTGGTCCTCGGCGCGGACGCCGGGGCCGGCTCCGGGGACGGCGACGACTGGGACGCGTGGGCGCGGGCGCTGCTCGCGCTCGGCCCGCGCTCGGTCGTCATCACGCTCGGCGCCGAGGGCGCGCTCGTCGCGGACGCGTCGGGCTCCTCGCGGGTGGCGTCGGTGAAGGTGCGGGCGGTGGACACCACGGGCGCCGGGGACGCGTTCACGGCGGCGCTCGCCTGGCGGCTGGGGACCGGCGCGCCGCTCGCCGAGGCGGCGGCCTACGCGGCCCGGGTCGGCGCCGCGGCCGTCACCAAGCAGGGCGCGCAGGTGTCGTACCCGACCGCGGACGAGGTCGCGGCCCTGTGAAGAGATCCGGCGTGCTCAACCGCCATCTGGCGGGCGCCCTCGCCGAGTTGGGGCACGGGGACGGGGTGCTGATCTGTGACGCGGGGCTGCCGGTCCCGGCCGGGCCGCGCCTGGTCGACCTCGCCTTCCGGGCCGGGGTGCCGTCCTTCGCCGAGGTCCTCGACGGACTCCTCGACGAGCTGGTGGTCGAGGCGGGCACGGCCGCGCACGAGGTGCGGGCCGCCAACCCCGAGGCGGCCGGGCTGCTCCGCGAGCGGGTCCCCGCCCTGGGCTTCGTCGGCCACGAGGAGCTGAAGGGGCTGTCCGCGGGCGCGCGCCTGATCGTGCGGACCGGTGAGGCACGGCCGTACGCGAACGTGCTGCTGCGGTGCGGCGTCTTCTTCTGAACCCCGCCCCGGGGTGATCCGGAACCGACGAGGGGCCCGGTCCGCGGACCGGGCCCCTCGGGCCTTCCCCCTCCTGCGCCAGGACTTCCTCGATCCCCCCAGATCCCCCTCCGAAAGTCCTGACGCACGTTAGACCCGCGACCGCCGGAAAGGTTGCACGGCGGCGGAGCGTTTTCTTCCCGGGATTCTCAGCAGGCGTGCTCGGTGAACCTGGCCACGGTCTCCGCCAGCACCTCGCGGCCGTCGCGCGCCCACAGGCCGTCGTTGAACAACTCGACCTCGATGGGCCCGGAGTAGCCCTGCGCCTCCACCAGTGCGCGCCAGTGCCGCAGGTCGACGGAGCCGTCACCGAGCTGGCCGCGCCCGTTCAGCACCCCCGCGGGCAGCGGCGTCGTCCAGTCCGCGAGCTGGAAGGCCGCGATCCGGCCCTGCGCCCCGGCCCGCGCGAGCTGCGCGGGCGCCCGGTCGTCCCACCAGATGTGGTACGTGTCCACGCAGACGCCGACCTGGTGCGCCGGGAAGCGCTCGGCGAGGTCCAGGGCCTGGCCGAGCGTGGAGACGACACAGCGGTCCGACGCGAACATCGGGTGCAGCGGTTCGATGGCCAGCCGCACCCCGTGCGCGGCGGCGTACGGGGCGAGTTCGCCGAGGCCGTCGGCGATCCGCTCGCGGGCGCCCGCCAGGTCGTGCGAACCGGCCGGGAGCCCGCCCGAGACCAGGACGAGGACGTCCGTGCCGAGGATGGCGGCCTCGTCGACGGCCCGCTTGTTGTCCTCGACGGCGGCCTTGCGCGCGGCCGGTTCGACGGCGGTGAGGAAGCCGCCGCGGCAGTGCGTGGAGACGGTCAGGCCGGCGTCCTTGAACAGGGCGGCCGCCGCCTCGACGCCGTACGCCTGCACGGGCTCGCGCCAGGTGCCGACGGACTGGACGCCGGACTCGGCGCAGGCGGCGACGAGTTCGGGCAGGGCGAGCTGCTTGACGGTCATCTGGTTGAGGGAGAAGCGGGGGTCGGCGGCGCTCATGAGGTGACTCCGTACAGGGCGAGCAGGTGCGTCATCCGGGCCTCGGCCAGCACCGGATCGGGGAAGAGGCCCAGGCCGTCGGCGAGTTCGTAGGCGCGTGCCAGGTGCGGCAGCGAGCGCGCCGACTGCAGCCCGCCGACCATCGCGAAGTGCTCCTGGTGGCCGGCGAGCCAGGCCAGCAGGACCACACCGGTCTTGTAGAAGCGGGTCGGGGCCTGGAACAGGTGACGGGACAACTCGACGGTGGGGTCGAGGAGTTCACGGAAGCCCTTGGCGTCGCCGGTGTCCAGGACGCGGACGGCCTGCGCGGCGAGCGGGCCGAGCGGGTCGAAGACGCCGAGCAGCGCGTGGCTGAAGCCGCGGTCGTCGCCGGCGATCAGCTCGGGGTAGTGGAAGTCGTCGCCGGTGTAGCAGCGCACGCTCCGCGGCAGGCGGCGGCGCAGTGCGACCTCCCGCCGGGCGTCGAGCAGCGACACCTTGATGCCGTCGACCTTGTCCGGGTGCGCGGCGATGACCTCCAGGAAGGTCTCCGTGGCGGCGTCCAGGTCGGCGGAGCCCCAGTAGCCGTCGAGCGCCGGGTCGAACATCGGGCCGAGCCAGTGCAGGACGACGGGTTCGGCGGCCTGGCGCAGCAGGTGCCCGTAGACCTCCAGGTAGTCCTCGGGGCCCCGGGCCGCGGCGGCCAGGGCGCGGGAGGCCATGAGGATCGCCTGCGCGCCCGTCCCCTCCACGAGGGCGAGCTGTTCCTCGTACGCGGCCCGCACCTCGGCCAGGGTCGGGGCGGGGCCGGTGAGCTGGTCGGTGCCGACGCCGCAGGCGATGCGTCCGCCGACGGCCTTCGCTTCGGCGGCGGAGCGCCGGATGAGCTCGGCGGCGCCCGCCCAGTCCAGGCCCATGCCGCGCTGGGCGGTGTCCATCGCCTCGGCGACCCCGAGCCCGTGCGCCCACAGATGGCGCCGGAAGGCGAGGGTGGCGTCCCAGTCGACGGCGGCCGGCGAGTCGGGCGTGGTGTCGGCGAACGGGTCGGCGACGACGTGCGCCGCCGAGAAGACGACCCGGGACGTGAAGGGCGCGCCGGTGCCGAGGGCGAGGGGCGTGGCGCGCGGCTCGTAGCTCCGCAGTCCGCCGTCGCCGTCGGGCAGTCGCAGGGTCACAGCGTGATCTCCGATACGTCGACGCGGCGGCCCTCGGCGGACGACTTCAGGCCCAGCTCGGCGAGTTGCACGCCGCGGGCGCCGGCGAGCAGGTCCCAGTGGTAGGGCGCGTCGGCGTAGACGTGCTTGAGGAAGAGTTCCCACTGCGCCTTGAAGCCGTTGTCGAACTCGGCGTTGTCCGGCACCTCCTGCCACTGGTCGCGGAAGGAGTAGGTGGCGGGGATGTCCGGGTTCCAGACGGGCTTGGGGGTCGCGCTGCGGTGCTGGACGCGGCAGTTGCGCAGGCCCGCGACGGCGGAGCCCTCGGTGCCGTCGACCTGGAACTCGACGAGTTCGTCGCGGTTGACGCGCACCGCCCACGAGGAGTTGATCTGGGCGACCGCGCCGCCCTCCAGCTCGAAGATGCCGTACGCGGCGTCGTCGGCGGTGGCGTCGTAGGGCTTGCCGCTCTCGTCCCAGCGCTGCGGCACGTGCGTGGTGATCAGCGCCTGCACGGAGGCGACCCGGCCGAACAGCTCGTGCAGCACGTACTCCCAGTGCGGGAACATGTCGACGGCGATGCCGCCGCCGTCCTCGGCACGGTAGTTCCAGGACGGGCGCTGCGCCTCCTGCCAGTCGCCCTCGAAGACCCAGTACCCGAACTCGCCGCGCACGGACAGGATCGTGCCGAAGAAGCCGCCGTCGATGAGGCGCTTCAGCTTCAGCAGGCCCGGCAGGAAGATCTTGTCCTGGACGACGCCGGACTTGATGCCGGCGTCCCTGGCGAGCCGGGCGAGGTCCAGGGCTCCGGCGAGGCCGGTGGCGGTCGGCTTCTCGGTGTAGACGTGCTTGCCGGCGGCGATCGCCTTCTTCAGCGCCTCCTCGCGGGCGGAGGTGACCTGCGCGTCGAAGTAGATGTCCACCGAGTCGTCGGCGAGGACGGCGTCGAGGTCGGTGGAGACGTTCTCCTCGCCGAGCCCGTGCCGCTCGGCGAGCGCGCGCAGCGCGTGCTCGCGGCGGCCGACGAGGACCGGCTCGGGCCACAGCACCGTGCCGTCGCCGAGGTCGAGTCCGCCCTGCTCGCGCAGGGCCAGCAGCGAACGGACGAGGTGCTGGCGGTAACCCATGCGCCCCGTCACCCCGTTCATGGCGATGCGCACCGTCTTGCGTGTCACGTGAGTCCCTTCGTCATGCCTCGATCCGGGTCGGCCCGCCGTGCGGCGTCCGGTCCGTCGGCGTACGCCGCGGCTCGCTCGCCACGGTCCACGTAGCAAGCGCTTTCTACATGGAAAGAAGCTAGCCTCTGCACAGCCGCTCGGACAAGAGCGGATACCAGACCTGCCGGGGCTCCCCGACTCGGGAGCGCGTCCGGCCGTCGACGGAGGATGACTCGATGACCGTGACCCTGGCGGACGTGGCCGCCCGCGCGCAGGTGTCCCCCGCCACCGTCTCGCGCGTGCTCAATGGCAACTACCCGGTCGCCGCGGCCACGCGCGAGCGGGTGCTCAAGGCCGTGGACGACCTCGACTACGTCCTCAACGGTCCGGCCAGCGCGCTCGCGGCGGCCACCTCCGACCTGGTGGGGGTCCTCGTCAACGACATCGCCGACCCCTTCTTCGGGATCATGGCCTCCGCGGTCCAGTCCGAGATCGTCGGGCCCGGTGGCCGGGCCGGCGGGGAGCGGCTCGCGGTGGTCTGCAACACGGGCGGCTCGCCCGAGCGGGAGCTCACCTACCTGACCCTGCTCCAGCGCCAGCGGGCCGCGGCGGTCGTCCTCACCGGTGGCGCGATCGAGGACGCCGACCACGTCGCCGCGATGGCGAACAAGCTGCGGCGGCTGTCGGAGGCGGGCACCCGCGTGGTGCTGTGCGGGCGGCCGCCGGTGCCGGGGACGGACGCGGCGGCGCTGACGTTCGACAACCGGGGCGGCGCGAAGGAGCTGACCGGGCACCTGCTCTCCCTCGGGCACCGCCGGATCGGCTATGTGGCGGGTCCCCAGGAGCGCACGACGACGCGACACCGCCTGGAGGGGCACCGTGCCGCGCTGGCCGAGGCGGGGGTCACGGAGTCGGACGGGCTGGTCGTGCACGGGCCCTACGACCGGGAGGCGGGGTATGCGGCGACGGTCGAACTGCTGCGGGCGCGGCCCGGTCTGACCGCGGTGGTCGCGGCCAATGACACGGTGGCGCTGGGGGCGTGCGCCGCTCTGCGGGAGGCGGGGCTGCGGATTCCGCAGGACGTGTCGGTGGCGGGCTTCGACGATCTGCCGTTCAGTGTGGACGCGGTGCCTTCGCTGACGACGGTGCGGCTGCCGCTTGCGGGGGCGGCGGGTCGGGCGGGGCGTATCGCGATGAGCCGGGAGGGGTTGCCGCCCGGGGGGGTGGATGTGGTGCGGGGGGTTTTGATGGTGCGGGGTTCCACGGGGGTCCCCAGGGAGGTCTAGGGGGGCCGGGATACTCCAGCGCGGGCCGCTGCGATGTTGTGCGCAGTTCCCCGCGCCCCTGAAGGGTCGTGATTCGTCCGCGCCGCCGTCGTGGCTGGTCGCGCAGTTCCCCGCGCCCCTTACGGGGCTTGTCGTTCGGCTGACTCGCCGGTGGGGGCTGGTCGCGCAGTTCCCCGCGCCCCTGAGATGCGCACTTCGTGCGCTATCTCATCGGCCCCCGGTCGGCGGCCCTGAGGCAGCGGCGAAGCCGCATGCCTTCAGGGGCGCGGGGAACTGCGCGACCAGCCCCCACCGGGCGTGCAGCCGAAAACGGGGGCGCACGCAGTGCGCCCGTCAGGGGCGCGGGGAACGGCGCGAGAAGCCCCACCGGCCCGCAGCCGAAAAACGGTGGCGCACGCAGTGCGCCCCGCAGGGGCGCGGGGAACGGCGCGACCAGCCCCCGCCGGGCCCGCAGGTGAAGACAGCGGGTGCGCGCAGTGCACCTTTCAGGGGCGCGGGGAACTGCGCGAGATGCCCCCACCGGGCCGCGGCGCTCAAGCGGAGCTAGACGTGGGGGCGGCGGCCCTGTTCCTGGTAGGGGAAGGACTGGTCCGCCCCGGGCAGCGTCGGCTTGGGGAGGGACGCCACGTCCTCCTTGGCCTGCTTGAGCTGATCAGCGGTGTCCCGCGGCAGCAAGGGCACCCGCGGCGCCGCATGCGAGAACCGGAACGCCGACGTGAGATCCCCGAAGGTGGCCCGCCGCCAGTCGGTGATGTTGGGCTCCGCGACACCGGTGAACTCCTCCAGGAACTGGAGCACCGAGGTGTGGTCGAAGGCCTCCGTGGCGACCCACCCCCCGACCGTCCACGGCGAGACGACGATCGCCGGGACACGGAACCCGCCCCCGATCGGCAGCCCGTTCACGAACTCCCCCGCCGTCCCCGCCTTGGGCGTGGGCGGCGCGACATGGTCGAAGAGGCCGTCGTTCTCGTCGTAGTTGAGGATGAAGGCGGTCTTCGCCCACACCTTCGGGTTGGAGGCGATGGCCTCGATCTTCTGGGCCACGAAGTCGGCCCCCGCGGCCGGCAGGTAGTCGGGGTGCTCCGACTGGTAGCCGGTCGGCATGATCCAGCTGACCGCGGGGAGCCGGTCGTTGCGGGCGTCGTCCTCGAAGGTGCCCTCGGGCTGGGGCCGCACCCCGCGCTCGTAGAGCTCGGAGCCGGGCTGCGCGTCCTTGAAGGAGGCGAACTGCTCCAGCAGGTTGCAGCCGTAGTCGTCGTCCTGCTGGTAGACCTTCCAGCTCACGCCCGCCGCCTGGAGCCGCTCGGCGTACGTCGTCCAGCGGTACGGCGAGGGCGCCGTGTTGTTCAGGATCGGGCCGCCCTGGGTGCCGGACGGGTCGATCGTGCCCGTCATCCAGTAGAGGCGGTTGGGCCAGGTCGGGCCGAAGACCGAGCAGAAGTAGTTGTCGCAGATGGTGAAGGTCTCGGCCAGCGCGAACTGGAACGGGATGTCCTTGCGGGTGTAGTACCCCATGACGTACGGGCCGTTGACGCCGTCGGCCTTGCGGTGGGCGGGGAGCCACTGGTCCATGGCGCCGTTGTTCCACGCCTCGTGCTGGACCGACCAGGCGTGGCTCGTGGACGGGATGGCCTGGGCGCTGGTGGAGTGCGTGTCCAGGTGGAAGGGGAGCAGGTACCCCTTCGGGTTCTCGGCGTCGGGCTGGTAGAAGACCGAGCGGCCGGTGCTCAGCCGCAGCGCGTCGGGGTCGCTGAAGCCGCGGACGCCCTTGAGCGTGCCGAAGTAGTGGTCGAAGGACCGGTTCTCCTGCATGAGCAGCACGACGTGTTCGATGTCGCGCAGCGAGCCCTTGCGGGGCGGGCCCGCGGCGACGGCCTTCTGCACGCTGGGGGGAAGGAGCGAGAGCGCGGCGGCGCCGCCGACGGCGCCGGCCGCCGAGCCGAGGAGTCTGCGTCGGGTCAGTTCGGGCATGGGGGGCCTCCTGGGGGTGGAGTTGTCCTGACGGACGGTTCGGGCATGCCAACGGCCCGTGCGCGACGGGCCGTCGGCTTCACTGTGCGGGTCGCCCGACATGCGGCGGAGGGGGTGAACGATGAACTCGGGGCCAACGCGCGACCAGGGGTTGGCCAACCCATGGGCCGCTCTTGAACCGCTATACCTGCTGTATGCACGGACTTGACCCGGGGGCGCCCGCGGCCCTCCCCCGTGTCCGGTCCGTGGACGGGCTTGCCCGGCGGGCACCGCCCGGGCGCCGTCCCCCGGGCCGCCGGCCGCGCCGGCGCCGACGGGCCGGGGCCGGGAGCCGGCCGATCCGGCAACGCGAGGTGAGTCATGACCGTCCAGGGCATCCGTTCTCCGACCGCTTCCCCACGAGCGTCGTCGGCGCACCGGACCAGAGCCGTCACCTGTACGCCCCGTACACCCTCACGGAGTCCCGAGTCCGCGCTGAGCTGACCCATCCGGAGCACAGGCGCGGGCGCGGCCCTGATCTGATCGGGCAGGGCCGGCGGCCGCCGTCGCCCGAGCGACCTGAGTGACGGGCGTGAGCGCGGGTAAGGTCCGCCCCATGAAACTGGCGTTCTCCACCCTCGGTGTCCCCGGCCTCCCGCTGGCCGACGTCCTCAGCCTGGCCACCGCGCACGGCTTCCACGGTGTGGAGCTGCGCGCCCATCCCGAGGAGCCGGTCCACCCGGGCCTCGGCGCGGCCGCCCGGGCGGAGGCGGTGGCCGCCGCCAAGGCGGCGGGCGTCGAGATCCTGGCGGTCGCCGGGTACGCGCGGGTCGCTGCGCCGGGCGACGACGCGCCGGTGCTGGACGAGGTCCGCGCCCTCGTCGACCTCGCCCGCGACCTCGGGGCGCCGTACGTGCGGGTCTTCCCGGGCGGCGGGGACGGGCTCGACGAGGAGGGGCTCGCGGCGGCCGACGCCCGCGCGGCGGCCCGGCTCGGGGTCGCCGCGGAGTACGCGGCGGACCGGGGCGTACGAGTGCTGCTGGAGACGCACGACTCGCACCGCACCGGCGCCGCCGCGTCCCGCGTCGTCGGACCGGTCGGCCACCGGAACGTGGGCGTGCTGTGGGACGTCATGCACACCTGGCTGGGCGGCGAGCAGCCCTCGGTCTCCTACGCGGCGCTCTCCCCCTACCTCGGCTACGTGCAGGTCAAGGACATCGCGGGGGCCGACGACACGACGCCGCTGGCGCTCGGCGAGGGGGTGCTCCCGCTCGCCGAGTGCGTGGAGGTGCTCAGCCGCGAGGGCTGGGACGGCTGGCTCTGCTGGGAGTACGAGGCGCGTTGGTACGAGGCCGCCGCGCCGCTCCCCGAACTGCTCGGCCGGGGCCGGGAGCACCTGGCCCGGCTGCTCAACGAGTCGGCGTGAGCTCGGGGTCCGGCGGCGCCTCCGCGCTGGGCGGGGTCTCCGCCCGGTGCGGGGCGTGCGGGGTGAGCGGGGCGGCGCCGGACCCGGGGTGACGCGGGGCCCGGGCGCGCCGCTTCGGGGTGCTCGCCAGCGCGACGCCGGTGACCAGGAGCCCCGCCGCGCACCAGCGCAGCGGGGTCACGTCCTCGTGCAGGAACAGGGCGGCCGACGACATGCCGAAGACCGGCACGAGCAGCGAGTACGGAGCGACGGTCGAGGCGTCGTAGCGGCGCAGGAGCCGGCTCCAGACGCCGAACCCGAAGAGCGTGGTGACCAGGGCGACGAAGCCGATCGCGGCGACGCCCGGCAGGTCGAGGGCGGTCAGCGCGGCGGCGTCGCGGGCGGGCCCCTCGAAGAGCAGGGAGAGCGCGAGGAGCGGCAGCACCGGGACCGCGCTCGACCAGACCATGAAGGTGAACGGGGCGTCGGGCGCCGCCTTGCGGGTCAGTACGTTCGACACGCCCCAGAACGCCGCCGCCACCAGGACCAGCGCGAAGGCACCCAGCGGCCCCGAGCCGCCCTCGTCCACGGCGGCCACGGCGATGCCCGCGAGGGCCACGGCCATGCCCGCCACCCGGACGCGGCCGGGGCGTTCACCGAGGAACACGCAGGCGATCAGCGCCGTGAAGACGGCCTGCACCTGAAGGACGAGCGAGGAGAGCCCGGCGGGCATCCCGGCGTCCATGCCGACGAAGAGCAGCCCGAACTTGCCGACGCCCAGGGCGAGTCCGACCCCGATGACCCACCTCCACGGCACGGCCGGCCGGCCGACGAGCAGGACCGCGGGGAAGGCGGCGAACAGGAAACGCAGGGCGCAGAAGAGCAGCGGCGGGAAGTGGGCGAGGCCGATGTCGATGACGACGAAGTTGACGCCCCACAGGGCGGCGACGAGGACGGCGAGGCCGGTGTGCGCGGGTCTCATGCGTCGAGCATCGGCGGAGTGACCGTGTAGCACCAGCGATGATTGCTGCATGGTTGGATGAAGCACCGCTACATCCGAACCCAGGTGCGGCACGGTGGTGCCGGCGCCGACCGGCAGGGGGCCCACGTGCTCGACATCCAGCGGCTGCGCGCCCTGCACGCCGTCTCCGTCCACGGCACCGTCGGGGCCGCCGCGGCCGCCCTCGGGTACACCCCGTCCGCGGTGTCCCAGCAGATCGCGAAGTTGGAGCGGGAGACCAGGACGGTGCTCCTCGAACGCGCGGGGCGCGGCGTCCGGCTCACCGACGAGGCGCGGGAACTGGCGGCGACCGCACGGGAGTTGCTGGCCATCCTGGAGCGGGCCGAGACCGGCATCGAGGAGCGGCGCGGGGTGCCGGCCGGGCGGTTGACGGTCGCCGCGTTCGCCTCCGCGGCGCGCGGGCTGCTGCCGGGCGCGCTGGCCGCTCTCGCGGCGGAGCATCCGGCGCTCGACGTGCGGCTCACCGAGGTCGACCCGCATCTGTCGGTGGACCTCGTCGCCAAGGGCGCGGTCGATCTGGTCGTCGCGCACGACTGGGACATCGCGCCGCTGTCCGCCCCGCCCGGGGTGGAACAGGCCGTCCTCGGCGAGGACCTCTGCGATCTGCTCGTCCCGGCCGAGCACCCGCTGGCCGGGCGGACCACGGTGCGGCGCGCCGAACTCGGGGACGAGCGGTGGGTGTCGCAGCCGCCGGGCCGGGTGTGTCACGACTGGCTCGTCCGTACGATGCGCGCCGCGGGGTTCGAGCCGCGGATCGTGCATCGGGCGGACGAGAATCCGACGCTGGTGGCGTTGGTCGCGGCGGGGCTCGGGGTGGCGGTCATTCCGCGTCTCGGGCGTGGGCCGTTGCCGCCGGGGGTCGCGGTGGCGGGGCTGGATCCGATGCCGCGGCGTCGTGTGTATGCGCTCTGGCGGGCGGGGGCGGCTCGCCGTCCGGCGATCACCGAGACGATCCGCGCCCTGACCCTCCAGTCCCGGACCACCCTCCACACGCCTTGACCCCGACCACGCCCTAGTGGGGGCCGTTCGCGCAGTTCCCCGCGCCCCTGAAAGGCGCACTGCGTGCGCCGCCGCTTTTCGGCTGCGGGCCGGTGGGGCTTCTCGCGCCGTTCCCCGCGCCCCTGACGGGCGCACTGCGTGCGCCCCCGCTTTCGTCTGCACGCCCGGTGGGGGCTGGTCGCGCAGTTCCCCGCGCCCCTGAAGGCATGCGGCTTCGCCGCTGCCTCAGGGCCGCCGACCGGGGGCCGATGAGATAGCGCACGAAGTACGCATCTCAGGCGGACGCGGGGCCCGATGAGATGCCGCACGAAGTGCGCACCTCAGGGGCGCGGGGAACTGCGCGACCAGCCCCCACCGGCGCCGCAGACGAAAAACAGCCCCGTAAGGGGCGCGGGGAACTGCGCGACCAGCCACGACGGCGGCGCGGACGACTCACGACCCATCAGGGGCGCGGGGAACTGCGCAAAAAGGCCGACCCACCCGCACAAGCCGAGGAACCTCCACCCCGATCCGCCAAGGCGACGCCACGTCACCCCCCTTGACTGGCAGAAACTTTCCCGATATCCGTGACGCTCGGAAGTAATTTTCATCGGCCACCACCCCGCAGCCCGTGCCCCGCCCCTCCCCCGGAAGGAGCGCAAGTGCACCACCCCCAGCCCCGCAAGGGTCTCTCCAGAAGAACCCTGCTCGCCGCCACCACGGCCGCCGCAGCCACCGCAGGCCTGACCACCCCGGCCCAGGCCGCCGAAACCGAGGCCACCCAGTCCCCCCGGCCGGCCAGGCCCGACGCCAGGCTGAAGAAGATCATCTCCGGGATGTCCCTGGAGGAGAAGGTCGGCCAGCTCTTCGTGATGCGGGTCTACGGCCACTCGGCGACCGCCCCCGACCAGGCCGACATCGACGCCAACCTCAAGGAGATCGGCGTCCGCACCGCGGCCGAGCTGATCTCCACGTACAAGCTCGGCGGCATCATCTACTTCGCCTGGGCGCACAACGTCCGCGACCCGCACCAGATCGCCGCCCTCAGCAACGGCATCCAGGAGATCGGCGGCCAACAGCCCTCCCGCATCCCGCTGCTGGTCGCCACCGACCAGGAACACGGCATAGTGGCCCGGGTCGGCAAGCCCGCCACCCTGCTGCCCGGCGCGATGGCGCTGGGCGCGGGCGGCTCCCGCCCGGACGCGCGCGAGGCCGCCGCGATCGCCGGCGCCGAACTGCGCGCCCTCGGCATCAACCAGGACTACGCCCCCGACGCGGACGTCAACATCAACCCGGCCAACCCCGTCATCGGCGTCCGCTCCTTCGGCGCCGACCCGGCCGCGGTGGCCCGGCTCGCCGCCGCGCAGGTCAAGGGGTACCAGTCGGCCGGCATCGCCTCCACCGCCAAGCACTTCCCGGGCCACGGCGACACGGCGACCGACAGCCACACCGGCCTGCCGGTGATCACCCACACCCGCGAGGAGTGGGAGCGCCTGGACGCCCCCTCGTTCAAGGCCGTGATCGCCGCCGGGATCGACTCGATCATGACGGCGCACCTCGTCGTGCCGGCCCTGGACCCGGCGGAGGACCCGGCGACCCTCTCGCACCCGATCCTCACCGGCATCCTGCGCGAGAAGCTCGGCTACGACGGGGTCGTGATCACCGACTCGCTGGGCATGGAGGGCGTGCGCACCAAGTACGGCGACGACCGTGTCCCGGTGCTCGCCCTGAAGGCCGGCGTCGACCAGCTGCTCAACCCGCCGGACCTGGCCACCGCGTGGAACGGCGTGCTGTCGGCGGTCCGCAGCGGCGAGCTGACCGAGGAGCGCCTGGACGTCTCGCTCCTGCGCATCCTGCGCCTCAAGGACAAGCTGGGCCTCTTCAAGGACCCCTACGTCACCCAGCGCGGCGTCGACCGCACCGTGGGCACCCGCGCGCACCTGGCCGCGGCCGACCGGATCGCCGAGCGCACGACGACGGTCCTGGTCAACAAGGACCGGCTGCTGCCCCTGAACCGGCGCACCCACAAGAACGTCCTGGTGCTGGGCGCCAACCCGGCCTCGCCCTCGCTCAGCGACGGTCCGCCGACCACCGTGCTCGGCGCGGCCCTGACCGAACTGGGCTTCAGCGCCACGGTCCTGGCGACCGGCACCGCGCCGGGCCAGGCGGTCATCGCGCAGGCGGTGGCGGCGGCCGCGGGCAAGGACGCCGTGCTCGTCGGCACATACAACGTCACCGCGGGCAGCGCCCAGCAGGCCCTGGTGAACGCCGTGGCGGCGACCGGCGTACCGGTCGTCACCCTGTCCATGCGCAATCCCTACGACGTGGCACAGCTGCCCGCGGCCCGGGCCCACGTGGCGGCGTACTCCTGGATCGACGTCGAACTGCGGGCGGCGGTACGGGTGCTGGCGGGCCGGTCCGCGCCGCGCGGCAGGCTCCCGGTGCCGGTGCAGAAGGCCGAGGACCCCGCACAGGTCCTCTACCCGATCGGCTACGGCCGGCGGTACTGACCGGCAGGCGAAGAGGGGGGCCGCACGCGGCCCCCCTCTTCGCCGCGCCCCCGGCTAGGGGCGGAGCGTGAACTTGCGGACGTTCTCGACGCGGTCGAGCTTCGCGTCGTGCGGCGCCTTGGCCGTCGTACCGGACAGGCCGGCCCAGGCGAGGATGCGCTCGGTGGCGAGCGCCTTGTCGTCGGCCTCCAGGCCCGCGACGTTCGCGCCGTGGTTGGCGTGCGGCGCCGTCAGGACGTAGCTGTCCCGGGCCCCGGCACCGAGCCGGAAGCGCTCGGCGCCCCACGGGTCGTTGTCGCCGTAGACGTAGAGCATGCGCGTGGCGTGGTGGCGCACCCACGTGTCGACGTCCCGCATCGTGTGCTTCTGGAACGTCATCGGGATGGTGCGCGGCACGAAGTTGCGCGGCGGCTGGTAGCCGTAGCGGGACAGCTTGCCCAGCCAGGGCTGCCTGATGTCGGGCGAGCCGAGCTGGGTGCCCGCCTGGTAGTAGTACGGCGTGTACTGCTCCAGGCCCTGGTCGGCGTAGGACGACCAGCCGCCGACGGCGTCGACGTAGTCGAAGAGCGCCTGGTCGGTGACGGTTTTCGCGTCGGGCACGTCCGCGCAGGCCGACTCGGGCTGGTACTGCCAGAAGCCCCACACGAGGTCGAGGACGGTCGCCTCGTACGCCTTGTCCAGCGAACCCACCGTGTTGACGGTGTAGTCGTTGGCGGTGAGGTAGTCCTTGTACTTCTTCTCCAGCGCGGTGCGGCGCACCAGCGTCTCGCGCTGCACCTTCTGCAGGGCGACGCGGCAGTCCTTGGGGCCGACGTTCGCCAGGAAGCGGTCGTACGCCGAGTCCTCGTCGTTGACGACGTCGTTCGGCGCGACGTAGGCGACGACGCCGTCCATGTCGCGCGGGTAGAAGCGCTCGTAGTAGGTGGCGGTCATGCCGCCCTTCGAGCCGCCCGTGGTCAGCCAGTTCGCGCCGTAGAGGGGCTTGAGGGCCTGGTAGATGCGGTGCTGGTCGCTGGCGGCCTGCCAGATGTCGAGCTTCGACCAGTCGGCCGGCTGCGGCCGGGACGGGGTGAAGAAGCGGTACTCGACGGAGACCTGGTTGCCGTCCACGATGCGGGTCGGCTCGCTGCGCGAGGGGTTCGTCGAGACGTTGTAGCCGCTGGTGAACATCACCGTCGGACGGCTGACGTCCTTGTGCAGCACGGTGATCCGCTGCTGGAACGTGCCCTTGGACGGGTGCCGGTGGTCGACCGGCTGGGTGTAGTTGAGGACGAAGTAGCGGTAGCCGTCGTACGGCTTCTCCTCGATGAGGCTCATGCCCGGTACGGCGAGGAGCTGGTCCTTGATGTCGGCGGTGGCCGGGGCGTCGGCCGGCCGGGCCGCCGCGGTCGACATGCCGGCCGCGCTCACCGTGCCTATGAGCACCACGAGCGACAGCAGCCATCTGAGCGCTTTGCGCATACACCCTCCCCTGGAGTTACACAGATGCTCCGGAAACTATCGGAGCCGTCCGCGCACCACCAGGGGTACTCGGTGTCCGCTCAGTACGACATCGGACACCGCTTCCGCACGGTTTCAGCACAGAATCCAGCCCGAACCGACCGATTTCGCTCCCACGCGCCCCTGCACCCGGACACAGCGGTGGCCCGCGTGCACGATGACCGGTCCCGCGTGGTGGGTGAAGCGGCCCGCGTCGACGACGGCCCGGTTGCCGCGGGCCTGGACGCTGACCGTCATGGCCTGGCGCACCCCGGTGCGCCGGGCGAGGGTGACGGCGCAGACGTAGCCGCCGCGCTTGTAGACGACGGTCGTGCCGGTGGCGAACGACAGGGTGCGCGCCTTGTGACCGGCGCAGAGCGCGGCGGCCTGCGCGCCGCCGGTGCCGGGCCCCGCGACGACCAGCAGCGCGGCGGCGACCAGCCCGGTCAGCGCGAGCGCGCACAGCCGGCGCGACCGCCGGGCACCCCGCGGGGCGCCACGGCCGCCGGCTATGTCGCTGTCCTCACCTCTTCGCACCGCAGTCCCTCCCGTCACATCGGCACCAGAGTACGGAGGGACGGACGCACCGCGGGCCCCGCCCGGTTGCACGGCGGGCGGGGCACCGCCCGGTACCGGCCATCAGACGGCGCTCGTGCTGACGTCCTCCCCCACGAACGTCCGCCACAGCCGCGCGTACCGGCCGTCCAGGCGGAGCAGTTCGTCGTGGGTGCCGTCCTCGGCGACCCGCCCGCCGGCCATCACCACGACCCGGTCGGCGCGGGCCGCCGTGGTCAGGCGGTGGGCGACGACGAGCGTCGTGCGCTTGCCGGCGATCCGGTCGGTGGCCTGGTTGACCTGGGCCTCCGTGGCGAGGTCGAGGGCGGCCGTCGCCTCGTCGAGCAGCAGGACGTCCGGGTCGACGAGTTCGGCGCGGGCCAGCGCGATCAGCTGGCGCTGCCCGGCGGACAGGTTCCGGCCGCGCTCGGCGACCTCGTGCAGGTAGCCGCCCTCCAGGGTAGCGATCATGTCGTGCGCGCCGACCGCCCGGGCGGCCGCCTCGACCTGCGCGTCGCTCGCGTCGGGCCGCCCGTAGGCGATGGCGTCGCGGACCGTGCCGGGAAAGAGGTACGCCTCCTGCGGGACCACGCCGAGCCGGTGCCGGTAGCTCGTCAGGTCCAGGTCGCGCAGGTCGGTGCCGTCGACGGTGACCCGGCCGCCGGTCGGGTCGTAGAACCGGGCGACCAGCTTGACCAGCGTCGACTTGCCCGCGCCGGTCTCGCCGACGAAGGCGACGGTCTGCCCGGCGGGGATGCGCAGCCGCACGTCGCGCAGCGCCGCCTCGTCCGTGCCGTACGCGAAGTCGACGTCCTCGAACGCGATCTCGCCGCGCAGGGACAGCACCTCCAGGGGTTCGCGGGCGCTCTTGGTGGAGGTCGGTTCGCGCAGCAGCTCCTGGATGCGGCCGAGCGAGACGGTCGCCTGCTGGTAGCCGTCGAAGACCTGCGAGAGCTGCTGGACGGGGGCGAAGAACAGGTCGATGTAGAGGAGATAGGCGACGAGCGCACCGGTCGTCAGGGTGCCCGCGTCGATCCGGTGCGCCCCCACCATCAGCACGGCGGCGGCCGCCACCGAGGCCAGGAGCTGGACGAACGGGAAGTAGACCGAGATCAGCCACTGGCCGCGGATGCGGGCCTTGCGGTAGGCCTGGCTGCCCGCCGCGAAATGCTCGGCGCCGTCCTTCTCGCGCCGGAACGCCTGCACGATCCGCAGCCCGGCGACGGACTCCTGGAGGTCGGCGTTGACGACGGAGACCCGCTCGCGGGCCAGTTCGTACGCCTTCACGCTGGAGCGGCGGAAGAAGAACGTGCCGACGATCAGCGGCGGCAGCGTCGCGAAGACGACGAGCGCGAGCTGCACGTCGATGACGAGCAGCGTGACCATGATGCCGAAGAACGTGACGACGGAGACGAACGCGGTGACGAGGCCGGTCTGCAGGAACGTCGACAGGGCGTCCACGTCCGTCGTCATCCGGGTCATGATCCGCCCGGTCAGCTCCCGCTCGTAGTAGTCGAGCCCGAGCCGCTGGAGCTGGGAGAAGATCTTCAGCCGCAGTGAGTAGAGGACCCGCTCGCCGGTGCGTCCCGTCATCCGGGTCTCGCCGATCTGCGCGACCCACTGCACGAGCACCGCGGCCAGCGCGAGCCCGGCCGCCGTCCACACCGCGCCGAGCGCCAGCCGGGAGACGCCCTCGTCGATGCCGTGCCGGATGAGGATGGGCAGCAGCAGTCCGACGCCCGCGTCGACGGCGACGAGCGCGAGGCTGATCGCCAGCGCCGCCCCGAACCCGCGCAGCAGCCTGCGCAGCCCGTAGGAGTCCTCGGCGGTGACGGCCCGCACCTCGTCGACGTCGGGGACGTCGGTGGCCGGCGGCAGCGCGTCGACCTGGGCGAGCAGCTCGGGCGTCGCGGGCATCCCGGACAGCGCACTGTCCTTGGGCTCGCGGTCGCCCGTCCACAGCCGGGGGGTGACGCCCCGCTCGGCGTCGAACTCGGCGTCCAGCTCGTCACGGACGGAGGTGTCCGTCGTCTCGGCGGGCCCGGCCTGCCCGGCGGCGGGCAGGGCGTGCCCCGGGGAGACGCCGCCCAGCTCGTCCGGGTCGGTCAGCAGCCGCCGGTAGAGCGCGCTGTCCCGCTCCAGCTCCTCGTGCGTGCCCACGGCGGCGAGCCGGCCGCCGTCGAGCACCGCGATGCGGTCGGCGAGGCCGAGGGTGGAGCGGCGGTGCGCGATGAGCAGGGTGGTGCGGCCCGCCATGACGCCGCGCAGCGCCTCGTGGATCTCGTGCTCCACGCGCGCGTCCACCGCGGACGTGGCGTCGTCCAGGACGAGCAGGCGGGGGTCGGTGAGGATGGCGCGGGCCAGGGCGAGGCGCTGGCGCTGGCCGCCGGAGAGGGTGAGCCCCTGCTCGCCGACCAAGGTGTCGTACCCCTCGGGCAGCTCGGCGATGAACCGGTCGGCCTGGGCGGCGCGCACCGCGGCCTCGATCTGCTCGTCGGTGGCGTCCGGGGCGCCGTAGGCGAGGTTGGCGCGCACGGTGTCGGAGAAGAGGAAGGAGTCCTCGGGCACCATGCCGATCGCGGCGCGCAGCGAGTCCAGGGTCAGCTCGCGCACGTCGTGGCCGCCGACCAGGACGGCGCCGCGCGAGACGTCGTAGAAGCGGGGCAGCAGCAGCGAGACGGTGGACTTGCCGGAGCCGGAGGAGCCGACGACGGCGAGGGTCTCGCCCGCCCGGATCTCGAAGGAGAGCCCGTCGAGGACGGCCCGGTCGCTGCCCGCGTACTCGAAGGAGACGGAGTCGAACTCGACGGTCGCGGGGGCGTCGGCGGGCAGCTCCTTCGTGCCGTCCTGGAGGGAGGGCTCGGTGTCGATGAGTTCCAGGACGCGCTCGACGCCTGCGCGGGCCTGCTGGCCGACGGTGAGCACCATGGCGAGCATCCGGACCGGGCCGACGAGCTGGGCGAGGTAGGAGGAGAACGCGACGAACGTGCCGAGCGTGATCTGTCCGCGCACCGCGAGCCAGCCGCCGAGGGCGAGCATGGCGACCTGGCCGAGGGCGGGCACGGCCTGGAGGGCGGGGGTGAACTTCGAGTTCAGCCGGATGGTGCGCAGCCGCCCGGCGAAGAGCCGCCGCCCCACCTCGCGCAGCTTGCCGGTCTCCTGGTCCTCCTGCCCGAAGCCCTTGACGACGCGGACGCCGCTGACCGCGCCGTCCACGACCCCGGCGACGGCGGCGGCCTGCGCCTGCGCGTACCAGGTGGCGGGGTGCAGCCGGGAGCGGCTGCGCCGGGCGATGTACCAGAGGGCGGGGGCCACGGCGAGCGCGACGAGGGTCAGCGGCAGCGAGAGCCACGCCATGATCACCAGGGAGATGAGGAACAGCAGCACGTTCCCGATCGTCATCGGCAGCATGAACAGCAGGCCCTGGATGAGCTGGAGGTCGCTGGTGGCGCGGCCGACGACCTGGCCGGTGGAGAGCTCGTCCTGGCGGCGGCCGTCGAGCCGGGTGATCGTCGTGTACATCTCGGTGCGCAGGTCGTGCTGGACGTCCAGGGCGAGCCGGCCGCCGTAATAGCGGCGGACGTAGGTGAGCACGTACACGACGACGGCCGCGCCGACGAGCACGCCGGCCCACGTGCCCATGGACCGCGAGTGGTCCCCGATCACGTCGTCGATGATGACCTTGGTGATCAGCGGTACGAGCGCCATGACGGCCATGCCGCCGAGCGAGGCACCCAGCGCGAGCAGCACGTCCTTGGGGTACCGCCACGCGTACCCGGCGAGCCTGCGCGCCCAGCCCCGTTTCTCCGTCACTCCGCTGCCTCTCGCCGTACCACTCGTGCTGACCTGCCGAAGGGCCAACGCGACGGGGTACGGATTTCATCCCGTCGCAACAATCGGGCCGGCCGCGGCGGCATCCACAGGTGGCACCCAGCCTCAGCACAGCCCGCGCCCACACCGCACCGGCACCGTGCACGGGTGACCACCGCGACCGAACCCCACTCCCAGGCCCCCGTCCCGCCACCGCCCACGGCCCCGCCCGCGGCGCACCGCGCTCCGCGCTGGTCGCTGCCGGCGCTCCTCGCGATCCTCGTGCCGGCCGGGGTCCTGTACTCCTGGAACCTCTCCGCCGGCGGCCTCAACAGCTTCTACAGCGCCGCCGTCTACAGCGGCACGCAGAGCTGGAAGGCATGGTTCTTCGGCTCCATCGACGCGGGCAACTTCCTGACGGTGGACAAGCCGCCGTTCGCCCTCATGGCGATGGGCCTGTCCTGCCGGGTCCTCGGCTTCGGCACCTGGCAGATGATGCTGCCGCAGGTCGGCGCCGCGCTCGGCACGATCTGGATCCTGCACGCGTCGGTGAAGCGGGTCTGGGGGCATGCGGCCGCCGCCGTCGCCGCGCTGGTCCTCGCGCTCACCCCGATCACGGTCGCCATCAACCGCGACAACAACCCGGACACCCTCCTGGTGCTGCTGATGGTGGGCGGCGCGGCCCTCGCGCTGCGCGCCACCCGCACCGGCAGGCTGCTCCCGCTGCTCGCCTCGGCGGTCTGCTTCGGCCTGGCGTTCAACACGAAGATGCTCCAGGGCTACATCGCGCTGCCCGCGGTCCTCGGCGTCTACCTCTACGCCTGCCACCTGGGGTGGCGCAGGAAGGTCCGGAACCTGGCGCTCGCCGCCGTGGTGCTCGCCGTCTCCAGCTTCTGGTGGGCGACGGCCGTCTCGCTGACCCCGGCCGGCGACCGCCCCTACATCGGCGGTTCGACGGACGGCTCCGCCTGGGACCTGATCCTCGGCTACAACGGCCTGGGCCGGGTGCTGGGCGGCGAGGGCAACGGCGGGGGGTGGTGGCGGCATGGGCGGCGGCGGTTTCTCCGGCGCCGCGGGGCTCGGCCGGCTCTTCAACGACATCCTGGGCGGTCAGATCTCCTGGCTGATCCCGTTCGCGGCGATCGCCCTCGCCGGCGGCCTGGTGCTGCGCGGCCGGGTGCCGCGCACCGACCCGGCGCGGGCCGCGCTGCTGCTGTGGGGCGGGTGGCTGGTGCTGCACTACGGCACGTTCGCGACGGCCGAGGGCACCATGCACCCGTACTACACGACGGCGGTCGCGCCGGGTGTCGCGGCACTGTGCGGAGGCGGCGGTGTGATGCTGCTGCGCGCCTTCCGCACGGACCGGCGCTGGGCGTGGGTGCTCCCGGTCGCCCTCGGCGCGACGGGGATCTGGGCGGTCGTGCTGCTGCGGCGGGCCTCCGGCTGGAACGGGTGGCTGTGGCCGGTGGTCGCGCTCGTCATGGCCGCCGCCATCGCGGGCCTGCTCGTCTTCCGGACGGCGTCGGGTACGCGGCTGAAATTCTTCGCGGCGGCCGTGGCGGCGGCGGTCGTCGCGGCGGTGGCGGGCCCGGCGGCGTACGCCGGGGCCACGACGTTCTCCTCCGGCGCCGGTGGCGGCATGGGCGGGACGAACCCGACGGCCGGGCCCTCGACGGGCGGCGGCATGGGCGGCCCCGGCGGCCGGCCCGGCGGCGGCCGCGGCGGCTTCCCCGGCGGGGAGCAGCCGGGCGGCGGGCAGGGGCAGGCCTCGGGCCGGGCAGGCCAGGAAGGCGGCGTGCCGGGCCAGGGCGGCCAGGACGGCGGCGCGCCGGGCGAGAGCGGCCAGGAGGGCGGCTTCACGCCCCCCGACGGCGCGAGCGGTGGCGGCTTCCCGGGCGGCGGCGAGATGCCCGGGGGCGGTCAGGCCGGGGGCGAGATGCCGGGCGGCGGGTTCTCCGGCGGCGGTGAGATGCCCGGCGGCGAGACGCCGGGCGGTGAGCGGGGCGGCTCGGGGGGCGGCGCCCAGGAGAGCGGCGGCCGGCCCGCCGCGGGCATGGGCGGCGGCATGGGCGGCAGCGTCGACAGCGACCTGGTGGCGTACCTGGAGAAGCACCAGGACGGCGCGGAGTGGCTGCTCGCGGTCTCGAACTCGCAGTCCGCGGCACAGCTCGTCCTCAGCACCAAGAAGCCCGTGATCTCCATGTACGGCTTCACCGGCTCCGACAAGGGCATGACCGTGGCCAAGCTGAAGAAGCTGGTCAAGAGCGGCAAGTTGCACTACATCCAGGTCGGCGAGGGCGGCATGGGCGGCGGCAACGACGCCTCCACGGCGGTCACCGCATGGGTGAAGAAGCACGGCGCGGCGGTGAAGGAGAGCGCGTACAAGACGTCGTCCGACGACAAGGACACGGACACCGGCTCATCCGGGTCGAGCGAGGCGGCCTCCGTCTACCGACTGGACGCGTCAGACGTCTCCTGACCCCCTCCGGCGGAACTCCCGTCCGCACAACGGCCCCTGACGCTGCGTCAGGGGCCGTTTCCGACACACGATCGACGCCGGGCATTCACCCAATCTCTACGTGTTCATGCCACGCTCCCGTTCACCCGGTCAACCCGCGTAGAACGGACGGACACCCCCCATGCCCGGAACCCCCATACGCACCATCGCCCTCACGGCCGCCGGCCTGCTCGCCGCGGTCACGCTGCCCACGGCCACCGCGAGCCCGGCCGCCGCGACCACCACCGCGTACGACGCCACGTACTACAAGAACGCGGTCGGCAAGACCGGCGCGAGCCTCAAGTCCTCGCTGCACACGATCATCAGCAGCCAGACCAAGATCTCCTACTCGGCGGTCTGGAACGCGCTGATGGCCACCGACCAGGACCCGAACAACAGCAACAACGTGATCCTGCTGTACAGCGGCGTCTCCCGCGCCAAGTCCCTGAACGGCGGCGACGTCGGCGACTGGAACCGCGAGCACACCTGGGCCAAGTCCCACGGCGACTTCGGCGAGGCGACCGGCCCCGGCACCGACCTGCACCACCTGCGCCCCGCCGACGTCCAGGTCAACGGCGTGCGCGGCAACAAGGACTTCGACAACGGCGGCATCGCCGTGGCGGGCGGCGGGGGCAGCCTCACCGACTCCGACTCCTTCGAGCCGCGCGACGCGGACAAGGGCGACGTGGCCCGCATGATCCTCTACATGGCCGTGCGCTACGACGGCGGCGACGGCTTCGCCGACCTGGAGCCCAACGAGAAGGTCAGCAACGGCAGCGCCCCTAACATCGGCAAGCTCTCCGTACTGAAGCAGTGGAGCGACGAGGACCCGCCCAGCGCCTTCGAGGAGAAGCGCAACCAGGTCATCTACGACACCTACCAGCACAACCGCAACCCGTTCATCGACCACCCCGAGTGGGTCGAGGCGATCTGGTAGTCGCGGACCGTGCCCGTGGCCGGACCGGGCCTCGGCGTCAGCCCCCGTACAGTTCCGGCCTGCGGTCCGTGAAGACGTTGTTGTGGGGGCCGAGGCGTTTGTCGCGGGCCCGGTCGAGGTCGCAGGCGGCGAGCAGGAGCGTGGGGTCCGCGGCCGGGGTGTGCCCGGCCAGCGGGAAGCCGTCGGGGTCGGTGATCAGGGAGCCGCCGGTCCAGCGCACCCCGCGTTCGTCGCCCACGCGGTCGCAGGCGGCGACGTACATACGGTTCACGGCGGCGTCGGCCTGGACGCGGACGGCCTCGGCGGGGCGTTCGCCGGCCGGGCGCGGGAAGAGCGGCCAGTTGACCGGGGCGCAGAGCAGTTCGGTGCCGGCCAGGGCGGCGAGCCGTACCCACTCGGGGAATTCGAGGTCGTAGCAGATCATGACGCCGATGCGGCCGACGCCCTCGACGGCGACGACCGGGGGCCGCTCGTCGCCCGGCACGAAGAAGTCCTTCTCCGTGCCGAAGAGGTGCGCCTTGCGGTAGACGGCGCGCAGCGTACCGGTCGCGTCGATGACGACGGCCGAGTTGCGCACCAGGCCGTCCGCGTCGAGTTCGGCCAGGCCCGCGACGAGCGTGACGCCGCGGCGCCGGGCCGCCGCCGACCACGCGGTGACGGTCGGCCCGTCGACGGGCTCGGCGAGCGCCCGTGCCTCGGCGGCGTCCGCGAACACGTAACCGCTGTTGGCGAGTTCGGGAAGCACGAGGACGCGCGCACCGGCGTCCGCGGCGGCCTCGACGGCCGCTTCGGCGGCGGCGAGGTTCGCCGCCACGTCGCCCACCCGGAGGGCGAGCTGGGCACAGGCCACGGTCGTCGTCACGGCGTCTCCCGCGTCGGGCTCGTGGGGGCCGGGCTCGTGTGGGTCGGGGCGAACATGCGCAGCACGGCCGGGAGCACCACGAGGTGCGGGCCCGGCGTGGTCAGCGCCTTGGTGAGATCGTCGCGGAGCGTCTGCGGGCTCGTCCGCACCCCCGGCACGCCGAACGACTCGGCGAGGGCCACGAAGTCCGGCCGGGCCAGCTCCGTCGCCGTGGGCTCGCCGAAGGCGTCCGTCATGTACTCGCGCAGGATGCCGTAGCCGCCGTCGTCCACGATCAGCCAGGTGACGTCCAGGTCGTGCTGGCGCGCGGTGGCGAGCTCCGCGATGGAGTACAGGGCGCCGCCGTCGCCGGAGACGGCGAGGACGGGCCCGGTGGGGTCGGCGGCGGCCGCGCCGAGCGCCGCGGGGAAGCCGTAGCCGAGGCCGCCCGCGCCCTGCGCCGAGTGCATCGCGCCCGGCCACGCCGACCAGGCCCAGTAGGCGAGGATCGTCATGTCCCAGAAGGAGGGGGCGCCGGCCGGGAGCGCGTCCCGCACGGCGGCCAGCACCTGCTGTTCCAGGGTGAGTTCCTGCGCGTCGATGCGCTCCCGCACGGCGGCCAGGACCTGGGCCACGCGCTGCGGCGCCTTCTCGTCCGGGCGTTCCGCGACCGTCTCCAGCAGGGCCTGGAGGGCGAGGCGGGCGTCCGCGTGGATGCCGAGGGCGGGGTGGTTGGACTCCAGCTTGCCCGCGTCGGCCTCGATCTGGATCACCCGGCCGCGCGGCGCGAACGTGTGGTAGTTCGAGGAGAGTTCGCCGAGGCCCGAGCCGACGACGAGCAGGACGTCGGCGTCCTCCAGGAAGTCGGTGGTGTGCCGGTCCTCCAGCCATGACTGGAGGGACAGGGGGTGGTTCCAGGGGAAGGCGCCCTTGCCGCCGAAGGTGGTGACGACGGGCGCGCCGATCCGCTCGGCGAGCGCGCGGAGCTTGCCCGCGGCGTCGGCGCGGACGACACCGCCGCCCGCGATGATCGCCGGGCGCTCGGCCCCGGCGAGCAGGTCGGCGGCGACCGCGGTCAGTTCGGGGCGCGGGACCAGGTCGCGGGGGGTCGCGTCCATCGCCGTGACGACGGGCAGCGTCGTGGGCGCGAGGAGGACGTCCTGCGGGATCTCCACCCAGACCGGCCCGTGGGGCGCGCTCAGCGCGGACTCCCAGGCGGCGGCCATCGCCGACGGGATCTGGGAGGCGGTGCGCGCGGTGTGGACGGACTTGACCACGTCCCGGAACGAGGCCTGCTGGTCGCGCAGCTCGTGCAGGTAGCCGTGGCGTCCGCCGCCCAGTCCGGCGACGGGCACCTGGCTGCCGATGGCGAGTACGGGCGCGGAGGCCGCGGCCGACTCCTGGAGCGCGGCCAGCGACATCAGCGCGCCGGGGCCGGTGGACAGCAGCAGCGGGGCCACCTCTCCGGTGACCCGGCCGTACGCGTCCGCGGCGAAGCCCGCGTTGTTCTCCACGCGCAGGCCGACATAGCGCAGCGTGGAGCGGCGCAGCGCGTCGAACATGCCGAGCGCGTGCTGGCCGGGCAGGCCGAAGACGGTGGAGGCGCCGAGTCCGTGCAGCGTCTCGACGACGAGATCGCCGCCGGTGCGCCCGGGGGGCGGGTTGAGCGCCGCCTCGGTCTGTTCGGCCGTCGGCCGCAGTTCCAGGTCGTGGTCGTGGGTCATGGGGTGCGTGCCTCCGCGATCTGCGCCCGTGTGGTTCGCCCGCCCCGCTTCCGCGCGGGGGCCGGACGTCCTGCTCGTCCGGCCGCGGGCCCGGGGGCCGTCTCCCAGGAGACCACAGCCGGGCCGCGGCCCGCCGTCACGGGGTACGTGCCTGCGCGATCTGCCGGGACATGATCGTCGTCAGCTCGTACGCGGTGTGCGACGCGGCGACGGCGGTGATCTCGGCGTGGTCGTAGGCCGGCGCGACCTCGACGACATCGGCCGAGACGAGGTTGCAGGAGGCCAGGCCGCGCAGGATCTCCAGGAGCTCGCGGGAGGTCATGCCGCCCGCCTCGGGCGTGCCGGTGCCGGGCGCGTGGGCCGGGTCGAGGCAGTCGATGTCGATGGAGATGTACAGCGGGCGGTCGCCGATGCGCTGGCGCAGCTGGTCGGCGACCTCGTCGGCGCCGCGCCGGTAGACGTCGGCGGAGGTGACGATGCCGAAGCCCATCTTCTCGTCGTCGGTGAGGTCCTGCTTGCCGTAGAGCGGGCCGCGGGTGCCGACGTGGGAGAGGGCCGAGGTGTCGAGGATGCCCTCCTCCACCGCGCGGCGGAACGGCGTGCCGTGCGTGTACTCGGCGCCGAAGTAGGTGTCCCAGGTGTCGAGGTGCGCGTCGAAGTGGAGCAGCGCGACCGGGCCGTGCTTCTTGGCGACGGAGCGCAGCAGCGGCAGCGCGATGGTGTGGTCGCCGCCGAGCGTCATCATGCGGGCGCCGGAGGCGAGCAGGTCGTCGGCGGCGGCCTCGATGGTGTCGACGGCCTCGTTGATGTCGAACGGGTTCGCGGCGATGTCCCCGGCGTCGGCGACCTGGGCGAGCGCGAACGGGGAGGCGTCCTGCGCCGGGTTGTAGGGGCGCAGCAGCCGGGAGGCCTCGCGGATCGCGTTGCCGCCGAAGCGGGCGCCGGGCCGGTAGGAGACGCCGGTGTCGAAGGGCACGCCGACCACGGCCACGTCCGCCGCGGCGACCTCGTCCAGGCGCGGCAGCCGGGCGAAGGTGGCGGGGCCCGCGTAGCGCGGGACGCGGGAGGAGTCGACCGGTCCGACGGCACCGGTGGGGCCGGTGGGAACGCGGGGCGTCTCGTTGCTGGTCATGGGGTGTGTGCCTGCTTTCGGACGAGGGTTACGAGGCGGTGGGGGCGTGCTCGGGGGCCGGCGTCTCGCCGGCGCGTCCGGCGAGACGCTCGCGCCAGTGGGCGAGGACCGAGGCGTCGGTGGGCCGGGTGGCCAGGGAGACGACGGCATAGGTGACGAGGGAGGCGATCAGGCCGTAGTAGACGGGCTCGTTGGCGAGGATGCCGTAGTGCCACATCAGGCCGATGACGCCCAGGCCGCCGACCACGACGGAGGCGAGGGCGCCCTCGGCGGTGCCACGCTTCCACAGCAGTCCGCCGAGGATCGGCACGAGCAGCCCGGCGACGAGGAGGTTGTAGGCGACGGTCAGCGCCTCGACCACGTCGTTGAGCGCGATGGCGGTGACGATGGTGGCGGCGCCCATGACGAGGATGAAGGCGCGGTTACCCTTGATCTCGTCGTGCTCGTCCGCGCCCGTGCCGGCCGCCCGGCCGCGCAGCCGCTTCCAGATGTCGTTGTTGGCGACGGTGGCGCAGGCGATCAGGGCGCCGGAGGAGGTCGACATGACGGCGGCGAGCGCGGCGGCGAGGACCAGGCCGCGGACGCCGACGGGCAGTTCGTCCTTGACGATCCGGGCGAACGCCTCGTCGGCGCTGCCCAGCCCGGTCGGGTACATGACCTTGGCCGCGGTGCCGATCACGGCCCCGCCGATCGCGTAGAGCAGGCAGTAGACGCCGGAGACGGTGCCGCCCCAGCGGGCCACCTTGTCGGTGCGGGCGGTGAACACGCGCTGCCAGATGTCCTGGCCGATGAGCATGCCGAACGTGTAGATCAGCACGTAGGTGAAGATCGTCTCGCCGCCGATGCCCAGCGGGTCGAAGTAGGAGGTGGGCAGCTTCGCCCGCATCTCGCCGAAGCCGCCCGCCTTGACGACGGCGACGGGCAGCAGGATCAGCAGCACCCCGATCGTCTTGACGACGAACTGCACCATGTCGGTGATGGTGATCGACCACATGCCGCCGAGCGTGGAGTACGCGACCACGATCGCGCCGCCGATGACGATGGCGAGGGTGCGCGGCACGTCGAAGAGGACGTCGAAGATCGTCGCGTAGGCGATGGTGGAGGTGACGGCGAGCATCAGCGTGTACGCCCACATCACGAGCCCGGAGATCAGACCGGCCCGGCCGCCGTAGCGCAGGTCGAGCATCTCGGAGACCGTGTAGACCTTCAGGCGGGCGATCCGCGCCGAGAAGAACAGGGACAGGGCGAGGATGCCCAGGCCGATGGTGAACACCATCCAGGCGCCCGAGAGGCCGTACTGGTAGCCGAGGCCGACGCCGCCGATGGTGGAGGCGCCGCCGAGGACGATCGCGGCCATGGTGCCGGAGTACAGGGCGGGCCCGAGGCGGCGGCCCGCGACGAGGAAGTCGCTCTTGGACTTGGCGCGGCGCATGCCCCACCAGCCCATCGCCAGCATGCCTGCCAAGTAGGCGACGATCACTACGTAGTCGACGGCCATGGGGACGCCCTCCTCTGCCCACCTCAGTGGCGTGTCGTGCGGGGAATGTCCGGCTGCGAAGCGCCCGTGGGCCTTCCGACGACGGGGACATACGCCCGTACCCGCGTCACCGGTCCAGAGAAATCTAGGTGGCCGAAAAGAGTCACTGAAGAGTACGTTTCATCCCGTCGGTTCTCATCCAGTAGAGGATTCATCCACCGTGCCGGTGCCCGCGTCGCCCGTGCCGGGCGCACCTCCCACCCAGGGCGTCCCGCTCGCCGCCCTGCTCGCCCGCAGCGACCTGGGCCTGCGGCAGATCGCCGGGCCCGACGCGGCGGGCGTCCTGGTGCACGGCGCGCACACCTCGGAACTGGCCGACCCGCGCCCGTACCTGCTCGGCGGGGAGCTGCTGCTGACCGCGGGCGTCTTCGCCCCCGAGGACGGCGATTTCGACGCGTACGCCGTCCAGGTCGCCGCCGGTGGTGCGGTGGCCCTGGGCTTCGGAGTGGCACCGGTGCACGACACGGTGCCGGCGGCGCTCGCGGCCGCCTGCGACCGGCACGGGCTGCCGCTCGTCGAGGTGCCGCCGCACACGACGTTCAGCGGCGTCGGCCGGGCCGTGTGGGAGCTGATGGCCCGGGCCCGCCACGTCGAGCTGCGCCGGGTCACCGAGGCACAGCAGGCCCTCGCGTCGGCCGCGGCCAAGGCCGAACCGCTCGCCGCGGTCCTGCACCAGCTCGCCCAGCGCACCGGAGGGTTCACGGTGGCGGTCGGCGCGGACGGGGCGGAGCTGCACCACGCCGGGGTGCGGCCGCCGCGGCCGGCCGCCGAGGCGCTGACGGCCCTGACGGACGTGGTCCGGCCGCGGGCGGACCGGCCGCTGCCGGTGCCGTCGTCCGCGGCGGACTCGGTGGACGGCACGCACCTGTCGGCGTACGCGCTCAGCACGGGCGGCGCCCTCGGTCTCGCGACCCCGGCGCGCACGGCGGGCGACCACACGATCGCGGGCGCGGCGGTCGTCCTGCTGTCGCTGCTGACGGGCGAGCGGCACTCGGCCGACGACACCCGGCGCTCGGCCGCCCTCGTCGGCCTCCTCCTGGGCGCGGACCGCACCGAGGCGGCGGCACAACTGCTCGGTTCCGGCACGTGGCGGGTCGTCCATGCCCGCCCCCACGGCCCGGCGACGCGGCCGCCCGCCCTGGACACCCCGTTCGCCGCGTTCTCCGCCGACGGCACCCCGGCCCGGCTGCTGCTCCCCGCGGACCAGCAGGTCACCCCGTACGAGGGCTGGACGCTCGGCGTCAGCGCCGCCGCCCGCCCCGCCGACCTGCCGCTCGCCGACGCCCAGGCCGCCCGCGCCCTGGCCCGCGCCCGTGCGACCCGCGCCCCGGTCGCCCACCACCGCGCCGACGACGCCCCCGCGCCCACCCTGACCGCGCTCGCCCAGCATCCGGCGCTCCTGGAGACCCTGCGGGTCTGGCTGTCCCTGCACGGCGCGTGGGAGGGCGCGGCGCTCGGTCTCGGCGTGCACCGCAACACCGTGCGGCAGCGGATCGCGCGCTGCGCGTCCCTGCTCGGCGCCGACCTCGACGACCCCGACGTCCGCATGGAGCTGTGGTTCGCGCTGCGGCACACGGCGTGACGGCCGCGGTGCGCCCCGGTCCACCTTGCGGAACCGATCACCGCGGGACGGCCGGCCCTGGGCACAATGGACCCATGCCGATACCCGGGATTCCCAGCGACAGTCCGACCCGTGCCGCCCTGATCGAGCACCTCGTCCGTACCCGCATCGCGGGTGAGGTGGCGACCCCTCGCGAGAACAACCTCTCCCACTACCGCAAGCTCGCGAACGGCGACCGGCACTACTGGCTGGGCCTGGAACTGGGCGACCGCTGGAGCGACGAGCAGGACGTGCTCGCCGTGATGGCCGAGCGCTGCGGCGTCGTCGACGATCCGGAGCACCGGTACGGGCAGGACACCATCGACCCGGAGCTGACCGTCGACGCGCTGGAGCGGATGGCGGCCCGGCTGGCCAAGGCGGCCGAGGACCGGCAGCGCGTCCTGCTGGCCACCGGGCACCCCGGCGGGCTGCTCGACGTGCACCGGGCGACGGCGGCGGCGCTGCGGGCCGCGGGGTGCGAGATCGTGGTGATCCCCGAGGGGCTCGCCACCGAGGAGGGCATGGTCTTCCAGTTCGCCGACGTGGCGATGCTGGAGCGGGGGGCGACGCTGTGGCACACGCACGCGCCCGAGCCGATGACGCGGATCCTGGACGGTCTGGTGCGGGACGGGCGGGGGCTGCCCGATCTCGTCGTCGCCGATCACGGGTGGGCGGGGTGTGCCGCCCAGCGCGGGGTCGACTCCGTCGGGTACGCGGACTGCAACGACCCCGCGCTTTTCGTCGGGGAGGCGGAGGGGACGATGCAGGTCACCGTGCCGCTGGACGACCATGTGACGAGCCCGCGCCACTACGATCCTCTGACGGCCTATTTGCTGGGCGCGGCGGGGTTGCTGGACTAGGCCGCGCTACTACTCGCCGTAGGGGTCACGCCCCATCGCGACCGACCCGCCGTCGTGGCTGGTCGCGCAGTTCCCCGCGCCCCTGAAGGCGCACTACGTGCGCCACCCGTCGTCGGCTACCGGCCCGGTGGGGCTTCTCGCGCCGTTCCCCGCGCCCCTGAGGTGCGCACTGCGTGCGCCACCTCATCGGCCCCATGGGGCTGCGGCGAAGCCGCATGCCTCAGGGGCGCGGGGAACGGCGCGAGCAACCACGACGGCGCGTCGGCCGAACGACTGCCTTCAAGGGGCGCGGGGAACTGCGCGACCAGCCACAGCGGGAGCGCATCCGCACACGCACACCACGCCCCCACGGCGAACCGGCGGCCCTACCAGGGACTCAGCCCCTCCTCACGCCGCTGGGCGAACCCGGGGGTCGGATCCAGGTACACCCGCCGCACCGCAGGAAACCGCTCCTGCAACCGCCGAGCCGCATCCTCACAGGCCCACTCGATCTGCGCGGCGGTGGACGCGTCCCGGAAGTCCACCTTCGCGGCGACGAGCGCCTCCCGGGGCCCCTGCACCAGCGTGGTCAGTTCGAGCACCGCCTCGACGTGCTCCCCGGCGAGCAGCAGGGACCGGATCTCCGCCCGGACGGACTCCGGAAGGGGCCGCCCCACGAGCAGCCGCACATTGGACCGGCCGAGCACCCACGCCACCCAGAGCAGCAGCACCCCGATGCAGAGCGAGGCGATCCCGTCCCACACCCCGGACCCGGTGAGCTGCCCGCCGAGCAGCCCGCCCGCGGCGAGCGCGAGACCGATGAGCGCGGCGCTGTCCTCCAGGACGACGGCCTTCACGGCGGTGTCGGGCGTGTGCTTCAGATACGTACCGACGGGCGCCCGGTACCGCGCCGCCTCCCCCCGCGCCTGCCGGACGGCCGTCCGCAGCGAGAACCCCTCCAGCAGGCAGGCGATCGCCAGGACGATGTACGAGACCAGCGGGTCGCCGAGGTCCTCGCCCGCGACGAGCGTGTGGACGCCGTCGTACAGGGAGAAGACGGCGCCGCCGACGAACGTGGCGACGGCGGCGAGCAGCGCCCACACGTAGCGCTCGCCGCCGTGGCCGAGGGGGTGGTCCTCGTCGGCGGGTTTCTCGCTGCGCTTCAGGGCGGTGAGCAGGAGCAGTTCGGTGATGGTGTCGGCGAAGGAGTGCGCGGCCTCGGAGAGCATCGCGCTGGAGCCGCTGATGACGCCGGCGACCGCCTTGGCGAGGGCGATGCCCAGGTTGGCCGCGGCGGCGACGATCACGGTGAGGACGCTCTCCCCGCCCGCGGCTCCCTCGTCCTCGGCTGCTCCCCCGGCCCCCGCGCCCGCATTCCGTGCATCCATGTACCGGACGTTATGTCCGTTCAGCGCGGAACGCGAACGACGCCTTCCTGGATGACGGTGATCGCGAGCTGCCCGTCCCGGGTGTAGATCCGGGCCTGTCCGAGCCCCCGGCCGCCGGACGCGGAGGGCGACTCCTGGTCGTAGAGCAGCCATTCGTCGGCGCGGAACGGCCGGTGGAACCACATGGCGTGGTCGAGGGAGGCGCCGACCACGTCCCCGACGGCCCAGCCGCCGCGCCCGTGCGCGAGCAGCACGGAGTCGAGGAGGGTCATGTCGGAGACGTACGTGGCGAGGCAGACGTGCAGCAGGTGGGCGTCGGCCTCGGTGGCGCCGTCGAGCTTGCCGTTGGTGCGGAACCAGACCTGGGAGCGCGGCGGCTGCGGCTCGCCCACGAAGGCGAACGGCGGCGCGTCGGCGTAGCGCAGGTCGACGGCCTCGCGGGCTTCGAGGAGCCGGTCGACGACACCGGGGTCGACGAAGGCGCAGGCGTGGCGCGGCAGCAGCTCGGCGGCGGTGGGCAGCGTCTCCGGGTCGGGCGCGGCCGGCATGGGGGCCTGGTGGTCGAGCCCCTCCTCGTACGTCTGGAAGGACGCGGAGAGGTGGAAGATCGGCTGACCGTGCTGGATGGCGACGACGCGCCGGGTGGTGAAGGAGCGGCCGTCCCTGATCCGGTCCACGGTGTAGACGATGGGCGCGCCGGGGTCCCCCGCGACGAGGAAGTAGGCGTGCAGGGAGTGGGCGTGCCGGTCCGCCGGGACCGTGCGCCCGGCGGCGACGAGGGCCTGCGCGGCCACCTGTCCGCCGAAGACGCGCGGGACGACGGCGGACCGGGACTGGCCGCGGAAGACGTCCTGCTCGATCCGCTCCAGGTCGAGCAGATCGAGCAGGGACTGAAGTGCCTTGTTCATGAAGGTCAGTTGTACTTAATGGACGCGTCGGCCGGGTTACAGGCCCATGTTCTTCGCGATGATCATCTTCATGACCTCGCTGGTGCCGCCGTAGATGCGGTTGACCCGGTTGTCCGCGTAGAGCCGGGCGATCGGGTACTCGTTCATGAAGCCGTAGCCGCCGTGGAGCTGGAGGCAGCGGTCGATGACGCGGTGGGCGACCTCGGTGCAGAACAGCTTCGCGGAGGCGGCCTCGGCGGCCGTCAGCTCACCGGCGTCGAGGGCCTCCAGGGCACGGTCGGCGACGGCCTCGGCGGCGTCCACCTCGGCCTGGCAGGCGGCCAGCTCGAACTTGGTGTTCTGGAAGGAGGCGACCGGCTTGCCGAAGACGGTGCGCTCCTGGACGTACTCCTTGGCGAACCGGACGGCGGCCTTGGCCTGCGCGTACGCGCCGTAGGCGATGCCCCAGCGCTCGGAGGCGAGGTTGGTGCCGAGGTAGCCGAAGCCCTTGTTCTCCTCGCCGAGCAGGTCCTCGGCGGGCACCTTCACGTCGACGAACGCCAGCTCGGCGGTGTCGGAGGTGCGCAGGCCCAGCTTGTCGAGCTTGCGGCCGATGGAGTAGCCCTCGGACTTGGTGTCGACGGCGAACAGGGAGATGCCGAAGCGGCGGTCGTCCTCGCGCGGCGCGGAGGTGCGGGCGCAGACGATGACGCGGTCGGCGTGGACGCCGCCGGTGATGAAGGTCTTGGCGCCGTTGAGCACGTAGTGCGTGCCGTCGTCGGAGAGCTTGGCGGTGGTCTTCATGCCCGCGACGTCGGAGCCGGTGCCCGGCTCGGTCATCGCCAGGGCCCACATCTCCTCGCCGGAGACGAAGTTCGGCAGGTAGCGCTTCTTCTGCTCGTCGGTGGCGAGCATCTTGATGTACGGCAGGGCGAGCAGCACGTGCACGCCGGAGCCGCCGAAGGAGACGCCCGCGCGCGCGGTCTCCTCGTACTGGATGGCCTCGAACTTGTGGGTGTCCAGGCCGGCGCCGTCGTACTCCTCGGGCACGTTGATGCCGAACAGGCCCAGCTCCGCCATCTTGGCGTACAGCTCGCGCGGCACGACGCCCTGCTGGAACCACTCGTCGTAGTGCGGGACGACCTCGGCCTCGATGAAGGCGCGCAGGGTCTCCCGGAACGCCTCGTGGTCCTCATTGAAAACGGTACGGCGCACGGAGAACTCTCCCTCTACGACGGTCTCTGACGGTCTCTACGACGGCTGTGCGGACGGCGGCCACACTACTAAGCGCTTGCTCAGAGGCACGTTACCCGCCAGTTACGTGAGCGTCCAGAGATGCACGTCACTCCGGGGAGCCCGGCGCGGCGGCCGCCGCGAACGCGCCGCGCGCCAGCTTGTGCAGCAGCTCCGCGGTCGCCGCCCGGCCGGGGAGCGAGCTGGGGCGGCTGAGGTGCGGCGTGGAGTTCAGCAGCCCGAAGACCGCATGCACGGCCACGCGCGCGTGCGGCTCCGCGAGGTCCGGGTAGACCGTGCGCACGCACTCCACCCACAGCTCCACGTACTGGCGCTGCAACTGCCGCACCAGCTTGCGGTCGCTGTCGCGCAGCCGGTCCAGCTCCCGGTCGTGCAGCGTGATCAGGTCGCGGTCGTCGAGCGCGAAGTCGATGTGCCCCTCGATGAGCGAGTCGAGCAGCGCCTCGGGACCGTGCGCGGCCTCCGCGACGCGCCGCTTGCCCCCGGTCATCAGCTGCCCGCTGATCCCGACGAGCAGCTCGGCGAGCATCGCGTCCTTGCCCGCGAAGTGCCGGTACAGACCGGGGCCGCTGATGCCGACGGCGGCGCCTATCTCGTCCACCCCGACCCCGTGGAAGCCGCGTTCGGCGAAGAGCCGCGCGGCCTCCTGGAGGATCTGCTCGCGGCGGGTGGGGGCGTCGGTTCTGGTGGCCATGGAAGCAATTCTAGACAGGGAGGTTAGCGACCGTTAACCTGACCGCGAGAGGTTAACGGTCATTAACGTCGGTGGACCCCAGGGGCCGGGTGACCGGTGACCCCAGGGGCCGGGTGAGGAGACCGCAGGATGCACGAGGCACCGGAGCTGTCGAGCGCGGCGGATCCCGCGTCGCAGGCCTGGCGGGCCAACGAGGCGGCCCACCGGGCGCTCGGCGAGGAGCTGCGCGGCAAGCTCGCGGCGGCCCGCCTCGGGGGCGGCGAGAAGGCCAGGGCCCGGCACACCGCGCGCGGAAAGCTGCTGCCGCGCGAGCGCGTGGACTCCCTGCTCGACCCGGGCTCCCCCTTCCTGGAGCTGGCACCGCTGGCGGCGGACGGGATGTACGAGGGACAGGCGCCGGCCGCCGGAGTGATCGCCGGGATCGGCCGGGTCTCCGGCCGCACCTGCGTGATCGTCGCCAATGACGCGACGGTCAAGGGCGGCACGTACTACCCGATGACGGTGAAGAAGCACCTGCGCGCCCAGGAGGTGGCGCTGGAGAACCGGCTGCCGTGCCTCTACCTGGTGGACTCCGGCGGCGCCTTCCTGCCGATGCAGGACGAGGTCTTCCCGGACCGCGAGCACTTCGGGCGGATCTTCTACAACCAGGCGCGGATGTCGGGCGCGGGCATCCCGCAGATCGCGGCGGTGCTGGGCTCGTGCACGGCGGGCGGCGCGTACGTCCCGGCGATGAGCGACGAGGCCGTCATCGTGCGCAATCAGGGCACGATCTTCCTGGGCGGTCCGCCGCTGGTGAAGGCGGCCACGGGCGAGGTGGTGACGGCCGAGGAGCTGGGCGGCGGCGAGGTGCACTCCCGCGTCTCCGGCGTCACCGACCACCTCGCGGAGGACGACGCGCACGCGCTGCGGATCGTGCGGACCATCGTCTCGACGCTGCCGGAGCGCGGCCCGCTGCCGTGGTCGGTGCGGGCGGCCGTGGAGCCGAAGGTCGACCCGGCCGGCCTGTACGGAGCGGTGCCGGTCGACTCGCGCACCCCCTACGACGTCCGGGAGGTCATCGCGCGCGTGGTGGACGGCTCGCGGTTCGCCGAGTTCAAGGCGGAGTTCGGGCAGACGCTGGTCACCGGCTTCGCGCGGATCCACGGCCACCAGGTCGGCATCGTCGCGAACAACGGCATCCTGTTCGCCGAGTCCGCCCAGAAGGGCGCCCACTTCATCGAGCTGTGCGACCAGCGCGGCATCCCGCTGGTCTTCTTGCAGAACATCTCGGGGTTCATGGTCGGCAAGGACTACGAGGCGGGCGGCATCGCCAAGCACGGCGCCAAGATGGTCACGGCGGTGGCGTGCACGCGCGTGCCGAAGCTGACCGTCGTCATCGGCGGCTCGTACGGCGCGGGCAACTACTCGATGTGCGGCCGCGCCTATTCACCGCGCTTCCTGTGGATGTGGCCCGGCGCGAAGATCTCCGTCATGGGCGGCGAGCAGGCCGCGTCGGTGCTCGCCACCGTCAAGCGCGACCAGCTGGAGGCGCGCGGCGAGGAGTGGTCCGCCGAGGACGAGGAGACGTTCAAGTCCCCGGTCCGCGCCCAGTACGAGACGCAGGGCAGCGCCTACTACGCGACGGCCCGCCTCTGGGACGACGGGGTCATCGACCCGACGGAGACCCGCCAGGTCCTCGGCCTGGCCCTGACCGCCTGTGCCCACGCGCCCCTGCCGGAGAAGTCCGGCGGCTTCGGCGTCTTCCGGATGTGACGGCGATGACCACCATGACCGCTACGACCAGGGGAACGACGTTGTTCGAGACGGTACTTGTGGCCAACCGCGGGGAGATCGCCGTCCGCGTGATCCGCACGCTGCGCCAGCTCGGCATCCGCTCGGTGGCCGTGTACAGCGACGCGGACGCGGACGCGCGGCATGTGCGCGAGGCCGACGAGGCGGTGCGGATCGGGCCGCCCCCGGCCACCGAGAGCTACCTGTGCGTGGAGCGGCTGATCGAGGCGGCGGCCAGGACGGGCGCGCAGGCCGTCCACCCGGGCTACGGCTTCCTCGCGGAGAACGCGGGGTTCGCCCGCGCCTGCGAGCAGGCCGGGCTCGTCTTCATCGGCCCCTCCCCGGACGCCATCGCGCTGATGGGCGACAAGATCCGTGCCAAGGAGACCGTGGCCGCGGCCGGTGTGCCGGTGGTCCCGGGCGGCCGGGACCCGGATCTGGCCGGGGCAGCCCGGCAGTTGGGCGCTCCGGTCCTGCTCAAGCCGTCCGCGGGCGGCGGCGGCAAGGGCATGCGCCTGGTCCGCGACCTGACCGCACTGGAGGACGAGATCGCGGCGGCGCGGCGCGAGGCGCGCGCCTCGTTCGGCGACGACATGCTTCTGGTCGAGCGGTGGATCGACCGGCCCCGCCACATCGAGATCCAGGTGCTCGCCGACGCCCACGGCCACGTCGTGCACCTGGGCGAGCGCGAGTGCTCCCTCCAGCGCCGCCACCAGAAGATCGTCGAGGAGGCGCCGAGCGTCCTGCTCGACGAGGCCACGCGCGCGGCGATGGGCGCCGCGGCGGTGGAGGCGGCCCGCAGCTGCGGCTACCGGGGCGCGGGCACGGTGGAGTTCATCGTGCCGGGCGAGGACCCGGGCGCGTACTGCTTCATGGAGATGAACACCCGCCTCCAGGTCGAGCATCCGGTGACCGAGCTGATCACCGGCCTGGACCTGGTCGAGTGGCAGATCCGCGTCGCCGCGGGCGAGCCGCTCCCCTTCGCCCAGGACGACATCACGCTGACCGGGCACGCGGTGGAGGCGCGGCTCTGCGCCGAGGACCCGGCGCGCGGCTTCCTCCCCTCCGGCGGCACGGTCCTCGCCCTGAGCGAGCCGGACGGCGCCGGGGTGCGCACCGACTCGGGCCTCAGCGAGGGCACGGAGGTCTCCTCGCTCTACGACCCGATGCTGGCGAAGGTCATCGCGTACGGCCCCGACCGGGCGACGGCGCTGCGCCGGCTGCGGGCCGCGCTGGCCCGGACGGTGACGCTGGGCGTGCCGACGAACGCGGGGTTCCTGCGCCGCCTGCTGGCCCATCCGGACGTGGTGGCGGGCGCGCTCGACACCGGGCTGGTGGAGCGCGCGGCGGACGGACTCGTCGGCTCCGGGGTCCCGGCGGCGGTGTACGCGGCGGCGGGCGTCCTGCGCCAGGAGCGGCTCGCGCCGCCCCAGGAGGCGGGCTGGTCGGACCCGTTCGCCCGCGCCGACGGCTGGCGCCTGGGCGGCGAACCGGCCTGGACGGTCCACCATCTGCGCGTGCCGGGTCACGACCCGGTCGAGGTGCGGGTGCGCGGCGCCGAGGTCCTGGTCGACGGGGTCCCGGCCGCACCGGCCCGGCTCACCGCGGTGTCCGGCGACTGGCTGGGCCTGGACGGGGACGCCTGGCACGTCCAGGACCACGACCCGGTGGCGGCGAGCCTGACCGGCGCGGGCGCGGGCGGCGCGGGCTCCCTGACGGCGCCGATGCCCGGCACGGTGACGGTGGTGAAGGTGGCGGTGGGCGACGAGGTGAGCGCCGGCCAGAGCCTGCTGGTGGTGGAGGCCATGAAGATGGAGCACGTCATCGCGGCCCCGCACGCGGGAGTGGTGACAGAACTGGACGTGACCCCGGGCACGACGGTGGCGATGGACCAGGTACTGGCCGTGGTGAACCCCTCGGCTGCCGAGCACGAGAGCGCCCCTTCAGGGGCGCGGGGAACCGAGGAGGCGCACAAATGATCCGCCCCCGCCCCACACCAGCCCCGCCAGGGGCGCGGGGAACGGCGCGCCCAGCCACAAGGGACGCGCACCCGCCGGAGACAGGCACCTCCCACGGCGAGGAGGCGGACAAATGACCCGTCCCCGCCCCACACCAGCCCCGCCAGGGGCGCGGGGAACTGCGCGACCAGCCACGACGGCGCCGCACTCGCCGCTGACAGGAACCCCCAACGGCGAGGAGGCGTCAGCATGACCACCGAACTCCCCATGGTGGCCCCCGCCCAGAACCTGCCGAAAAGCATCCGCATCCACGAGGTGGGCCCGAGGGACGGCCTCCAGAACGAGAGATCCACGGTCCCCACGGAGGTCAAGGCGGAGTTCATCCACCGCCTGGCCGCCGCAGGCCTGACCACCATCGAGGCGACCAGCTTCGTCCACCCCAAGTGGGTGCCCCAACTGGCGGACGCGGAGACCCTGTTCCCCGCCCTCCAGGACCTCAAGGACGTCCACCTCCCCGTCCTCGTACCGAACGAGCGCGGCCTGCAAAGGGCCCTGTCCCTCGGCGCGAGCCGCCTCGCCGTGTTCGCCGCCGCCACCGAGTCCTTCGCGAAGGCGAACCTGAACCGGACGGTGGCCGAGTCCCTCGCCATGTTCGAACCGGTCGTGGCCCGTGCCAAGGAGGGCGGCGCGCACGTGCGCGGTTACCTCTCCATGTGCTTCGGCGACCCCTGGGAGGGCCCGGTCCCGGTCCCCCAGGTCGTCCGGGCCGCCACCGCGCTCACCGGCATGGGCTGCGACGAACTGAGCCTCGGCGACACCATCGGGGTGGCGACCCCGGGCCATGTGACGGCCCTGCTGACCGCACTGAACGAGGCCGGTGTGGGCACGGACCGCATTGGCGTCCACTTCCACGACACGTACGGCCAGGCGCTCGCCAACACCCTGGCGGCGCTGCAGCACGGCGTGACGACGGTCGACGCCTCCGCGGGCGGCCTCGGCGGCTGCCCCTACGCGAAGAGCGCCACCGGCAATCTCGCCACCGAGGACCTCGTCTGGATGCTGCGCGGGCTCGGCATCGAGACCGGGGTCGACCTGGACCGTCTGAGCGCCACGAGCGCCTGGATGGCCGACCGGCTGGGGCGCCCCAGCCCTTCCCGCACCGTCCGCGCCCTGACCCACCAGGAGCAGTGAGAGACCGATGGACCACCGACTCAGCCCCGAGCTGGACGAACTGCGCCGCACCGTCGAGGCGTTCGCGCACGACGTCGTCGCGCCGAAGATCGGCGACTACTACGAGCGCCACGAGTTCCCCTACGAGATCGTCCGCGAGATGGGCCGCATGGGCCTGTTCGGGCTGCCCTTCCCCGAGGAGTACGGCGGGATGGGCGGGGACTACTTCGCACTCGGGATCGCCCTGGAGGAGCTGGCCCGCGTCGACTCCTCCGTGGCGATCACCCTGGAGGCGGGCGTCTCGCTGGGCGCGATGCCGCTGCACCTGTTCGGCACGGAGGAGCAGAAGCGGCAGTGGCTGCCGAAGCTGTGCTCCGGCGAGGTCCTCGGCGCCTTCGGGCTGACCGAGCCGGACGGCGGCTCGGACGCGGGCGGTACCCGCACGACGGCCGTCCGGGACGGCGACGAGTGGGTGATCAACGGCTCGAAGTGCTTCATCACCAACTCCGGCACGGACATCACCGGCCTGGTCACCGTCACCGCGGTCACCGGCCGCAAGCCGGACGGCCGGCCGCTGATCTCGGCGATCATCGTGCCGTCGGGCACCCCCGGCTTCACGGTCGCGGCACCGTACTCGAAGGTGGGGTGGAACGCGTCGGACACCCGGGAGCTGTCCTTCGCCGACGTGCGCGTCCCCGCGGCGAACCTGCTGGGCGAGGAGGGCCGCGGGTACGCGCAGTTCCTGCGCATCCTCGACGAGGGCCGCGTCGCGATCTCCGCGCTGGCCACCGGGCTGGCCCAGGGCTGCGTGGACGAGTCGGTGAAGTACGCCGCCGAGCGGCACGCGTTCGGCAAGCCGATCGGGACGAACCAGGCGATCCAGTTCAAGCTGGCCGACATGGAGATGCGGGCGCACATGGCCCGGGTCGGCTGGTACGACGCGGCCTCGCGGATGGTCGCCGGGGAGCCGTTCAAGAAGGAGGCGGCGATCGCCAAGCTCTACTCCTCGACGGTGGCCGTGGACAACGCGCGCGAGGCGACCCAGATCCACGGCGGGTACGGGTTCATGAACGAGTACCCGGTGGCCCGGATGTGGCGGGACTCCAAGATCCTGGAGATCGGCGAGGGCACGAGCGAGGTGCAGCGCATGCTGATCGCGCGGGAGCTGGGCCTCACGCCGTAGACACCTGCGGCCCATATTCCGAGCCCCTGCGGCGATTGAGCAGCGGGGTCCGGGGCAGCGCCCCGTGACCCGCGCCTCACCACCCCCCGCCCCCTGGACATGCCAGGAACTTAGGTTAACCTTCCCTCAGTTCCAAGAACCAGCCAGCGCCGGTCCGGCACGTCCGAAAGCAGCTCGTCATGCCCATCGCCCAGCTGTCCCACCCCACCCGCCGCGGCGTGCTCGCCATCGGCGGCGCCCTCGGCCTCGGTGTCGCGCTCGCCGCCTGCGGCAACGACGACGGCGCCAAGGACAGCGGCGGTGACTCCGCGACGAAGGGCGCCTCCGGCCCCTGGTCCTTCAAGGACGACCGCGGCACCACGGTCAAGCTCGACAAGGCGCCCGCGACCATCGTCGCCTTCACCGGCGTCGGCGCGGCGCTGTGGGACTACGGCGTCAAGGTCAAGGGCGTCTTCGGCCCGACGACCACCAAGGGCGGCAAGCCGGACGTCCAGGCCGGCGACATGGACGTCTCCAAGGTGACGGTCCTCGGCAACGCCTGGGGCCAGTTCAACATCGAGAAGTACGCGAGCCTCGCCCCGGACGTGCTGGTCAGCACCACCTTCGACGACGCCGGCACCCTGTGGTCCGTGCCCGAGGAGTCCAAGGACAAGATCGCCAAGCTCGCCCCGAGCGTCGCGATCTCCGTCTTCGACCGGCAGCTGACGCAGCCGCTGGAGCGGATGTACGCGCTGGCCGGTTCGCTCGGCGCCGACCTGAAGGCCGCCAAGGTGGTCGCGGCGAAGAAGCGGTTCGAGGACGCGGCGGCCCGGCTGCGCAAGGCCGCCAAGGCCCACCCGGACATCAAGGTCCTCGCGGGCAGCGCCAGTCAGGACATCTTCTACGTCTCCGGCACGAACCTCTCCATCGACCTGGAGTACTTCAAGGCCCTGGGCGTGAACTTCGTCGAGCCGACGGAGGCCGCGAAGAAGGAGTCCGGCGGCTGGTTCGAGAACCTGAGCTGGGAGAACGTCGACAAGCACAAGGCCGACATCATCATGATGGACGACCGCAGCCAGACCATCCAGCCCGCCGACATCGACGAGCCGACCTGGAAGCAGCTGCCCGCCGTCAAGGCCGGCCAGGTCATCCCCCGCTCCCCCGAACCGATCCTGTCCTACGACAAGTGCGCTCCGCTCCTGGAGAACCTGGCCAAGGCCATCGAGACGGCGAAGAAGGTGTCCTGATCCCATGACCGTGACGGCCGAAGCCCCCACCGTCGCCCCTTTCCGATTCTTCGATCTGCAAGTGGTACGCACCCGGCGGCTCGGCCCGTCACTGCTCCGGGTCACCTTCACGGGCGAGGAACTGGCCGCCTTCCATGGCGGCGGCCGGGACCAGTCCCTCTCCCTGTTCCTGCCGCAGCCCGGCCAGCACGCGCCCGTCCTGCCGCCCGCCGAGCCGGGCGACGATGGCCGCGCCTGGCACGCGGCGTACCGGGCGATCCCGCCGCACGAGCGGGCCGTCATGCGCTCGTACACGCTGAGCGGCCAGCGCCGCGGCCCGGCCGGGACCGTGCAGGAGATCGACATCGACTTCGTCCTGCACGACGACGGCCCGGCCCCCGCGGGCCCCGCCTGCCGCTGGGCACGGGACGCCCGCCCCGGCGACCGGGCCACCGTGCTCGGCCCGGCGGTCACCGACAACGCGGCCGTGCGGTGCCGGCCCCCGCAGGACTTCGACCACATCCTCATGTGGGGCGACGAGACGGCCCTGCCCGCGGCGCTCGGCGTGCTCGCCTGGCTGCCGGCGTCCGCCTCCGCGCACGTCTTCCTGGAGGTCCCGCACCGCGACGACATCCAGCCGGTCGTGACGGCCGCCGACGTCTCCGTCACCTGGCTGGTGCGCGGCGAGGGGTGCGTCACCGCGCTGGAGGCCCTGCGCGCCACGCGGCTCCCGGAGTGCGCGCGCCCGTACGCCTGGCTGGCGGGCGAGTCCGGGACCATGAAGGAGCTGCGCCGCCACCTCGTGCGCGAACGCGGTTACGACAAGCGGACGGTGACGTTCGTGGGGTACTGGAAGCGCGGCCTGAGCGAGGACGCGCTGCGGGAGCAACCGGCCGCCGCATAGCGACGATCCGGCCATCACGGGGCAATCCGGTCACATACCCAGGGCGGGGTCGCGAGCTTAAGTTAGGTTAGGCTAACCTAACAACGAGTTCGCGTCCCCGCCTCTTTCTGACCCGCCTTTTTCCTGCCCCACCCGGGACCACCCGCATCCCCACCCGGAGGAACCGTTCATGCGCTCGCACCTGCTCAATGACACGACCGCGGAGCTGTACCGCAGTTCCGTGACCGAGGGAATCGAGCGGGTGGCGGCCAAACTCGCCACCACCGCACGGCCGTTCACGGGCATCACCCCGGACGCCCTCGCGCCGGCCATCGACGCCGTCGACCTGGACACGCCGCTGCACGACACCATGGCCGTGCTCGACGAGCTGGAGGACGTCTACCTCCGCGACGCCGTCTACTTCCACCACCCCCGCTACCTCGCCCACCTCAACTGCCCGGTCGTCATCCCGGCCGTGCTCGGCGAGGCCATCCTCTCCGCGGTCAACTCCTCCCTCGACACCTGGGACCAGTCCGCGGGCGGCACGCTCATCGAGCGCAAACTGATCGACTGGACCACCGCGCGGATCGGCCTCGGCGCCGCCGCCGACGGCGTCTTCACCTCCGGCGGCTCCCAGTCCAACCTCCAGGCGCTGCTCCTCGCCCGCCAGGAGGCCAAGCCGGGCCCGGAGGGCTGGCAGGGCCCCGCCTCGCTCGCGAAACTGCGTATCTTCGCCTCCGAGGCCAGCCACTTCAGCGTCAAGAAGTCCGCCCAGCTCCTCGGTCTCGGCGCCGACGCCGTCGTCTCCGTGCCCGTGGACCGCGAGAAGCGCATGCAGACCGTGGCGCTCGCCGCCGAACTGGAGCGTTGCCGCAGCGAGGGCCTCGTGCCGATGGCCGTCGTCGCCACCGCGGGCACCACCGACTTCGGCTCCATCGACCCGCTGCCCGAGATCGCCGAGCTGTGCGCCCAGTACGACACGTGGATGCACGTGGACGCCGCGTACGGCTGCGGGCTGCTCGTCTCGCCGAGGAACCGCGACCGGCTCACCGGCATCGAGCGCGCCGACTCCGTCACCGTCGACTACCACAAGTCCTTCTTCCAGCCGGTCAGTTCGAGCGCCGTGCTGGTCCGCGACGGCGCCACCCTGCGCCACGCGACGTACCACGCGGAGTACCTCAACCCGCGCCGCACCGTCGCCGAGCGCATCCCCAACCAGGTCGACAAGTCCCTCCAGACCACCCGCCGCTTCGACGCGCTCAAGCTGTGGATGACGCTGCGCGTGATGGGGGCCGACGGCATCGGCAACCTCTTCGACGAGGTCTGCGACCTGGCGCACGAGGGCTGGAAGGTGCTCGCCGCCGACCCGCGCTTCGACGTCGTCGTCGAGCCGAGCCTGTCCACGCTCGTCTACCGCTACATCCCGGCCGGGGTCAGCGACCCCACCGAGATCGACCGCGCCAACCTCCATGCCCGCAAAGCCCTGTTCGCCTCCGGCGACGCGGTCGTCGCGGGCACCAAGGTGGGCGACCGGCAGTACCTGAAGTTCACCCTGCTCAACCCCGAGACGACCCTCGCCGACATCTCGGCCGTCCTCGACCTCATCGCCGGCCATGCCGAGCAGTACCTGGGAGACACCCTTGACCGCGCTTCCTGAATCCCGTGACCGTCACGACTTCATCGGGATCGGACTCGGCCCGTTCAACCTCGGCCTCGCCTGCCTGACCGAACCGATAGCCGAACTGAACGGCGTCTTCCTGGAGTCCAAGCCGGACTTCGAGTGGCACTCGGGGATGTTCCTCGACGGCGCCCACCTGCAGACCCCGTTCATGTCCGACCTCGTCACCCTCGCCGACCCGACCTCCCCGTACTCCTTCCTCAACTACCTGAAGGAGTCCGGGCGGCTGTACTCGTTCTACATCCGCGAGAACTTCTATCCGCTGCGCGTCGAGTACAACGACTACTGCCGCTGGGCCGCCGCCAAGCTCTCCTCGATCCGCTTCTCCACCACCGTCGCCGCCGTCACCTACGACGAGAGCGACGGCCTGTACACGGTGACCACCGAGGATGGCACCCTCTACCGCGCCCCGCACCTGGTCCTCGGCACCGGCACCCCGCCGCACCTCCCCGAGGCCGTCCAGGGCCTCGGCGGCGACCTCCTGCACAACTCCCGCTACATGCAGCACAAGCAGGAGCTCCAGCGGAAGAAGTCGATCACGCTGGTCGGCAGCGGTCAGTCCGCCGCCGAGATCTACTACGACCTGCTCGCCGAGATCGACGTCCACGGCTACCAGCTCAACTGGGTCACGCGCTCCCCGCGGTTCTTCCCGCTGGAGTACACCAAGCTGACCCTGGAGATGACGTCCCCGGACTACATCGACTACTTCCACGCGCTGCCGGAAGCCACCCGGTACGGGCTCGAGGAGCGGCAGAAGGGCCTGTTCAAGGGCATCGACGGGGAACTCGTCAACGCCATCTTCGACCTGCTCTACCAGAAGAAGCTGGGCGGCCCGGTCCCCACCCGGCTGCTCACCAACTCGGCGCTGCGCAGCGCGCGATACGAGGACGGCACCTACACCCTCGGCCTGCACCAGGAGGAGCAGGACAAGGCGTACGAGGTGCAGACCGAGGGCCTGATCCTGGCCACCGGGTACAAGTACGCGATCCCCGCCTTCCTGGAGCCGGTCAAGGACCGCATCCGGCTGGACGGCCGGGGCCGCTTCGACGTCGCCCGCAACTACACGGTCGACACGACCGGGCGCGGCATCTTCCTGCAGAACGCGGGCGTGCACACGCACTCGATCACCAGCCCCGACCTGGGCATGGGCGCCTACCGCAACAGTTACATCATCGGCGAGCTGCTCGGCACCGAGTACTACCCCGTCGAGAAGACCATCGCCTTCCAGGAGTTCGCTGTATGACCTTCGCAATACGCACCCTCGACCCGGCGCGGGACGCCGAGCTGGTCCACGGCTGGGTGACGCACCCCAAGGCCGCGTTCTGGCTGATGGGCGACGCCTCCCTGCCGGACGTGGAGCGCGAGTACACCTCCATCGCCGCGGCCGAGCACCACGACGCCTTCATCGGCGAGCGGGACGGCGTCCCCGTCTTCCTGATGGAGCGGTACGACCCCCGTCACGTCGAGCTGGTCGGCCTGTACGAGCCCGAGCCCGGCGACGTCGGCATGCACTTCCTCGTCGCGCCGACCGACACCCCCGAGCACGGCTTCACCCGCGCCGTGATCACCGCGGTGATGGCGCACCTGTTCGCCGACCCGGCCGTGCGCCGCGTCGTCGTCGAGCCGGACGTCCGCAACAAGGCGGTGCACGCGCTCAACGCGGCCGTCGGCTTCGTCCCCGACCGGGAGATCGCCAAGCCGGAGAAGGAGGCGCTGCTCAGCTTCTGCACGCGCGCCCAGTTCGAAGCCGCGACGGCCGTGGCCGGGGAGGTGCGCGCATGAGCCTCGCCGACACCGTCTCCCACCTCTCCCCCGAGCGCTGGAGCGCGGCCAACCGCCTCCTGATCCGCAAGGCCCTCGCCGAGTTCAGCCACGAGCGCCTCCTCGCGCCCGAGGCCCTGGACGGCGACGGCCGGTACGCGGTACGCAGCGACGACGGTGCCACCCGCTACGAGTTCCGCGCCCGCCGGCTGCGCCTGGACCACTGGCAGATCGACGCCGCCTCCATCACCCGCCACCGGGACGGCGCCGAACTGCCGATCCAGGCACTGGAGTTCTTCGTCGAGCTGAAGGACTCGCTCGGCCTGTCCGACGCGATCCTGCCGGTCTACCTGGAGGAGATCTCCTCCACCCTCTCGGGCACCTGCTTCAAGCTGACCAAGCCCGACGTCTCCGCGGCCGAGCTCGCCGCGTCCGGTTCCTTCCAGGACATCGAGACGGGCATGACCGAGGGCCACCCCTGCTTCGTCGCCAACAACGGGCGGCTCGGCTTCGGCATCCACGAGTACCTCTCGTACGCCCCCGAGACGGCGAGCCCGGTCCGCCTGGTCTGGCTGGCGGCGACGCGCGAGCGGGCCGCGTTCACCGCCGGCGTCGGCCTGGACTACGAGTCGCTGCTCCGCGCCGAACTGGGCGAGGCGACCCTCGCCCGCTTCGACGCGACCCTGCGCGAGCAGGGCCTGGACCCGGCCGGCTACCTGCTCATCCCGGTCCACCCGTGGCAGTGGTGGAACAAGCTGTCCGTCACCTTCGCCGCCGAGGTCGCCCGGCGGCACCTGGTCTGCCTGGGCGAGGGCGACGACGAGTACCTGGCGCAGCAGTCGATCCGGACGTTCTTCAACTCCACCTCCCCCGAGAAGCACTACGTGAAGACGGCCCTGTCCGTCATCAACATGGGCTTCATGCGCGGCCTGTCAGCGGCGTACATGGAGGCGACGCCCGCCATCAACGACTGGCTGGCCGGGCTCATCGAGAACGACGAGGTACTCAAGGGCACGGGCCTGACGATCATCCGCGAGCGCGCGGCCGTCGGCTACCGGCACCTGGAGTACGAGGCCGCCACCGACCGCTACTCGCCCTACCGCAAGATGCTCGCCGCGCTGTGGCGCGAGTCGCCGGTGCCGACGCTGGCCGAGGGCGAGCGGCTCGCCACGATGGCGTCGCTGCTGCACGTGGACCGCGCGGGCCGCTCCTTCGCGGGCGCGCTGATCGAGCGCTCCGGGCTGACGCCACGGGAGTGGCTGAAGCCGTACCTCACGGCGTACCTGACGCCGCTGCTGCACAGCTTCTACGCCTACGACCTGGTGTTCATGCCGCACGGCGAGAACGTCATCCTGGTCCTGGACGAGCGGGGCACCGTGCGGCGGGCGGTCTTCAAGGACATCGCCGAGGAGATCGCGGTGATGGACACCGACGCGGTGCTGCCGCCGAAGGTGGACCGCATCCGGGCCGACGTCCCCGACGACATGAAGCTCCTGTCGATCTTCACGGACGTCTTCGACTGCTTCTTCCGCTTCCTCGCGGCGAACCTGGTCGAGGACGGCGTCCTGGACGAGGCCACGTTCTGGTCGGCGGTCGCCGACTGCGTGCGCGACTACCAGGAGTCGGCGCCGCACCTGGCGGAGAAGTTCGACCGGTTCGACATGTTCGCCCCGACGTTCGCGCTCTCCGCCCTCAACCGGCTCCAGCTGCGCAACAACGAGCAGATGGTGGACCTCGCCGACCCCTCGGGCGCGCTCCAGCTCGTCGGCGACCTGGAGAACCCGATCGCGTGAGCCGCTGACGCGACAGAGACCGGAAGGGGCTCGGGAGACGGTCCTCCCGGGCCCCTTTCACGCGTGCGCTACCGAGCGGGCCACGGCACCTGCGGCGACTTGTAGTAGCCGATGCCGAGCGCGTCCCAGCGCGGGGCCTGCGCGGCGAGCCGCACCTTGTAGGTGTCCCAGTCGTGGGTGGCCGCGGGCGACCAGCCGAGCTCGGCGACGCCCGGCAGCCGCGGGAAGGCCATGTAGTCGAGGTGCGCGGAGGTCGACAGGGTCTCCGACCACAGCGGCGCCTCGACGCCCTTGACCGCCGAGGCGGGCGCGCCGGGCAGGTAGCTGCCCGGGTCCCAGTCGTAGGAGCGCCGCACCTCCACGTACCCGGCCCAGGCCAGGCCCAGCGGCGTGTCCTTGGTGTACTTCATGTCGAGGTACGTCCGGTCGGCGGGCGAGACGATGAGCCCCGTGCCGTTCTTCGCGGCCTCGGCGACCTGGGCCTTCTCCGCGGCGCCGGTCCCCTCGGTGCCCCAGTACTGCGCGAGCGCTCCCTTGGCCGGGGTCGCCTGGACCAGCTGGTGCCACCCGACGACCGTCTTGCCGTACTTGGCGACGATCGGCTGCACCTTGTTCATGAAGGTGACGTAGTCCTCGTGGCTGGTGGAGTGCGCCTCGTCGCCGCCGATGTGGAGGTAGCGGCCGGGCGTGAGCGCGGCCACCTCCCGCACCACGTCGTCGATGAACTTGTAGGTGATGTCCTTGTCCACGCACAGCGAGCTGAAGCCGACCTCGGTGCCGGTGTACAGCGGCGGGGCGACACTGTCGCAGTTCAGTTCGGCGTACGAGGCGAGGGCCGCGTTCGTGTGGCTCGGCATGTCGATCTCGGGCACGACCTCCAGATAGCGGGAGGCGGCGTACCGCACGATCTCCTTGTACTGGGCCTTCGTGTAGTGGCCGCCCGCGCCGCCGCCGACCTGCGTCGAGCCGCCGTACGTCGCCAGCTTCGGCCAGGAGTCGATCGCGAGGCGCCAGCCCTGGTCGTCGCTGAGGTGCAGGTGCAGCTTGTTGACCTTGTAGAGCGCCAACTCGTCGATGTACCGCTTGACTTGCGGCACGGTGAAGAAGTGGCGGGCCACGTCCAGGTGGGCGCCGCGCCACGCGTAGCGCGGGGTGTCCTCGATGGTGCCGCCCGCGATCAGCCAGGGCCCGGGCCCGCGGCTGTCCGCCTCGACCGCGGCGGGCAGCTGCTGGCGCAGGGTCTGCACGCCGTGGAAGAGGCCCGCGGGCGCGTGGGCGACGATGGTCACGGACCGCCCGGTGCTGGTCAGCCGGTACCCCTCGGCGCCGAGCCCCGTCTCCTTGCCGCTCAACTGCAGCCGGATGCCGTCGTCGGCGCGGGCGCCGGTGACGGGCAGCCGGTAGCCGGTGGACGGGCGCAGCACCCCGGCGAGGTACTCCCCGACCCCGAGCGCGGCCCGGGAACCGTCCTCGACCCGGATGCGGGTCTTGCCGGTGATCCGGTACGCGGAGCCGCCCGCGGTCGCCTCGGCGGGCGCGGGGACGATCTGCCCGAGGGGCGTGGCGGCGGCCGGGGCGGAAGCGGAGGCGGTGGCCGGGCCTGCGCCGAGGCCACCGGCTCCCGCGGCGACGAGCAGCAGGGCGCCCAGCAGGGCCCTGGCCGGGCCGCGCCGGGGGCGGGGGCGTGGGTGCGAGCCGGGGTACGGGCCGGGGTGCGATCCGAAGTACGTCCTCACGAACAATCCCTTCGACGGAGTCGTTGGCGGAGTTCGTTGTGCGGGCTGAGCAACCGATCGGTCACCATGCGTACCGCCCGCCTCCCTGCCGGTCAAGGTGTAGACCACTTCCGCCGGGCCGGATGCCAGAATCGCCGTATGGCGGAAATCATCCAGCGCGACGGCACGTGGACGTTCGACGGGGAGGCGCTGCGGCTGGTGCCGGGGCACGACAAGAACGTGAGCCCGCTCCGCAAGACGCTGGGTGAAGTCACCGTCCCCTTGCGGGCGTTGGCCGCCGTCTCCTTCGAGCACGGCAAGAAGTCGGGGCGGCTGCGGCTGCGGCTGCGCGACGGCGCGGACCCGCTGCTCCAGGCGACCGGCGGCAAGCTCCCGGACGGCGCCGACCCCTACCAGCTGACCGTCGAGGCGGACCGGTACGGGGTCGCCGAGTACGTCGTGGACGAGGTGCGCACCGCGCTGCTCCTCGAACAGGTCCCGGCGTCGGCCTGTACGGAGTACGTGCTGCCGGGCCCCGCCGTGCCGCTGTCGGTCTCCGCCGGGGACGGCACGGCGAGCTTCGACGGGGAGCACGTCCGCCTGGAGTGGAACTGGAAGACGGAGGACGCCAAGGCCTCGGCCGGGCCGCGGCTGCTCGCCCTCGCCGACATCGCGGCGGTGCGGTGGCAGCCCGCGGTGGGCCTGGAGAACGGCTGCCTGCGCTTCGTCGTCCGCTCGTCCCCGACGAAGGCGCCGCCCAAGTACGACCCGAACTCCATCGAGCTGTGGGGCTTCAAGAAGGACCCGCTGACGGCCCTGGTCGCCGCCGCCGTCCAGGCCCGCCTCCCGCACCCGGGCGCGGGGCCCGCCACCCCGCAGGAGCCGGCGCCGCACCCGGCCCTGGCCCCGGACCCCGCGCCCGCCCCGCCGGAGGACGACCACGACGCGCTGCTGCGGCGGCTGCGGGAGCTGGGCGAGCTGCACCGGGCCGGGGTGCTCACGGACGAGGAGTTCACCGCCGCGAAAGGGGCGGTGCTGAAGCGGCTCTGACCAGCAAGAACCAGCCCCTCCGGCGCTTGAGGAGCGGGGTCCGGGGCGGAGCCCCGTGTCGTTCGCCGTCCTCGCGCCGGTGGGGGCCGAGCGCGCAGTTCCCCGC